>JAEVYU010000024.1 GCA_023392595.1 Bacillota bacterium | reverse complement strand
TCCCGAACACGGCAGTTAAGCCCCTCTGCGCTGATGGTACTTGTCGGGCGACCGGCTGGGAGAGTAAGTCGTTGCCAGGAGTAATTTTTAAAAGAAGATCTTGTAAAACAAGGTCTTCTTTTTTATTGTTAAAGTGATAAAAGTGGTATCGATAAAGTTTGTATTAAGTAATATTCGAATGCCAAAAAAGATGAAAAATAGCTTGTAAAGTATGAAGAAATGATAAAATAGAAGTTATAAATTATTTTCAATAGGAGGTTTTTTTAAATGAAATACTCGCCAGGTAACTTCCGGTATTCCGAAATGAAATACAATCGTTGTGGTGAAAGTGGACTAAAGCTTCCAGTTATATCATTAGGCCTTTGGCATAATTTTGGGGAAGTCACATTATTTGAAACCAGTAGAGCAATGATTCAAAAAGCATTTGATTTAGGGGTAACTCATTTTGATCTTGCCAATAACTACGGGCCTCCACCTGGTTCTGCCGAAGAGAACTTTGGGAAAATTTTAAGACTAGACTTTCAAGGGTACCGTGACGAGATGATTATTTCCTCAAAAGCCGGATATAAAATGTGGGAGGGTCCCTATGGTGATTGGGGTTCCAAGAAATACTTGATTTCCAGCCTTGATCAAAGTCTTAAAAGGATGGGTCTTGAATACGTTGATATTTTTTATCATCATCGCCCGGATTCGGAAACCCCGCTGGAGGAAACGATGGCAGCCTTGGATTTAGTTGTCCGCCAGGGGAAAGCTCTTTATATTGGTCTTTCCAATTATAAATCACAGCAAGCTAAAGAGGCTTTTAAAATTTTAAAAAGATTGGGGACCCCATGTTTGATTCATCAACCTTCCTATTCGATGTTTAATCGCTGGGTTGAAGAAGATGGACTCTTGGATTTGTTGGCAGAAGAAGGCGTGGGGAGTATTGCATTTTCACCATTAGCAAAGGGATTACTGACCGATAGATATATAAATGGGATTCCTGCCGATTCTAGGGCGGCAAGCAGTAGTGTTTTTTTAAAACCGGATGATATAACAGAGGATAAAGTCAATAAAGTCAGGCGATTGAATGAATTAGCCAAAATGCGGGGACAAAGTCTTGCCCAAATGGCTTTGGCATGGGTATTGCGTGAAGGGAAAGTTACCTCGGTTCTTATTGGCGCAAGCAAGGTTCAACAAATTGTGGACTGTGTTGGGACTATTAAGAGGCTGGAGTTTAGTAACGACGAATTGGAACAAATTGAAGAAATTATAAAATAATGTTATTTTAGCGAGCATTAGAAAGACGCAATAAAAGAGATGGGATATATTTTCTTGGAAAATCTCAAGTTGTGGAGATTCCCTACGTTTTGTTATAATTTGTAATATTATTAGCAAAAAGTGAAACTTTGATGAAGTTTCCATCCGAAAAAAATGCAGGATTATCAAAAATCATCTTGAAATCATCAACAAAAATCCTAAGGGGGATTTATATGCTGTTATCTTTATTTCAAAAAGAGACCTTTCCGGAACAAATGTTATGGTTTATCGCTTTTAGCGTTGGCGGCTGGATATTAAGTAAATTACTGATTTTAGCGTATGAAAAGATTATTTTACCACTCACTTCCAAAACAGAAAGCACACTAGACGATCACTTGGCTAAAAACTTGCATAGACCGGTTTCTAGGCTAATGGTATTAGGCTCAATTTATTTAGCGGCACACTTAACCATAGCCCAGGCCAAAGAGGTCCAGAACTATGTAAAACCAGTTGAAGATTTGATTTACCTGGTTTTAGTAGTTTTACTGGCAATGTTGGTCGATAGCGTTCTTAAAAGTTTTATTGATTGGTATCTTGAAGATTACGCATCCAAGAATGATTCATTGCTTGATGACACACTGTTTCCCATTTTACGGAAGGCAGGCGCAGTCGTTATTTATTTTATCGCCACCACGGTGATTCTTGGACAGTTCGAAGTCAACTTAACTGGGTTTTTAGCAACGGCTGGAGTGGCATCCTTAGCGATTGCTTTTGGTGCTCAAGAGACGCTTGCCAATGTAATTTCGGGTATTAGTATTTTGGTCGATCGTTCGATTCATGTTGGTGAACGGGTTGAGTTGAAGGATGGACTCATCGGCGATGTTGTTGAAATTGGTCTTCGTAGTACCAGGATCATGTCCCTCGAGCAGCGGTTAATCATTGTTCCGAATAAAGAAATTGCTGGGTCTCGTTTGATCAATTGGAGTCAACCCGATGCTTCGACAAAAATTAAGTTAAAAATCGGGGTTGGTATGGATGAAAACCTGGAGAAAGTCAAGAAAATCATCATCGATGTTTGCGATAAACAGCCTTTGATATCTAAAAAATCACCGGTTGCCGCTATTTGTACGGGTTTTGGTCCTTATTATATTGAAATATTAATTGTGGCTGAGGTGGAAAACTGCCGGATGGGCGGCAGCGCCACTGATCAATTGGTAATTGGTTTGCAGGAAGTCTTTAAACGTGAAAATGTATCACTACCGTTTCCTATGCAACAGGTATTGGTACAAAAGCAAGGCTAGGAAGACTAAAAACCGGGATTTTTAAAAATACTATTGTTACAGCGAAATTGAAACAGGGTTAAAGTTCTTTTTGATCAGTATTTTTGGGCTTTTGTTTGGAACAAAAATTCATTCAGCTTATAGCGAGTAAAGTCACAATCTCATATTATAAAGAAAAAGGGAACGCTCTTAAGGAGGTACGCTATGAGCTGTTGTTGTAATCAAAGTTCAGGGAGCCAAATGGTAACCTTGACAACGGAACGTCTCAAAGTTTTAAAGGTGATCGGTGAAAAAATTGGGCAGGTCGTAGTGGAAAATAAGATTGAAATTCCTGCCGTGAAAATTGATCATATTGACACATCAGTTAGAGACGTAACGGATCATATATTTACCGATAAAATCGTCAAACAAGGAACGATTCATAAACAAGTCTTTTTTGTCGATGAGGCTGGATTTGTTCGTGAAATAAATGAAAATGTGCCATTTGTTTTAGCTGTCGATATTCCAGGGGTGGAGAGAGATAATCCCTGGCTGGAGATTGAAAATAAAGTACTAAGAATTGAAACGGATTTTACCCTCCATCCCGGAGATTGTCATCAACCAGCTATTTTAAAACAAAAAATTGTTGCTGACTTTTTGGTAAAAGTATCCGAATGGGTTCAACTGGATGTTTTTGTAAAACCAAGTTTCTTTACGAAAACAAATCCGATGAATACGATTGTTATTCGAAGCCAATAGTTCCTTTGATCCAATCAGAATTTTTTAAAGTGGTCCCCTTATCATAATGTGAGTGCAATTCAAAGCTCCATATTTTCCATAAGGCCTGAGTTCAGAAATATCTGCCTCGGGCCTTTTTATACCCCTAGATAGGAGATATAAAAACAAAATCGAAATAATTGAGTGAAATAAAAATATCTGACATAGGTCGCACATTTAAACTCTATTTTAAGGGTTGAAAATAATGAGCAAAAATTTACAAATGAATTGGTATTCCCAGGCATTGCAAAAGGGTTTATGTGGTTTGAGAAATTTTTACTTCAATCTAAGGATTAAAAATAAATTTTTTTTAATCCAATGCTTGATATTATTAATCGTCGGCTTAACAAGTATTATCGTCATGCAGGTTACATTCGCAATTTATGAAGAAATATTAGGTGTTGAATCGGCAAAGGTATTAAATTTATCCACGATTAGTATTGAAAATGAATTAAAGCAAGTGGAACGCTTTTCGGCCAATATCATCTCCAATCCGGAACTTCAGAGAAGCTTGGCAAAATTAAGAACTAATTTGCCCTATTCTGAAAGGTCTTTAGAAGTTGATAAGGTGACCGAAGATTTATTGGCAATCACTTTTGAACATAATATCGTTTCTGTCAATGTCATTGATACACAGGGAAAACAATATGCCGGGGGAAGAATGATTCCCCCGGCAATTATCCAAGGGGTAATCAAACAAGCAGCAACTAAAGAAGGGGCTATGGTTTTTAATGGACCGTATCAAGGCGGTTCGGTTTTAATCTGTGCCAGACAAATCCGGGAAATTGGTAATCCCCGGAACCCCAGCCTGCAACCGATTGGGACTTTGATTATTTTAGTCAATATGGCCGGGTTCGTCTATCAAAGCACTGCACAACCCATCAACCAGGATGTTCATTTATTGATTTGCTCCGGAAAGAAAATCATTTTTGCATCCAATGATTTTTTACGAGAAATGGCAGGACAGCTTGGTTTTCAAAAGGACCGGGTATATCAGGTTTGCCGGATCGGAGGTCAAAATTACTTTATTGCGCATACACGTTCGAACTTTACCCATTGGGAGTACATTAGTGCAATACCTTATGGAATCATTTTTAAGCAAATTCGCCTCTTGAGACAAATGGTTTTAATAATTTTTTTGTTGCTTTTCCTACTAACCCTATTATGGAGCTTAAAGCTGGCCCGTAATTTGTCCCTGCCTTTGGAGCGACTCACAGTTAAAATGAGAGGTGTGGCAAACGGTGAATTGGAAATGGGGCAGGTAAGTCCCAGTGATTTTGGTCCGGAATGTCCAAGAACCGATGAAATCGGCGAATTACAAAATGATTTCAAGATGATGCTTCAAAAAATCGATACGCTCATCAGAGAAAATTATACCAAACAATTAATCATTAAAGACTCCCAATTGAAATCCTTACAAGCCCAAATTAACCCTCATTTTCTATATAATACGCTGGATTCAATGAATTGGCTTGCCAAGGCTAATAAACAGCACCAAATATCTTTAATGGCGGAAGCGCTGGGTAATTTATTAAGAAAAACCATTGGTAAATCGGAACAAGTGATAGCCATTGGTGAAGAAATTGAGTTAGTTGAGGATTATATTACGATCCAGAAAGCGCGCTTCGGAGATAGGTTGGATTTTTTGCTCTCCATTCCGGAACAGTATTGGCAATTTAAGATTCCTAAAATGTCATTACAACCGATTGTGGAGAATTCGATTAATTACGGGTTGGAAAAAATGCTGGGAGTATGTAGGATTACGGTTCAGACAATAATGACGGACGGACGTTTATATATAGAAATCAACGATAATGGGCCTGGTATCGACCTGAAAATGATTCAAGGCATCCAAACCGGAATGATTGAGCCCCAAGGCTCAGGAATCGGTCTTAAAAATATTAATGACCGGTTGAAATTAATATTTGGTAATGAATTCGGGATTATCATCCAAGCTAAGCCAGGACACGGCACTAGAGTATTGCTTCCTATTTTTCAAGGGGAGGGAAATAATGTATAAAGTGTTATTGGTTGATGATGAGGAAATGATCCGGGAAGGTATCGCCGCAGTTGTTAACTGGGAATCCCAAGGTTTTTCTTTGATTGGAACTGCCCGAAACGGAATCGAGGCCTTTGCTATGGTGATTCAGGAACCGCCGCAAATCTTAGTCACCGATATTAAGATGCCGGGTTTAAATGGACTCGATTTGATTGCCAAGGTAAAAAATGAATTCCCGGATATGCAGTTCGTGGTGTTATCGGGTTATGGAGAATTCGAACTGGCCAAACAAGCCATGCATTACGGTGTGAAACATTATTTATTGAAACCCTGTAATGAAAAAAAGATTCTTGAGACGCTGGAGGAGATTAAAAAAGAGCTTCAGGATCAAGAGGAAAAGGAAGCGAGTAATAAAAAGAATCAGGAGATTCTCGATATCATCTTGCCAAGAGTCAAGGAAGAATTTTTACGTGATTATATAATAGGTCGTAATGAGTTTAAGAATGAGTATCAAGAATTATTCCAAGAGTTTGATATTGAAAACCGGCGTTTGCGGTTAGTTTTATTTCAATTTCAAGGTGAAACCGCCAGTGAAATGGTGCTAAAGCTTAAACAGGTAATCGACAGCGAAATGGGGGTTCATAAATATTTCAGCATTCTAGAAAACAACCAAATTATAGCATTAGCAGACCCGGTCGCTGAAGGAGAACTTATTGATCAAATTCATCATATAAAGAAGATTGCGTTGTTGCAATTTGCAAATGAGATCTTGGTTGCTTATAGTAAAATCGATCATTTCAAAAATGCTCCACTGCTTTACGGTGAAGTCGCGGAATATTTGCATGACTGGTTGGAACGTTCATTCCATTCGACCCTGACTTATAGTAAATTAATTCATCTCGTCATCAAACAAATCCATGAAAATATCGCCAATGAAGAACTGTCCTTGAAATGGTTGGCATCAACAATACTCTTCATGAATGAGGGATATATAAGTAAATTGTTTTTGAAAGAAACCGGGGAAAAGTTTTCTCATTATTTAACGAGAATTCGAATGGAAAAAGCCAAGGAACTATTGATAGATGATAACCGGGTATGTGAGGTAGCCCGACAGGTTGGATATGGAAATAATCCACAGTATTTCAGCCAGTTATTTAAAAAATATACCGGGTTTGTTCCATCCGAGTATCATAAAGGAAACTAATTTATCGAATAGAATTGATCTTTTTTCGAAATCGTTCGTTAATCAACTCAGATGGGATTGACTTAGTCTTTAATGAGAAAGAATTAGTTATTTATTACGTTTGATTTTAGGGCTCTTTATTAAAACGTTGGACTTCAAAAAAGGCAGCTTTCCGGTAAGTCTTGTCTCCTGATAACAATCCTTTGATATTGTAATAATTTTGTAATTCATGCAGGCGGCGCGGGCACCGGAAATCATAAAGTATCCAAGGACTGATACCTTTGACATAACTTATTTGTGCGATAGTTGCCAATTGCTTCTGATAGATAGCCAATTGACAATCCTCTGTTTCCAGATCATCAGATGTTCCACGGGCTCCGGCGCGGGCATCGGCCCCGAATTCGGAAATAATAACCGGTTTATTCGGCTTGCTGTTTTCAAAAATTTTGATTAACTTGGAAAAATCCGGTTCATACCATCCGTAATATTCGTTAAATCCGATAATATCTAAATCTTCAGCTAAACGATCAGCAATTCTAAGGTTGGTGTGATCAACCAGACAAGCAGCAGATACTAGCCGCACTGAGTCTAATTCTTTCACTTTTCGAGTCAGGGAACTCATAAAGTGAAGTCTGGCATCGGTATCCGCATTTTCGTTTCCTACAGACCATATAATGACGCTGGCCCGGTTATAATCACGGGTAATGAGTTCGATTAATTGATTCTCAGCATCGAGATAAGTTTCCCGGTTTTCAAACTCAATAGCCCAATAGACAGGGATCTCTTCCCAAAGCATAATTCCCAATTCATCAGCAATTTGGGCAGCTTTTTCGGTATGGGGGTAATGGGCGAGCCGGATATAGTTACAGTGTAATTCTTTTGCTAAATGGATATTTTCGACTATTTCTTCACATGTAAGGGTTTTGCCGTTTTTGACACTTTCCTCATGGCAGGAGATTCCTTTCAGGAACATGGGATTTCCGTTTAAGATGATCTGAGTCTCTTTCACTTTAATTTCCCGAAAACCCACTTGATCTTGAACGGTATCGTTTTGAAACGACAGCGTTATTGTATATAATTTCGGGTTCTCTGGCGACCACAATTCTGGCTTTGTATCAAAAGTGATACTGCCCTTACCGTTTTCTACTTTAATTTTAGTTTGGATGCCAAGTTCAGGGATTGATAGGAGCGCTTCACCAGATTGAATACTTCCTGCGACTTTCAGTTGGGCCTGAACTGTTTGAAAGCCGGTATCAGGAACCAGATTAATTTTGAAATCCTGAATAAAAGATTCCGGTAAACGGATTAACTCAACATCCCGATAAATGCCACCATAATTAAACCAGTCGGTATTATCATTGGGGACATTATCACGGTTTCGAGTGTTATTGACAACAACCAACAAACGATTGGTAGCTTCCAATTCAGCGGTTACTTCGACAAAAAAAGGTGTAGAACCGCCTTTATGCATACCGAGGTATTTACGATTCAAAAAAAGTTTGGCCTCATAGTTCACTGCGCCGAATTTGAGAAAAACTCTTTTCTCTCCATGATTGAGATATTGAAAGGTGCGGGTATAAACAGCACTGCCTTCATATAAGAAAAGCCGATCTTGTTGCATATTCCAGCATGCTGGAACGGTAATTTTCTCCCAGGCGTCAAAACTGTAGTCGACCGGCAATTGGCGTCCGTCCGGGTCCCGATATTTCTCTTCATACCATTTGGAGCGGACGCAGGTATCGTATTGGTCAACACCGAAATGCCATTGGCCGTTCAAGGATTCTTTTTGACGGCCCCGGTCAAAGATCATTGTACTGTGATTGATCGTTTTTTGTAGGTACGGGGAATTATAATCATTGTCATGAATATTGAATACGAAATTAGTGGTATGATTAGCCATCGTCTTCTCCTCGAAAATATTAAATGTAAGGCTTGGATGGGTGTATTTTGCGGTTGTCTTTAATTAATTCGGGATAGTTCGCAAAATAAATAGGATTTATCCTGTGATCGACTTCCAAGCTGAATCCTTTTCACTATGTTCATTATAAAATAGTGAACCGAAAATAAAAATGAAATTCCTTCATATAAGTATTATTTTTTTCATAATAACGGCGCTATCACACTGTCCATTATGAATAGAAAAGGAGGTGGGCTTTATAATGTCCAACCTCTTTTTATGCTTTAACCTGGAAAGCAGGAGGATAAATTAGACTAAAAATGAAATAAAATATTTGTTAATTTGAGGTATGATCAAAGAAAATATTTCATCATGAAAGTATATAGGGTTGACGCTAATGAAGGAGCAATACCGATGATTCGATTGGTCTCGCCGAAAAGCCTCAAAAGTAAGCTTATTTTATATTTTTTAATCATTACCATCGTGCCTTCGGTTATTATTAGTTATTTTTACTACAAAGCAACTCAATATTACCTCGAAAAAAACCTGATTAACACCTCAATCAGCAATTTGGGCTACTCAATGGATCTCATTGATAAACAACTGAATAATGTCATGCAGTTGTCCGATTGGATTTTCATTAATAAAAATTTGGACAGTATCCTGACCAAAAATACCGTCGGGCAAAAAATTATTTATAATCCGGATATCAGAACCTTTTTCGACTTGATGGATTATCAAATGAAATTTAATGCCTCCATGGGTTTATATATTTCTTCGCTGTTGATAGCTGGTAAAAACGGAGTGGATTTACGGGAAGGGAACGATGCCGCTCTTATTGATAGAGTGAAATTGCAGCATCTTACGTGGTTCCAAAGAGGGCTGAACCATGTAGGGAAATTATGGTATGGAATTGTGACCAATCCAGCGTCCATTAAATATGATCGCTACATGTTACCAATCGTCAGACCGATCATTCATTCCTATACCGGACGAGAAATTGGCTGGCAAATGATTGGTTTTCGCCCCACCTTAATTTCCGATTTACTGGGAAATTATGAAATTAAAAATGATGAAACACTGTTGATTATTGATGCTCAAGGGTGTTGCGTTTATTGTAATCATGATGGTTTAATCGGACAAGATTTAACAGGCTTGGATTATATTCAAAAGATATTAAAACAAAACAATACCGGAAACTTATGGGCCAGAATTAGAGGCGTCCGGAGGATGGTGGTTTATGCCAAGTCCGAACTAACAGGGTGGAGGATTGTTAAAATCCTATCTTCCGAAGAATTAACCCGGCAACAACGGCTCTTATTCAATATTACACTGCTGATTTTGTTACTCAGCTTTGTTTTTACATCTATTTTAACGATTTATCTTTCCAATCATCTGACCCGTCCTTTGACAAAACTTCTTGAACAAACCAAAGCCATAGCGGTCGGCAACTTTGATCGGGATCCGACAATTGAAGGAGAGAATGAACTCGGTGTCTTAGGTCAAGGTATCAATGAAATGGCTGCTAATATTCGAAACCTGTTGAATCAAATCATTCGTGATGAGCAAGAGAAACGCCGATTGGAATTAAAAGTGCTCCAACATCAGGTAAATCCACATTTTTTATATAATACCCTGAATTCCCTGAAAATGATGGCGATGATCCAAAAAGCAGACGGCATCAAAGAAATGGTGGCGGCTTTGGGAAGATTGATGATGAACATGGCCAAGAATACTTCGGAAAAAATCACTTTAGCGGATGAAATCGCTTTACTGAATGACTATGTCTATATCCAGAATATTCGCTATAAGGGTAAAATCAAATTGGAATACCATGTGGAAAATGAAATACTACTTCAAAATAAAATTATTCAATTTACGTTGCAACCCATTGTTGAAAACGCTATTTTTCATGGGATAGAACCCAAAAAAGATGCCGGCCTTATTGGAATTTATATCAGGGAATCTCAAGATAATCTAGAAATTTGCATCGAAGATGATGGTGTCGGAATGACTGCGAATCAAATTGAATCTGTTCTGCAAAATGTTTCGGGCAATAAAAATCGGGGTTTATCGGGAATCGGAATTAAAAATGTCGATGAACGAATCAAGCTGATTTATGGTCCAGAGTTTGGTTTAACGATTGAAAGCGCGGTTGGTGAATTTACCCGAGTTTATTTAAAGATTCCCAAGGAAATATAAGCTTGTGTCCCAGCGCCATATCAAGGATAAGGTGGTCTGAATGATGTTAAAGGTACTTATTATTGATGATGAATCTTTAGTGAGGTTAGGTTTAAAATCTATGATTAACTGGGAGGAGCTTGGCTACGAAATTATCGGTGAAGCTTCTAACGGGCAGCAAGGCCTGGATTTAATCATGAAAGCCAACCCGGATATTGTGATTAGTGATATTAAAATGCCAGTGATGGATGGCTTGGAAATGATGCGTCAGGTTGTAAAGAGCAATTTGAAGCCGGAATTTGTTATTCTCAGCGGCTATAACGAGTTCAATTTGGTGAAACAAGCTATGAAGCAGGGAGCCGCCGAGTATTTAATCAAACTTGATTTGGAACCGGATGTATTGGTGAATGTATTGGATTCGATTCGGGAAAAGATATTACAAGACCGTGAACAAATCGATCAGGCAGGGCGGTTTACTAAGAGTTTACAGGAAAATTTGGCCGTACTTCGCGAAGACTTTTTTAAGCAAATGATTCACAGACCGATTCAAAATCAATTGGAGATTTTTGAACGGGTTCAAAATTTGTCGATAGAGTTAAATCAGCGCGCTTTGGGAATCTTTTTGGTTAAACTGAATAATTTAAATGTTTTAGAAAAATATGATTCCGATGAAATAGCGACTTTAGAAGTCTCATTGATTAATATTATGAATGAGATCATGAATGATACGTTCAAGGGGTATACTTTCACCTGGAATCAAGGAGAATTTATCGGCATATTTTCCGGCAATGACGACCTTAGTGCGGCAGTCTATCACGAAAAAGCAAATAATATGGCAGATAGGCTGGTACAAGTGGTTAAACAGTATTTTAATTTCACCGTGATTATTGGTATCAGTAAATTACATCAATATTATCAAGAACTGGGCCAGGCTTATTTTGAAAGTTGCCGGGCCGTGCAAGATAGTTTTTATTCCCATTTAGAACCGGTGGTTTTCTTTGAAGAAATGGCTCAGGAAAACGAAGAACGGGAGTTTGTTGAGTTTAAAGATATCAAGATTAAGATTCCGCGGGCTATTGAACTATTCGAAATCGAGGATATCCGGCAGTTTTTTAAAAGTGCCTATACCATTTTGACTCAGCAAAAAATATTACGCAGCCGGGCTTATGAGCTTTGTTTTCAAATCGTCTATGCTATCAACAGCGCCGATAATTTGGAAGAAACGGTTATCAAAGAAATCATCGGACCGGCTGACAGTTTTTACGAAAACATTCTTAAACTGAACACCTTGCCGGAGATGATGAACTGGCTGATGAATTTGGAGCAAAATTTATGTCATTTTTTGACCAAGCATGAGGATCAAAAAAATAATCGTTTAATCAGCAAGGCCAAAAAATTTATTATGGAACATTATACAGAAGAGATTAGCTTGACTGAAGTCGCAACGGCCTTAAATATCAGTCCGGGTTATTTCAGCACTCTGTTCCGGCAATACACTGGAATGTGTTTTACGGATTATGTTACAGAGAATAAAATCAATCATGCCAAAAAGTTATTACGGGAATCGGATATGAAGATTTATGAAGTTTCAAATATGTTGGGGTTTCAAAGCGCCTATTATTTTAGCAAGGTATTTAAAAAAGTGACCGGAATGACGCCACGGGAATTTTCAGACAAAAATTGTTAAGGAAATAGTAACAGAAATCGTAAAAAAGTAATATCTTTTACCAACATTAAAAAGACATTTTAATAATAATGCAGTTTTTTCTATTTAAGAACATTTTCATCATTTTGTTACACGTTTATAATATGATTAAAAGGAGGGCATATTGATGAAAAAAAGAGTCAACCTAGTTTTGATTTCCCTGCTAGTGGCAATTGTGGTTTCCGCCTGGGCCCTGACCTTCGCCGCCAAGCAGCAGACCATCAGATTTTCAGTCTGGGATTACAGTATGGAACCCGTATACCAGGCAGTATTGAAAGCATTTGAGCAAGAAAACCCGGATATCAAGGTGGATGTTATTGATATTGCAGCCAAAGAATATCCTGATAAAATGACGGTGATGCTGGCTGCGGGTGAAGATGTGGATGTATTTGCAGTGAAAGATTTCGCAAGTTATTCCAATTATGTTGAAAGAAATTGTCTCACTCCCCTCAATTCATTTGTTTCAAAGTCGAAAATCGATTTAAAGCCTTATGGCGGAGCCTTAAATTATGTTAAGAAAAAAGGCCAGTTAATGGTGTTTCCTTACCGGAGCGATATTTACGTTTTATATTACAATAAGGATATCTTCGACAAGGCTGGCGTTCCCTATCCGACCAATGATATGACCTGGCAACAATACCGGGAAACTGCCAAGAAGATTACCCGTGGTGAGGGAAATGACAAGATCTGGGGCGCTTATTTCCATTTTTGGCGGAGCCAAGTCCAAATTCCTTTGTTGTTAACGACCAAAACCACTTTGAGCGATGGTAAATATGGATTTTTAAAGCCCATGTACCAGTTGGTCTTGGGTATGCAGAATGAAGATAAATCCATTATGAGTTACGCCGAAATGAAAACTTCTAATGCCAATTACCGGGGTTTGTTTGAAAGCGGTAAAGTGGGTATGGAATATATGGGGACTTGGTTTATTGGTTCCTTAATCATCGATAAGAAGGTCGGCAAGCACAATGTCAATTGGGGTATTGCCAAGGCGCCTCATTGGCCGGGAGTCAGCGCTGGCTCGACTATTACCGGAATCACCAATTTGGCGATTAACGCTAAATCCTCGAAAAAGGATGCTGCTTGGAAGCTTATTAGTTTTATGGGCGGCGAAAAAGGCGCTAGAATTTTCGCTAAATATGGAGTATTTCCAGCGTTAAGAACTCCCGAAGTCCTTGATATTTACACTTCGGGGGACGGTTTCCCGGCTGGAGGGAAAACGGCTCTGGTTAGTGATAAAACTACCATCGAAATGCCTCCAGGGCCTAATGCCAATGCTATTGATAAAACCTTACAGGAAGAACATGAATTGATTATGACTGGTCAAAAGCCACTCGTCCAAGGATTGAAAGACATGGAAAAACGAGTGCAAGAAGTCAAAGAAGATTAAAACAGTTTCATAATTTATATGCCCTATATGCAATCGATATAGGGCATACGTTTACCATTATCATTCACGCGCGCGCAGGAGAAGGAGGCTGCCGGTATCCTCGTTGACTGCCGGTAGATTCAAGATGAGTACTAATATTACAGAATTAAAGCCTGTGTCTAAAAAAAGGCGTTCTAACCGTTTGACAGCTTATGCTTTTTTAGCCCCCAACTTTATCGGTTTTTTTGTCTTTACTTTAATACCGATACTGGTTGCCTGCGGACTTTGCTTCGTAAAGTGGGATTTTGCCAATCCCATGGAATATGTGGGCATGAAGAATTTTCTTAAACTTTTCCGGGATAACGGATTTCAAATATCCCTGTGGAACTCGATTTATTTTACGGTAACATCAGTTCCTTTGACGATTGTTATTTCGCTTTTGCTAGCTCTGTTAGTCCACCAAAAACTTAAGGGTATCAAACTTTTCCGGACATTATTCTTTTTTCCCTATATCTCTTCGATGGTCGCTGTGGCTGTGGTGTGGAATATGCTCTATCATCCGACGATGGGACCCATCAATCAGTTTCTGAGGATGATCGGGATTCAGAATCCTCCCGGGTGGACTTCTTCAGTTATTTGGGCTCTGCCTGCAGTGATGTTAATGTGCGTCTGGAAGCAAGTGGGTTATTATATGATTATTTATCTCGCCGGGTTGCAAAGCATTCCCGAGTATTTGCATGAAGCGGCTACGATTGACGGCGCAAACGCCTGGCAGCGTTTTCGCTACATAACCTTACCGATGCTTACGCCATCTACATTTTTCATTTGTGTGTTAGTCATTATTAATTCCTTGAAGATTTTCGATCCGATTATGATTATGACTGATGGAGGACCCGGTAGGGCCACCTATACATTGGTTTATTATATATATTATCAGGCATTTACGTTATTTAAATTTGGCTACGCTTCGGCTATTGCAATGGCTTTATTGGTTATTGTATTAATATCGACCATCATTCAGTTTAAGCTTGAAAGCAAATGGGTTAATTACGAATCAATGTAAGCGCGCGAGCCGGCATAAAGACTAAAAGGGAAGTGTATTTCGTGGAGCATCAAGTAACCATCAACAGTGAAAATGTGCAGCTGCCTCAGGAACAGCGGCCCATTGTCGATATTCTAAAAAAAGCTGTGCTTTATATCATACTTTTAGGGATAGCGGCATTTATGATTTTACCGTTTGTCTGGATGATTTCGGCATCGATAAAACCAAGCAATGATGTTTTCAATTTTCCGATCCAATGGATTCCGAAAACAATCCGCTGGCAAAATTTCAACGATATTTGGAAAGAAATCAATTTCTTGACTTATTACAAAAACACCATCTGGTTAACCTTGGTGATAACGTTTAATGTAATTTTTTCAAGTAGCTTGGCGGCCTATGCTTTTGCCAAGATTCAATTTCCGGAACGAAAGATCTTGTTTATCTTTTATATTTTAACCATGGCCATACCCGTTCAAGTGATTATGATTCCTCAATATATCATGATGAAACAAATTTTTCATTTAAGCGATTCATTGTGGGCTTTGGTGTTAATCGAGTCTTTTTCGCCATTCGGAGTCTTTTTGTTGCGCCAATTTTATATGGGTATTCCCAATGAGATTTTGGAAGCGGCCAGGATTGACGGGTTGAGCGAATTCGGGATCTACCTGAAAGTTATTTTGCCCCTTTCCAAACCGGCTTTGTCTTCCCTGGCGATCTTTGAATTTAACTTCGTTTGGAATGACTTTCTGTATCCGCTGATCTTTCTGACGTCGGATCAAAATAAGACCATTCAACTGGGAATCCGTAAGTTTATCACCGAATTTGGAGTTGAATATGGACTCATCATGGCGGCATCTGTATGCGCCTTGATACCGGTTGTTATCATGTATTTATTATTCCAAAACTATTTTATCCAGGGTATCTCGACAACTGGTTTGAAAGGGTAAATTATGAATTTACTTGAAATCCAGGAAGCTTTGAAAACCGGCGCTGGGGTCTTAGGTAGCGCCGGTATACTATTTACTGAGGCCCGGGATCCCAAACGGTGGGAGGAGATCAAAACTTCCGAACACTTTCAGAAAACTTTGGCTGAACTGAAGGAAAATGCAGCCCTCTATTTGCAACAACCTTTACAGGTATTACCGTATTCATTATTTAAATTGTTTGTGGAAACCGGTTCCCGTAAAGAGTATGAAACAGCATATTTTGAACACCGGGATCGTCTCAATACTTTTGCTATTTTAACATTAGCAGAGGGGAAACAAGAATCTATCGGAGCTTTGGAAGATACCATCTGGGGGATTTGTGATGAATACACCTGGAGTCTGCCGGCCCATCTGGATGACAACCGGAATATCTTCGAGGGGAATTTTAAGACTTCTCAAAATTGGGGTTTCGAGGATAAAATGGCTAAGGACCGGAGAACACTCGATTTATTTGCTTGTGAAACCGGTTTTGCTCTGGCTGAAATTTTAAGTTTGTTGGAAAATAAATTGTCTCCACTGGTGGTTTGCAGGGGCAGACAAGAAACTTTTCAGAGGATTCTAGGACCTTATTCGGATTTAAAATCTTCTTGTTGGTGGGAAACCGCCACCATGAACTGGGCTGCTGTTTGTGCCGGCTCGATCGGAGCCGCAGCTCTTTATGTAATAGAAGATCAGAGGATCCTGGCCCTTGTTTTGCAGCGGGTCTTAGGAACTTTGGAATATTTTTTGGAAGGCTTTGGCGAAGATGGCGCCTGTCTGGAAGGGATGGATTATTGGAATTACGGGTTTGGTTTTTATACCTATTTCGGGGCTCTATTGAAACAACGTACCGCTGGAAAAATCGATCTTTTCCAAGGGGAGAAAATCGAACGGATTGCCCTATTTCCCCAAAAATGCTACCTTGCAGGCAATAGTGTGGTCAGTTTTTCCGATACCCAGTTAACCGTGAAATATCAGCCCAGTCTAACCGGCCATCTGAAATCCTTTTTTCACGAGATCACGATTCCTGAAAGGAGATTCGCAGTCGGGATGAACGATGGCCTCCGCTACCGTTGGGCCAGCGCTATTCGTAATATTATTTGGGATAACGACGTTATCTTGAATAACGACGTTATCTGTAATAACTCCCAGATTGAACACCCTGCCCAGATTGGTTCGACTTGTTATTTTGAGAATGCCCAATGGTTAATATCGAAAAAATACCGCGACGGGATTCCGGTCTTTTTTGCAGCCAAAGGCGGTCACAATGATGAACCCCATAATCACAACGATGTGGGCAGCTTTCTCTTTCAAGTGGCTGGAGAGACTTTATTGGTGGATATGGGGAGTGGCGAATATACCCGGCAATATTTCGGAGCGGAACGGTACGACTTCTTATGCAACAGTTCACGGGGCCACTCAGTGCCAATTGTTGAGGGCCAATATCAAAAAGCCGGAGGGGATTATGCAGCCCGGATCATTGATTTTAAAATCAGCGCCTAGGAAGATATCCTGACCATCGATATCGCCGAGGCCTATGACGATCAAAATTTGAAATCGTTGCAACGAAAGTTTGTATTTCGCAAAGACGCAAGTCCGGATCTAGTCCTAACCGACAAGTATGAGTTCGAACAAATCCCGAAAAAATTGATTGAACGTTTTTGTACCTTTTATCCACCGCAAATCGTAAGTGAGGGAAAGGTCCGGCTCCAAGGAGTGAAAAGCAAAATTGATCTCCTGTTGAAGGGCCCTTTGGATCATCAAGAAATTGTAGCCGACTCTTTTATAACTCATGAAGGATTGAAGCAGAAGGTTTATTTCATTGATTTTATTTTTCAGCCATCCGCTACGAAGATCATTGCGGAGATCATGTTGAAGGAGGTCGTTGAATGAAACCGATCAAGGATGAAGGTATCCGTCAAATCGCCAAATATGGGATTCGTCCCCCTATCGATCGGGAATTTTGCCAGAAGGCTATTGCGTTTGTGCTTCAAAAAATGGATGAAAATCTGGCTGGTTTCGCTGATAAATTTCCCGCCCCCGCCAGCCGGAACAATATCTATCCGGGTATCGAAAATACCGAATGGACATCATCCTTTTGGACTGGCATGTTGTGGCTGGCTTATGAATTGACCGGGGAAGAGAGATACCGGAAAGCATCTGAAGGTCAACTGGAGAGTTTTCGATGGCGGATTACTAAAAAAATCGCCACTGACACTCATGATTTGGGTTTCTTATACAGTTTGTCCTGCGTGGCCGCTTTTAAATGTACCGGAAATGTTGAGGCTAGAAATATTGCGGTGGAAGCCGGGAAATTGCTGATAACCCGTTATTTCGAAAAAGCCGGCATTATTCAGGCATGGGGCAATTTGCAAGATCCGGAGCAACGCGGCAAGATGATAATTGATTGTTTGATGAATCTGCCCTTGCTTTATTGGATCGCCGGGGTTACCGGTGAGTCCCAATACTATCGGATTGCCTATAGCCATGCCTGCCAGGCAGCGGAATATATCATCCGGGAAGATGCTTCCACCTTCCATACTTTTTATATGGACGTGGAAACCGGCGCGCCGAGATTTGGCAAGACGGCCCAGGGTTTTTCCGATTCGTCCTGTTGGGCCCGGGGCCAAGCCTGGGGGATCTATGGTTTTGCACTTAGTTATCTCTATACCGGGGATTGGCATTTTATAGAAGTAGGAAAGAGACTGGCGAATTATTTTCTGAATCGTCTTCCTGAGGATGATGTTTGCTATTGGGATTTAATTTTTACCAATGGAAGCGAAGAGAGAGACAGTTCGGCTGCAGCCATTGCTGCTTGTGGTTTGTTAGAAATCAGTAAACACTTGCCTTTAAGCGATGATTTAAAATGGATTTATGAAAATGCTGCTTTGAGGATGATCGGTTCTTTAGCCCACCATTATACTACTGCCAGCCTAGAAAAATCCAACGGCATTTTGCTCCACGGAGTTTATAGCAAACCGGCCGGTGATGGAGTGGATGAATGTATGATTTGGGGCGATTATTTTTATTTGGAGGCTTTGGTCAGGTTGGTGAAAGATTGGCGGCTATACTGGTGACGTTTAGATAAAATCTAGGCAACGGGAATGCAGACCGACCCAACCGGAGTGGGGATTTACAAAATGGATTTGAGAATTTACAGCCCGGAGATAAAATCTGCGCAAGGGGAGAGTAGATTTACAAAATGGAATTGAGAATTTACACTCCGGGAGATAAAATCCGGGCAACGGGAGTGTAGATTTACAAAATGGATTTGAGGATTTACACCCCATGAGCTAAAAGCTACACAATCCAAGTATAAATTTAGAAGCTGCCATTTGGTAAGGAGGCCAGAGGAATGGAAAATTCAATCACCGACAGGGAATATTGGCTTGATTCGCTTTTAAAAATTAGCCGGCCGGTTTTGGAGGCTTTGGCTGAAAAACGCTTAAAAAGCTCCATGCCTGTGGGAAGTATCACCAATGAACGGGATGACCGGAAAGATTACACTTATCTTGAAGCCCTGGGCCGGACTTTGGATGGCATCGCCCCATGGTTGGAAAATTGTAATATTCCGGCAGTTGAGAGGGAAAGGCGGGCGGAGTTTTGCGTTTTGGCCCGGAAAGCCATTGATGCGGCCACTGATCCCGGTTCACCGGATTATGTGAATTTTAGTTCCGGGTTACAACCGATTGTAGATGCGGCTTTTTTAGCGCATGCCATCCTTAGAAGTCCGAATGAATTGTGGAAAAAGTTAGACCCGAGGATTCAACAAAATCTGATCAACGCCTTAAAAGCTACCAGAACCCGAAAACCATGTTTTTGCAATTGGTTATTATTTGGAGCGATGATTGAAACGACCTTATATAGGATTGGGGAAGATTGGGATCCGATGCGGATCGACTATGCTCTCAATCAACATGAACAATGGTATTTGGGGGACGGGATTTATGGTGATGGGCCCGAATTCCATTGGGACTATTATAACAGTTTTGTGATTCAGCCGATGTTGGTCGACATTATTAAGACTGTTGGAGCCGACTATCCGGAATGGCAGGCGATGCAACCCAGGATCTTAAAAAGGGCGTCCCGTTATGCCGAATTATTGGAAAGATTGATCGCTCCGGATGGCACTTTTCCGGCAATTGGACGTTCTATTGCCTACCGTTTCGGAGCCTTTCAACATTTAGCCCAAATGGCGCTTCAAAAGAACCTTCCTGTGAATATTGAACCGGCTCAGGTCCGTTGTGGATTAACGGCCGTTATCAAACGAATGATGGACATACCGGATACATTCGATGGGGAAGGCTGGCTCAAGATCGGGTTTTGCGGAAGCCAGCCTGATATCGGAGAAGGATATATTTCGACCGGCAGTTTGTATTTATGTACCACGGTTTTCCTGCCCTTGGGCCTACCCTTGGATACCCCGTTTTGGCAAGACCCGGAGTGTGAATGGACTTCCAAAAAAATCTGGTCAGGGCGGAATATGCCGTGTGATCATGCGCTTTCCGATGAAAACAGCTAATAAAAAGAAAAAAGGAACCCGAAATCCCGAGGTTCCTTTTATTTCCTCCAATTTTCAATGAAATGCTGCCGTATCCACAGATATAAGGGTTTCCGTTACCTTCTTATGACGATAATATTACTCCAAACAACATAATATCCTTTTTTTAAACAAGAAAAACGTTTTTTTGTATTTACAGGATGTTTACTGAAAATTAATATGATAGACAGGGAGTTAAAATATCCTTTAGGAGGAGTTAAAATGAAAAAAGGCTTACGGATCCTTTTGCTTTTGATGGTGGTCATTTCCCTGACAGGCATCACCATTGCCGCTCCGAGCAAGGTTACATTACGCCTTGGTTGGTGGGGTAATCCAACCCGGGATGCCCGTACCATTCAAGTGGTCCAAATGTATATGGCCAAAAACCCCAATGTGACCATTGAAACTGAAACCACAGGCTGGGGTGGTTATTGGGATAAATTAGGCTCACAAGCGGCTGCCAATAACCTACCGGATATCATTCAACAAGATTATTCTTATATTAGTCAATATACGCGCAAGAATTTGTTGTTGGATTTAACACCCTATGTGAAATCCAAAAAAATTGATTTAAGTACTGTCTCTGATGTATATACCTCAGGTGGTAAGGTAGATGGCAAGTTGTATGGTATCAACCTGGGTACCAATGCCTGGTCCATCATTTATGATCCGGCTGTATTGCAAAAAGCCGGAGTAGCGGCGCCCACTGCCGATTGGACATGGGCTGATTTTGAAAAAAACAGTACCGAAATTTACAAAAAAACCGGTGTTCAAACTCAAATTTTATCAACCATTGATCCACGGGTCATGTTTGAAAATATGATCCGTCAAACCGGTAAAGCCTTCTTCAATCCTAAGACCGGAGCCTCATTGGGCTTTAAAGATCAAAAATTGTTAATTGAGTTCTATTCCATGCAATTACGTCTTTTAAAAGCCGGTGTGATGGTGAAACCGGATGTGGCATTTGTCAATACCACTCCCCAGGAATCACCCTTTGCTAAAGGCCAAGCTTGGTTGGAATATGTTTGGAGTAATCAAGTGGTAGCTTATGCCGCTGCAGCCAATCGTCCGATTGCCGTTGCAATGGTGCCCAAAATTGCGGGTTCTTCAAGACCGGGCACTTATTTCAAGCCTTCGATGTTCTTCTCGGTTTCCAAATCTTCGGCCAATAAGGCTGAGGCTGTTAAGTTCATCAACTATTTCACCAACGACATAGAAGCCAATAAGGTTCTCCTGGCCGAACGGGGCATTCCGATTGTGCCTTCCGTGCGGGAAGCATTAAAAGGAATGGTTGATCCGGTCAATAAGCAAGTGTTTGAATTTATCGAGCAGGTTGGCAATAAGCACGTCAGTCCGATTGATCCGGCGGATCCGGCAGGCGCTGGTGAAGTGCTAAAAGTGTTCCGTACCATTGACCAGGAAGTCTTATACGGCACCATTTCACCCAAAGAAGGGGCAGATAAATTTATGAAACAGGCGAATCAAATTTTGTCAGCCAATAAAACGAAATAATCTCATTGGATAGATAATTCCACACACTCAGGAAGTGGGAGCTGTTGCAAAATAAAATTTATCGATAGAGAAATAAAATATATAAAATTCTGCCATTATTTTACGCCATATATTGTATTTCCCATTGATTTTAATTACTTTTGCAACAGCTTCGAGTTATCAAAGAAGGAAGATACAAGTCCGGTTATTCGATGGTATTGTCAGTAACCGGCTGCGCGCATGACTTATCGCGCGTGACGTAATCCTATGGGCGGAGGCGTTATCATGATGACCCAACCTCAAGAAAAGCTTTTTCAATCTTTAACGATACACCAAGATTCCCGTAAAACAAAGACCGGATGTTCAGAAAACGTTGCGGGTTATCTTTTTATTGGTCCTTTTGTAATCGGCTTTTTGGCTTTTACGTTAATACCGATTCTGGCTTCCCTTTATTTTTCATTTACCAATTATGACTTGCTATCCAAACCGGTTTTTAACGGTATTGCCAATTTCAAGGCTATGGTAAGTGATGAATTGTTTTGGAAGTCATTGGGAGTTACTTTTCATTATGCATTTGTTTCTGTGCCGTTGCGTTTGATTTTTGCGCTGCTGGTGGCAATGGTCTTTAATAGAAAAGCTAAATGTGTACGGATTTATCAGCTGGTTTATTATTTACCTTCGATTGTGGGAGGTAGCGTAGCTGTCTCGGTGATGTGGCGAAGGCTCTTTATGAACGACGGGGCCATTAATTCCCTGCTTTCTTACATTGGAATTCACACGGATACATCCTGGATTGGTAATCCCAAGACCGCGATTTGGACCTTAATCATCTTAGCGGTATGGCAGTTTGGTTCTTCAATGTTGATATTCCTTGCAGGTTTAAAACAAATTCCGGTCAGTTATTATGAAGCAGCCAATATCGATGGGGCCAACGCTTGGCAGAAATTTTATAAAATTACCATTCCCCATCTTACGCCAGTTATATTTTTTAATTTGGTCATGCAGCTTATTAATGGTTTCACCGTTTTTACCCAAGCTTATGTGGTTACCGGTCCCGCCGGCGATCCGATGAACAGCACCTTAGTTTATGCATTGCAACTTTATAAAAAAGCTTTCGAATTTTATCAGATGGGTTATGGTTCGGCAATGGCCTGGGTGTTATTGGTAATTATTGCTACCTTTACAACATTATTGTTTAAATCCTCGTCTTCTTGGGTTTATTATGAAACAAAGGAGGATTAAGTCATGAGCGGCCTTCATAAATCATTCCAAAAAAGTTTCTATCATATCGCGGTTACCCTATTTGCAATCATCATGATTTACCCGGTATTATGGATGATTTTCAGTTCTTTCAAAGATAATCAATCAATCTTTGGTACGGCTTCGTTAATACCCAAACAGTTCCGGTTTGACAACTTCGCCCGGGGCTGGCAGGGTGTAGGCGGAGTTCCTTTTGGGATCTTTTTTAAGAATTCATTTTATTATGTAATCCTATCAACTATCGGAACCGTAATTTCATCCGCTATAGTGGCCTACGGATTTGCCCGGATTAAATTTGCCGGGAAGAAGATCTGGTTTGCTTGCATGATGATGACGATGATGCTTCCGATTCAGGTGGTCATGATTCCGCAGTTTATATTATTTTTCAAACTCGGCTGGACCAATACCTTTTTACCGTTAATTGTTCCCATGTTTACGGGCGTACCGTTCTTTATTTTTTTAATGATTCAATTTATCCGGGGCTTGCCCATTGAACTTGATGAATCGGCCAAAATCGATGGCTGTGGCCGCTGGCGGATTTTTTACAATATTATTTTGCCTTTACTCTCCCCGGCTTTAATTACGGCTACGATTTTCCAGTTTTACTGGAAATGGGATGACTTCTTAGGGCCGTTGCTTTATTTGAACAAACCGAAAATGTACACCGTGTCGTTGGCGTTGCGGATGTTCGCTGATCCGATGACTGCTACCGACTGGGGCGGGATGTTTGCCATGGGTACGCTGTCCTTGTTGCCGATTTTAGTGATATTCTTGATTTTCCAACGGTATTTGGTAGAAGGAATCAGTACTTCAGGGTTAAAAGGATAATTAGCGCGCGCGAGGCGGTTGATAATGAAACGAAGGCGGGGAAGGAAATTGGACGAGTGGATTACAACCATCGATGAAGAGCAGATCAAGACGTTGATCGACCTTGTGGTCCGAAGGACCACCCAGATCGATTTTACTTGGGATTGGCCGGGTGGCGTCGGATTTTATGGTGTTTGCCAGGCCTGGCAGGTAACGGGAAATGAGGAATACCGCGATTTCCTCGTTCGGTGGGTTGACGAATATTTGGAAATTGGTTTACCGCCTTTTACTGTCAATGCGGTTTCCATGGGACACACTTTATTAAGCCTCTATGAAGCCACGGATAATCAAAAGTATCTGGACCTGGCGATAGCCAAGGCTGAATATTTGCGGACCAAAGCGCGCCGATTCGGAGAGGGTGTATTTCAACATACTGTCTCCGCCAATAATGACTTTCCGGAACAGGCTTGGGCTGATACCTTGTTTATGGCAGCCTATTTTCTGCTGCGGATGGGAATCAAACTGAGTAACAAGGAATACGTTGACGACGGACTGAATCAGTATTATTGGCATGAAGAATTCTTGCAGGATGGAACCACCAACTTATATTACCATGGCTGGGATAATATCAAGCAGAATCACATGTCGGGAATTTTTTGGGCCCGTGGAAATGCCTGGGCTGCTTTAACGATGGCTGAAGCCCTGAAACTCATTAATTACCTTTATCCGATGTTTATGAGAATTGATGGTTCGTTGCGGGATCAATTGGGCGCTTTGGTCCGTTTACAGTCTGATGAAGGTTTATGGCATACGGTGTTGACGGATGAAAGTTCGGCGTTGGAAACCTCGGCTTCTGCCGGAATAGCGGCCAGTTTGGTGATCTACGGTCATCCTTTGCATCGTAAATATGTTCAAAAGGCTTGGGAGGGTATTTGCAACAATATCGGGGCGGACGGCTCCGTAAAAAATGTATCTGCCGGTACGGCTGTCATGCTTGATGTGGAAGGCTACAAACAGGTTCCCCAAAAGAGGGTTCAAGGTTGGGGGCAGGGGCTTACACTGGCATTTTTGGCTGCTTTACTGAAATATAAGACCGAACCCTAAATTAATCTAGGATGGGGAGACACGGCCGGAATGCCCGTACCGTCCAAATCGTAAAAATGTATATGGCATAAGTTCTAATGTAAATAAATGGATATCCATTCACTTGAAGAACGAATTCATCGATAGGAATTTTGAGGTGATACATAATGACAAATCAAACTCACGAACTGAAAATAGCCTATATCGGGGGAGGATCTCGGGGATGGGCTTGGCGGCTTATGAGCGACCTGGCGCTGGAACCGGTTTTGGGCGGTAAAATTGCTCTTTACGATCTGGATGATCAGGCGGCTCATGATAATCAAATCATCGGTAATAACTTGTCAAAGCGGAAAGATGTTCCGGGAAAATGGGAATACCAAGCCGTCCCAACCATGGAAGAGGCCCTTGCCGGAGCTGACTTTGTTATTATTTCAATTCTACCGGGTACTTTTCGGGAAATGGCTTCCGATGTGCATGCGCCGGAGAAATATGGTATCTACCAATCGGTTGGGGATACTGTGGGCCCCGGAGGTTTGCTCCGGGCTTTGCGGACGATTCCGATTTACGTCGGGTTTGCAGAGCAAATTAAAAAGTATGCTCCAAAGGCCTGGGTCATTAATTATACCAATCCGATGGCTCTTTGTACCCGGACGTTATATGAGATTTTTCCTGAAATTAAGGCCTTCGGATGCTGCCATGAGGTATTTGGAACCCAAAAGTTACTGGCTGAAGCTTTAAAAGTTATGGAGGGTTTCGATGGAGTGGCCCGGGATGAAATTTCCGTGAATGTGCTGGGGATCAATCATTTTACCTGGATTGATAAGGCCAATTATAAAGGGCTGGACTTGTTTCCATTATATACTCGGTTTGTTGAGCGTTATGATGAGAGTGGTTTTGAGAATGGTCATGACGGAAATTGGCTCAATGATTTCTTTACCTCCGCCCAACGGGTTAAATTTGATCTCTTTAAACGCTATGGGCTGATTGCCGCCGCCGGTGACCGCCATTTAGCGGAATTTTTGCCTCCCTGGTATTTAAAAGACCCGGAAACAGCTCATTTTTGGAAATTCCAATTAACTCCGGTCAGTTGGAGAATTGCTCATCAACAAGAGCTGGCGGCCAAAAGTAAGCGGCTGGTCAGCGGGGCAGAACAAGTGCAATTGGAACAATCCGGTGAGGAGGGAATTCGGCAAATCAAAGCCTTACTGGGTTTGGGGGACCATATCACCAATGTAAACCTGCCCAATCAAGGCCAGATGCCGGAGGCGCCTTTGGGTGCCGTGGTGGAAACCAATGCCGTATTTTCCGGAAACGGTATCCGTCCGGTAATGGCCGGGAAATTGCCTCCGGCTGTTCAAGCGCTGGTGGCCCGTCAGATATTCAATCAGGAGACTGTTTTAAAAGCGGCGCTGAATAAGGATCGGGAAATGGCATTGGAAGCCTTTGTGAATGATCCCCTGGTAACGGTTAATTTATCCCAAGCACGGGAATTGTTCAGCCAAATGTTGGAGAATACCCAAGAATATTTACCGGGCTGGGATTTAAAGGGTAATGCTTGATTTGAAAATGGATTTAAGTGTGTGAATTGCTGGTCGGAAATTCCAAAAGCTGATATAATGGAATCAGTCATCCGCCTCAGCTCTTATGAGGCTAAAATATTGCTGGGGTGGCCGTTCTATCTGGAATCTGGGATAAAAGTATTTTCTAGATAGTCAGCCACCCTGGCTTTGCCCCGGGCAACGAAGTCGCGCATCAATGCGCGCGAAGATACCGCCAGGGTGGCTGTTCGACTTAGAATCTGGGTTAAAAGTATTTTCTAAGTAGCGATAAGGAGAGTGATTCCGACGGGGAATGAAATCATACCGGTTGAAGTCATTGTAGAGCCTTTTGAAGATGAGCGTTTGGAGTTTGAATTATATAAGTCTTTGAGTTTTATGAAAGAGCGTTTAGAATTTATCGAAAAGGATGCCGATGGGCTTAAAATCCGGTTGAAAGGTAAATTTAACAGCGGTGAGTTTCCTTATGAGGTTGGTTATATTGTGGTCAGTGATTATGATGACCGTAAGTTTTTGATTACCCGGATTGAACCTCAAAACCAATTTTTATGGTTTGGCAGCTGGGAGTGAACCTCCATTAAAGGAATTCTAAATGAATCGTTACCAAAAATGGCATTATCAATGTATTGCCAGAGACATGGTGGAAATGCTGGGACAAAAGGGTTATGATGCGCATTATGCGGAAGACTTGAATCAGGCCAAGAACTTGGTTTTAGGAATGATCCCTTTGGGAGCCAGCATCGCGGTGGGAGGCTCTGAAACCATAGGGGAGATGGGATTAGTCGATATCTTTCGTAAAGGCGATTATCATTTTTTTGATCGCTATCAGGATGTCCCTTTCGAGGAGACCGTGGAAATTTATCGTCAATCAATGTTGGCCGACTTCCTTGTAACAAGCACCAACGCGATTACTCGTAAGGGTGAATTGGTGAATATTGATAGTTCGGGTAACCGGGTGGCCGGGATTATTTTTGGACCCCGAAGGGTAATTGTGATTGCCGGAGCCAATAAAGTTGTCGATGATTTGGATGAGGCATTGAAACGGTTGAAGCAGATTGCGCCCATGAATGCGTTGAGAAATAATCATCACACTCCATGTGTGGAAAAAGGGCAATGCATGGATTGCCAAACCCCAGCCAGAGTATGCAATTCAATTGGGATTGTAAGTCACGGAATGAAATTTCCCGGTCGAATCA
Source organism: Bacillota bacterium (assembly GCA_023392595.1). Classification (GTDB taxonomy): domain Bacteria; phylum Bacillota; class UBA4882; order UBA8346; family UBA8346; genus UBA8346. The sequence goes on along the minus strand of JAEVYU010000024.1, from coordinate 36,261 downwards.
GCATTATTATGGTTGCCGAAGAAGCCGGCTTTTAAAAATAGCCGGCTTCTTCGGTTCTAAGAGTAAAGGCCGTTCACTGTAAAAGTTAAATCCGTTCATTGAAAATGAGCACCCTCGAAAGCAAGCTGAGCCCCCAGGGTCTTGAATCCCGCTTTATCGTAAATCTCCCACTGCAACCGGATCTTGATCGCCAAAGGTTTGATTTTCACCGGCCATGCCCCAGATGAAAGTATAGTTTTTAGTCCCCACCCCGGCATGAATGGACCAGCTTGGGGAAATGACCGCTTCTTCGTTATGCATAATGATATGTCTGGTCTCATTGGGCTGTCCCATCAAATGGAGAATCATTGCATCCTGCGGTAAATTAAAGTAGAAGTATACTTCCATACGCCGCTCATGAGTGTGGCAGGGCATAGAGTTCCAAACGTTATTGGGTTCCAATAGGGTCATGCCCATGACCAATTGACAGCTTTTGACCCCATTGGGATGGATGTACTTGTGAATGGTTCGTTCATTGGAATCGGTAATCGAACCAAGGTGGGTGGCTTCAGTTTGACTGAGTTCAATTTTTTGAGTTGGATAGGGATGATGGGCTGGAGTGCTTAAAAAATAAAAGTGGGAAGGATTTTTTGAATCCGTGCTGGTAAAAATCACTTCTTTAGCACCCATTCCAATATAAAGGCCGTCACGGGTATTGAGATCGTATGGGGTTCCGTCCACGCTAACTGTGCCTTGAGGGCCTACATTAATAATGCCCATCTCCCGGCGTTCAAGAAAGAAAGCTGTTCTTAACTCTTTTTCACCTTCCAATCGGAGAGAGGACACCGGACAAGCTCCGCCGGTAATAATCCGGTCAATATGGCTATAGACCATTTTTATGACTCCGGGCTTAAACAAATCTTGAATTAAAAATTCTTCTCTCAACCTTTCAGTATCGTAGTTGCATACTTCTCTTGGGTTGGCCGCATTTCTAATTTCCATGGATATTACACTCCTATCTGTTTTTTTATATTAAACCGCGATTCGCAAAAGACTATCCGCAATACCTATAAGAGGACGAATCGGGTTGAGAAACAGCATTCCATTACCGGTGATGTTTCCATTATAGCACAAAAATGAACCATTTTAAACCAGTTTGAACCATTGGAACCCAGGTATAAAATGAGGCGGAAAGGGAAGCTTCGCATCGCCAATCGATTGAATTTTTAAACCCATCGTGCTTGGCGTGAGAATGAACATTTTTAAACCACACATATCATGATAAATTTTGCCTTTGAACCTTTGAATTCTTTTTAAAAATGCCGGCATATCAAAGGAAATCTTCAAAAAAAAGCGAAGTAGTGACTAATAAATCGTGGATGGATAGGCTATGAGTAATGACCAGATTGTTATCGCCTTTACAAAAAAGGGCTCCCAACTTGCCAAAAAATTGTCGGCTCACTTAAAAGCTTCTTTAAAGATACCCCGCCGTTATTTAACCGAGTCCGAAAAACAAAACGGTTTTACCGGCCATGTGGCTGAACAGATTCAAAGCGTTTTTAATCAGTGTTCAACTTTGGTGTTGATAATGGCTACAGGGGTTGCGGTGCGCAGTATCGCCTCGGCAATTGGCAATAAACAGTCGGAGCCGGCCGTGTTGGTAATTGATGAAGAAGGACATTTTGTGATTAGTTTGTTGCCCGGGCATTTGGGGAATGCAAATAAAATAGCCGGGGAAATAGCAAAATACTTAAAAGCGACGCCCGTAATTACTACTGCGTCGGAAGTTAACGAATTACCAAGTTTGGAACGATTGGCCCAGGAATATAAGCTAACGGTTGAGCACGGGGATTTATTACCCAAATTTACCGGGGCCATTGTCAATGACCAGCCCGTGGTAATCTGGGACCATTGGGGAATGGATTTGGTATGGCCCGAGAATGTGAGGTCAGTGAAAGAAGGATCATTGGAATTAGCGCCGGAGGAGAATATGCTGGTCATTGTCGGCCATCGGGAGCTGGAATTTTCTAGTCCGACCCTTTCAACCATCGGTCTGCGGCCCAGATGTCTGATAGTCGGAATTGATATCGGGGAAGGAGTCTTGGGCTCCAGGATTGTTGGAGCGATTCGCCGCTATTTTCGGGAACATTTTTGGTCACTTCGGAGTATTAAGGCCGTTCAAGCTTTCGGGCGGGAGGAGTCAAATCCCGGAGTGGAGGAAGCATGCAGAGAGTTAGGCGTTCCGTTCATCCCTTTAACGGAGGATCCATCATCAACCTTGAAAATAACTGCGAAAAAAAAGGGGGGCTTAGTTGATGCCATAAAGACGCCGCCGGAAAAAAGCGAAATGGCGGCTCTTATCGGTGCCAAAAACGGGAGATTGATCGGCTTTAAACAAAATTTAAATCAAATTGCCATTGCGGTGGCGATTGATTTTGACCACGGCTAACGATAAACATCAGTTCCAAGTGACGGAGGGAGAAACAAGTGGATAAGGGAATGATTCAGGTTTATACGGGTGATGGTAAAGGCAAGACGACTGCGGCCGTCGGACTGGCAGTAAGGGCTTGGGGCAGAGGATTGAAAGTCAAAGTTTATCAATTTTTAAAGGCTGCCGGAGGCTCCGGCGAACATTGGGCATTTATGGTTTTTGATCCGCCCCTGCCGCTTTTCGCATTAGGTGATGGCGAGTTCATTTATAACAATAAGCCGACCCCAAAAGATATTGAAGCGGCGCTTAACGGTTGGAAACTAATCGATCAAGCGATTGGTTCGGATGAAAATGATCTGATTGTCATCGACGAATTAAGCCATGTCATGAATGTTGGACTTTTGGACCCCAATATGGTCCTTTCCACATTGATTAAAAAACCGGCCCGGCTTGAGTTGGTATTAACCGGAAGCGAGATGCCGGTATCCATTTTGGAATTGGCCGATTTGATCACGGAAATGAAAATGGTCAAACATCCGTATCAACATGGGTTGGGAGCTAGAAAAGGAATCGAATTTTAGGTGGTTGGTATAGAAAAGATGCTGGATGAATTGAATACCGGTAAATTGTATCTGGTGGGTACCCCTCTCGGTAATTTGGAAGATATTACCCAGCGGGCTTTGCGGGTTTTAAACGAAGTCGATTTTATCGCAGCGGAGGATACCCGCCATACTTTAAAATTATTGAACCATTTTCAAATAAAAAAGAGTTTACTGAGTTATTTTCAACACAACGAGCGTGAGCGTTCCAATCAAATCATTGAAAAAATTTTAGCCGGGGCGAACGTTGCTTTGGTTACCGATGCAGGAATGCCGGGAATTTCAGACCCTGGAAGCCTTTTGGTGGCTGCCGCAATTGAACATGGGATTTCGGTAATTCCAATACCGGGTGTTACTGCTGTTACTACGGCATTGGCTGCTTCTGGCCTCGATACCGCTTCTTTTTGGTTTGCCGGTTTTTTACCCCGCAAAAATAGTGAACGAAATGAGAAACTGGCGGAAATGACGGACTTCTCAGGCACTCTAGTCTTTTATGAGGCTCCCCATCGTATTTTGGCGACATTGCAGAATATTCAAAAAACCCTTGGCCCTCGCCGGGCAGTTGTAGCCAGGGAGTTGACCAAAATTCATGAAGAATTTTTGCGGGGTAATCTATCCGAATTGATTCAAACCTTATCAAAAAGAGAGCTAAAAGGTGAATTCACCTTGCTGGTGGAAGGAAATCAATCAACCGCTAAAAGCAATCGGATTTCGACAAATATCGACATTGATGATTTGTTTACGACAACCTTGAGGGAACAGGATTCGCTCCGGGGAGCATTAAAAGAAATTGCCAGGCAAACAGGTAAAAGCTCTAAAGAAATCTATCAAATTTATTTGCAACGTCAAAAAAAAGAAGGCTGTTCCCAATGACTCTTTAACAGTGAAGATAATCGATGAAACGGGCTCATGGTGTGGAATACACAAGAATATCTTTCTTTCCAAAAGAGTGATGAACAGCCTTCGTAAATGTTTAACATGCGCCTTTCATTGATTCTAGGCAGGATTTGCAAATGTTTTTTTCCTTGAAATTTCGGATGCCGTCTGCGTTTCCACAGAAGATACAAGCGGGTTCGTACTTCTTAAGAATGATTTTTTCACCGTCAACATAAATTTCTAAAGCGTCTTTTTCATCAATTTGTAAAGTGCGGCGTAATTCAATAGGAATCACAACTCTTCCAAGCTCGTCGACTTTGCGTACAATACCGGTGGATTTCATCATGGGTTTTCCAGCTCCTTTCGTTAAAATTCGACATTGCTGACAAACTCATTATACCTATATTTGCATGCAAAGTCAAATTGATCCAATGTGTTTTTACTTGGTATTAACAAAAATAATTTTAGGGAAAAGAGCTTGTTTATGAGATGGAACCGGTTTTATTTAAAATTTGGAGCATTTTTCAAGGAGTTTTCGTAAATTATTTCGAGCCTGCTCCCTTTCTTGGCTTCCATGACTTATAATACTTGACAAAGTCATTTTTTACCGATATATTTAATAAAATGGTTCGTGCAGTTTAATAGTTGTCAAAGATGATGAAGGAAAAGTATCTGTTGGGCTACGCATCAGAGAGTCGGGTAAGGTGGGAGCCCGATCGGGCCGGCGGAAAAAATGGTTCCGGAGTCTCCGTTTTGAAAACAAGTAGGAACGGACGTTTGGTTCACGTTACGAACTCCGGAGTCTTCTTGATTCAAGAAGAGAACTGGGGTGGTACCACGAAGGTTAACCTCTCGTCCCCTGCGAGACGAGGGGTTTTTTTATATTGTCCAAAAACCAGTGGACCGTCAGGATGCATTCGGTAAACGGGGGAGGAGCCTTGATTCCTTAGGTCCGGAAGGGGTTATCAAACCAGGACCAATGGATGCGGGCTAAGTTTGAAAATTGGGTTACAATAAACCGATAGAATCATGATGAATAACTTTTCGGGAGGGGATTTGAGATGGGTAAATACTATATTACGACTCCGATTTATTATCCCAGTGATAACTTACACATTGGGCATGCTTATGCAACCGTAAATGCAGATGCTTTAGCGCGGTATCACCGTCAAATCGGAGATGATGTTTGGTTTCTTACCGGCACAGATGAACATGGGCAAAAAATTCAACGAAAGGCAGAGACTGCCGGAGTCAGCCCCCAGAACTATGTCGATAACATTGTCGCCAGTATCAGGGATCTCTGGAAAAGACTGAAGATTAGTAATGATGATTTTATCCGGACCACCGAGGAACGTCATGAAAAGGCGGTTCAAATCATCTTTGAGCGCCTTTACCGGCAGGGTGATATTTATAAAAGTGAGTATGAAGGGTGGTATTGTACTCCTTGCGAAGCTTTCTGGACTGCTAGGCAATTGAATGAAGGCAAATGTCCCGATTGCGGCCGTGAGGTAGAACTGGTTAAAGAAGAAAGTTATTTTTTCAGGGCTTCCAAATATGCCGATCGTTTGCTCCGGTATATTGAAGAAAATCCCGATTTTATCCAACCGGTGTCCCGCAAAAATGAGATGGTGAACAATTTCTTAAAGCCGGGTCTGGAAGATCTTTGCGTTTCCAGGACAACTTTTAATTGGGGGATTAAAGTGCCTTTTGATCCCAAACACGTTGTTTATGTTTGGCTGGATGCGCTGTCTAATTACATTACGGCTCTGGGGTTTCCGGAAAATCCGGATTTGTTCCAGAAATACTGGCCTGCCGATTTGCATTTGGTCGGAAAAGAGATTGTGCGGTTTCATACGATTACCTGGCCTATTATTTTAATGGCCTTGGGTTTGCCCTTGCCAAAGAAGGTTTTTGGCCACGGCTGGCTGGTTCTTGACGGCGGAAAGATGTCAAAATCAAAAGGGAACGTAGTCGATCCCTTGGTGCTCATTGAAAAATACGGGATAGACGCCGTACGTTATTACTTATTAAGAGAAACGCCTTTCGGCTCTGATGGTTCTTATACGGAAGAGGCGCTCATTCTCCGTATCAATACGGATCTCGCCAATGACTTGGGTAATTTACTCCATCGAACGCTTTCGATGATCGAAAAATTTAATGATGGGGTGATTCCTAAGCCCGGTGTTTACCAAGATTTAGACCAGCAGGTCATCAAACTTTCCCAAGAAAGTCTGGCCGATTTTAAGACGGCGATGGAAAAGTTAGAAATCAACGTAGCCTTGGTCACGGTTTTTAAATTGGTGAGCCGGACCAACAAATATATTGATGAAGCCGCGCCCTGGGCATTAGCCAAAAAACCGGAATTGCGGGAGCGATTAAATACGGTTCTCTATACGATGAGTGAAACCCTGCGGCTTATAGCCGTCTATTTGGTGCCTTTTTTGGTGGAAACTCCATCCAAGATATGGGCACAGCTTGGCCTTCCGGACCTCCCCTCCGACTTGGAATATTCGGATGCCGTGAAATGGGGATGGCTTAAGCCTGGAACTGTTACCAGAAAGGGAGAACCGATTTTCCCCCGGATCGAGATTGAAAAACCAAAGGAGGAAGGGAAAGTGGAACAACAACCGGCCGTTCAAGAAAAGGCAACCGAAAAAAACGATTCCGCCCAAATCACCATTGACGAATTTGCCAAGGTCGATTTGCGGGTCGCCAAAGTCATGGCAGCGGAAAAGGTTGAAGGATCCGACAAATTGCTCAAACTGCAAGTTAAGGTTGGCGAAGAATCACGACAGATTGTTGCCGGAATCGCATTGCATTATCAGCCCAGTGAGATGGTGGGTAAAGAAATTGTGATCGTGGCCAACCTTAAACCTGCTAAATTGCGGGGCATATTATCCGAAGGGATGCTTTTGGCGGCATCAAACAGTGAAGGGCAAGTTTCTTTGCTCAACCCCGATAAAACGATTGGGGAAGGTTCTAAAGTACGCTGATGTGGATCGATAGTCATACTCACCTGAATGATCAAGCTTTTAAGGAAGATTACCCCTTAGTCATTGAGAACGCTCTAAATGGGGGCGTTTCAACCATGGTGGTTGTCGGGTATGATCTGGATTCTTCACGGCGGGCTGTGGAATTGGCCGACAGCTACCCGATGCTTTGGGCGGCCGTTGGCATTCACCCGCAGGATGCCCGCTTGTGGAATGACGAAGTGGCGCAGTCTCTGGAAGAACTTCTGAAGAAACCTAAAGTAATCGCCCTTGGGGAAATCGGTCTGGATTATCATTACCTCGACACGGCGAAAAAAGACCAACATCAAGCCTTTTTGGAACAACTTCAGCTGGCCAAGGAGTATAATAAACCAGTTATCATTCACAACCGAGAGGCCCATCAGGATACTTTTTCATTAATAAACGAAGCGCAATTGGGTCCGGCGGGCGGAGTCATGCACTGTTTCAGCGGAAGCCGGGAGATGGCGGCTGAATTTTTAAAATTGGGGCTGCATATATCGTTTACCGGAGTGATTACTTTTACCAATGCTGAAAAATTGAGAAGCGTCGCTGCTGAAATACCATTGGACCGCTTGCTTGTTGAGACGGATTGCCCGTACTTATCGCCGTATCCCTTCAGGGGCCGGCGCAATGAACCTATGCGGGTTGTCACGGTAGGTGAGAAATTGGCGGAAATAAAGCAATTGCCGGTAGAAGAAATGATGCAGGCCACAGCCGCGAATACCCGATCTTTATTCCAAATCAAGGAATAGGACTGGGGGCAGTATTATTATTTTAGAAATTTCCGCCGCTTCCTGATGGTTGATAAAACAAGTTATAATCGTTTTTCCGGCGTCGAGTGATTTTTTAACAACGGGATTTTTGATGTAATGAATTTTGCAGTTTTTGGAAAGATATGCTTATGAGTTGCATTGCCAACGTTGTTTTTGTTAACCGAGGGGAATATTGCAATTCATACTTTAGAACATTGGTAAATAGTAATATAAGGAAGTGCCTGCATGGAAGGAAAATTAAATTCCGGCGATATGGTAATTGCATATCCCATCCGGGATGCGCTCTACTTAAATATCACCAATCGTTGCCCGAATGCCTGCTTGTTTTGTATCCGGGAGACAACCGGCGGGGTTGGGTTTGACCTTTGGCTGTCCCATGAGCCTTCCGTGCCGGAAATCTTGGCCGCAATTGATAAATACGGGTTTAACTACCGGGAAATCGTATTTTGCGGTTATGGCGAGCCCTTATTGCGTCCGGAAGTTGTGAAGGAAGTAGCCCGGAAAGTCAAAGAGCATCAAGTGAGCGTAAGGCTTAATACCAATGGTTTGGCCGATCTGTTTTTAGAGTATGATGTTCTTCCGGAGTTATCCGGGTTAATCGATACCATCTCCATCAGTCTCAACGCGGAAGATGCCGCGGCTTATGAAAAGTTAACCCAAACTCCTTATGGAACAAAGGCGTTTGGGGCAGTGTTGGATTTTATCCGCCGCAGTCAATCGGTTATTCCAAAGGTGATAGTTTCGGTGGTCCGTTATCCGGGAGTGGATATCAAGAAAGCGGCATGGATTGCCGAAGATTTGGGTGTGGAGTTTCGAATACGGGAATTGATGGAGTAATTGGTTTAAAGAAGGATTTTGTTTTTTTAAGACGAATTCTGATGATGGAAGTCTTTATCGATAGGGAAGCGCGAGTATCATCAAATGCTGCTTTTTGTTTTTACATGGAAACCCTGTAGCCGATTTTCAGCATGGATTTTCAATCTACAAAAAGGGGGGTCAGAATGAAGGTTAAGATCATCAAAGGTCGTTGGGAAAAAAGGTTTCGCGATTATGTATACATAGGTTTGGGCTCTGTAATGGGTGTTGCCTTATTTGGTTCGGTCCTTTATATGACGGCTCTCGATAAAGTTTCTCTTCAAGTGGATGGGTCCACCTATCAATGGCGCACCCTAAGCTCGGACGTAAACCAGGTATTGCAAGAAAAGAAAATCGTTTTGAAGTCCGGTGATAAAGTTATCCCTGATCTAAAAACACCGGTTGCCGAAGACTTAAAAATAAGGGTATATCGGGCTTTCACGGTTAAGATTAAGGCTGACGGCAAAACCAAAGAGTTCAGCACCATTGCCCAGCCGGTTAAAGAAGTATTGGCCTCCGCAAAAATCGATGTTGATAAAGATGATCAGGTTACTCCCGCCCTCGATACGGTTGTCGCTCCGGGCCAGAATATCAAGGTCGTAAAGGTTCACAGTAAACTGATTACCAAACAGATTACGGTAAAACCGGGGACTGAATATTACAAGGACAAAGATCTGGAACGCGGCGAAGAAAAGGTAATCCGTGAAGGAAAACCCGGTTTGATAGAGCGGCAAGTGAGAGTGGTTTATGAAGACGGCAAGGAAGTTGACCGCTACCGGATTTCTGAAAAAACGCTAAAGCCGGTAATCAATGCGGTAGTGGCCCGGGGAATTCGCAATGTGGTCAGGACTTTAACAACCTCCCGGGGGTCATTCCGGTACGTTGAAGTAAAAAATATGCTTGCCACGGCATATTATCCGGGGCCCGAGAGTTGTGGAAAATATGCGGCCTACGGCCAAACCTACACCGGGAAAAAGGCTGGTTTCGGTTTGGTGGCGGTTGATCCGCGGGTGATTAAACTCGGCACCAAACTATACATTGAGGGCTATGGAAAGGCGGAAGCAGCCGATATTGGCGGCGCCATCAAGGGCAACCGCATCGACCTCTGCTACGAAACCTACCGTGAAGCCGCAATGTACGGAAGCAAGAAAATAAAAGTATACATTTTGGAAGAGTAGGTCTGATGGATACTATAAAAAAATAGCGGACCCCGGCGTCTTGGTCGGGGTCTTATGCATTTCCCGTTTTCACAATATCCGGGTCATCAAAGCCTTCAAGCGACATCATGTTGAAGCTCTTTGATGAATTGATCAAACATGGCCGTCACTTTATCACTGTTTTTTCCTAAATAATAGGCTATTTTCACCGGTGACTGGTTTTTCAGCAAACTTTCCATGGCTTCCCGGAAATATTGGTAATAATTCTTAAAGAATAACTCGAAAATCGGGAAAATATCATCTTGCCCGGGACTGGGAGGGTTGACGCCGCGGGTTTGTTGATACAGGGTAAAGAGCGTTTGGTAAACCCGATCTTGGAGTTTGTTCACATCAACCGCAGCGGTTTGGGCTACTTTCTTCAGGGATTTCAAATCAAGGACGTCTTGAAATAACTCCCGTTCGAAAAATTCCTCATCGTCAATCACAGTATTTTCAAATTCCGGACTAACACTTTCTGAATTTAAAATATCATTCATTGCAGCTCCCCCTTTGAATTTTTTAATCACTTCATATTCCCTTTTAGATTGCTGGGAATTTCAATCCTATCCCGCTCATTACATTATGACCCCAAGTTTGGCGAATTATACCACTTAATTTAGTGGTTTGGCAATTCATTTGAAAAGGGTGTTGATATTAGGTTTGATTTCTATTAAAATGGGATCAGTCTATGTAAATTCGGGATAGATGGAATTCAAAAATTTAAAAAAGGGTTTTAGGTAGCATGGGCCCCCGAAGGGCCTGTTTACCGATTACCGATATAGGAGTGAATGGATTGAAGACAGCAAATCAGATTCGCCAGGAATTCCTGGAGTTTTTCAGGGAAAAGGGACATACCATTGTACCCAGCGCTTCTGTAATTCCCCATAATGATCCGACTTTAATTTTTACCAATGCCGGCATGAATCAATTTAAAGATGTGTTTTTGGGAACGGGAACCAGAGACTACAAAAGGGCCGCCGACTCTCAAAAATGCATCCGGGTCAGCGGCAAGCATAACGATTTGGAAGAAGTGGGACGGGATACGTACCATCACACCTTTTTTGAAATGTTGGGCAATTGGTCCTTTGGCGATTATTACAAGAAAGAAGCGATTACATGGGCTTGGGAGTTGCTGACCGAGCGTTGGAAATTACCCAAGGACAAGTTATACGCCACAGTCTACAAAACCGACGAAGAGGCCGAAAATATCTGGAAGAGCTGTACCGATATCGCGCCGGACCATGTGATGCGTTTCGGAGAGAAAGAAAACTTTTGGGAAATGGGGGAAACGGGCCCCTGCGGTCCCTGTTCGGAGATTCACATTGATTTGGGACCTGAACGCTGTGACAAGGGCCATATTCCCGGCCATGTTTGCGCTGTGAACGCCGGATGCGCCCGTTTTATCGAACTTTGGAACCTGGTATTCATCCAGTTCAACCGCAAACCCGATGGAACATTGGAGGATCTCCCCAGCAAGCATGTGGACACCGGAATGGGATTTGAGCGGATCTGCTCAGTAATCCAAAACCAAAAGTCCAATTATGACATTGATCTTTTCCGGAATATTATTCAGGCTATCGAAGAAGTCACCGGCCAAAGTTATTCCAAACCGGAAAACCAAGTCCCGATGCGGGTGATTGCCGATCATATCCGTTCGCTGACGTTTTCAATTGCGGATGGGGTTTTGCTTTCCAACGAGGGCCGCGGTTATGTCATGCGGCGTATTTTAAGGCGCGGGGCCCGCTTCGGACGAAACCTCGGAATGACGGAACCTTTTTTGCATAAAGTCGTGCCGGGATTGGTTTCCGCGATGGGGGACGCTTACCCGGAAATCAGAAAACAACAACAACATTGCCAGATGGTGATTAAGGCCGAGGAAGAAGGCTTTAACCGGACTTTGGATAATGGAATCGAACTGTTTGAGAAGATTGCGGCCGTTTTGACGGAGGAGAAAAGCAAGATGGTTTCGGGGGCCGATGCTTTTAAATTGTATGATACTTACGGGTTCCCTTTGGATCTTACCCAGTTGATGGCGGAAGAACGGGGATTAACAGTCGATCTGGAAGGCTTTGAGCGGGAAATGGCCGGTCAAAAAACCAAAGCCAGACAGAGCGGGAAATTTACCATGTCCGATGATTTGGTAAAATGGGAAACGGTTCAGGAAGGACCTCATTCGGCCTTTAAAGGCTATGAAACTTTAAAACTCCAGTCCTCTCTGGCCTTTCTCGGCGAGGATCAGGAATATTGGCAGCTGGTATTCGCAGAAACGCCCTTTTATGGCGAATCCGGCGGCCAAGTCGGCGACCAGGGCGGAATTGTTTCCGGCGGAATTGAATATCCGGTTGTCGATACCCAAAGAATGAACGACCGGATCGTTCATTTCATCAAAAAGAATGGTAAGACCCCTGAAAAGTCCGGCCGTTTTGAACTGGCGGTGAATGAAAAAAGACGCCGCGACACGGCTTGCAATCATAGCGCTACCCATCTTTTACAGGCTGCCTTGCGGAAGGTTTTGGGAGAGCATCTTCATCAGTCGGGCTCTTTGGTAACCCCGGAGCGTTTACGGTTCGACTTTACCCATTTTGAGAGAATATCCGATGGGGACCTTCAAAAAGTTGAACAGTTGGTCAATGATAGGATTGGACAGGCGATTCCGGTTTGCACCGAGGTGAAAGATTACCGGGATGCTGTCTCCGGCGGAGCGACCGCGCTTTTTGACGAGAAGTACGGGGACCAGGTCAGGGTAGTCACCATGGGGTCTGTCAGCCAGGAGCTTTGCGGGGGAACTCATGTTGCCAATACGGCCCAAATCCGTATGATGAGAATTATCTCCGAGAGCAGTGTGGCGACGGGAATCCGCAGAATCGAAGCGGTCACCGGCGATGGGGCTTTGGCCCTTTATAACCAGGAACGGGCTATTTTAGGCGAGGTCAGTTCGTTGCTGAAGACCGAAAGTCATCAGGTGGCTACGAAATTAGGAATTTTACTGGAAGAGCATAACAAACTTCAAAAGGAAATTGCCAAGGCCAGCCAGGACCAGGCGTCTGGCCGGATTGGGGAATTGATAAACCAGGTTCAAACCGGCGGAACCGGGAAATATATTGTGGCCCGGGTCGATGGTTTTACGATGGATCAATTACGGGATGCCGTGGATAAACTCCGGGATGTGATGAGTAGCGGCGTCGCGATATTGGGGGCGGTGAGCGAGGGTAAAGTCTCCTTCGTTGTCGGGGTAACCAAAGATTTAACATCCAAGATTCAAGCCGGTTCCTTAATTAAGGCCGTTGCCGCTGAGGCCGGCGGAAGCGGCGGCGGACGCCCGGATATGGCTCAAGCCGGCGGCAAAGACGCCTCCAAAATCAATCAGGCTCTCGAAGTCGGTAAGAAAACGGTCTGCGAGTTGTTGGGTAAATAATCCTAAAAGGCCAGGGGATAACTCAAAAGCAATACCTGCCGGATGAATGGAGGTATTGTTTTTTTATTTGGTTCTGGCGGAGAAAATTGGATGTAACAAATCGGGTATCCCTTCCGGGGGGCCTTGGGTACACTCTGGATCCTCTGTGATGCTATGGATAAGAATTTCACTTGTTTCCGGATATTCGGATGATCTTTTCGATAAATCATCCGGTTATTCAAGATCACCGGTAAAATGATATTGTGGATCGATAAAATCATTTCTTCCATCCGTAATATTGTTTTACTCATCTGTAAAATGGTTTCTCCCATCAACAATGTTGTTTTAGTGAGCTGCAAAACCATTTTTTCCATCGGGAATATTGCTTTTCTGATCCCCAAAATCATTTCTCCCATCGATAATATTGTTTTGCTGGGCTACAAAATCATTTCCCCGATTATTTTTATGTTTTTCTACAGAAACGTGAATTTTTTAGAGAATTGTTGTTTGGTTTGGAGCGGCGAAAAAGGAACAGGATTCACAGATGATTGTATATTACCATTTTTTTTTCCCCATAATGAGGTAGGACGGTTTTTTTAGAGGGAGAGAAAAATGGTAAAAAGCTTTTTAGCCAAAATGTCATTGGCCCTTTGTTTTTTAGCCTTGTTTTCTTTAAAATTGATCGATATTTCCACCGGTGAACTTGGGCGGGAATATCCCCTGGAAATCGGGTGGAAAGCCGTTGGAGTGCCTCTGAAAGAGGTATCGACCGAGACTTGGATGCAGTTGAATCGGAAGTGGATGAGCATCTATGAACTGAAAGAATTGACCCAAAAGTTGCAGGGGAAATTGGGGATGACCAGTCGCGTAAAACCCACTTGCGGCCAGCAGGACGGAATGACCTATGCTTCCTTTGAAAATAAAATAAAAGACGGCACGGTGATGACGCTTACGATTCAATCCATGCGCGATGAAACCTCCGATGAAACGCAACTGGGGATCAATACCAGCCTGACTGGACCCATCAAGGACGTGGGCGGTTATGTGAGCCATTTAAAAGCCCTGATTGCTGGGATTGGCGGAGAACCTCATGTAAAAGTGATGCTTTTTGGGGAATATAAGGGAGCGTTAACGGCCAATGTCATCAAAGAGTTTTCCAGCCGTGTATTTCAGAAGATGCAAGCGCAATATGTCAATTCTTCTTATATCGCAGGAAATAGCAATCAAAAGGGATATACTCCCCTGATAAAAGACTCCACCACCTATGAAAATAAAAAGTTTAATGTGGAAATTTGTACCCGTTACGATGGAGAGCGAAAGATAACTCAGATTGTTTTAGCGACCCCATGTTTTAATGATGAAATGTAATCCCATGAGGATGAGAATGAATTACGATGGGATCCGAGTAGGGTGATGTCCGCCGCCTTGTCCAAAAATCTTTCGAAACGGACTATTTTTCCGGATAGCGCTCCCGGATCGCCTTGATAATATCATAGATATCGATAAACGCTTCGACAACCTCGGGATCAAAATGCATCCCGCTTTGATTTTGGATATAATCCAAAACCCGCCCTTCATCCCAGGGGTTTTTGTAAATTCTTTTTGAAATCAACGCATCATATACATCGGCCAAAGCAACGATCCTTCCCGCCAGGGGGATTTCAGTCCCTTTCAGATTTCTGGGATAACCGGTGCCGTCCCATTTTTCGTGATGGGTCAATGCAATGAGGGCTGAGAGTTGGTCCGTATCGGACAGAGAATCCGAAAACAAGGTCGCCCCCCAATGGGTATGATTTTTCATCTCTGTATATTCTTCATCCGTAAGGGCCGATGTTTTTTTGAGGATTAAATCGGACACCGCTACTTTTCCCACGTCATGCAGCATGGCCGCAATCCGCAGAATATCTTTTTGACGTTGGATTTCTTCTTCCGCGATTCCTTTTTTTATGGCCCAACGGTTATAGATTTCGATCGTATAGGCGCCGACCCGGTTGGCATGGGTCCCGGTCTCTTTAGGGTCCCGGAGTTCAGCCATTTTGGTCATCCGGAGAATGACTTGCCTTAACATCCCGGCCCGTTCAATGGCAGCTGTGGCGTTGCTGGCAAAAAAAGATATATAGCTTTTATCATCCTCGGTAAAGGGAACCGTGGAACCATGGCCGTTTTTTTTGTTGATGATTTGAATTACTCCGATGATTTGGCTGAAACGGGTTATCAATGGAATCGCTAAAATGGAACCGGTCCGGTATTTTGAAATTCGGTCAAAATCGGGATTAAAAGAGTAAGGAACGGACTTTGGAAGATGGTGAACATCATCAATCATCAGGGTTTTACCGGATAGGGCAACATAACCGCAGATGGAGAATTTATCAATGGGAAGGGTAAAGTAAGAATAGATATTTTTGTTATGGAGCGGATCGATTTTAGCCAGGGAATCATTTTGCACATAGCTAAATTCCATCACATCGTTTTTGATTAAATAAATGGAGCCGGCATCGGCCCCGGTGAATCTTCTGGATTCATAAAGAAGCTGGTCGAGCAAGGAATCAAGATCATGAATCTGATTCAGTTTTTCGGTGATCATCAATAATTCTTTAGCCTTTTCAGAGCTATCTGTTGCTTTCATAGAAGTTCTCCGGTTTGATTATAAAAACCTATTCCAAATAATCCAAAGGTTTTTAATAAATGGAAAGCTACTAAATATATTTTTCAGTAGTTCACATTTTCCTGCTTTTTTAATGTTTTTTATTATTCCCTATACTCGGATGGGCTCTTACCGGTGAGGTGTTTAAAAATCCGGCTGAAATAAAAGGGGTCGGAATATCCCACCAGTTCGCCGACAGCTTGGATATCCAACTCAGGCCTGCTCCGTAACAAATGCTTCGCTTCATTGATCCGTAGATTGGCAAGGTATTTGACCGGAGTCTCCTGATAGTGTTTTTTGAACAGTTTACTCAGGTAGGAAGCATTGAAATTAAACCTTTGGGCTAAGGAATTCAGATTGATATCGTGCGTGAAATTTCCCTTGATGAACTGGATGACCATTGCCGCCACTTCCTCCGGAGAGTTGTCGCCGGGAGTGTTTTTGGTAATTTTTCGGTTGAGAAAATGAGCCTCCGCGTCGAGAGATATTTTTATTTTGGCCAGAGCCTTTCGTAATTCATCCGGTTCCAGAGGCTTGAGGAGATAATCGTTAACCCCGTATTCAATGGCGTGCTTGGCATACTCAAATTCACTATAGCCGCTCACAATGATCATTTTGATGTAAGGGAAATTGAGGGATACATTTTTCAATAATTCCAGCCCGTCAAGGACCGGCATGCGAATATCGGTCAATAACAGGTCCGGGGAGAAGCTTTCCACCATTTCCAGGGCTTGTTTTCCGTTTTGGGCCAGTCCAACCACGGAGAATTGCGGATCGGTTTGATGAATTTTTTTGACGATATCACGGAGAATCAATTCTTCATCTTCCGCAACCACAACTTTGATCATGGGTTCATCCTGCATTTTGAACCTCCGTGTTTTCAAGTAAGCCGCCAATTTCAACGGTTGCGCCGCTTCCGCCTTCCCCGGAATTCCTGATTTGAAACACCATTTGTTGATGGTAAATCAGTTTCAAACGGATATAAATATTTAATAATCCCATTCCGTTAAGCTCTAAATTTGGGAGTAAGCCGTTTTCATCAATTTCCCGGATCTTTTGACGGATATTGGCGAGGGATTCGGGAGTAAATCCGGGCCCGTTATCCTTCACCCTCACCCGCCAGTGAGCGTTTTCAACAAGAGCCTGTACCTCTATTTTCCAGGGAGGTTCGTTCCGGGTACCGTGCTTGATGGCATTTTCCACCAGCGGTTGAACCAGCAATTTCGGGACCGTCATTTCATTCATTTGGGGCTGGACTTGGAACGAATAGGATAAGTTGTTGCGGTAGCGGAACTTCATACATTCCAGGTATTTTTCGGTATATTCCAGCTCGGTTTGGATTTTGACCAATGGGGATTGAAGGGATGAAATATACCGTAACATGTGGGAGACGTTTTTGCATAAAGTAATGACGCCCTCATTCATGTTTTCTTCCGCCATGATGATCATGATCGCCAGGGTGTTATATAAAAAATGGGGATTCATCTGAGCTTGGAGGGCCAGAATTTTGGACTGGATTTCCTGGTATTGGGATAGTAACAGCGCATCCATGGATTGTTTCAGTTTCACACTCATATTTTCAAAGGCCACGTTTAATTCTTCCAATTCATTCAGCTCACTGGTCAAACGGGGCTGAGTCTGGGCAAAGACCATGTCCAGGTCCAGTTTTTTAATGGCCCGGTGGATGCTTTGGATGGGAGTGGTTACTTTTTTAGCCAGCCCGTACGAAATAAGCAGCGTTAGCAGAAGCAAACCGATGCAGCTGAAGAAGACGATTTGGGTAAAGGTGACCACCGGCGCCAGAACCAGGCGTTGCGACTCAACGATTAACACTTTCCAGCCGGAGTAGTCCGATCGATTATAGGTAACGATTTCCCGGCTGTGATCCAACGGGCTGCGGATGGTGGCGGATACGGCATGGGTGTTTTTATTTTTGGTCAGTTGCAGATAGCGGTAATAACGGGAATCAACTCGGTGTTTATAGGGAAAGAGCAGTTCGCCCTGGCTGTTGAAAACATAGAGGGACTTTTTACCGGATTCCCGGCGCATCAGATCGTCAAGACCATGGAATATCGTATCGCAGTCCTGTTCAACTTCTACGATTCCCTGCGGGGTCCAATTGCGGTCATATAAAACGCGGCACAGGGAGATGTATTGGCTGTCATCGCCCACTCCCAGGGATACATAGATGCTATCATCGTTGATTCCCCCGCGCACCCTGGCCAGCAAGTTGTCGGGATGGGGGGAGGTAATGGATTTGTCGCCATTTTGGGCGAGGACTCTCTGATACCAGGGTTTCTTGGCCAAAGAGATCTGGGTTGCGGTATTGGAGATTCCAGCCCCCACCATTTCGCCGTTGAAATCGTATAAATTAATTTGACTGACCATTTGGGAGGGGCCGATGATGGCCATGAAGATGTCCATCAATTCCTTGACATTGTAATATTTTTCAACCTTTAATTCGGTGTTTTCGCTGTCGGGATTGATGTTATAGGCCAGGTGCCTGTAAAACCGCTCTTTGACCAGGTTGGAATAACAAATATTCATCGAAGCCGTATTCATTTTTTGGACTTCTACATCCAACTTTTCGCCAATCGATTGGCAAAGGCTTTGATGGGATTGGGAAGCCCTGGTTTTCAGTAGGGATGAAGTGTAGTAATAAAAAAAGACCGCAAATATCAAAAGGCTGACAATCATCAGGGCCGAGTAAGAAAAAAACAAATTGGCCCGGATGGTCCGGAGTCGAATCTTCATGAGGGCACCATTCCTTAAAGACTGGAACTAAGTTTACGTGGCAAAAAAGTGCAAAGAAGAAATCTGTTTCGTACATGTTAAAAAATGCAGCCCTTTAGTAAGCTATCTATAGCGAATATGTAATCATATTGTAACCAATTTGAAAGGAGGTGTCAAATTTTAAAAGCCGGTAATGGCATTGATTTTGATACCAAAATGATTCGAAAATGAAGAAAGAGGAGGGTACAGTATGAAAAAGTTATTGTTGGTCTTATTGGTCCTGGTGGTTGGAATCGGCACGGTTGGCATTGCCTATGGCGCCAAGAGTAATGTGACGCTTACCTTCGGGGCCCATCAGGCCGGAGTTCCCATTTCCGGTGTAGACCAAAGAATAGCCAAAGTTTTTGAGAAAGAAACCGGTATTAAGATTGATTTCCAGATTGTTCCCGACGCCCAGTGGCGGGATTTATTAAAAGTAAAACTGGCTTCGGGGGAAGCGCCGGATATTTTTTTGATTGACGCCGATCCTTTTAGTTTGAATGATCGGATTCACCCCGCCGAGAATTGCATCGATCTTTCCAAGGAAAAATTTATTTCCCGGATGGACCCGGTCTTCTTACCCAGTATCTCCTATGAAGGGAAAGTTTATGGCTTGTCGATTTTCCCCGGGGTAAAAATCTGGATCTATTATTACAATAAGGAATTATTTAAAAAGTTGAACCTGGAACCTCCGAAAAATTATGCGGAGTTTAAAAAGGTTTGCCAGACGCTTAAGGATGCCGGTGAAGTCCCGGTGTATGAAGCTCTGGCCAATGGCTGGCATCAGGTTTTGCCGTTGTTTGAAATCGGGACTATTTATGAAAAGGCCCATCCGAAATTATATGACCAATTAAATACAAATCAATTTCAGGTTACCGATATTCCCGGACTTTCGAGAACCCTGACCGAGCTTAAAGAATTTGCCGACTTGGGCTTTTATAATAAAGATTTTATGACCGCCAATTTTGATGATGGATACAAAGTCATGGCGGAAGGCAAAGCGGCCATGTTCATGGCGGGTCTTGGTTGGCGGGAACAGATGGATCAGCTTTACCCCGGAAAAGGGTCCAATATCGGATTTTTCATCATGCCCTGGAATGACAATCAGATTTTAAATGTGAATCCGGCCGGTAACGCCAGATTCGGCAATAAAAAAAGCAAACACGTAAAGGAAATTTTACAGTATTTCCGCTTTCTCACTCGTCATGATATCCTGCAAATGCGCCAAGACCAAGATCCGTTGACCCTGATTTTGAATTGGCCCGAAATCCCTTCCCGGTATCCGGCAGATATTCAAGCCTTGTTCAAGAATTCCAAACAGGGCACGGTGATGCAATACGGTGTCAAATATATCGATTCCCAGTGGATGGACGTGGGGAAAGACATCGAAGCCATGTACGCCGGGGCTTTAACCCCCAAACAAGTGGTGAATAATATTCAAAAACGCCGGATTGAACAAGCTACCCTTCAAAAAGATCCCTATTGGGTGAAAAAATGAAGAAATCAGAAGAAGCCAAGTCTGCTTGATAAGGCGTACCGTTTTGACAGGTTGCCTTAAGCGGGGGCGCTTTTCCCTCAATGAGGGTGAAGTGCCCTCTTAAAATACGGAATTCATCGACATGGTTGTTTGAAAGGAGTTGCCAGGAATGCGCGCCTATGCGAAGGAAAAAATTTACCCCAGTTATTTTTTAATTGGCGCCTTCATCGTGTATTTTGGACTGTTGTTGCTTCCAAGTTTGGCCGGAATATATTATTCCTTTACCGACTGGAACAGCTTTGATCCGTCCATTCATTTTGTGGGGCTGGAAAACTTTAAAAAGGTATTTTCCCAGGATGAATTATATGGATTTTATATTTTTAATACGATTAAGTTCACTATCTACACCACAATCTTAAAAATGATGATGGGCTTCGGTGCGGCTTTGCTGCTGACCCGAAGTGTTAAATGGATTAATTTCCACCGGATGGTGATGTTTTCTCCACAGGTGTTGTCCTTTGTAATTGTGGGACTTATTTTTCGCAGTCTCTTAAATCCAACGGAAGGGTTTTTGAATGAAACCTTAAAAATGGTTGGGATGGGCGCTTTGGGCCAAAATTGGCTTGGAGACATCCACTGGGCCTTCGCCTCGATTGTGGCGGTTGATACCTGGAAGGGCGCGGGTTACCTGATGGTTTTGTTTATTGCCGGATTAAAATCGGTTCCGGACATGTACTACGAAGCAGCCCAGATCGACGGGGCTAATTATTGGCAACGCTTAATCAGGGTGACTTTTCCTTTGATGATGCCGGTCATCACAGTAACCTTAATACTGAATATCACCTATGGACTCAGGGTCTTCGATTCGGTGTATGTTTTAACTAACGGCGGGCCGGGATTTGCTACCGGGGTTATCAATACGATTGTTTTTAAAGAATTTTCCAAGGGGACTTATGCGGTAGGTAGCGCACTATCAACGATTCTACTGGTCTTTGTCTGCGGGATTTGTTATTTTCTACTGCAGGCATTAACCAAGAAAGAGGTAGAATACTGATGGCTAAATTTTTTCATCTCTTTTTAAAAAATGGCTTGGCCTGGGTTATCAGTATTGTGGTGTTGATTCCTTTTGCCGTGATGCTGGTGAATTCCTTTAAAACCAGAGAAGAATCCTATTCGATGACCTTGAAACTGCCGGCGGTTTTCCAATTTCATAACTTTCTGACAGTGATCGAACAAGGGAATATCATTGCATCCTTTTTGAACAGTTTTATTTATGCGACCATTTGTGTGGTGGTTGTGGTGATAACCTGTACAATGGCTGCCTTTGTGATAGCCAGGAATGAGTCCCGGTTGCATAAAGGGGTCTATTTTTTGATAATCACCGGAATTGTCCTGCCAGTGAATTATGTGGCGTTGATGAAAGTAATGCAGGTAACCATGCTGAACAATACCAGGATCGGGATTAGCCTTTTATATGCGGCGATGAATATTCCCATTAGTTTGTTTATAACCTACGGCTTTATGAATACAATTCCGCGGGAACTTGATGAAGCGGCGATTATTGACGGCTGCGGGTCTTGGAATTTGTTTTTCCGGGTCATTTTTCCTCTCCTTAAACCGATTGCCGTAACGATCGGGGTATTGGGATTTATGGCGGCCTGGAACGACTTTATGATGCCTTTGTACTATCTGAACAATTCGGGGAAATGGCCGATGTCGCTGACAGTCTATAACTTTTTCGGCGCTAGTATGCAAGCCCAACGCCAGTGGAATTTGGTTTGCGCCGATATCGTACTTACCAGCATACCGGTGATCGTCGTTTATCTGCTGGGACAGCGTTACATCGTTTCCGGGGTTACCGCCGGAGCGGTCAAGGGGTAAATGCAAGTCTCAAACCCAAGGCGATTTCGGCAATTTTTTGCTCCCCATCCCAAAGGTCCGGCAGTTTCTGCATCCGGTAACTGCCCTTTAATGATTACACTTCAAGGCAACGCTTTATTCTTTTGAGGTATTGTTGAGGTGGGCCTTGGGCCAATTGGCTTCGCCCCAGTCGCACATGAGGTCTAAGATCGGCACCAGCGTCTGTCCTTTTTGGGTTAACGAATACTCAACTTTAGGCGGAATTTGCGGATATTCTTTGCGATTTACCAATTCTTGAGTTTCCAGTTCTTTGAGTTGTTGGCTGATCATTTTATGGGTAATTCCCGGAAGGTATCTCCTTAATTCCCCATATCGCAAAGTCTGTGTTCCGACAATACATAGATGATTAACCACTTCCATTTGCCGCCGAGTACGGACAAGGTATAGGTCACAGGACAATCAAAGTCAATTTGACACCATTCTGGCATAAGACAGGTCTCCTTTGGAAAAGGTTACTTTCTTTAAATATAGTATCTATCATGAAAGTGCATACTCTTATAGTGAAAGGGTACCACATATAATTGGATAGAACAATTTTTTTAAAAGGAGGAGTTTATAACATGTCAAAAAAGATACTTGTTTTAACAGGAAGCCCAAGGAAAGGCGGCAATACCGATAAATTGGCGGATGCTTTCGCCGCCGGCGCCGGCCAGTCGGGACATATCACTGTAAGATATGGGACTGCAGGTAAAAACATCAAGGGCTGTATGGATTGCCGGACTTGTTTCAAAAATGGGGCCGCCTGCTCTGTTCCGGACGATTTTACTGAACTGGCATCGCTTTTGGAGCAAGCCGATATGGTCGTGTTTGCGACGCCGATGTACTGGTTTTCCTTTCCGGTACAGTTGAAAGCGGCCATCGACAAGTTTTATGCTTATGTCATTTCGAAACGACCGTTGAAGATAAAGGAATGTGCGCTTCTAGTCAGCGGAGGCGCCAAAGATGAAACGAAGTTTGAAGGCCTTGTGAAGTCCTACAAACTTATTGCTGAATTCCTGGGTTGGCAGGATAGCGGTGTTGTCATTGTAACCGGTCTTCATGATAAAGATGACATTTTGAAGACCGACGGACTTGAAAGAGCCGAATGCTTGGGGAAAAGTATCGTTTGATTTCCGGCAGCCGATGCCCATCCCTCCATCGAAGTGAATAAAACTTTCTTTAAGCAGATCCAGCCCTTGTTTTCTCCGGTGAATGTAGCGTAAATTTATACCAATTGATATAATGAAAGCGATATCCAATGTCAAATGCAGAAAAGAGATTGTGTGATGTCGCGAAAATCCTTTATCACCAGCATGCCGGATCAAACGGGGGCTTTCTTGCTGGCTGCTAAAATCATTGCCAAACACGGAGGAAACATCGTCCGGGTCAGCTATAATAAAGCCGTGGATTTACATATGCTGTTTATCGATGTTGAAGCTCAGGATATTGATCTGGGGTGGATAACCGAAGAGTTGGAAACCATCGGTTACCTCAACGACAAGATATCGGAGATCAATGTCATCGTGATCGAGATCAAAATTCCGGATGTACCGGGCGCCGTATTGCCGGTCCTCAAAATTCTCGATAACTATGACATCAATATTTCTTATATCAATTCCAGCCAAACGCGGACCTGCCCGCAACCGCCCCATCAAAATTTTAAAATGGGGCTTTTAATTGAAAATCCGGGTGTCATTAAAATGCTCCTTGATGACATCAGCGAACTCTACCAGGTTAATATCATCGACTATGCCAACTCCGATAAAAATTTGGACAATACTATTTTTTATATCCGGCTGGCCAATGAGATGCAAAAACTGTTGGACCTAAGCACCGAAAAAACCATGGAATTCATCTCCGAATCCAACCGGATTTTGCAGATGCTTCAGGAAAAAGGGGAGAATCCCGTTAAGGTCTTTGACTATATCCGCCGCTTTGCCTATTTCATCTGTGAACATAAGGGGGCGAATTTCAGAACCGATATTGAAAGGATCGGGATCACTGAGGAAATCTCCTTATATAGCATCGAGCCGCCTTGCGGAAGCAATACCTATGTTTTCGAAACAACGGAGGGACTGGTGTTGATTGATACGGGATATGCCATTTATGCGGATGAAATGGCTACGGTTTTCAACCGGTTATTTCCCGGTTGGGAGAAGCGAATCCACCGGATATTGATCACCCATGCCGATGTTGATCATTGCGGCCTGCTGGATAAACTTCCGGGATCCCGTATCTGTTTGAATCAAAAGAGCGCCGACAGTTTAAAACGTCAAAAGGATGGCATTCCCGATAATCGTGAGAATAATGATTTGGGTTTGGGATACAGCAAATTAAGCCGGATTATTTCGGGATATACTCCACCGGATAGCGGGCGGTTTGAAATTCTCGATCAAGATATGGATATTCCGGAGGAACATGACAATCTGCTCTTGCTTGGGGATTTTACCATCGGCCCTCTCCGCTTTGAAGTTTTCGAAGGCAGCGGGGGACATCTCCCCGGCGAAATGATTTTTCTTTGCCGGGAGCGGGGAATTATTTTCACTGGCGATAACCTGGTGAATATTCATGGCCTTTCGCCGGAGCGGGCGGAGTTCAACTCTTTGGCCCCCTTTTTGATGCGCAGTGTGAACGTTGACTCCGGAAAAGCAAAGGCCATGCGTAATTCGGTCATTGCTTTGATCGAGGAAGTAGAAGCTGGACATCAGCGGCCTTGTATTATATGTGGCGGTCATGGGCCAATTTCGGTCCTCCGCAGCGGACAAATTGGGAAATTTGAGGGTGTGGAAAAGGTCCACGGATAACGATAACGATGGCTACCGATAAAGCCCTTGAAGGGAGGGATTTTAAAAAATCGTTTGTTCCTCCGTGAAATAAGTGGTTTTGGAAGCTATTTTTTTGACTTGAATCGGTGCTCCGGTAGGTGAACACTTGCGGCCCGGGTTATGGACTTTCAGAAAACCGCGGATCTCGCCGCTGATAATTTCCGGCGCTTCCCGCAAAATGCTGGTGATAGCTTCCTGTAGGACTATGGGAATGACGCTGTGAAGGCGGGCGATGACTGCGGGAGGCAAGTTGCCGCAAAGCGATTGCGGCGCGATCCGGCTCTCCCAGAGTATCTCGTCGGCATAAGCGTTCCCGATTCCTTTCACCATTTTTTGATCGATCAAGAAAGCCTTTATATTCAGCAGGGGGTTGCGGTTTAAGCGGCCCGTCAGATATTCCAGGGTAAACTCAGAGCTCAAGGCGTCCGGGACCGCAGTTGGCTTGGGCATAAATTGGACTTTACACAACCGGCCCGGGTCATTGATAACTAAAGTCTGTTCCGGAAACCGGAAAGCCGCGATCGGATACTTGATTGCGGCGGCTTGCTCACCGCTGCCGCACAGATGAAACCTGCCGTTTAGCATCAAATGGACCGCGAAAGATCGTTGCTCCGGAAAACCAAAAAACAATTCTTTGCCGATGCGGTCGATCTGGATTAACGGCTTGCCGATGAATTGTTCCAGAACGGGCCCGGCGGCGGGCAAAACATTCCGGGGATCCCCGACGGTGATGGCGAGCAAAGGGCGGTCCCGCAATGGTTTGATTAAATTTCTCCGAAAGACTTCCAGATCCGGCAATTCAGGCATAGGGTACTCCTTTTTCCTGCTCTATATTTTCCTTTTGATGGAAGAAATATTCTGCGGTGGAGAAGGATTTTCCTGCCGGCTGCGAATAATCTCGTTTTGATTGCATGTTTTAATGAATAGAACATTTTTGACTTTTCGGAAAACAGTGGATATAATAAAACTAGCTAATTTGGCTAAAATTGCAGAATCGATCGAGGTGGTCCTGGTGTTAGTCGACTCCAGCGAACTGAAGAATAATTTGGAGCAATATCTGCGGTTAGCGGCACTGGAAGAAATTATCATCACCCAGAATGGTTCAACAATCGCCAAGTTATCGGCTTATAACGATGGCCGCGCCGCCGGGAACGGGTTTCTTCAGGAACAGGCCAAATCATATCTTGCCTCCCCCTATAAAGCCTCATGGGAGGAATTCCGCAAGTTAAACGAGAGCAGCGAGGAGAGATACGAGTATATTGACGGGGAAATCTATCTTTTGGCCTCGCCCAAAGTCGTCCACCAGAAAATACTATCTAACCTCCATGTCATTTTTCATAACTGGTTTACCGGTAAGAAATGCCAGCCTTTTTTTGCGCCGTTCGACATTACCTTGTTGCGCGACCCTGAAAATATTAACGTAGTCCAACCCGATCTCATGGTAATTTGTGACCTTGAGGAAAAAATCAATGAGCGAGGTTATTATATGGGTGTACCGGCTTTGGTGGTGGAGGTAATATCAGAAGGCACCCGCAGTAAGGATTTTGTTAGAAAATTGGATCTTTATATGGATACTGGAGTACGGGAGTACTGGATTATCAATCCTTTAAACGGCGAAATCACCGTTTATTCCTTTGAGGAAGGGAATATTCAGCAAAATACCACTTATAAACATAAGGAAACGGCGTGTTCCGTTTATTTTGCCGGACTGGAAGTGGATTTGGGGGGATTTTTGGGTAATTATAATAGGATACGTTTGAGACATATTGTATTCAATTGAGATTTATGGTAAATTAAAATCAACTAAGGAGGTGAAATGATGAACGCGCAAAGCTCAGTCAATGAGATTTTGAACCGGCTTGCCCATTACGTAGCAGTTATTTCGCATTATGCGATTTTTCAAGGGGGGAGTCTGTCCAATTTCATAGTTTGACGTGAGCAAGTGATCATCATTTACCCATAAAATATGGAATTCACCCGGGAGATTGCTTGCCCGGGTTTTTGTTTTATTCGCTAAATTACTACCGGCATTTAGCCGGTAATAGTTTATACATACCATTTATTTAAAGCGATTGAGAAATAGGGTCTCAAAAACTGCCCGGGCGGAACACTTGCTTAAAAGCATGGGTCTTCCGGGTGGGAAGGAGTCATTATGATCGAAATCGCTTTAACCAATATTGAAAAGTATTACGGCGCGAACCGAATCCTAAATGGGGTCACCTTTGAAGTTCACCAGGGAGAAAGGGTTGCGTTGCTTGGGGAAAACGGCGCCGGCAAATCAACGCTTTTTAAAATTATAGCCGGGATCGAAGGGTATGACGGGGGAGAACGGTCCGTCAGAAAAGGAGCATCACTGGGGTTTTTGGAGCAGATTCCAAAGTTTCCGGCGGATGATACAGTCCGGGATGTACTTTATTCCGTATTCCAGGAAGTGTTGGCTATCCGTGCCGAAATGACCCGTTTGGAAGTAGAGATGGCTGGCGGGTTCTCCACGAAAATCGTTGAACAATACGGTAAACTTCAGGAATTCTTTGAGTCCCGGGATGGCTATGAAATTGATCAACAAATTGAGCGGGTTTGTGCGGGATTAAAAATTGGCCCGGACTGGCTGGGTAAACCATTTCATTGTTTGAGCGGGGGAGAACAAACCCGGCTTCAACTGGCCCGCCTTATTTTGCAATCAACCGACATTCTTTTGCTGGATGAACCCACCAATCATTTGGATCTAAGTTCTATCGAATGGTTGGAGAAATTTTTATGCGCCTTTCGGGGAACCGTTATTCTCATCTCCCATGACCGGTATTTTCTGGATCGAGTGGTCGGCAGGGTGGTGGATTTGGTTGGCGGTAAAGCCGAAATTTATCAAGGGAACTTTAGCGCCTATGCCCGGGAGAAAGCGCAAAGATATCAAAGCCAGCTACAACATTACGAAGACGAACAGAAAAAAATTCGCCAACTGGAAACGGCGGCCAAACGAATGCATGAATGGGCTAAAATGGCTGATAATCCTGGCATGCACCGGCAGGCGTTCAACATTGAAAAACGGATTGACCGAATGGTAAAAACTGAAAAACCAGTAGTAACCAAGGGGATGGCCAACCGTTTTTCCGGAACGGCTTTTTCGGGGCAAGAAGTTATCAGCGCCAGACAACTGAGGATGGCCTATGGTGAAAAGACGGTTTTAGACGGGGTTGACTTCCTGGTTCGCAAAGGAGAACGGGTGGCCGTTTTCGGTGATAACGGCTCCGGCAAATCGACTTTATTAAAATTAATCATCGGAGATTTGCCACCGGGTTCGGGGGTGGTAAAGTTGGGAGAGAGTATCCGCTACGCCTACCTGCCCCAGGTTATCTATTTTCCCAATCCATCGGCTACGGTCTTGGAAACTGTGCGCTATGAATTAGGCCAAGATGAGTATCAGGCCAGAGGCAGATTGGCTCAATTCAATTTCCGGAACGAAGCGGTGTTTAAAAAGGTGGAAACTTTGTCGGGCGGGGAAAAGTGCCGACTCAAGTTATGCTTGTTGATGGGGGAGGAGTTAAATTTGCTCCTCTTGGACGAACCCACCAATCACCTGGATATCCTTTCCCGGGAGTGGCTGGAAGGGGCTTTGGATGATTTTAGCGGCACAATGTTTTTCGTTTCCCATGACCGCTACTTTGTCAACCGCTTTGCCACCCGCATTGTGGAATTGAAAAATGGTTTGGTAAACAATTTTGATGGGAACTATGACTTCTATCGGGCCCGGTATAAACAGGAACTTCAAGTCGAGTTGGCCCCCAAAGAACGAATGCCGGCCCGGAAAGAGCCTTTAAAAGAGCAAAAAAAGAATGAATACCTCAAAAAAGGGGTGATGGTAAATCCAAGGCCGGAAGAACGATACAAAACGGAAGAGTTGATCGGGGAATGGGAAGCCAAACTGGCTTTAGTCGACGAAGAGATGCGGCTGAATGGAAACGATAGTGAGAAATTGTTGCTGCTTTATAAGGAGCGGCAAGCTATTGAAGGGGAATTGAACCGCCTTTATGAGTTGTGGATGGGAAATGATTATGAATCGTAGGTGAAATACGAATCAATGGCTGGTTTAAAATTATAGCAACTGGTTGTTTGATTGGTAAGAATTATCTTTATAATGATATATAAATGGACCGGTCCATTTTGGTTCTTTTCATTACATTAGGAAATGCAGGTTTTGAAGATGTTTATTTCTATTGATCATCAAGCTTCCGTTCCGGTTTAT
The DNA here is from genome assembly GCA_023392595.1 of Bacillota bacterium. Taxonomy (GTDB): domain Bacteria; phylum Bacillota; class UBA4882; order UBA8346; family UBA8346; genus UBA8346. Next base: position 7,290 of record JAEVYU010000024.1, on the reverse strand, counting down.
CAACAAATCAGCGGGCAGATTCGGAAAATGATTTTAAGCGGAATATTGCCGGTGGGATTTAAGCTGCCTTCGGAACGAAGACTGGCTGATACCCTGGAAATAAACCGTAGTACGGTTCTGAGCGCGTATCGGGAACTGAAAGCAGATGGCCTCATCCATTCTTGCGCCGGAAAAGGGACAGTGGTGCTGCCCTATGAAACGGTTGAAATTGACCGCAAGCCATCGTATGAACTTCCATGGCGTCAGTTGTTCAGCGAAACGGTTTCCCGGGTCAAAGAACCGTTGCTGAAGGATTTAATGGTTATGGCCAGCCGCGACAGTGTAATATCTTTTGCGGCGGGGATTACTTCCCCCGAAGTTTATCCCCTTGAATTCTTCCGGGTTTGTCAATCCGAACTGCTGGATGAATATGCCGCCCAATTATTTTTACATACTCCAACGGAAGGAATTTTTCCATTGCGGGAGTCGATCGCTCATATTATGGGAAAACGCGGCATTCCGGCTTCCCCGGAAGAGATCATGGTGGTTTCCGGGTCCCAGCAGGGACTGGATTTAATTTCCCGTGCTTTGATCGATCCCGGTGATTCGGTGGTCGTGGAAGAGCCGACTTTTTTTTACGCCTTGCAACTGTTTAAAGCAGCAGGAGCACGGATTATCAGTATACCGGTGGATCAAGACGGAATGCGGGTTGACTTGTTAGAACCGGTATTAACCAGGATCCGCCCTAAATTTATCTATACCCTGCCGACCTTTCAAAACCCTTCGGGTAGTGTAATGAGTCCGGCGCGCAGGCAGAGCTTGCTGCAAATGGCTTATAAGTATCAGATCCCGATTTTGGAAGACGATCCATATGGCGAGCTTATTTATGAAGGGGACCCCATCCCGTCGCTTAAGGCTTTGGACCATTACGGATATGTTATTTATTTAAGCACGTTTTCCAAATTACTTTTTCCAGGGCTGCGAATTGGTTGGATAACCGCGCCTATCGCCGTGAACCGGCAGTTTCTTCATTTGAAGCAAACGATGGATTTACACTCAAACAGTCTTTCCCAATATATGTTGGATCGTTTTTTACGTCAGAACCGTTTAGATGAGCATTTAAGGATTGCCCGCAGTGAGTATGGGCGCCGCCGGGACATCATGCTGGAGGAACTCGGTAAAAGTCCCGCCGCTCCGATGAGTTGGAACAAACCTGCCGGGGGATTGTATGTATGGTGCCGTCTTGGGCAGGCCGTCGATCCCGTCAGATTACTTGCCAAATCCGCTGAGTATAAAGTGGCCTATGTTTCCGGAGATGTTTTCTTTGCCGAAAAACAACCGGTCAATTATATCCGGCTTAATTTTACTTATCCGGAACCTGACCTGATCCGAATGGGAATCAAACGTCTTCTTAAAGCATTGGATGGGAGCGTCAATCCAAACAGTACTTTTGAAAATAGCCTTAAAATGGAGATCTTACCGTTGGAGTAATCGAAAATGGAGGGACCATGAAAAGATTCGCTTTATTTTTTAAAGGATTCAGGGATACGTTACCTTTGGGTATCAGCGTGTTTCTATATGGTATTGTATATGGGGTTTTAGCTCAAAAGATCCATTTATCGATTTGGGCGACATTACTCATGTCGCTGGGGGTGTTTGCCGGAGCTTCTCAGATGACGGCCGTTCAGATGCTTATGGCCGGATGCGGTTCCTGGATGGTGATTATTACAGTGTTTATCGTCAATCTGCGTCATTATTTAATGGCTGCTTCATTAGCTCCTTATCTGAAGGGGTATTCAAAACCGGCTAAACTGATTAACGCTTATTTCATGACCGATGAAAGTTATGCGGTTACCTATAGTTATTATCAACAGAATAAGCCGTCGACGCTATATTTTTTAGGGAGCGGCTTTTCCGTTTATATCTTTTGGTGCAGTTCGGGAGTGTTCGGCTATTTTTGCGGCAACATCATACCGCCTCAACTGGGCCATGCGTTGGATTTTGCTTTTGCGGCGGCGTTCATAGGAATGCTGGCTCCTTTGATTATCGATTGGCCGGTTGCTACAACTGTTTTAACAGCTGCAGTAATCTCGGTGATAGGAAGTACATACCTCCCGGGGAAGTGGTATATCATCATCGCCGCCATTGTAGCAAGCGGAAGCGGATTTTTAACGGAACAAATTTCCCAGTGGAAAAATGTCCGAATGGAGGTGGCCCAAAATGAATAAAGAAATCATCTTCATCATAGCCGGCGCCGCACTGGTTACCTATTGTACCCGTTTTCCGTTACTGGTGTTTGCGGGGAAAAAAGTACCCAAACCCGTTGAGCAATATTTGCGTTATTTGGCCCCGGCAATATTAACGGCATTAATTGTACCCTTTGTTGTTCTAAAAAATAATTCCATAAATATTTCATTCAAAAACGATTATCTGATTGCGGCCATCATAACCGGGGTAGTCGCTTATTTTAGCAAAAACACTTTAATTGCCGTTTTGACAGGGGTATTGACTGTGGGTTTGACCGTGTGGCTGGCGGCGTAGGGTTGCATTTCAACCTCCTCACCGCACTTGATGTCATAAAAGTAAAGGATATGAGGTTGTTTAATTCCTCATACCCTTCATATAGGGGGTTCTTAGACATCCTCGAACTAGGAAAAGTTTTTATTACACCAGCTTCAAATAATACTTCGCCAAATACTCCGCAGTCTGCAGAGCGCCTTTGGCAGCGCCCAGCTTGGTGTTATGGGCTAAACACACATATTTAAAACCGTTCTCAAAAAGCGGATCTTTGCGAATCCGGCCCACGGTGACGGTCATGCCGCCGCCCCGCTCACGGTCCATCCGCGGTTGGGGACGGAAGGGATCGTCGGTGACTTCAATCAAGTGTTTGGGAGAGCTGGGTAGACCCAGAGCACAGAAGTCTTTGCCGAATTCCGTCATTACTTTTTTGATTTCTTCCGGGGTGCAAGGTTTTTCCGTCTGGACAAAGGCGCTGACCAAGTGGCCGTCCAGCACCGGCACACGGGTACAGGTGGCTGAGATTCCGAAAGCCGCGGGAACGATAGCATCTCCTACCAACTTACCGAGTATTTTTTGGGGTTCCATTTCCACCTTCGGCTCTTCACCGGGGATATAAGGGACTACGTTTTCGGTCATATCCATGGCCGAGAGTCCCGGAGTGCGTCCGGCGCCGGACATGGCTTGCTGGGACACCATAATCACTTGTTTAACTCCGAAGGCATCTAACACCGGTTTTAAGGAAACTGTCAAGCCGGAGATGGTGCAGTTGGATTTGGGAACGACGAAACCTTTCCAGCCCCGGTTTTTACGCTGGACATCCAATAATTTGGCTTGTTCCATATTGATGCCGCCGATCAGGATCGGGGTATCGTTTTCAAAGCGGAAAGCGGAAGCGGTACTGATCACCGGAGTGGTTTTGGCAAACTTGGGTTCCAGTTCTTTGGCAACCCCGGTCTCAACGGTGGAAAAAATCATATCGACACTGGCCGGATCAAACTCAGCAGCGTCTTCGACCATCATTTCCGCGATTTCCTCCGGCATTTCCTCCGGGCACCACCATTTGGAAGCGCCGCTGGCATCTTTAAGAGCATCGCAATATTTTTTACCGGCGGAACGTTCCGAAGCCGCCAGTTTGGTGATTTTAAACCAGGGATGATTTGTTAAACAGACGATCGCCTGCTGGCCCACGATACCGGTGGCTCCGACAATTGCAATTTTGATCATTGGTCAACCCCCATTATGCGCGGATGCGCGTATCATAAAATTATTAATGATTATACACTTTCAGACCATCAAAATAAAGATCAAAATGCAGGTTTCGTTAAAAGTTTACAAACACCGGGCTGGAATAGTCAAAGCAAATTTTTGTCGATAGGCGGTGTACGGAATATCCGTCAGGAAGCTTTTAAAAGCACATCCAAAGTGTGTTGAATTAAGGCCGGGTCCAGGCTTGCGCCATGGCCGGGAATCACTACATCCACCGGGAATCTGAAGAGTTTCCGGATGGCTTTGACCCATTGCCTGATATCGGCTTCGGCGACATTTCCCAATCCGCCTCCCAGGATCATGCAACTTCCCAACAGAAGCTTACGGGATGGAAAGTAAACCGCCACTTTATCCGGGGCCTGCGTCGGTCCGGGGTAAAAGACCTTCACTTTTTCCTTGTGAAAGGTGAGAGTCAGTCCTTTGGAAACTGGAAACAAATGATCCGGCGGATAGAAGATTTGGGTGGCTTGAGTTTTGTAGTAAATTGACTGGACATTGTTTAACATGCTTAACATCACTTGACGAGTGGACTCGCCGCGTTCCTGAAGTAATTTGGCAGTCAAATCAGAGCCGTACACAGGGATTCCGGCATCCAGAAACGCTTTGTTGCCGCCCAGATTGTCGATATGATAGCCAGTATCAATGGCGATCAAGGAACGCCGGCCAAAGTAATTTTCCGCCCATTGAAGAAGAAATTGGGCTGCCTCTGGAGTATACGTACTGCCGGCGATGACCAGACTCCCATCGGTCATTTCCACTAGCACCGCATTGGCAGACCAGGGAAATTCGTGGGTGATTACAAAGACTCCCTCTCCAATTTGACGCAGATAAAGACCGTCCGATAATTGGATTCGTTGTATTTCCCGGGGTGAGACGGCTTTGGGTTGGGAAGATGTAATTTGAGTTTCAGAATAACTCAAGGGAATGATGGAGATCATGAAAATCAGAAATGTCCAAAATAATGTTTTAACTTTACGATTCAATCAGAATCCTCCTCTACTATTTTCGATTACACATGTAGTCTATATAAATATTACATATGTAATCGAAAAAGTCAATACGATCTCAGAGGATATTTTGCTCTTTTAAAATCGTCAGAGTTATATTTCTGGCCTTGGTTCCGTTAATTCCCTTTTCCCCTTGGATATGGGTTGCGAATATATAAACATTCGCTTCCCTTTTCACAAACCCAATGAACCATCCGTTGCCGCTGCCTCTGCCGCCATTGACGACTCCGGTGCCGGTTTTACCGTACAAAGCTATTTGGTTTTGTTCCGAGATTTTGATTGCCCTTTGGACGATGTCGATATTTCTCCGGGAAAAGGGCAATTCATAAGTATACAGCTTCTTAAGAATTTCCACCTGTTCCAGGGGGGAAATTCTTAAGGAAGATTCAATCCAGAAATCGGGAAGGCCGCCGGATAAATCGCAGTTGCCATAATTGATTTCCTTCAAATGATGATCAATGTAAACTTTGCCGACCCTGGAATCGACCTTCTGAAAATACCAGTTTACCGAGGAGGCCATGGCTGAAGTCAATGTCTGATCCTGGTTCCAAGGCTTGAAGGGATAGACGGTTCCATCCCATTCCAGTAAAGTATTTTCATCGGGTATGACCCCGGTCTCAAGACCCATGAGAGAACTCACAATCTTATAAGTAGAATCCGGAGATACCCTTTGATGACTGTTTGCTTTGTTATATATCTGATAATGGTCTTTTTTCATGTCCAGCAAAATAAAAGTTCCGTCATATCCATGGAAATAATCGCTCAAGTCAACATATTCAATGCTTTGGTTGATATTGGACCATTCCGAAAACCGGGTTCCAGGGGATGGTTTCTCAGCATCGGTCAGTACCAAACACCCTAAAAGTAAAAAAAGCAGTAGTTCCAGGAAAATCAGGGTAACCCTGGCGTGTGGCCTTTTTTTATAGGAGGCGATCAGGGCGATTCTTTTTTTGATATGCGCCTTATTGCTTGCCAATCCGGCGGCCGGATAATCATAGGCGCGATAGGAATACCTTTCCAGAAAAGAAATAATCGCCGCGCCATAACTTTTATATTCGCCGGGTTTTAATAGGGAAAGCACATAAAGATCGCAGGCCAATTCCCGATCCTGGCGCATTTGATAAAAGCCGTACCAGAGCAATGGGTTAAACCAGTGAATGAGTTGTAAAAAGGCGGTAAGCCAATGGATATAAAGATCTTTCCGGTGAAGGTGGGCCAGTTCGTGTAATAAAATGAACCGTATCTCCGCCTGGCTCAGATGACGGGTGATGCCGGCCGGCAGTACGATACAGGGACGGAAGACCCCCACAACTTTCGGGCTCTGGATTAGCGAAGATTCAATCAACATGGGAGTATTCTTGATACCCACAGTCTGCCGGCACTCTTCCAGCAGTCCGGCAATGGGGGTGTCCACCGGCTGACCGTTGATGATCATCATTTTCACCCGGATGGCCGAATGAATCATCAAAAGGGCCAGGCCGGCGAAGCCCAGAAACCAGACTCCCAAGAAGATATCCCAATGGCTAACGGAAATCCTGTTTACCGATAAGGAATAATCGTCATTCCAAGGAATTATTTCGGTATTGAACGGCTTTTTATCAAAATTTAGGCCCTCGTTATTCCGGGGCTGGATCGGAATACAATTTCTGACCCATGTTTTAAGCGTTTCATATTGAAAGAGGTTGAATAGACTAAAAGGGCTTTGGGGCGCATAGGGAACCAATAATTTCAAAATCAACAACAACCATAGCAGGTAGCGTAAATTAGCATTGATCCGGTTTTTGAAAACCAACCGGATAAGGATAATCAGCCCCACCAAAATACTCCCGCTGAGGGAAGAGTGTAGTAACCAGGGAAGAAAGAAAGATGATCCCATGCCGAGCCCTCTTTATTTTTGTTTTTGATCCAGGATTCGCTTGAGTTCCGCTATTTCTTCGCTGGATAGCTCCTGCTCTTCCAGGAAATTGGCAAACATTCCGTTCAAAGAACCCGAGAACACTTTTTCCAGGAAAGATTGGCTTTCCGCTTTGATGCACTCATTCTCGGTAACCAGCGGGTAATAAACATAGGCCCGGCCATCTTTGTCAAATGCGAGCGCGTTTTTCTTAACCAACCGCCCCAGTAACGTCTTCACTGTTTTTGGCTTCCAAGTGGTAATGCCTTCCATTCTTTGAATCACGTCATTTGCAGTCAAAGGCGCGCTGGCCCATAAAATCTTCATGACTTGCCATTCCGTGTTGGAGATCTGCGGCAGTTGTTTCATGGTTTTTCCTTCCTTGATTACAAGTGTAGTATTATAAAGAATATAACTTTTTTGCGCCGGTTTGTCAAAGAACATTTTTTGATCGTGCCTTCGAAGCTTGGCGCTTTGAGAAAATCAACCATCGAGATCACAGAGAAAACTTTAGAAGAGGCGGGAATGATTTCTGAAACGAAATCAGCAAAGGGAGAAACGGCAAAAGGGAAGGGAGAAACGAAATCAGCAAAGGGAGAAACGGCAAAAGGGAAGGGAGAAACG
>JAEVYU010000007.1 GCA_023392595.1 Bacillota bacterium | reverse complement strand
TTCACTATACCAAATGAAGGGGTGTTTTTATATTGTTTCTATCGATTTGTCAATTCTTGTTCATATTTGCTGCTATCTTATGCAATTAAGCTGTTTTCCTTTGTTTTCAAGGTGCGAAAGTTGAGTTCATAATAGTCATTTTATTATTTTATTTTCCTCAAAGCCGGAATGCTAAAAAATTAATGAAGAGAGTTTTTCAAAGGCATGAACAGGTTTGGCAAAAAGTCGCAGAAGATCATAAGAATCAAACTTCGATGTCCAATTTTCTTCAAATAACCATTATACTTGTTTGTATGGGTATCATTAGTTTTTTTGGTTTTCATATTATCAAAGACATTCGATTTATTTTGAACCATGAAATGGCTGCCAACCGGCAAATAATTAAGCAACAAAGCGATAAACGAGTTCCTGATACTTCAGAGCTTTATGGTGGATATGCGCTAAAAAATGAATTAATAATTGGTAATTATAAAATTTTAGGCTTATTAATCGATTCCGGCAAATATAGTCGAAGTATTGCATTTTTTTTAGTACAAAACATAAATGATTCCCATAAAGAGACTTGTAACTGCCTCTTAGACAGTTTAAACTCGGGGAAAATTTCGGTAAGGACAGCCGAAGAAACATTTGGTCAAATATCGTTTCAAGGAATGTTTTTACCGGTAAAAGATGGCAATTACTGGCTGATTTCTGAAAATGTTACTGTCTTGAAAGGGAAACTACAAGTAATGCGAAATAACAAGGTTATATACTCGAATGAGAATCAGGAATTTGCATTTCATATGAATAATTCCAAGTGAGTTTCTTTTTAAAAATATAGATATTTTTGAGTTTTCATGAGCGAAGACAAAATCATGGTAATCAGGCTGAGCAAAAAGCAGGCATTCCGCACATTTGCATAGAAAATGAAGCTTAACTAAAAAAGTTAGGCTTTTTTTATGGTAGAGTCTTTTGGGATCAGAGATACTCGCTTTTTTAATCTTAACCTAGTGCCTTGGATTGAATCCCCCTTAAGCTCCAGATTTACAAATTTATTTACCTTTATTTTACATTTCTTTAATACCATGGATAGAAAATGATTGTATAATAAGAAAGTTCAGAATGATGCCCTATTCTATGGAAGTTCTGAAATGCTATGCGTCTGGTTTGAGATTACCTATCGCAAACATCCGAATATCACGATCATAAGGAGATTCACAAAGATGGACTGGATAAGCGTTAATGAGCGAACCCCCAGTAATTATGAAAGCGTTTTAGTTTACTGCAATAACGGGGACAAGCCCGGCAATATCAATATTTTTACCTGGAATGACAAATGGTACAAAATGAATATGATTACGCATTGGATGCCATTGCCCAAGCCTCCACAAGCAAAGAATCCTTAAAAAGCAATCCAGCAATATCTGCCGGATTGCTTTTTTATTTTAAGTTCATCGGCAATGCCGCCGGTCGAGATAGCTTGTATGGAGGAGATGGTGGGAACGTTCCCCCAGGGGTTTGTCTAAAAACTCCCGGTATAATTGGACAACAGCCGGATTTTCATGGGATTTGCGCAGCGGCATCCCCTGGTCCAGTCCGTAAAGAGCCTCCATCCGGTTTTGGCGGACCTGCCCGGTGGTGGTGTAAGGCTGGCCCGCGCCGCCGATACATCCGCCGGGACAGGCCATGATTTCAATAAAAGTAGCATCACAATTACCTTGTTTGATTTTCTCCAGGATTTGTTTGGCGTTTCCCAGGCCATGGGCTACAGCTACATTGATTTTTTGTCCGGCCAGGTCCACCACGGCTCCTTTGATCCCATTCAGGCCCCGTATCTCCGAAAATTCCAGTTTTTTTAAAGTTTGGCCGGTGACAACCTCATAGACTGTACGCAGGGCTGCTTCCATCACTCCGCCGGTGGTTCCAAAGATGGCGGCCGCGCCGGTCGATATCCCCAGAGGGGTATCAAATTCCCCATCCGGCAACACGTTGAAGTCTATCCCCTGGTGGCGCAGCATCCTGCCAAGTTCACGGGTGGTTAAGACCGCATCCGCATCGGGGAAAGTGCCGGAGCGCATTTCCGGCCGGGCGGCTTCAAATTTTTTCGCGATACAGGGCATGATCGAGACTAAAAAGATGTCTTCCGGCGGGATGCCGGTTATCTGGGCATAATAGGTTTTCGCCAGAGCCCCGAACATTTGTTGTGGCGACTTGCAACTCGAGAGATGGGGCAGCAATTCCGGATAGTAATGTTCAATATAGTTAATCCAGCCGGGACAGCAGGAGGTGATCATCGGCAACACGCCGCCATTTTGAATCCGTTCCAGCAATTCATGGCCTTCTTCCATAATCGTTAAATCAGCCGAAAAATCGGTATCGAACACCCGTTGAAATCCCAGTTCCCTCAAAGCGGCCACCAGTTTCCCGGTGGCAAGATCCCCGGCGGGCTGAGCGAATTCTTCGGCGATGGAAACCCGGATAGCCGGGGCTACCTGGACGAGGACATGCTTTTGGGGATCATGGAGCGCTTCCCAAACTTTGTCGGTATCGTCTTTTTCATGAATAGCCCCGACCGGGCAGGCCAGGGCGCATTGGCCGCACAGTACACAGCCGGTCTCCGCCAACACTTTACCATATTCCGGGGCCAGACAAACATCAATGCTGCGGTTTTGACTGTAAAGGATGCCCACTTCCTGAGTACTGTGGCAAACCTCGGCGCAGCGGCCGCACTTAACGCATTTGTTGGGATTTCTTACTAAAGCCGGCGTTGAGGTATCGAGCGGCAGATTATTATGAATTTTTTCCCCTTGGATATCACTGATGCCGAACCTGGCGGCCAACTGTCGCAGTTCGCAATTGCCATTGCGGATACAGGTCAGGCATTCCTGGGGGTGATCGGCAAAGATCAATTCCAGGACCGTCCGGACGGTCTCGCGGACCCGTGGAGAATTGGTGGCGATATTCATTCCGGCCGCCACCTGAATGGAACAGGAGGCCACCAGATTTTTGATTCCGGCCACTTCCACCAGGCAAACCCGGCAATTGGCCTTTACGCGTTGATCCGGATGGTGGCACAGGGTGGGAATAAACGTTCCTTGCCTTTTCGCAGCCTCTAAAATCGAAATCCCGGACGGCACTGAGACTTCCTTGCCGTTTAAAACAATTTGCACCATATCCATTAAAGGGCTACCTCCGCGTAATCGTTCTCCGGATGGGGCCGGCAACATCCGAGATATTCCTCTCTGTAGTACTCCAGGGAAGATTTTAAAGTATTTCCGGCCGCCTGACCCAGACCGCAGAAGGAAGCGTTCTGAATGGCCCGGGTATAGCGTTCCAGAAGCTCAACCCCATCTTTACCGGCCTCACCGGCCAGCAGCTTCTGAAGGATGATGTTGGCCTGCCGCAAACCTTCCCGGCACGGTGTGCATTTTCCGCAACTCTCATGGAGGAAAAAGCGCAGCCGGTTTTGGACATTGGCCAGGATGGAACGGGTGTCGTCCAGAATGAAAATGGCCCCGGAACCAATGGTAATCCCAGCCCGGGCGCAGGCTTGATATTCTAGCGGGGTATCCAGCAGCCCGGGCGGGACTAGCACTCCGGATGCTCCGCCGATATTGACCGCCTTGATGGAGCGGCCGGGTTTGGGCCCGCCGCCGTATTCGCCGATAATTTGGGCAAAAGTGATTCCGAAGGGAACCTCATAGAGGCCGCGCCGGACGACATCGCCGGAGAGGGATATCAATTTACTTCCCGGACTGTCGATTGTGCCGATCCGGCGGTACCATGAGGCCCCATTTTCAATGATTTGCGGAATATTGGCCAGGGTTTCCACATTATTGATTAAAGTTGGCCGATTCCAAAGCCCGCATTGGGTCGGGTAGGGCGGTTTCACCCGGGGGCGGCCTTTTCGGCCTTCGATCGATGAAAGTAACGCGGTTTCTTCCCCGCAAAGATAACTGCCTGCTCCGGAAAACAGTTCCAGTGATAGGGAAAATCCGCTTCCCAGAATATTCTGCCCAAGCAAGCCCGCATCATTGGCTTGCTTCATACTAGCCCGCAAAATTTTTTGGGCTTCCGGGTACTCATGCCGGACATAAATGTAACCGTGGGAGGCGCCGGACAGATAAGCGGCGATAGTGATCCCTTCAATCAATTGGAAGGGGATATGGGTCATGATAAAGCGGTCTTTAAAGGTTCCGGGCTCTCCTTCATCGGCATTGCAGACTATAAACCGATTGGTTTCGGCATTATCCCGGACCATGGCGATTTTTTTCCCGGTGGGAAAAGCGGCCCCGCCCCGGCCTCGCAGCCCCGAATCCTGAATCTCCCGGATCATGGCCTCCGGATGGTTCTCCAGCGCCTTTTTCAACGCCGTGTATCCGCCATTTTGGCGATAGGATTGGAGAAGGGCGGTTTGCCGGGACTGGATATTAAAAACCAAGGCATTTTCCGAGGAATTATTCATGGCAGCATGCTCTCCTTCCGGATGGCTTGAAGAATGAAAACGGCTTTTTCCGGCGTCAAGTCTCCATATATAGTGTCATCCACTTTGATGGCGGGCGACATGTAACAGGCTCCTAAACAATTGACTTCTTCCAGGGAGAAAAATCCGTCCAGGGTTGTTTGGCCCAGGGATATTGCCAGTTCTTGTTGAAGCGCTTTTAAAATCTTTATTTTTCCCGCATTTTCACAGGGGGCATTGACGCAAACCCTGATCCGGTGGATTCCTCGGGGTTTAAAGGATAACTCCGTGTAAAAGGAGGCGGTGGAATAAACCCGGCAGCGCGATATTTTCAGGGATTCGGCGATTTGGTTGACATCGCTTTCACTGATGAACTGTTGGGGGTTTCCCTCCTGGACCGCCAGGAGGATTTGCAATAGGGGCGCTTTGAGGCCGCCGGATTGCTCAATAATATCCTGGATTGCAGCTGGATGCATAATTTATCTCCTTTCCCGGGGCTGTCGCTTTTATGCAAAGAAATTGGAAATCTTGATAAAGGGGTACGTTGGCGCACCCAATTTACTTTAGAGACAGCCCCCTTGGCAGAGCGGGGTTTTCCGGAATGGAAAACGTTGACTCTGACGAAAGTATATACTCAGATGCAACCGCCGGTCAATAATAGTTAATCTATCTGCAAATTTGTGAAAGATTCCTTGCAATGCCGCTTAATATTTAACGATATTCGCCAAAAATTTAACAAGCAGCCTGAGGGTAACTGGGTTGTATAAGCATGGGTCACAGCATTCTTTGCTTTTCTGAGGGAGAGGCACAGAGGAAAACCAATAATTTTGACGGAAATTAAAAAATTATCAACTTCAACCAATGATTTCGACTTTAGCCGAAATCTATGTCATCCGGCGCTTTCCCATAAATGCGCCGGGGCGAAACCTTGCCGGATTGGATGAGCTTCGTG
>JAEVYU010000011.1 GCA_023392595.1 Bacillota bacterium | reverse complement strand
TTCGCATGCTATCCGCCTGGGCATTTAACTCTTCGGCTGCTGAAGCACTTTCTTCGGCGTTAGCGGCATTCCGTTGCGTTACTGTTTCCATCTGGCTCATAGCCTTGCTTACCTGTTCTACCCCTTGCGCTTGTTCTTGGCTGGCTGCGGCGATTTCATCCATTAAAGCGCTGACTTTTTTGGCCCGGGTGGTGATCTCACTTAAGACCTGGTGCACTTTTTGAGAGGCGTTTACTCCTTTATCCGAGAGTGTGATATTGGCTTCAATAATAGCAGTGGTATCTTTGGCAGCCTGGGCGCTGCGTTGGGCTAGGTTTCTTACTTCTTCGGCCACAACTGAAAACCCCATACCGGCTTCCCCGGCCCGGGCTGCCTCAATCGCTGCGTTCAATGCTAGAATATTGGTTTGGAAAGCGATATCATCGATAACTTTGATGATTTTTGAAATTTGATTGCTGGATTTTTTAATTTCCTGGATGGAATCCAACATTTCTTGCATGTCTTTGCTGCCACTATTTGCCGAGTCGCTGGTCTCCATTGAAAGTTGGGCCGCTTGTTTGGTATTGATAGTATTTTGTTGCAACATGGAAGAAGATTCTTGCAGTGTCGAAGTGGTTTCTTCAATCGATGATGCTTGTTCGGCGCTGCTTTGGGATAATTGCTGCGCTGAGGCCGATAACTGGAGGGAAGCCGCCGTAACCTGGTGAGAACTGTCATTGAGTCCGGCGACGATATTATTAATGGGTTTGGTGATACTGCGGGTGATGAAGAATGCGCCCAGAAAACCTAAGGCGAAACACAAAGTCACCAGGAAAGTTAATAGCTTGAAAGAATTGGAGTAGGTTTGAATAGCGCTCTGATTTGCCGCGTTACTATCGGCTTCAACCAAATCCGCAAGAGTTTGTTGGATGTCCATGGATTTTTGGACCATCGGTTCGGCTTGATTGGCTAATAAAAATGCGGCGTCATTATTTTTATTAGCGGCAATCAGATTGGCGACTTCATTATTAACCGGTACGCTTAGATTACGATTGGTAACAAAATTTTCGAACTCTTGTTTTTCCTCTCCCGTTAGGTTTGCCGTTTTTAAAAAATCGATCGCCTTTTCCGATTTGGCGCGGGCGGCTTTAATTTCTTCTTTAATCCGGCTTAAAGTGTCCGGATCATTGCTGAATACTATGTTACCCCGGGTATTCTTGGAAACAATCAGGGTTGTTTGTCTCACTGTATTCACCATTTTTATTTTTTCGGCATTGTCCATGATTATTTTCATTTTCAGATTCATTTGCCACAGGCTAAATATTGCAATAGCGACGATAGCTAGTACAAATGCCAGGATAATTCCATAACCCAAAACGATTCGGGAACCGAGTTTTAACTTTTTTTCCATCATGTAGCCTCCTCAAGCATTGATTAAAGATTTTTAGTAGAAGTAAAAAGTTAATTAATTATTTTAGGAAAGTAAAGTCCATTTAAAATAATTAAAATTAAATTTTTATTCTATCGTTGGTATCGGTTTGTTTTTGAGTAACTTTATATAAAAAACATCGCGCTAATATTTCGTGGTTCTATTAAAAAAGCTTTTTTAATTTTCTTTTTAAAATTCAAATGAAAGACATAAGGATAACTTTACCTTGGGATAATAGTCCGGTAAACAGAGAAAAAAGGGGTATTCGATGAATAACGCCGATCAAAAAAACGACCGTGTTGATGATTTTTTTAATAAAATAGATCGAAAGATATTTCTGGAAGATTCCTATCAAGAATTAGCCGCCAGAGATAGCCCCTTGCCGATAGGCCATGGACAGACTATTTCACAACCCAGCCTGGTGTGTCAAATGACCCGATTATTGGATTTATCAAAAAATATGCGCGTATTAGAAATCGGCACGGGTTCGGGCTACCAGACCATTTTTTTGGCTGAATTCGCAGCTGAAGTTTATACTGTGGAGCGGATTGCCGAGCTATCCAAACAGGCCCGGACCCGAATTGGGGAATTAGGATACCTGAATGTACATTATAAAATAGGAGATGGAAGTGAAGGATGGAAGGAATTTGCCCCTTACGAGCGGATTATTGTTACTGCAGGAGCTGGGAAATTACCTGACCTTTTGGTGGATCAATTGAAACCCCAGGGGAAAATGCTGATCCCGATGGGTACCGATAAAGTTCAAGAATTGTTTTTAATTCAAAAAGACTCTTTGGGAAAAATCACTCAAGAACCTATTGAACGGGTGATTTTTGTGGAATTCAAAGGAGATTATGGCTGGCAAAAATAATAACTGGCATCCAATCTGGCCGAAAAAACCGGATGGTATTAAAAAGTGGCACGCTTCATATTCATTATTGGAGGGTGGGGCGTGATGAAAGTAATTATTATTCCCCGGAAATACTGGATCGGGGTATTTTTATTGGCCGGATTGGTTATGATTTCCGCCATTACCTTGTATCGTTCTTCTTTACCTGTTAACACTCATTTATATAAGATACGGGGCAGTTTTCCCCCTTTGGTGTATCTCCCGGGTTTTGAGCGGGGTCCATCCATCCATGCCAGTGCGGGAGTGCTTATCGAGTCGAAAAGCGGAGCCGTGCTTTTCGCTAAAAATCCCGATTTGCGGAGGGCTCCTGCCAGTACTACCAAGATGATGACGGCCATTGTTGCCCTGGAAAAAGGCGACCTTAACAAAGTTATTAAAGTATCCCCTTTGGCATCGAGAACCCCCGGATCTTCCATTTGGTTACGGGCAGGGGATCGGTTGAGCTTGAGAGAGTTGCTGGAAGGGATGATGTTACAATCCGGCAATGACGGCAGTATGGCGGTTGCCGAGGGAGTCGCCGGTAATGTTGATCTTTTTGTGGATTTAATGAATCGTAAAGCGAAAGAAATCGGAGCCTTGAACACTAATTTTAGAAATCCGCATGGCCTGAGGGCGCCTTCCCATTATACCACCGCGACCGATTTGGCGCTTATTGCCCGATATGGGCTGGCCTATCCTGGCTTTTCCAGTTTGGTAAAGCAAAAAACCGCCATAATCCGCTGGGAGGATAAGGCGCAATCGCTCAAGGTTCAAAATACCAACCGCTTACTTTGGTATTTGGAAGGAGCAGACGGTGTAAAAACAGGTACTACCAATGAAGCGGGATATTGCTTGGTCGCTTCGGCCACTCGGAATGATTGCCAGTTTATTGCCGTGGTGCTTAACTCGGGAGACCGTTGGGGAGATTGTGCCAGAATGCTGGAATACGGGTTCAAGGAATTCATGATTCGGAAAATTGCCGACCGTCGTAAGCCCGTTGCCAGGCTGACGGTTTTGAACGGTAGCGCTCCCTTTGTGAATCTTTATCCAAGAAATGACTTAAATGCAGTTGTCAAAAAAAATCAAGCGGGCTTTATAGAACCCCAAATCATCCTGTTCCATGAGCAAGCGACGGCTCCGTTGAAGCCGGGACAAATCTGGGGACGGATAGGGTACCGGTATCAACGGCAAACCGTAGAAGGAGTCGACCTCATCAATGTGCGGCCATTACCTAAGAAACGACACTGGTGGCAGTGGTGAAATATTTTAATTTTAAGGCCTGTAAAAGGGTATTGGAAGAGGTTCCGGCCATTAGTGCAACTTTTATCGGTACTGTGGTGGGAGCCGGTTTTGCTTCGGGCCAAGAAATACTGCAATTTTTCGGTATCTATGGTATTTATGGATTCTTCGGAATTGTTACAGCTGTTCTAGTGATGGGAGTTGCGGGAGCCAAGATATTCAAAGTGGGTTATCAGCTAAAACCAAAGTCCTATCGGGAATTTCTTGTTTATATATTGGGAAAACCACTCACTCCTATTGTTGATTTTTTGTTATCCCTTTTCTTTATGGTACTCATTGGAGTTATGCTGGCGGGAAGCGGCGCCTTGTGTGAGAGCATGGGAGTGAACCTTTGGGTTGGCGAAATTCTGACATCCTGTTTACTGGTTGGAGTTCTTTTTTTCGATATGGCAGGTTTAATATCCGCTAATTTAATTGTAATTCCGCTGATGGTTCTGGGTTCACTTTGTATTTCGTTTTACGGTTTATTCACCAAAGACACAACAATTGTTATGCCAACCTTTCATATTCAATGGTTTTTTGCCGCCCTCCAATTTTCGGCTTATAATGTCATTCTTGCCTTGCCGGTATTGCTGGCCTTGGCTCAAAAATATCCAAGCAGGGGTCATTTAAAGGTAAGCAGTTGGGTCGGTAGTGTATGTTTGGGCTTGATGGCCGGTTTTATGCAATGGGCATTGTTATCCAACTTTTCGTTCTTGGGAAAACAGGCTTTACCTATGATTGAGCTTGCACGGAGAGCGGGCCCAATTCCTTATTGGAGTTATGCAGCGATTTTATGGGGCGAAATGTTTACAACACTCCTTGCCAATACCTATGGATTGGCAAAACGGCTGACTGTGTTAGGGGGATTACCCTATCGTATTTGGGTAATATTGCTGACTTTGGGAGGAATTCAAATTGCTCAAGTGGGGTTTATCGATCTCATCGCAAAATGTTACCCGTTGTTTGGAGTTTTAAGTTTGGTAATGCTTTTATTGCTGTCTATGAAAACTTCCCGGTTTTGAAGTTAATCTTTTTTTCTACCGTATTTTAAAGAAGATGGAAGGAAAATAATTGGCCTCAAAGTTAAAGAATCGACATATCCATTCGGGGTTAAATGATATACTAGCCCCGAGAACAAACAGAAAAACAGAGGGGTGGTGGATTGGCCGGACAAGCATTTGCCAATCATTTAGTCTCGGGCGGTCTTTCGCTGAATAATCAAGAAAAAGTGTTGATTATTAAGAAACGACAGCTAAAAAGACCTTTTTCCGGGTATTGCTTTATGTTTCTTCTGGCGATTTTACTAAGCCGTTTTTTGGTTTTCGAAGATTTTTATCCGGCGGGAATAGCCTTGGGACTGGCCATTAGCCAACGTCCAATCAGGTTATGGGCTAAGATTTTAATCGTACTTGGTATTTTCATCGGAACCGCAAGCGCCCAAAACTCAATCGTAGCTTGTGAAAAAAGCATTCTGTTATTAGCGCTTATGATAATAAGCCAAATGTGGTTTTTGAAAAAGAGATCAAGTCTCAAAATAAATTGGGTTTTTTTGATTTGGTTCATTTTTAAAGCCATGGAATTTATCATACTCAGGGAAACCATTCAGTGGATGATTGCTCATTTGATAGAAATCCTTTTGATCTTTTGTTTAGGGTTAGTATTCCAACGCAGCTTTAGATTTTTTGATGATCCAATGAGATCTTTTTCCGGCTTAACGCTTCCGGCGACAGCCATTATGATGATCCTTGCTTTGGGCGGAACCAGAGATTTAGTTTTTCAATCCTTTGAACTCACAAAAGTGCTGGCTATTCTGTTACTACTTACAGCCTCATATGTAGGCGGAGGGGGATTTGGGGCAGCAATGGGAATATCTATCGGAACAGCCTTGGGAATCCATACAAAAGATTTAGTAAGTTTGATCGCTGTCTATAGTGTGGCCGGGTTTTTGGGCGGGTTATTTAAAAACTGCTGGAAGTGGGGCACAGTGCTAGGAAGTTGTATCGGGTTGTGCTTGATCACGGAGCAAGTCCATGGGAACCCTTTTGTGATTCAAAATTTGCCGTGGGGAGCGGGTATGCTATCCTTTGTCTTGATTCCCCGGCGATATTTTTCGCAACTTGCCCATTTCCTTCCCAATTCCGAATCCGCTTCCACTTCAAGCTGTTCTGAAGAACAGAAACAATTACGTGAGGTGCTCAACCTACGATTAAGCAATTTGGCCGCAATTTTCGAGGAACTGGCAAAAAGCTTTCATGATATGAACCACGAGGCGCCTGCTAATCCGAAAATGGACTTATATACACTGCTTGATCAAGTATGTACCAAAAATTGTCAGCATTGCAATGGTTATCAAGTCTGCTGGGGCGAAAATTTCTACTCAACCTATCGCGAAATATTTGACCTTATCGCCTATGCAGAACTGTATGGTCAAGTAAGCGCTAAACACTTAAAAGGACGGTTGTTGAAAAATTGCTTTCAACAGTTTCGATTACTCGGAACCATTAACCAATTGTTTGAAAAATGCCAAAGTGATCAACTTTGGCAAAAAAAACTGCAAGAAAGCCAGATTTTCGTTGCCAATCAACTACAGGGGATATCCGGTATAGTGAACGATTTGGCGAAAGAAGTAACCCACGATGCGAATTTAAAAATCGAAATCGAGGAGAAAATTTACCAGGGGTTTCACCGCATCGGAATCATGGCCAAAGAAGTTTCCGTTTTATCCTGTAACGCCCAGGGGGTCGAGATTCGCATAAAGCAACATAATTGCGGTCAGAAATGTGAATGTCAGTATTTAGCGGCAGCGCTGGTCGGCAGGTTGCTGGATAAAGAATATACCATATGGGAAAAGAATTGTTTTTTAACGGAAGATACCTGCGCATATTGTTTGGTTCCGACCTGTAATTTTGAGGTTCGAACGACTATTTGTAAACTTTCTAAGGATGGTAACCCATTATCCGGAGACAGCCAAAGCATGCACCAATTGAAGGATGGACATTTTGTAGCCATTCTGAGTGATGGCATGGGCCATGGTAGTAAGGCTAATGCAGAGAGTAGGACTACGGTCGATATTTTGGAGAAATTGCTTGAATCGGGTATTGGTAGTGATTTTGCGGTTAAAATAGTTAATTCCGTACTATTGCTTCGTTCTCCGGAAGAGTCGTTTGCAACAGTTGATTTGGCAATCGTCGATTTATATACAGCACAGGCTGAATTTATAAAAATCGGGGCTGCGGCCACTTATGTGAAAAGAGGCCGAGAAGTATGGGGTATTCAATCCACCTCTCTTCCGGCCGGTATTTTAGCTTCGATTGATCTCGAACGGACTTCTGTGCAATTACAGCCGGACGATCTTGTTGTGATGGTTACGGATGGAATCGCTGATAGTAAACCGAACCAACCGGATAAAGAGGATTGGATGATCCGGGCTCTTCGTCAGGTTGAAGTCGCCAGTCCGGAAGCTTTAGGCGAGTATTTGCTGAACCTGGCAAAGATCAATCAAGGGGGGATTCCCCTGGATGATATGACGGTCATTGTATTACAAATTATGGATGGAAATTTTACACTTTAAGCAAGGCGAAAAGCATCGACTTTCTATAAGTCTCGAACTTAACTTTAAGCCGCCTTAGATCAACAAGGCTGGCTTTTTGTTTGGTGGCCGGATTGGGCTTTTTGTTTGGCGAGTTCCTGAATATAACTACTGTCCGTTTGGTTTAGGAGCGTTAAAACCTGGGACAAATTTTGGGCGGTTTCCTCGAACCCTTTTTCCAAAAGTTCATCCCGGATAAGTTTTAGGCGGACAATTGTCTTGTTGAATTCGGTCCGATATAAAGACATTGGCTCATCTCCATCAATGAAGTGTAAAATAATTTTACGACCTGAATTTAAAAACAGTCTAACGATATAATAATTTTACCACACTATAGAAATAAAGTTAAAGGATTCTTTGTTTTTTCAAGGGAACTATAAAATGGATAACTCGTTTAAGCAGAAAAAATTTATTTTTTTTTGAAGACAAAAAGGGAATTTACTACTTTAGGCGAACTTGATTCCGGGGTGGATTGAGTGCTTGAAAAAATAAAGAATACTATCCGTAAAAATGAATTACTTTCCGTGGGGGATCGGGTTGTTGTAGGTTTCTCGGGAGGAATTGATTCATTAACTTTACTTCACCTTTTGTGTAATCTGACAGAGTATAAACTTGATATATGGGCACTTTATATAAACCATTCTTTACGCCCGCTTGAAAACATTAAGGAAGAGCATTTGTTGGAAAAGGTTGGCAAAGAGTGGGATGTTAAGACTCATAAAGTAAAAATTGATATTCCCGGCAAACTCAAAGCCAAGCCCGATTCCTTGGAGTTATTGGCAAGGGAAGAGCGTTACCGAATTTTTAAGGAATTTAAAGAACAGGTTGGCGCCGATAAGGTTGCTTTAGGTCATCATCTTGACGATCAGGTAGAGACCATCTTATATCGAATTATCCGCGGGACAGGAATTGATGGGCTTGCGGGGATACCCATCGCCCGAGATGGTTATTATATTAGGCCTCTTCTTGAGGTGACGCGGAAAGAAATTCAAGAATATGCCGTTTATCATAAGCTCTTTTGGATAGAGGATTCTACAAACCATGAATTGGTATATCAACGAAATAAAATTCGCCTGCAATTATTGCCATTACTTGAAGAATCCTATAATTCCCGTATTAAGGAAGGCATTATCCGGCTTTCCAGGTTAGCCAAGGCACAGCGGGATTTCATGACGGAGATGGTAAACCGGCTTTTGCCGGAATTATTGATAGCTTCAGAGGACGCCAAATTCGGTTTAAAGCTGGAGGATTTTTTAAAACAGCCATTTTATTTACAGTACTATATATTGAAACAAATGCTACTTCATATTAAAATAAACTATCACTTAGAAAATGCTGCTTTAGAACATTTACTCCAAAAAATCAATGAAGAAAAATATGATTTTAAGACGATGCATATTTTTAAGGGGATTAAGGTTTATGTCCAGGGGAAGAATCTTCTTTTTGCTGAATCCCAGGAAAGACTGACAGGCACACAATTATTTCAGCCTTTTTCATTAATAACTCCGGGTCATAATATAATTCCAGCTCTTAAATTGCAGATTCATATTGAAGCGGCCTCTCCCCCGGAGGATTGGCATCATGTCCAAAATGATCAAATTTTTGTGGCTGCCGACAAATTAAATCTGCCCTTAAAAATTCGTTTTTGGAAGCCGGGTGATGTGTTTTGGCCGCTTGGTAGTCCAGGGTCGCAGAAATTGCATGATTTTTTTATCAATATCAAATTGCCCCGTTCCGAGCGGAAGAGAGTACCTTTGTTGGTAACGTCCGACGACAGGATCGTTTGGGTGGTTGGTTACCGGTTAAGTGAACGGTTTAAGGTTGAACATCGGAGTGATCCGGTCTGGCGGTTTAAGGCTGTGGTTTCTTAAATAAGATTGATTGTATTCATATATTTACTATGGTATAATATTTAACATGGCAAAAACGGCTGTTTTTGCCGGAGGGAGGCCTATTCTTGTTTAAAGTTGCTCGAGAAATTTTTATTTATTTTGCAGTTGCGATCATTACCCTTTTATTAGTAGTTAATTATATGAATCCCCAGAAACAGCCCGAACAAATAAGTTTTGAACAGTTCATGCGAAAGGCTGAAGCTGGTAAGATAATTGACGCGGTTGTCAACAATAACGACGGCACCATTCAGGGTAAACAAAGGGATACCAATAAAAAATACCGGACCGATGGCCCGGCCAATCATCCCGAAATTTATTATAACAAGCTCCGGGAAAAAGGCGTTAAAATTTCTTTCTCCAATGCCGGTAACGGCTGGTGGGCTATAATCTTGCCAAACTTAGGTTTTATTGTTCTATTCGTTATTTTTTGGTTTTTCCTGCTTAACCAGATGCAAAACAGCGGCAATAAGGCGTTATCTTTTGGAAAAAGCAGAGCCAGGCTTCATACGGAGGACAAGTCCAAGACTCTTTTCGATGATGTAGCCGGTGCAGATGAGGCTAAGGAAGAATTGGTTGAAATCGTGGACTTTTTAAGACAGCCCAGGCGGTTTACTGAACTAGGGGCTAAAATTCCCAAGGGAGTTTTGTTGATCGGGGCGCCGGGTACAGGTAAAACTCTACTGGCCAAAGCGGTAGCCGGTGAAGCCGGAGTTCCTTTCTTCAGTATCAGTGGTTCCGACTTTGTCGAGATGTTTGTGGGTGTCGGCGCATCAAGGGTCCGTGATTTATTTGATCAGGCAAAAAAGAATGCCCCTTGCATCGTTTTCGTGGATGAAATTGATGCGGTCGGCCGTCAAAGAGGGGCCGGATTGGGTGGCGGACACGATGAACGTGAACAGACCTTGAATCAACTGCTCGTTGAAATGGATGGATTTGAGGCGAATTCGGGTATTATATTGTTAGCGGCTACCAATCGCCCTGATGTCCTTGATCCGGCGTTGTTAAGGCCTGGACGCTTTGACCGTCAGGTTACGCTGGATATACCGGATATTAAAGGCCGTGAAGATATATTGAAAGTACACTCCAAAGGAAAACCTTTGGCGCAGGATATTGACCTCACGGTGCTTGCCAGACAAACGCCCATGTTTACCGGTGCAGATCTGGCCAATGTACTCAATGAAGCGGCCCTCCTTGCCGCCCGTCGAAATAAGAAAAAAATCTCGATGGATGAGTGTGAGGATGCAATTGAAAGAGTTATCGCCGGGCCTGAGAAAAAGAGTAAAATTATGAGCGCCAAAGAGAGAGAACTAACCGCATATCACGAGGCTGGGCATGCCCTGGTTGGACATTACCTGCCCACAGTTGATCCGATTCACAAAATATCAATTATTCCGCGTGGTGCTGCCGGTGGTTATACTTTGGCATTACCTTTGGAAGATAAGCATTACAATACCCGGACCGAACTATTAGAGAATGTTGTTTTCGCCTTGGGTGGAAGGGCTGCTGAAGTTATCGCCCTCAATGAAATCAGTACCGGAGCTCGTAATGATTTGGAACGGGCTACCAAGACAGTCCGCAAGATGGTTACCGAATATGGAATGAGTGACGAGCTTGGGTATATGACTTTTGGTCATGGCCAGGAGGAACAGGTCTTTTTGGGTCGAGACTTTACCCGTGAAAAAAATTACAGTGAAGAAATCGCTGCTGCAATTGACAGAGAAATTAAACAAATCATGGATTCTTCCTTTGTAAAATCGAAAGCGATCATTAACGAACACCGTGATATGTTGGATGCGATAGCCAAAACATTACTGGAGAAAGAAACGATCGAAGGCAATGAATTTTTAGCTTTGCTTGGTGAAGCGCCACAGGGGGAAGAACCTACAACTGTCACCGAGGCCTAATTCAATTACCGATAGAGAGGGAAACGAAGTGAGAGAAAAATATGCTCTTGCTACCGCTTCCCTTTGTTTTTTTAATAGCGGAGGTATTTATGAAGCATCCATATTTAAATACGGTTTATACCAATTTAATCCTCCAGCGGGATTATGAGCCGGTCCAGTCGGTAGGACCGGTAATGCCACAGGAACTTTTGTTCCTGCAAAAATACCACCATGATACATACTTTTTGGTACAATTGATTGATGGCGATATATTTGATCCCCAGACAGTGAGAACAAAGTTAAAGGCTGACTATCAATCGTTGGTTAATATGAACTCCAACCAATTGATGCATATGGTTGAAGTTTTAGTGTTTGACCAGACACCATCGGAAGAGATGATTTCCGCCATGGAAGATGGTTTGACCAACCCTGAATTTGCAAAGTGTTATTTTTCTTGTTTTATTGTAGATTTGTCAACCAGAACAGTTATCAGGCAATCAAAGTCATCGATTAACACCGATGGTCTTGAAAAGTTATTGAAAACCCAGTTTAATGAGGTTAATCCGGATTATGAAGTATTGCCGGATATTAACGGCCTCTTGGCTTTACGAAGGCAAGAATATACAATTGATGTTAAAGTAGCAAAACCTGCTTTGACTTATGCCTTAATTGGGATTAACATTGCGGTATTTGTCTTTTTTAACTTTTATGCTACGATGCAGGGCAGACAATATGAATCGATGTTAGTGGATTTCGGCGCCAAGGATAATGCGTTGATAATTACCGGACAATATTGGCGGCTGATTTCACCAATTTTTTTACATGGCAACTGGTTACATTTACTGGTGAACTGTTATTCATTATTTGTAGTCGGCAATATTGTAGAACGGATTTTCGGACACCCAAAGTATGCAGCGATTTATTTCCTTGCCGGAATTTACGGCAGTATTGCCAGTTTCATTTTGTCTTCCAATCCGGCTGTCGGGGCTTCGGGAGCTATTTTTGGATTGTTGGGTGCTCTGGTTTATTACGGAGTCGAGCGGCCGAAGATATTTAAAAAGTATTTCGGCTATAATGTTTGGATTACTCTGTTAATGAATATCGTAATTGGGTTTTCAATGCCGGGAATTGACAACTTCGCTCATCTTGGCGGACTTGGCGGGGGTTTTTTGACAGCTTATGCCTTAAAGGTAAGCAACGAAAAGACGAAGATCTTGGAACGAATGATTTTGTTTATTATGGTGTTTTTCCTGGCGGTTCTGGCGTTTTATTATGGCCTGATGAACCCGAATATCCCCAATCCCAGTGTTTAACCTTCGAGGTGTTGGAATAATATGGACTGTTGTAAACTGAGTCTAAAGAATATGGTTTTTTACGGCCATCATGGAGTCTATTCTTTTGAAAAAGAATTTGGTCAAAGGATTGAGGTTGATGTTGAATTATGGGCGGATTTTACCGAAGCCGCCCATAAAGACAATTTAGATAAGGCCATTAATTACGTAGGTGTTTATGAAACCGTTCAAGATGTAGTTGAGAAGCAGTCCTTTGATTTGATTGAAGGGCTAACTCACTCAATATGCGATCAAGTTGCCGGCAGGTATGGAGTTCGTAAAATCATCGTCAGGGTTCGCAAACCACAGCCGCCTGCCGGAGGATTAATCGATGCTGTTGAATTTGAGATTTGCAGGGAATGTTAACCTTTATTTCCCTTGGGGTTTCTCATCTAAAACTACATCAACACTGAATCTTCTTCCGCTTCTTATCACTGTCAAATTCACCGTATTGCCGGGTTTTTGTTCGTTGATGGCGCTGATTAATTCGCTGGAATCGGATATGCTTTGATGATTAAACTCAATAACCAGGTCATAGTCTTGCAACCCGGCTCGGGCGGCCGGTGAATTACGAACCGGACCAATCAATACTCCATCACTATACTCAGAAAGACGTAATTTGGATTTAAATTTGGCATTAAACATTTTTAAATCGATGAAGTAGGCGCCGAGCCACGGCCGGCTGACTTTTCCGGTACTGACCAATTCCTGGAGAATACTTTTTACAGAATTAATCGGGATTGCAAATCCGAGACCCTGGCCATTGGCGCTTACTGCCGTATTGATACCAATGATTTCGCCTTGGAGATCTAAAAGAGGACCGCCGCTGTTTCCGGGATTGATTGCGGCATCGGTTTGAATCATGTTTTGATAGGATTGTGAATCATTGGCTCCTTCACCGGCCGTCAATGGGCGGCCTTTGGCGCTGATAATCCCCACGGTAACCGTATGATCGAGTCCAAAAGGATTCCCAATCGCAATAACCCAATCGCCGATACGGGATTTATCGGAATCACCCAGATTCAGATAGGGGGTTTGGTTTTGGGAGTTTACTTTTAGAACGGCTACATCCAAATCAGTGTCGATACCCACAAGTGTAGCGTTGAGCGGTTCTTTTTGATCCTTAAGAATAACCTCAATTGATTTGGCGCCGGCCACAACATGAGCGTTTGTTAAGATGGAACCGCTGTCATTGAAGAAAAAACCGCTTCCCTGGGATTGGTATTCCTTTTTAGTGGGTGGACTGAAAAATAAACGCGGAGATTCTTGGGTTACGTAGGTTGTAATAATCCAAACAACAGCAGGTGAACTTTGTTCTGCAATATCAGCAATAATTGAAGAGTCGTTAATGCTCAGATTTGCTGCAGCAGCCGTTTTAAGTAATCCCGAAAAAATCAGAGCCATGAATAAGGTCAAAATTATAAAGCGCCTAAGGAAACTTTTACGAAGAAAATTTTTATGTTGTAGCCAATTTCTCATTTTGTCCACCTCGAATATGGTTTTCTTGTTTATTTGTCCTCTTCAGATATTGTTTTCTTGCTTAATGGAAAAATCCCTGCTTTCTCAGTTTCTGTAAATATTGGGTTGACTCTTTAAAAGTAGTATGGTTATACTTTGATAGGGGTCCAAAAAATGTTGGAACAGGTACTAAAGATTTTAAAGGTTCATCAGGGACAATATGTTTCCGGAGAATTATTAGCCCAAAACTTAGGGATAAGCCGGGCTGCCATTTGGAAATATTTGGTTCGACTTAAGGAGATCGGTTACAAAATTGAAGCTGCACCACGGAAAGGATACCGGCTTTTGAGCCCGACGGCGTTATTACACCCGCTTGAAATTAAAGATGGTCTGCAAACCACAAAATTTGGTCAGATTATTTACGAACAGGCAGAGATCGATTCGACCAACAAATGGGCTAAGACATTAGCGGGACAGCAAAATGCCCCCGAGGGTACTCTGGTAATTGCTGAGAAGCAGACTGGGGGCCGGGGCCGGATGGGGCGGAGTTGGTCTTCAGCGCCTGGCCTGGGATTATGGTTTAGCTTAATTTTGCGTCCTCAAATTAGTATGTCGGCTTTGGCTGGGATTATGCTTCTTACTGCTGTTAGTATGGGGAAAACTATTTTTCAGATCACTGGGATTCAAGTCCAAATTAAATGGCCTAATGATGTAATGTACCAGGGCCGGAAACTGGTGGGGATACTTGCCGAATTAAACGGTGAAGCCGATATGGTACATTATTTGGTTTTAGGAGTGGGAGTTAACGTCAATCACAGGAAGGAAGACTTTCCGGAAGAGTTAACAGGAATCGCTACCTCTTTAAAGCTCATTCGGGGTGAAGATTGTTCGCGCCGTTTGATTTTACAGGAATTTTTAAAAGAGTTGGAAATCGCATACAACCAGTTGCCGCCATCCGGAATTTCGGACGCGATTATAGAATATGCCAAAATTCATTCGGCAACCTTAGGGAAAAAAGTAAAAGTCAATATGGGTCCCGGACGTGTTTTAGAAGGAGAAGCTTTGGATTTGGAATCTGACGGTAGTCTTCTTGTTCGTGAATCGAACGGAAAAATAACACGCGTTTATTCTGGAGACATCATTGAGCGATCAGAAAATAAAAAGTTGGAGGGATGACTCATGGATGTGAAAGGTCTGGCAGTTGTAATGGCTGCGCTCTTGTTTTTTTTCATAACCCCGACCCCGGTTATTCAATCGGTAACTCCCAATACCGCTTCAAATACAAGCGTAATTGAGGTGACAATTCAAGGTGATAAATTTGCCAAAGATGCCGTGGTAAAGTTGAGCAAATCGGGAGAGACCGATGTAGTAGCTAAGAATGTCACTATCCTTTCGGCGCAAAAAATTAATTGTACCTTTGATTTAAAAGATAAGTCCTTGGGAAAATGGGACCTCGTTGTTACCAATAAGAAAATTCGTTCGGCAAAACTAATTGCAGGTTTTACAGTAGGATTACCTTCTCCTACCGTAAAGGCGGTAACGCCTGACCAAAGCGGCAATAATGGAATCGTTGCCTTAACAATTAAAGGATCGGCATTTCGAACCGGGGCTTTTGTGGTGCTTTCCAGTAGGCAAATGGATATTGGAGCGACCAAGGTTAAAGTTGCTTCGGAGGCCCAGATTAGTTGCGAAGTAAATTTAACTCAGGCTGATCCGGGATTATATAATGTGAAGGTTGTCAACAATGACGGAAAATCGGGAGCTCTTATCGATGGATTCACCATTACGGGACCAGCACCGCAACCTGCTGTTGATGTTACAAAACCGGCAATTACAAAAATAACTCCCAACCGAGGGTTTAATAACGGTATGATTTTAACTTCCATTGAAGGAAAAGGTTTTGAATCGAGCAGTATCGTTAAACTCAGCCGTAACGGACAGGATGATTTGCCCGGTCTTAATATAAAGGTTGAAGATAATCATCAAATTACATGTTTCTTCGATATTAGCAGTCAACCTGAAGGAAAATATAACATTGAGGTTACCAATCCTTCGGGTCAAAAAGCGTTCCTGGCCGATGGATTTACGGTAGAAAGCTTCACACCGGTTTTGGACAACCTTAATAAGAAATTAAAAGCGATTTATTTTGATACCGATAAATTTGAAATCCCTTCGAATCAAGTTCCGAATCTAAATGCAGATTTAGCCATTCTTAAAACCTACCCTCAATTTTTTATTATTTTGGGCGGGCATACCGACGAAAGAGGCGGCATCAATTACAACTTGGAATTGTCAGAAAAAAGGGCCAATGCTGTAAAGGGCTTTCTTACCGCACAGGGTATCGACCCACAGAAGATAACGATTTATGCTTATGGAAAAGAGTTTCCATCTGCCACAGGACACGATGAATCGTCTTGGTGGCAGAACCGCCGGGTTGATATTAAGATTTGGGAAGCTCCGACTTTGAAATGAGGAGGATTCAAGAAAAAAGCAATGAGTTGCGGAAAAAATCGCTAGCATTCCAGAGAAATTCTCATATTGTAAGGATCAAAAAAAGTTGGCTCCGGCCAACTTTTTTAATGTTGAAGGGATGTTTATGCGAACATCTTATTTGTTCTCCGCTTGGATAAAATTCTCCAAAAACA
Source organism: Bacillota bacterium (assembly GCA_023392595.1). GTDB lineage: Bacteria > Bacillota > UBA4882 > UBA8346 > UBA8346 > UBA8346. The sequence goes on along the minus strand of JAEVYU010000011.1, from coordinate 25,449 downwards.
CAATCAACCCGTATATTTCCAAACTCAATCCAATATAAATGAGATAACGACCAAGAATCTTGGATTTTTTCATTGAAACGGTCCCTAGTAGAGCGTATCGTAAATAAATGGTAATCAGAAATGGGGAAGATACGCTCTACTTAAGTAAAACGTTCACAATCATTGAATAGTTATTTAAAGAACGTTTTACTAGTGATTGGGTGATCGTTTCTCCTTCCCCATGGAGGGCCGGAAGGCGGTGATTTAGTTTGCTTTATACGTAGAGAAAAGGGAACTTTTAATATCAGGCGCTTTTTATGTAAGAAAGGAGAAACCCTGAAATGGCGATTACGTGTCAATATGATCAAATGAAGTACCCGGTTTTTTTGGGGGATTTGAACTGGCAGACGTCGATTGAGGCTCAATTGCAATTACCTGAAAGCTTACCGAAGCTTGGAACCATTATTGGCGGGGATTTTCATATCGGTCCGAGTTCGGTAACAGTTCATGAAGATTTTGTAGTGGTTGCAGGTAAGGTTTATCCGCAAGTACTTTTTTTAGCCGAGTTACCGGAAAAGTACTCCAAAAGGCAACGGACAGATGAGGAACTTGAAGCGGAAAACGGTGATATTGGGGAAAAAAGTCTGCCGCAGGAATATGGAGCGAGCTGGTATGGTGAAGCAGGAATTAATTATGAGGAGCGTATTGATGTAACGGGTGTTCGGCCCGGTATGATCGTTCAGGTTGAAGTAAAAGCGGTTCGTGGGGGCTTTGAAAAAGAGAGCACATCTCAAATAGCTTTTAAGGGGACATTACACATTATTGTGGGATCAACTTCCCAAAGTTTAGCCGAATTTGTCAGTGATATTGGCGCTGAAGCCTCTAGAAAATTAAACCTTGCCAAAGAGAGGTTAACGGTAGAAGAGTTCTTACCTCCTAAAAAAGTGACTATTCCCATTCATGGGAATTTATTGCTTCCATCGCATAAACCCGGGGTTGCAAGAATTTTAAAAGTTTCGACTCGGCCGGTAAATGTCAGCCATGAATTAAGCCGCGGCCGCTTGTTTGTTAGAGGCTTTGTCGATGTAAACTTACTATATGTCGGTGGGGATGATGAAGGCAATCCGACTGAAATTTTCGCCAATGAATGGGATAGTCAAGCGGGACTCGGAATACCATTTGAAACTTATCTGGATTTAGACGAAGGGAATTCTGATGAACTTTTGACATTGCTTAAGGTGAATACGCGGAATGGTTTTGTCGATCCGCGCACTCCTCATGAATTGCAATGCTTAATGGATTTAGACTTGGAAGCGGAAATATCCAGGGTATACCAGAAAGAATTAGTGGTGGATGCGGTTCCTGATGAAGGAGAAATTCTTGACTGCCAGAAATATCCCTTAAATATCGATGAGTATAATGGAAATGAAACCGGCGAAATATCGATAGAACAAGAAATCGCTTTGCCGGACGGTCTCCCTGGCGTCGATAGAATTTTAATATCTACAGGAACTCCGGTGGATGTTTCAGTTGAAGCAACAGACGGCAAAGCGCTAGTCGAAGGATTTCTTAACCTTCAGCTTATCTATATGTCGGATGGGGCTAAAGGAACGGGTATTCAGATTGCAAATTTCGATAAGAATACTGAAAATAGTATCACGGTTAGCGGAGTGATTGATTTTCCCACTTTGCAACCGGGGACCCTGTTACAGTCTGATATCCGTGTAGAATCCCTAAGAGTTGAAGCTCTTGATGAACGGCAATTGAAAATAATGGGTAATTTTAAAATCGTTGTGTTAGCCAGGACTCCACGTGTAGTTTTTGTTATGCAGGATTGTGCGAGTGTTGTTCCATTAGATGAATCAAGCCGGCCTAGTATGCTTTTTTATGTAGTCCAAACTGAGGATACTCTTTGGAAAATTGCCCGCCGTTATCAGACTACTATGGAGACTGTTATAAAAGCAAACTCAATTGCAAACCCCGAAAATATTGCAGTGGGCCAAAAATTATTGATTCCCGGAAAAATCTTTAAAAGATAGAACATGTTTCGTTTCCAGGCGTTGAAATAGAATAAAGTGATGAAAACAATCATTAAAATAAGCTCGTCTCCAATCAGTCCAATCGAATCGCCTAAGTACAATACACCCCTTTGTTATAAAACTAAAACAAAGGGGTGTATTGATTGAAGAAAAGTTTTCATTTACTCAATCATCTTGTCGACGAGATACTTAAGAGCATTACAAATCTCCGGCCTACGATTGAGAAGTACGTTCCCATATTTTTTTGGGGCCCACATTTCGTTTCCCAATAAATTTTTTGGTTTGAAGGTTTTGTTGGTTGGGATTGGACAACCTTCTTGCAAATGGGATAGTGCTATGATATTGATTCGGTCGCGGCTGTTTACGATTGTTTGAATGAAATCATCCTGCATTTGTATAGCCGACATTAAATTATTCCAACAAACGGATAAAGTTTGGTTGTTCGCGATATTTGGAAAAACGAAACATAGCGAAGGGGGTTCTCCAACAATCGGCTTTATTTCCTCCGACAAGGGGATATTCAGATTATGCTCCTTCAGGCCGGCGTGCATATAGGGATGCGTACAAAGCCATCCCCAAGATTCTTTCCGTTGAATATCAGAATTTTGGAGGGCGGTTTCTGTTACATCTCCCAGTGAAATGAGGAGGATTCCGTGTTCGAATGTTAGATAAGCATTATGTAAGGTTGCAAGCTGGCCTTTTTCGGTGCATTTATCAACAGGGACAATCCGTAATAACAATGGTTTGCCATTAACCGGGATCATAATATGATAAAAGAGGGAAGGAACACCTCTAACAATAAATGGATTTACCTCACCGTACACTTTCCCGCTTACTGCGCCGGCCAATTCTTCCAGCTCGTCTAAGATGTATGGCAGAATGGCCGCATAAGGGAAGTTTAAATAATTAATTTGATGGGTCTTTGGCTCGATACGTTTTTTTTCAAATAGCTTTCGGATCTCTTCCGGAGAAGCGAAAACGGTATCTTTGTTATGACGGACCCATACCTCACCTTTTTTGAAATTACAGTTTTTAGCGGGATTATAAAACTCCTGATTCAACCGGAAACATTGCCGGGCTTGTGATTCAACTTGAATAACTACGAAAGTCTTATCGTTTAAGAGCTGGTTATCTGCCTCATCCCAGGTATACCAGTTCAACGAGACTGTAGGAGTCGGGAAAATGTTTTCTTTACAAAATTGCTGCAGGTTTTCATTGGTTAAATTATGGTTGGTGACGGTTTGATATTCCCCTTCGCTGGAGGCTCCAATCATTATATAATTAACCGCTGTTTCGTTGTTGGCTAAAGCAACAATCGATTTAGCGAGTTCCGCATCGTCTGATATGGATCCACTAAGGGCCTTGCTTTCCAACATAAAGATACAATAGGCTGATTCACCATTTTCGATAAAACGATGAAAATGTTGATAATCCAACTTCTCTTCCTCCTCTGGTTGTTCATGGATGCTTATTTAATCAGTATACTATATATAAAGTAGGTTTGTCTAAAGTAGATGTCCTCAATTTACCGGTATTTCCATACATTTTACCAGCTTAATGCGAAATTTATCGTTGTTTTACCCGTTTATTATGTTATAATCCAGCTAATGGAGGAGTCATATGTTGTCGTGGCTGAAAAAAGATACTTTTACGAAGGATATATTGCTGTTGGTTATGGTCAGTATTATCGGATCAAGCCTATTTGCGATGGCGTTTGCGATGGCCACTGATAAATATTTTGCCCAGGCAGTCACCGGAATTATGGGTAATTTCGGGGAATATGACTTGCTGTTTCAAACCAAAGAAGAGTTAAAAGGGGCAATGGTGCGGCAAATCCGGGAAACAATTGCTGAACGTTTCCCGGGGGCCAAGTTGAAAACCGGTATGAGTATTGTGGGTAAGGCCTCCTTTTTTTTAACACTGCCAGCTCAATATAAAACGAAAGAGGTTTATAATAGCCTTGGATATTATTTCGACAATCTGCCCGGAAATGGCGGCTTTTCGGTAATGACTGAACCTAGGCTTAATGTCACCAGCGTTCCTAGCGGCGTATTTAAGCGACTCTCCAATGAGATTGAGAAAATCCCCGGGGTTTTGTTTACCTTTAAGGATGGAAATAGTATTGGGGTTATTATGAAAGATATTCATACCACTAAATCAGTTTCTGATCAAGTCAAAAAGATATTGCGGCGTTATCAGATTCTTGAAGTTCGACTGGGTTCATCTTATAAACCCCAAGAGTTATTGGGGATGGGTAAAAAAGTTTCCCAATCTTTGCTTGGAGTTAATGGAGTTCGTACAGCCCAAGATATCACTTTAGCAAGCGGTAGTGATGATAGCCAATATATGATGGATACTTTGCTCGAGGTTAAACGATTTTTACTTGCCTATACCTCACGAGTGAAAGTCAATCCTTACCCGGGTTCCCAAATTGAAGTGGGAGATTTGTTGGTTTTAAATGGTCAAAACACTCAAAATATAACGCCCGGTTCTTTATTGCAACCACTGAATGTAGTAGTTAAGGTGAATGTCAAAGATGCTTCCGGAATTGGCGGCCTTATTATTCAAGGAGATGCCGGATTTGTAAAGGATAATAATGCCTTTAGGCTATTACCGGGAGATAAGGTAGGGTCACCCATTGCATCGATTGAAGTATCCGATCGCAAAGGCCAAATCGTTTATGCGATGGATCAAGGGGTCAATCTTTTAACTAAAATCAATTCGGCCATTAATGATTTTAATAATTCCACTGGAGGAGCCGGCTTAACTGTAAGTGGAATCGAGAAAACATATCGAAAATTGGCAGAAGTACGTGGAGCATTAGCCAATGTTTCTTCGAGCGTCAATAATCTATCCGGAAAAGCGAACCGGGAAAACTTGACTAAAATGGTGACGCTAGTCGATGGAGTCGGTGATGATTTGGATTATCTCGCTAAAACTTTTGGCAGGGTTCAGATTTTGGAAAATCGTTTTAATCAGGCTTTGATTGGCTTACAGAATATTCAACTTGTAGCAGGGGGAAGTTCATTATTGCAAAATGCTGTGGGCCAAACCGGTGGTATTGCCGATAAAATGCATTTACTCGATTCTCAGCTTGGAATCGTACAATCGGCTTTGCGGACACGCATTCAACGGTTGGATGATTTTGTGAACCGGTTTAATCCTTTGGTTGCAGTGTTGTTGTCTTGGCGGAATAAGGCTAAAGAATTTGCAATTCAAGCGGATAATTTTGGCTCAACCTTTACGCCGGGCAGTAAAAATCACCGGGATTTAATGGGCCTTATTCAATCAACCGATTTGGTACTCGCCCGGCTGACGTCATTTGATATGGTCACCGTGAAGTCGGGCTTAAATATAATTTCCGATCGTTTGTTTGGTTCCGATAAAATCGATTTGTCATCTCTCATCGCGGAATTGGAAAAAGCCAAAGAGTCATTACCTCGATTGATGGATGAAGAGATTGGCCGTTCGATAAGCTTAATCGATCAATATGCCGGTGGCAGTTCAAAGGCGGGTGAAAGATTGCAGGTTTTTACCAGTGCAAATCTTGATCATGCTATGGCTGATGCGGTTGTTAAAAATGTTCTTCAGAGCGATAGCACGACGGTTTTTTCGTTGCCTGTCGGTACAGTTCAGCCCGATATTCGAGGGGAATTATTTAAGATTTTAGCTGAAGTGCGTTCAACCATTGCGGCCTTGGTTATCATGATTTTATGGGTATTGACATTTATCTTGGATCAATCATTAATTATTTCAATGTTTAAAATGACCCAATTTTCTATTTTGCCTAAAAAGGTATCTTTCCGGGTTCCTGTGTTGGACAGAATATATCCGCTATTAATACGGGTGATGTCTCCTGCAAATATATATGCGGTATTCATCGGGGGTGTTTGGTTAAGTATCACATTTTTATTATCGGGAGCCAGGATTCCTTATCTCAATTTTTGGATTATTGCTTTAATCGGAGGAATACTAGGAGTTCTTATCTCATTGATTGCAGAGAAGATTAATCCTATCTGTAAAGATGAGGTGCTGGCCGGGTTATCCTTGGGTTTGCCATTTAAAACGATTATGCGTGAAATTGTAATACCGGCAGGGCGTCCCGGGACTCTGCAGATTTTAAACCGCTGGAAAATGGTGATGAAATAAGAAGTGAGAATATCGATTGAATCTTTTGATATTAACTTAGAGAAGGATGCATTTTATGCTAACAATATCCGGACTCGCAAAAAGTTATGGTCATAAAAAAGCCTTGAATGGTGTGGAACTGGTAGTAAAGAGAGGCGAAACAGTCGTTATTATGGGGCCCAGTGGCTGCGGCAAATCGACCCTGATACGCTGCATTAACCGTTTAACTGAACCGGATACCGGTGTTATCTGTTTAAGCGGGGAAGCAATCACTTCACTGGCATTCCCGGAATTGTTAAAAGTCCGCCGGAAGATTGGCTTTGTATTTCAACATTTCAATTTAATTAATCGGCTAACTGCCCTTGATAATGTTGCCTTTGCCCTGCGCCTGCATAATACAGATGCTCAAGAGGCCAATTTTCGGGCCAAGGTTGCTCTTTCGAGAGTCGGTCTCGGGAATAAATTAAACGATCACCCTTGGGAATTAAGCGGCGGAGAACAGCAAAGGGTGGGAATTGCCCGGGCTTTGGCGCTAGAGCCTGAAATTATGCTTTGGGATGAACCCACTGCTTCGCTGGACCCGATTTTAGTGGGTGAGGTAATTGATGTCATGGAAGAATTGGTGAGGGAAGGGAAAACGACGATGATTATCGTTACGCATGAGTTGTTTTTTGCCAGGAGGGCAGCGGATAGAATCGTTTTTATGGATCAAGGAAGAGTCGTTGAAGAAGGATTGCCGGAGAAAGTTTTGGAGACTCCTTGCTCAGAGATTGGAAAGAAGTATCATAATTTGTTAAAACGCTAAGCAGGGTTGACATCTATTTGATGCTGGCTTATAATTTTATAAGTTGTTTCATAATTCTGAAACGCGGTGTTTTCGTTTAATTTGTTTAAATTAAGGAATGAATTTAATTTAAGGATGAAATGGTTCGGGAATAAATTCTTATTGAGCATATTCTTTGATAACCAATTTCGCGATGGAGGAATTTGATGAAACCCCAACAAACCATAGCTGCTGAAATAGACATATGCGGGCAGGGACTGCATACTGGGGCTATGGCCAAGATGCGCATTCTTCCCCAACCGGTTAATACCGGTATCTATTTCAGCAGGATTGATTTACCTGGCAAACCAAAGGTAAAAGCCAATATTCATTCGGTCATCGATACGAAAAAATGTGTTGCGATTGGGAAAGATGGTTGGCGTATTTCGACGATCGAACATTTAATGGCTGCCTTTCATGGACTGGGAATTGATAATGCCCTCATTGAAATCGATAAAGAAGAATTGCCACGTGGCGATTGCAGTGGCCGCTTTTTTTGTGAAAAGATATTGAAAGCGGGAATAATAACGCAGGATGAGCCCAGGCAATACACCTATATCCGGGAACCATTCTGGGTGGAAGGAACAGTTTGCAAAGACGGCGAACCTCTTAAATCAACTTTGATAGCCTTGCCTGCAGAAGACTTTCAAGTCAGTTTCACTTTTACTTCAGACCATAAGGTCACTGGAACTCAGTATTATCACTATTCCCTGAGGGAAGACACCTTCGTTTCGGAAATCGCTCCGGCACGGACCATTGCTTTTATGAACGAAATCAATTATTTGCGTAGCCAGGGTTTGGCGTTAAGTGACGCCTACGACTCTGTAATTGTGGTTGATAATGATGGTTATCGAAACGAATTACGTTACCCTGAAGAAATCGTTCGTCATAAAATACTCGACTTAATCGGTGATCTATATTTACTAGGTCCATTGGTTGGGCATATTGTAGCGGTAAGATCAGGTCACGCCCTTGATATTGAATTGGCGAGAACAATTGCCAGCAAAATAGAACCACTGGACAGTATGCTAAAGCTCAAGGAGGCTCATAATGATTGAAATCAATGAAATCAAAGCTTTACTTCCCCACAGGTATCCCTTTTTGTTAGTGGATCGAGTTTTGGAGCTAATTCCAAACCAAAAAATCGTTGCTTTAAAAAATGTCACCGCCAATGAAGAATTTTTTAACGGCCACTTCCCTGCGAAACCTGTAATGCCGGGCGTTCTGGTTATAGAGTCCATGGCTCAAGCCGCCGGTATTATGATGCTTTCTCAAGAAGAACACAAAGGGAAAATTCCGTATTTTACCGGAATTGATAATGCTCGCTTTCGCAAAACCGTGGTGCCCGGGGATCAGCTTATTATTGAGGTTGAGGTTATTCGGGTAAAAGGTAGCGTAGGTAAAGTTAAAGCGGTATCGAAAGTTGATAATCAGATCGCAGCCGAAGCGGAATTAATGTTTATCCTGGGTGAATAATTTTTTGTGATATTAGGCAATTGGATGAGAAATAGAAAGCTTTTCTGTAATAGTTTCATTTTTTGGCCCAATTTAGTCACATATGTCTGTCCATTTTTATTGGAAAATAACCGATATTAAAATTACTTACAAAAAATTCACTTACTAATTAATCTTGCTTATTTAGACAGGAGGTCAAAAACATGAAACTAGTGGAATCCAAGGTAATCAATATAAGAAATATTCATGAGACAGCTATCGTCCATCCCAATGCTAAAATCGGTAATAATGTTGAGATTGGTCCTTATGCAGTGATAGGCGAGAATGTCGAGATTGGGGATAATTGCATAATCGGTCCGCAAGTTTCAATTGAGGGTTGGACGACCATTGGTACTGGAAACCGCTTTTATCATGGTGCGACCATCGGTTGTGAACCCCAAGATTTGAAATTTAAAGGGGAAAAAAGTTTTCTCTTTATCGGAGACAATAATTTTTTCAGAGAAAATGTTACGATTAGCCGGGGCACCGAGGGTGGCGGCGGTGAAACCAGGATAGGTAATAATAATTTATTCGAGGCCTGTTCCCACGTAGCTCATGATTGTCAAGTGGGTAATAATATTATTCTTGGAAGTTGGGCAGGCTTCGCCGGACATGTTACGATAGAAGATCGCGCGATTATCAGTCCTTTAAGCGGAGTTCACCAATTTTGTAAAGTAGGAAAAATGGTGATGGTCGGTTTCCTGACTAAAGTAGTTAAGGATATTCCTCCGTTTGTACTGGTTGATGGGAATCCAGCCAAAGCATGCGGTATCAATGTGGTTGGGTTAAGAAGAAACGGTATTGATGCCGAGGTTCGTGAAGAGATTAAGAAAGCTTATCGTATTCTGTATCGCTCCAATTTACCAATCAACCAAGCAATCGAACAAATGGATCAAGAACTGGGTGGAACTCCTGAGATTGACCATTTCATTCGCTTTTTACGGAATGCCGAACGTGGTATTCAACGTTAAATTCATTTCTTTTTTACACGGAATTTTTAAGAGGCTGTCTGAAAGTGCTTGATATTGGGAAAGATATAAATTTGTTATATCTTTTTCCAATAACAAGTTCTTAAGACAGCCCTTTTAGTTCATTACAGATTACAAAGGAGGAGTTTGTTTTGCAGTCCAGATTAAAAGTTGGATTAGTCGCAGGCCGGGGAGTTCTTCCGGTTGAAGTTTTATCTGCGATCAAGTCTGGTGGTAAAGAAGCTATTGTAATTGGTGTTAAAGGAGAATGCCGGCCGGAAATAGAGGAGATGGCAGACATTTACCAAGAGTACGGGCTGGGTAAATTGGGCGCGGTTATTGAAGCCTTTAAACACGGAGACGTAAAGGAACTGGTTTTCGCCGGCAAGGTCGGCAAAGAAGCTATTTTCCGCGATGGTCTTGATGAATTGAGTCAGAAATTATTAGCGAGTTTGCCACAAAAAAATGATGATGCCATTTTGCTTGCCATAGTCCGCGAGTTTGAGAAGAATGGGATGACTGTTTTGAAACAAACCGAATATTTACAACATTTATTGGCTGAACCGGGTTCCATCGTAGGAACGGTCGTTGAAAGTGAAATGCCCGATATTAAACTGGGGTTTAAAATGGCAAAGGCAATGGGCGATTTGGATATTGGCCAGAGCGTTGTTGTAAAAAGCGGAGTTGTCTTAGCAGTTGAAGCTATTGAAGGCACAGATCAGGCTATTGTAAGAGGGGGGACTTTGGGAGGGCCGGGTTCGGTTGTGGTCAAGGTGAGTAAACCGAGGCAAGATCTACGATTTGATGTTCCAACGATCGGTAAAAGCACCATCGAGTCCATGATTAAGGCCCAATCCAAAATCCTGGCCATTGAAACGGGGAAAACCTTTTTTTTGGAAAGAGATGCTGCTTTATCACTGGCGGCAGAACATCAAATTAAAATTATATCGTGTACATTTTGATTTCTAGGAGAGACTTTATTGAAATAATGGTAAAAGAATAATCCGCAGGGTTAATTTTACACCTGCCGATTCCTCTCCTGCGGCAGGAATTCTTTAGTTGGCAGCGAAACTTAGAAAGATATTTAACGTTTATATCAATGATGGGAATTCTTAGGAAAAGGGAAAGATTGAATGTTGAAGAAACACTTCAAACTAGTGGTTTTGATAGTATCTCTATGTTCAATTCTTGCAGCCTGTTTTTTGATTTCAAAATTTTGGATGAATTCCAAGACGGCTCAAGATTCTTTAAGTAATGGCGATACGGTGGGATTTGATGAGGCTGAAGGAGTGACAATGACCATTCCCGGTTCAACACAAAATGCCTATTGGGAATTGGATATTCATAAAATTAAAACTACCACTGGGGATATTAATAATTTGGAACAGGTTGAAGGGGTTTATTTTGTCAACAAGGTTCCTTCTTATCAAATATCCGGTAATCAGGGTACTGTTTATTTAAAAACCCGCAGATTGGAAATTATCGGGAATGTAATATTGAAAGCAACGGATGGAAGTAAAAAGCTTACTGCCGAGAGGGTAGTTTGGGATACTCTGGGCAATAAAGTCACCGCTCAAAAAAATGCAATATTGGAAACACCCCAAGCCATCGTCACAACCGAAGAAGTTGTAGCCAATCTGGAAATTGACCATGCAATTTTTAACGGACAGACTAGAGTGTCTTATCAGAGGACAAATGAATGAAACGAAAAATTTGGACTACTCTGTTTATTATTTTTATATTTTTATCTTATGGCCTAAGCGCAGCAGCCGGGCGGTTAGAAATCAAGGCTCCCCATGGCGGTGAGTTTGATTTAGCCAAAAATATAATGAAATACCATGGTACAGTATCGCAGTTGGTAGAAGCCAACTGGAAAGATTTAAATAATACAGACAATGGATCCCTTGATAAAAATGATAAGACCAATAAAAAACCACCGGTATCAAGAATCTTAAAATCAGTCGAACTGGTAGTCGATATCGATCGTAACCATTTGGTGGCTAGTAAAAATGTTTTTTTTCTCTATGATGGGAGCACTTCGGCTACTTGCAATAATTTAGAATGGAACCGCCCGACCGAATTTGTAAAGCTATCCGGCCAAGTGGTTATCCGCTATCTTGACTGGGTAATTAAAGGAAGCCGAGCTGAAGGCGAGATAAAAAAAGGTTTATTCACTGTTTATGGACCGGTGGAGGCCGTTAATCCTACCAATACGATCCGTGGCAATAAGTTAATCCTTGATCGGCCCGCAAATAAAGGAGTTATTAGTGGAGATGCGATTTTGATTCGCGATCAGAATGAGATGACGGCGCCGGAAATAACGTACTCCTTTGATACTCATCAAGTTTTGGCTAGTGGTATGGTTAAGACCAGGATTATCAATGAAACTAAGTAATGGGGGCTTAGCATGTCAATTAGAGTACAAGGCTTGATTAAGGAATATCAGCGCCGTAGAGTTGTGAATGGTGTAGATCTGGTAGTCAACCCCGGTGAAGTGGTTGGTTTACTCGGGCCCAATGGAGCGGGGAAGACCACTACTTTTTATATGATTGTTGGCTTGGAACGCTGTGATGCGGGATCAATTCATATTTATGACCATGATGTAACCGCAATGGCCATGCATATACGTTCCAAATACGGTGTGAGTTATTTGGCTCAAGAAGCGTCGGTATTTAGGAAATTAACAGTAAGCGATAATATTATGGCCATTTTAGAATTAACGGATTTACCGCTCTCTTACCGGAAAAACCGCTGTGAACAATTGATGGAAGAATTTCACCTCAGCCATCTCCGGAAAAGTTACGGCTATATGTTGTCCGGAGGAGAACGGCGCCGGGTAGAGATTGCCAGGGCTCTGGCGATGGATCCCAAATTTATTTTACTGGATGAACCTTTCACCGGGATTGATCCTATTGCTATCGCCGATATCCAAGGTATTATCAATGACTTGCGGGCCAAAGGAATGGGTATATTAATCACCGACCATAGTGTTCGTGAAACATTAGCCATTACTGATAGGGCATATATTATGCATGCCGGCGAAATACTGGTTTCCGGAAGTTCTGCCGATATTGCCAATGATGAAAATGCCAAACGGTTTTACCTTGGTGAACACTTCAGTATGTAACAGGGGGCCCATTTTGAATGAAAATATTAACTCGATATATTATTAAGGCGATTTTGGCGCCGCTTCTAGGAGGTATGGTTACTTTTACCTGCGTATTATTGGGCGTACAAATGCTCAATTTGATGCGGGCGGCGGAGAAACTTCATCTTTCGCTCGGTTTTACCTTGGAACTGTTGGCTTTAACAATCCCTCAAAATTTAACGATTGGAGCTTCAATCTCTGTTTTATTAGGAATTTTATTGGGCCTTGGTACGTTAACCGCTCATAGTGAGACTATCGCAATGCGGGCAGGAGGTTTGAGTTATAGGCGGATAGCCGTTCCAATCGTAGTGATTGGTTTATTGATTAGCATTTTTGGAGTTATGCTTAATGAATATGTCGTTCCGGCTTCGCTCCAAGCTTATGAACAATTAAAAACCAGGGCGATGACGAAGGAAGCCTCGGGGAAAATTTATCAGTTTTATAAAGCTTTTCAGGATGATGACGTTCGAAAGCTGATTTATGCTGATTCTTATGAGCCGAAAAATAAAGAATTGCACAACGTGCTGATACAGGAAATGAAGGAAGGTAGCTTGCGCCGTACCATTTCAGCTGAGATTATGAATTGGAATGGTAGCGGTTGGTATTTCAATAAAGCCCAAATTTATCAATATACAACAGACAGCTTATTCCCGATAACGGTAGATAAAGGGAAGGTTCGTTACGAACTCAACATCACTCCAAAAGAGATTGAACAAACCAATGTTGATCCGGAAGCCCAAAGTATTTCCGAATTAAAGCGTTACATCGATAAATTTACCACAGGTATTGAACGTAACCGGTTATTGGTGGAACTCAATAATAAGCTGGCGATTCCATTTGCAAGTTTGGTATTTGCTATTTTGGGGACTCCTTTGGCGCTTAGGCCTCAACGGCGTAGTAAAGCAGCGGGATTTGGACTTTGTATTATTTATATTTTAATTTGGTATGTATTGATGGGTATTGGAGATTATTTTGCTAGGACGGGTTCAATACCTGTATTCTTAGGGGCGTGGCTACCCAATATTGCTTTAACAGGATACGGAGTTTATGTGTTTTGTAAAGTGAAAAGCTAAGACGGGGTGAGGCACTGAAATGTATGGAATTATTATCATTGTGTCAATGGTTATTTTCGGTGGCCTAATTGCCCTTTTAGGAGATCGGGTCGGCATGAAGGTGGGCAAAAGACGTCTTAGCCTTTTTGGCCTTCGGCCTAAATATACTTCAATGATTATTACGGTTTGTACAGGTTTTTTCATTGCCGGACTAACTTTACTCATCTTGACTGTCATATCAGAGTACGCCCGTACCGCGATTTTCCGGCTACAAAGCATTGAGCATGAATTAAAGACTACTACGTCAAAAGTCGGAGAATTAACGGTTGAAATTAGTAATAAAGAAAAAGAATATAATCAACTTCACCGTAATTTGCTCAATGCAGTTTCCCAACAGCTTAAGGTGGAAAAGCAGCTGCAAGAAACCCGTTCTCAATACGCCAAGGTATCAAGCAGTCTGGCAAGTACTCAAGGAAATTTAAACTTAGCCCGGGACCGACTTGTCAATCTAACGAATATCAATGATGATTTAAAAGACCAGATAACCAATCTGACTTTGCAGGAGACGCGGCTCAGCCAGCAGATTCAAAATTTGGAAGGCTGGCTGCAAAGCTTACAGGATCGTAATAAGAATATTGTAGATAAACCAATGATTTTTTATGTAGGGGAGATTGTGGATGCCGAAATTGTCGAGCCGGGTGTCCCTACCAATCAAATATTTTCTAGGTTGGTTGAACCGTTCTTGAAAAAGATTAATGAAATCGCTCTGAAACGGGGAGCGAAGATCCCCGGAAAAAGTGATTATGCGGTACGGGTTGCTCCTCAAAAAGTAGCTCAAGTTTGCACGGAGCTTGGCCAGATAAAAGATAAAGCCGTGCTGCGAGTGGTTGTCGATAAAAATTCAGTGGCCGGAGAACCTCTGACCGTATCATTGGAATGTTATCCCAATCGAATGATTTATAGGACCGATCAAGTCATTACTTCGTTGGTGGTTGAAAATACGGTCTCAGAGACCGCGCTGCGTGATCGCTTGCTAAGCATGTTGATTATTGCCAATAACAAAGCGATTGACAACGGTATTATTACGGAAGGCCAAAATTTGCGGGACATTATTTCAATGTCGGAAATCGCCAGAACGATTAGTTTGATCCGGGAGAAAAAACCGGGTCAATATGAGGTATGTTTGGTGGCTGCTAATGACACTTATCGGGTTGATGACTTTAAGGTGAAATTTATTGTAAAGCCAATATGAAGAAAGGGAAAATCCAATCGAACCTCTGAATGAATAGTACTTGTGGTTTTAAGAGGAGGGTTTTATATATCCATCCATTTATTGGCTATTGATCCGGGACGCCAAAAATGTGGTTTAGCCGTTGTGAATGAAAAAGCACAGGTTTTAACCCAAGAGGTCATTCCGGTAGAGCGGTTGAAAGAAAAAGTCGCGGCTTTAGATGAAGAGTTTGGGTTGAAAAAAATTATTGTCGGAGATCGTACCAATAGCAGTTATATCCGGCAATGTCTGGTTTCTTTTGAAAAACCCATTATTACGGTAAATGAGGATAAATCAACCTTAGAAGGACGTTACCGTTATTTAAGGGAAAATACCAAAGGCTTCGCCCGTTTTATTCCTATTGGGCTGAGGATACCTCGAGAACCTTTTGATGATTATGTGGCGGTCATTTTAGCTGAACGTTTCCTTAAAAACACACCAACATTGGTCAAAGAAGATTGACCTTTAAATATAGTTTCACGAATGGAAACCAAGAAGGCTTTGACGAGTCAATTAATGATATATGAGCTTTTAGGAAGTGATCGTATGATTGGCGACTACAAAAAAAGCATATGGATGCTTATCCTTGCGATGATGCTAACGGGGATCTGTTATGGGGAGGGCCCTCTACGTAAAACTACGCTGGAGCCATGGATTTATCAAGCCATGGGCTTTTTGAAGCAAAAAGGCTTCATCGCTGATTATCCGGCGGATTGGGTTAATTCCGGGAATCAACTCTCCCGTTTTGAAATTGCTTATTACATAAAAGGTTTTATCACCAGTCAAACGACTGCCCCAAATTTGCCTGATAGCGAAGTTGAAATTCTGCAAAAATTAATAGCCGAGTTTCAATTGGAATTAACCGATTTGGGAGTTCAAATAACCGATATTGATCAAGTTCATCCCAATTTGTCTAAAATCAAGCTTGAGACTGGTGAATATCAGGACCTTGATAATATTATTTCTAAAAGTAAGGTTGGTATCCAGCGACCTAATTATTATTTTGGACAATATTTTAACAAGCAACAAAGAAAAATATTTATATTTATTCCGCTGGAATATGTCCGGTCAAATTATGTTTTTCTTTTAAGTGGTGACGAATCCAGTTTTAATGTATTTTATCAACCGGGGAGTAAAAAGCCATTGTTAGTTGTAAAAGGTTATTTGCCGTTGAATAATATACAATCCATTCATGGATATTTTTTATTTCCTATTGAATGGAAAGCGGACTCTTCAGCTAATGGCAACAACCAAAAAACATATATAAACAACGAGGTTTTGCCATTATTGGATGAGGTTAATCAAATTCAGTGGGTCGACAGTTTATGGTCTGTCAATGGTATTTTGCCGTTAAATGGTTATTTACCCCAGGAGACGGATCTTAAGACAAAAGCTTTTGTGGGTAATCTCAACCAAGGCATAAAAGTAGGAGATTTTTTGGTATATACCACAAATTTTAATGATAACAATAATTTATCCAGCGCCAGACTTAATCTTCCAATGGCCAATCCGCTGGAGGGGAGCGGGAGTAATATCAATTTATTCGTTCCAATTGATTTAGATGCAATTGTAGGTGCTAATTTAAAAACCATGCAATTCAACACGGTTATCCCTTACCCAAAAAACTTATTGGGTCTTGATTTTATGAATCCGGAGGGAGATTGGAATATGGATAACATTCTAGGAATAGCGAGTTCCAAGGCCAACGCCGGAATTAATTATCATTTAAATGATTATTGGACTTTTTTGGCTTATCAGTCTTTTGACAATTCTAACTTGCAGGAAGGATGGCTCACAACCACATCTTTTGGAATCAATTATAATGATTGGGTTACTCTTTGGCTGGCCTATCGCCTAGTTGATTTTGATAAACCAATTGTTTCAGGATCCTTAGCATTGCATTTTTAGGAGGAAGCCATGGTAAGACTCAAGTATTCAGGCCTAGTGGTTTTGTTGTTTTTGCTGTTCTTGATGTCCGGGACTAGCGTGGCCGCTGAGGGAAACGCTACCAGAAATCCTTTACAGTGGTTATCGGACTTGGAAGTTAATATGATTGGTAAATCGGATGAGGATAGCGGTTTGTTAGATAGGATCAGCAATCTGGAGCAAATTACTACGGGAAGACGTTTTGCGGATTCGATTGTCGAGCGTTTAAGCCGTTTGGATACCTTAATATATGAGAATCAGCCTCATGATGTTTCGTTACTCTATAAAATTCAAGCTTTGGAGTGGGTCCTTTTCAAAAGAAGTTATGCCGGCCCCATACAAACCCGTTTGGAATCGGTGGAGAAATCGTTATTTAATATTGCTTATACAGGACCGGTAACCAAGCGATTGGAAAAATTAATCAATCAGGTTTTTCCTGACGGCGTCATCAAGGGCAAATGGGTAACGGTTACCGAAGGCACTTTAGTGAAAGTCCGGATGGTTAATCCCTTGAATTCTGCACAAAGTAAACCAGGAACCCGGTTTCAATTTGAAGTGGTTGAATCTGTTTTGGTAGATGATTTTCTGGTTTTTCCAAAAGGTTTGAATGGAGAAGGAACCCTTCAAGCAGTCAACCGTCCTGAAAATTGGGGCCGTGACGCCAATTTGATGTTGGATTTTGCCGAGATAAAAGCCTTGGATGGGACTCCGGTTTCTATGATTTATGGTGTGAAAGCCCGAAGTATGGATTATTCCCGCCGGTTATCAGTTGGCGCCAGTGCGGCCGGTATGATGGCTTTTGGCCCGGGTGGAATTTTGCTTGGATTTGCAGTCAAGGGGAAAGAAAAAAACATACCCCAAGGTACGGAATTTTATTTACAGGTGAAGGAACCGTTAAGAATTTACACAATTCAATAATACGGAGGAGAATATCAATTAATAAACGAGTGGCAATTTTTGGATTACTATGGATAGCTTTGAGCCCGATGATCGGAAGCGTCTCTCCGGTTTATGCTGCCGCAACAGAAGCTAATATTGTTGCCGAAGGTTTTGTGAAAACTGATTTATCGTCGGATACTACGACTGCTGAGAAAAATGTAAAAGTCACTTATGATTTCGGGGTTATCGAAGCAGATCGAATTCAATATAATTATAAGTCAGGTTTGGTAGAAGCTAACGGGAACGTTAAATTAACATCACAAACCGGAATTGTTATGCAGTCTGAAAGACTGGTCTACGATCTTAATACCGGAGAGGCGCAGGCTACCGGCGGGGTGCATATGCAATCTCCGGATGCAATCACCTTGACAGCCAGGCAATTGAATTATAACAATAAACAAGAATTCGCTAAAGCGGTTGGTGAAGTGAAAGTAACCAATAGCAATGGGACCTTTGAAACTGAAACCTTAAACTATGATTTGAAAAATGGTACTGGATCTTCGGAAGCTGTCTCCATGGTTTTGCATACGAAAAATCGGGATGCCTTGGTTCATGCGGATAGTATGATTTTAAACGGTACTTTATATCATTTCAAGAATCTTACGATGACCCGCTGTGAGAAGGCCCACCCGGAATATCAATTTGTAGCCCGCGAGGGAGTTTATGACGGCCGTTATCTGGAATTAAAAAGCATTATTCTTCAGCTAAAAGGAGTGCCGGTTTTTTATCTGCCATCCAAAATTTTCGACATGACGAATATTTGGTTTCCCGATATTCAACTTGATTATAGTCACGATGACGGCTTAAAGTTTGGATATCGATACTCGGCCCCGATGAATAAAAATATGGATTGGCAAATTGCCACCATCTATCGTTCGAATGATTATTCAACCTTACAAGTAGGACTGAATGCGAAGAAAGATGATATCTCCAATTATACCGGAATTTATTTTAATACCGATTCCGAGGGATATGGCTTTGGGGATAAAATAACCTACGATAGGCCGCTGTTTGTTGCAACCCTTGATGGGTCGAAAAGTTTTTCGTCAAATGATGCCACAGAGTTGGGATTTTCAATTACCCGCAAGTACTGGGAGAGCCCATTGGGCCGCTGGCAAGTTGGGATGTTGAGCCGTAAAGTTTCCAAAGATGACGGCGGAACAGAGTATGGGGGCACTTATGGCGGATACCGTCTGGATTATAATCCCCATCCATATTTTACTTTGAGTTTACTGCGCTTATATACGGTGGAAGGTGGAGATGATTGGGGCGATTATCTGGATGAATTCAAAATCGGCTCGAATTGGCTCTATAATGGAGAAATTCCTCTTAACCAAACTTATTCATTGGGCTTTAGTGGAACATATAATTCTACGGAGTCCCTGTGGATTCATCAGATTTATCAGATTCATTACGGAACGGACTGTTTGAATTTGAGCCTTGGCTGGGATGAGGCGAAGCGGTCAATGGTCACTGGATTTAATATTCGCTTTTAATTTATTTTTTGAGTTGCTTCCCAAAGTTTTGTAAAGGGGAGTATCGAAATTTTCTTTTCAGTAATAAAGGATTTGGTGTGTGATAAAAATATTTTCTATAGAGGCTTCCTTCAATTATTCTTGAAGGAAGTTTTTGTTTATAATTGGTCAAACTATAAAAAATTAATTTTTGGAGCGTAAGGTTTGGATAATCAGTTGAATAACTTAACCGGATCCCAATGGCTCTATTGGACCAATACCATTTATGAAACCAATTTTCCCGTTGATGGAACTCATTCATTACGGAAAATGCATGGCGCAATGAAACCACCGGCTTTAATGGCTGAAATCATTGAGTTTTTCACCAAACAAGGTGAATCGGTCCTTGATCCATTCGCTGGAGTGGGAGGTACGTTATTAGGCGCGAAGATGGTTGGGCGGAAAGCTTTTGGTATTGAGATTAATCCGGCATGGGTTGACTTGTATCAGAAAATTCTCAAGACAATGAGGGGCTTGGACGATCCGGAAATTCACAAAGAAGACTTGAATCAAATGGTATTGGGGGATTGCTTACAAGTTATGCAATCCATTCCGGAGGGAAGTTTTTCGGCGATTATTACCGATCCTCCGTATGGATGTCAAGGTCGAAACATCGGTTTTAAAAAAGAGACTCATTTTAATATGAAATCGGAAGAAGAAGCTGATTTTGGGAATTGCGATGATTATTCGGAGTATCTTCACAAAATGAAAAGATTCGGAGAAGAAGCCCACCGTATTCTGGGTCCCAATCGATATTTGGTCATC
The DNA here is from genome assembly GCA_023392595.1 of Bacillota bacterium. Taxonomy (GTDB): domain Bacteria; phylum Bacillota; class UBA4882; order UBA8346; family UBA8346; genus UBA8346. The sequence goes on along the minus strand of JAEVYU010000011.1, from coordinate 5,404 downwards.
ATGATCGGTGATCGATATAATCATGGAGAATATTTGCCTCTTGGGGTAAAAGTTGCCGAAACCCTTCGGGAAGTCGGTTTTACATGGAAAGGAATCAGAATTTGGTGGAATAAGGCGACGCAACGTCCTTTAAAACCCTATGCAATTAAAACCTGTTTTGTACCGAACATCACCCATCAGAATATATTGATCTTGCGAAAAGAGAAAAGGCCGGCGGGAGCAGGATAAATAAGGATTTTTCAATAAAATACAGGCACTTGGCATTTTAATTACTTCATGCTATAATAGAGTCAAACATCAAGACCGCCACTATCATGAATAAAACGTTGTGAGGTGGGTATTATGGTCTATAAATTGACACACGATGAGGTTTTAAAAATTTGCGGCGCTTGTCCAAAATTTGTTAAAGACCGTGAGCAGTGTCATAATGATGGAGAGCCGAAGACGCTCAAGGAATTACACCGTTGTAAAAAATGGGATGAACATTTTGGGTCTGCTTGCATTTTTCAAGGGTAATGAAGTATAATATGAATTGCACCAACTATTGGGCCTGTGGCTCAGATGGGAGAGCGCTGCGTTCGCATCGCAGAGGTCAGGGGTTCGATTCCCCTCAGGTCCACCATATTGATTATCGATGGAGGCTAATAACAAAATGACGTTAATTAAAACGATTGTTAAGGGTAAGCTTGCTTCAACCGCGACGACCGGAGGATGCGGCGCATGCAAGAATTCCTGTCAGTCGGCTTGTAAAACTTCTTGCACAGTCGGGAATCAAGTTTGTCAGAAATAATATTTACCATCATACTGCTTTTCAAATCCATTTTATTTGAGGGCGGATGACTTCTTATACTTACATAGATATTATTTTGGGAAATTCTGAACACTATCATTGGAAAAATTAATGTAATTTTAAAAAACAGCCATGGATTTTTCATGGCTGTTCTTTATGTAACGATGCACGGATTTGGATATTTTGTGATAGGAGTTGTTCGTATTGACAAATTGGCATTCTTTTAAAGCTTTAGGCGGATTTTTTTTGTTTGACGTCCCCAGTAATTCATTATTTCAAATTGAAGAAGTTGTTTATCGATATTTAAACGGGCAAGCAGTCCCCGAGTCCATCAAAGAAAAGGTTGAGTCTGAATTGGCGGAGTTGCGGGAAATGGGGTTTTTACAAGAACAGAAAGAAGAAATTCCCCATTTTGAAAAGGAACCTTCATTGAAAGCATTGTGTTTACATGCTTCCCATGACTGTAATTTACGATGTAAATATTGTTTCGCCGGCACAGGGCCTTTTGGCGGGGACCGTGAGCATATGAGCTTTGAAGTTGGCCGAAAAGCGCTGGACTTGTTATTGCGGGAGTCAGGCTCACGGCGTCAACTTGAAGTGGATTTTTTCGGAGGAGAACCGCTGCTTAATTTGGATGTGGTCAAGCAAATTGTGGCCTATGGAAAGGAAGCGGCACTGAAGTACGATAAAATTATCAATTTTACACTGACGACCAATGGGGTTAATTTGAATCGGGAAGCGCGTCAATTTTTGAATGAAGAAGGATTACAATTGGTCTTGTCGCTCGACGGTCGCCCGGAAGTCAATGACGCGATGCGCGGTAATGGCACCTACAGGCAAATAGTTCCGAATATATTGGAAACAGTTAGAACAAGGGAAAATAAAAATTATTATTTGCGGGGCACTTTTACCGCCAATAATCTGGATTTTGCCGAAGATATCAAACATTTATATGAACTGGGCATTCGTGAATTATCCTTGGAACCGGTTGTAGAAAAAGACGGAGAATACCGTCTGACTGAAAAGCAAATGGAACGGATTGAAGAGGAATATGATAGACTGGCTCAGTTTTATTTAGAAAAGAAACAAATGGGTCAGGGTTTTACCTTTTTTCATTTTGAAATAAGCCTGGACCATGGGCCATGTCTACCGAAACGGCTCACCGGATGTGGGGCGGGTTTTGATTATTTTGCGGTCACCCCCAAAGGAGAGCTTTATCCTTGCCATCAGTTTGTCGGCCGTACTGGGTTTAAGATGGGCGATGTCGATGAAGGGGTAACCAATCTATCCTTGCGGCAAGAGTTTGGGGCTGCGACTTTATATAAAAAAGAAGGGTGTGCCGACTGTTGGGCCCGTTTTTATTGTAGTGGCGGATGTCATGCCAATGCCCAATTGATGAATGGCTCGATTTATAAACCCGATCCCATCGGTTGCCGTCTGCAGCGAAAACGGTTGGAATGTGCCTTGGCCCTAAAGGGGATTGAAATCGAAGCAAAGCAGGTAGCTTCTGAAGGATAATCCTTTCCAATCGGATAGAGGAATCGCTGGGTAATTTAAGGGCAAGATTAAAAAGACACTTCCGGGAGAGAAGCGAAGGTCTTTTATGAGGTAAGAATACCCCAGGATTTGAGGCTTTTTAAAGGATGGATCAAATTTGAAAGATTTATCGAAAGCGGCTCCAATTCAAGTTGGTGAAAAAGTTCAAATCCGGATCGAGAACTACGGCCATGAAGGGGAAGGAGTCGGGCGTTGCCGGAATTTTACCGTTTTTGTCCCGGAAGCCTTAAAGGGTGAACTGGTTTTAGTCAATATCACCGAGGTTAGGAGAAACTTCGGTCGGGGGATTGTGATGAAGATTTTAGAACCTTCACCGGAAAGGATCTTGCCTCTTTGTCCTTCCGCCGCGTTTTGCGGCGGTTGCCAATTGCAGCATTTGAACTATGAAAATCAGCTTACTCTTAAGCATCAACGGGTAATTGACGCTGTCGAACGAATCGGGGGTCTTAAAGACGTCACGATTCATCCGGTCATTGGGATGGCTGAGCCCTGGCATTACCGAAATAAAGCCCAATATCCCTTAGGCATTTTAGAGGATACTGTGGTGATGGGATTCTATCGAAAAGGGACCCACCAAATCGTACCATTAGAAGGATGTTTATTACAGAGTGAAGGGAGTAACAGGATAGCCGATAAGGTCCGGCAACTTGTGGAAACTTATCGTGTACCCATTTACAATGAGTTAAAGCATTCGGGATTGTTACGTCATGTTTTGATCAAGCAGGGTTCCCAAACGGGGGAAGTGATGGTGGTTTTTATTACCCGGAACCGGCTATTTCCGGCGGGGGAAAAGATTGCAGGAGAGTTGGTCGGTATTTTCCCGGAAATTAAAAGTGTGGCCCAAAATGTTAATGATGCCCGGGGTAATGTAATCCTGGGACCAAGCACCAAAATTATCTGGGGACAGGATACCATTACGGAGCATATCGGCGATTTCAAGTTTAAAATTGCAGCGGAGTCTTTTTTTCAAGTCAATCCGCTTCAAACCGAAAAGTTGTATCGCAAGGCCGTAGAGTTTGCCGGATTAACCGGCAGGGAAACCGTACTCGACGCTTATTGCGGAGTAGGCAGTCTGACATTATTTTTAGCCGAACAAGCCCAAAAAGTATATGGAATCGAAATTGTAACACAGGCTGTTAAAAATGCACTGGATAATACAGTTTTAAACGGGATAAAGAATGCCGAGTTTATCGTGGGAGCCACCGAGAAAGTCCTCCCCCAACTGACGAAAAAGGGAATAACTTTTCAGGTAGCCGTTGTCGATCCGCCCCGCTCCGGCTGTGAAGAAGGGGTTTTAAAAAGCTTCGCCGAAAGCGAAGTGGCCCGGATCGTCTATGTGAGCTGTAACCCCAGTACTTTGGCCCGGGATCTCAAAATATTGGAAGGTTTAGGATACAAGACGCTTGAGATACAACCGGTGGACATGTTTCCCCATACCTATCACGTGGAGTGTGTAGCGAAAATAGAGTGTAAAATCAATAGTTTGTAGTAACTTAAAATTATAAAATTGACTTTTTTCCACCCAGCTTCCACCCTAAATTATTTCTGGGTGGAAATCACATTTTCAAATATATCAACGGCATCTTGTTGCATTTTATCTGTATTAAAAACATAAGTTTGTAAAGTTGTTGCTATATCTTTATGCCCTAAACGTTCCATAATAGTCTTAGGGAATGCCCCATTTTCCGCCAATTATGATGCTCCCATAGAGTGAGACACAAAAAAGAAAAATTAAGTTATAATGGGAACATGGACAAGAGAACCAATACACAGCCGAATTTAAAACCGCTAAAAGTATTGTAAGTAATTACTTGAAAAAACACAAGAGTTATTGGAATAGATAAATCGGAAATAGTAAACTTAAATTCAACTGAGGATCTAATTCGATTAATCAAAGAAAAGATATGTATTTTAGTGGTGTGCGGTTGATTTAAATATTAAGCTGAAAATAAGGTGGAATAAATTGATATGGATAAAAAACAAAAGATTTTAAATTATTGGTATAACCTAGAGTTTTTTTCACCGTTCTGGCCAGAGAAAACAAAAGAAACGCTATATATTAATAAGCCAAACAATATAATACCTTGGATTATAAAGGACGATCCCAGATACATTTATGATATCTATTTAGGTAAAATCAAATCGCAAGACTTGATTGAGAATATGCTAAATTCTATTAGTGAAAAAGATGAAGCTATAGAAAAAGATAATTCTCAATCATGTGTTTGTGCATTTAAATTAAGATCAGATGGAACATACCTTGGCGATTCTTTTTCAATTTCTACCTTCGTGTGGGCAATTACAAAAATAATTGCAGAGAAAAATCTGCGAGCAGATTTTGATACCAAAGAAATTGATAAGCTAAACAGTGAAATAAATGATTCCCTGATATCAATAAATAATAAGTTTGAATATAAGGATTTGGAAGAGATTTATGCGATTGTTATGGAAAAAATATCGCTTAAGCAAAACAATAGTGTCTTTAATGTTGTCGTAAATAAAAAGTATGCTAAAAAGGAAAATAGTGAAAAGAAAGTAAAAGGAAAAAAGCAAAACGATCAGGAAGATGAAGAGAATGACATTGATACAAGTACTGACATGTTATCAAGCTTTTATGTTTCAGACATTGATATGATTAGGCAGAAGATTCAAAACGGAGATAGTATTGTCAAATATATTGAAGCGTTAAAGATGCCAATTACTAATCGTATAGAAATAGACAATGATGTTTCTCAAATGAAAAAATGGTTATCACCAGAAAAATATCCATTGGGTAAATGGCCTTCAATTTATAGTCCTAGCTTGATGCAGCAAATAGCAATCAATATGGGAATATCAGATGAAGAACAACTCGACAATATTTTTTCAGTAAATGGACCTCCGGGAACAGGGAAAACTACACTCCTGAAAGAAATAATAGCTTCATATGTTGTGGAAAGGGCAATACTGCTAAGCAATTACCATAGTCCAGCTGATGCTTTTGAACAATGCCAGTTTGATTCTCCTGAAAATGAATACTTAAAATACTATTATCAGCCAGCGTCTGAGCTAAATAAG
>JAEVYU010000022.1 GCA_023392595.1 Bacillota bacterium | reverse complement strand
CTCAACGCTTCAACATTAGAGTCTCCTCTACTGTTGGTTGTCAGCTACCGGGCTGCTTGACCATTACCCGGACTGGACTTTCACCAGTTAGCAATCGGAATCTTAATCTAGGCACGCACCTAACTCTTGCTCTTCCCCAACGATGTTGTTCAAAGTAGTTGTTTCAGTGGAAGAGTAACCCTAGACGCTGACCTCTAAAAGATTTTTGACCTTGAAGTTATCGGTTACTCTCCCACTGAATCCGCTTCATAAAAAGCTCCATTGGGGGAGAGCAAGAGAGAGGTATAGACCTACAGTCAGCCTAGGTATTTGTTTTGCCTTTTGCTCAAATTATTTATTTCAACTTATATAGTTCATAGGCTAACTTTCCGGCGATAAATTCCCGGTTGCCTATTCAATCCTAATCCCATGTTCTTTCATGGGTTCTAATACTTCTTCATCTACCATACTGATCAACACTACCGATTGTAAACTTTTCAAACATTCAAATCCCCTGACTGATTGAATATCAAAGCAACAATCTTCTCCATCCCAATCAGGCTGTATCATACCATAGATCTCATTACCGCCGTCAAAACATAATTCGGTGATCTTGGTCAAATCTTTTGGTTCAATCGATAGTTCGGAAAAAAATTGCAATAGCTCTCTAATAGGTCCTGCCCCTTTATACCACTCGTAGTTTTTAGAATGTTTTTCGACTAATGCTTCCAAATCCTTTTGAAAACTGGGATCCTTATCCAACAAAGCTTCAATCACTACCAATTTAAAGTTAAAATCTTCAAAAAGCCCCGATTTATCGGTATATTTTTCCATTTTAATATCTCCTGTCATATAATCGATTTCACAAACATTCTTGGAAAGGATAAGCTGAATTTTTAATTTACCGGTTGCAATTCCAGCTTTTCACGGAGTTCGCCCAGGTTCATTAGCATATTCTCCGCTCTACCATACGGAATATTATTCACCAGAGTAAAAGGAAGATTTTTTGAGTTCGCTAATAACTCTTTCGCCGATAGTTCAAGCCCTAAAGCATTCTTGATTTTCACTTAAGGTGTCCATTAACTTATGAATATCATTTTCCACGAAATCACCTCTTCTTAGTCATATATTCAAACCCCGGAAAACCTCCCCAATCCAATGAATTCCTCAAGTAGAAAGCTACACCGGCCCCATGCCTTTCATTGATTAATAGCGTATCCACCTGGGGACGGTCGGCCAGGATTTCATAAGGAGGACCGCCGCTGACATTGGCCTTATGAATGGAGTCCGGAGCGATGGAAAAGCGGAACGGTCCGGTTTCAGCCTCGCCATACTCTTCCTTCCGGTATAACCATTCCTCGTGTTCATAAAGAATATATTCCCGGTCCACTTCAAAGACCAGCGAGTCGGTGTACCAAACATCATTGATATCGCCTTCAAAGGCATATCCGCTTTTTTCCCATTGGGGATGAGACCCGCAGAGATTGACATTCCCGATTTCGCAGATCCAGGCGGTCAAGGTCAACGGCAGGTAAATGCCTTTAGTCTCAGACAATTCCTGTGCCCATTCTAATACGGAAGGATCGGGAGCGCGCCGGTATCCGTCAGGAAAGGCGAACCGGTAATTTTCCCGAACCAGCTTTTCCACCAATGCATCAATATAAACTCTGGCTCCGGAGTAATATTGACGCAACCACCCCATGATTTCATGATCGAAGTCCGCCTCCCCCAACCGGTAACTCTCTCCGTTGAAGTAGGATAACTTCGCATGAAGGTCACTCATATTTTGGTTTCGATATAACTCTTCCCAAGGATTCCTTTTCATCATATAGTCTCACCTCTTGCGGATATTAAAACTGAATCTTCCTGCTCATAATCGCCTCTAAAAACTGTTCCAATGAGGGGGCAACCGGGTTCGGCTCCTCGAAATACGGTTCAAAGCTCGATACAACTGTACCGAAGTCATCCTTGGCCTTCAAAGCATAGTAAGTATAATCGTCCCTTACCGATAAGGCGATGGGCAAATGCTGATTCCAGAATGCAATAATGGGTTCATTATAGTCATCATCGCCTTCGACCAAACTTATTTGCTCCATCTCATTCCATTTGAAAGCTGAATCCGCAGTTCCTAAATAATCGTCCAGACATAAGAACCATGATTTCTGATCCGGAGTGACACAAGATTTGACCCGTTTCAAGAACTCCAGAAATCCCAGAGGGATTTTGGGATACCGTTCCCGGATATCCTTGGGTAGTTCAATTTCCGATGGTCTTCTCCGCTCAACCTGCCACCCTTGAGCTTCAGCCCATTGTAAGAACTGTTCGATTCCATCCATATCACAATCTCCTTTCTCACCGTAGGAACGATGAGAGCCGCCAGTTTTTTGCTCCCAAGACCCCTTCCCTGCAGCGCAAAAGAACTTCATGTTGTAGTTGGAGCAACTCAACGTGGATTTACATCTGAAACAATAGATCCAAATGAACCAGGGCATTTGCCTTTTTGATAAATTCGACTTCGGCGGCCCCACCCATTGCCAGCGCCGGAACAAACGAATAGATCTCGTCGTTTTTCAAGGGTCCGTGCTTTTCAAGAGCTTCCCGAAAAAGTTCTTGCCGTAGAACTTCTTCAATCATTTCATCATTACATAAATAATCATTAAAGAAATCCATAAGACTCCAAGAACAAACATCAATCGATTTATAATGGACCTTAAGGACGCTGACGTCCTCCGCGCCACTTCCTAAATCACGGTAATAAAAAAGCTCGCCGAAAGCCGAAAGCGCAAGGGGGATACGCTTATCATTCTTTTTCCCGAGCCAGGTATAAAGAGTATCATTATAAATCTCCGGGTCAATTAGCCGGATTAATCCGCCCGCATAAGAACCAAAGCCGTAACCCCGCCATAATTCCAGGATGCTCGCGGGAAGCCGGGTAGAATATTGATCTATCTCGGATTGAGTAGCTTTTTGTAAGTTCTTCCCCGGTTGATGTTTTTCAATGAAGGCCTGCAATTCCATAAAGACATTCCTCCTCAATTTTTACATTTTTACGGTTTGAATCTTCTGTGTCTTTGTTATACGTCTATCTTCTCGGAAAAGTCATCCCAGATATCCAATTCCGGGTCAAGCTCCAACAACTTCTTCAGGCAAGCAGTGCCTTCCACGGTATGGCCCAGCATGATCAAGCTTTTCCCTTTATATTCCAAACCCCATGTTTCTTCAGGTTCGATGGCTAACGCCCGATCACAACAGGCCACCGCCTCCTCATATTTTTCGAGATGATATAAGGAACGGGCTTTACCACTAAAACACGGGGCTCGCTCCGGATCGGATTTTACCGCCTGTTCAAAAGCTTCCACCGCCTCGTCATAACGGCCAAATTTATCCAAAATCTGTCCCTTGTAGAAGAATAATTGAACTCTCTCCTCCTTATCCTGAGGATTAAGTTCTAGCGCCTTGCTAAAACAAAATAAAGCTTCTTGGCGCTGTTTTAAGTGAAAGAATGTGACTCCCTTTTGTATCCAGGTAAAATACTCATCAGGGGATATTTCCAGAGCACGGTTAAAATATGGCAGCGCCTCTTGGTAACGTTTCAGCCTGTTGAGAATTCTTCCTTTTTCCGCCCACAGTTCCCAACCGTCCGGGCATAATTCCAAGGCCCGGTCGTAATGAGGTAAAACCTGCTCCAAGTCGTCCAATTTCTCCAAAGCTCTCAACTTGCACACCCAGGCACCCACATAATGCTGGTTAATATTCAAGGCCCGGTTACAATCGGAAATCACGTCCTTGTATTTTCCCAGGCGAAACAAGACCAGGCCTCTTTTGTACCAGATTTTTTCATTCTCCGGGTTTAATTCCAAGGCCCGGTCCAGACAATCCACAGCTTCCCGATAGCGTTCCAATTTATCCAGACTATCCGCTTTTTCAACCCAGGCTTCGCATTTATCAGGTTGCAATGCCATTGCTTTATCAAAACATTCAACTGCTTCATCGTAACGTTTCATATTGTATAGGATAATTCCTTTGTTAAACCAACAAAAGGAGTAATCCGGATTGATTGCTAGCGTGGAACTGAAACAATCAAGCGCTTCTTCGAAACGATTCAATTTGGTGAGTATAACTCCCTGTTCGAACCAGCCATCGTAATCTCTAGGTTTTGCCTCTTCGTATTTCCGGCACCAGATCAAAGCCTCTTCATATTCTCCGAGATTTTCCGAAATCTTTGTTTTTTCCCAGAAAACCCCCGCATTATCGGGTTCAATGGCTAAAATTTTGTCATAGCAGTCCAATGCTTCCCGATAACGTTTTAATTTTTTTAAGGCAAACCCTTTATCTTCCAAAGCTCTTGTATCATTGGACCATGTTTCCAATATGAAATTATGAAGGTCCAGAGCCTCTTCATATCTCTCTAATTGGCTTAAATTCCTCCCCTTAATGATAAGTAGAAAATAATTTTCTTGATCGGGACAAGAATCAAGCCAATCCAACGCCTCCTGACTACGGTTCAGGTCACACAGGATGAGGCCCTTCATATTCCAGGCGTTTATCCACTGCGGATCAATCTCAAATATCCGCTCGCAAACAGCTAACGCTTCCGAATATTTACTGAGGGTAATAAGGGAACCACTTGCCGATAGCAATTCTTTAGCGTCCAGTTTATACGCGCCAAAGTCCAAAACCGGCGGAATTTCGGTGAACTGATAACACCAGCCCGCCAAAACTTCTACAATCTCATCCCAATCGCGCGGACGGCGGTCCGGATCTTTTTCCAAACACTTCAAGACAAGCTCTTCCAATCCGGCTGGAATTCCCGGTTTTATTTGTTGTGGTGAAACCGGGAACTGCATCAGGTGCATATACCGCCATTCATCTACCGCGGAAGCGGTAAACATACGATGTCCGGTTAATACTTCGTAAAAAATGCACCCGAAAGCGTAAATATCGGTTTGGGCTGTTATGGGTTCCTTGCGCCATTGCTCCGGAGCCATATAAGCCGGGGTCCCCGCATCGGACCCTGCGGCGTGGACCAGGCCAAAATCGGTGATATAGGGTTGGGCATACTGGTCCACTAGGATGTTGGCTGGCTTTAAGTCCCGGTGGATTAGTCCGGCCACTTTTCGATGGGCATATTGCATACCTTGGGCGATCTTTAAAGCCAGCTCCGCCCCAACCGCCAAGGTCAGCTTGGGACTACCCAGCCAGCTTCGCAAGTCGTTTCCCTGGGGACTGTTAATATATTCGGTGATCACAAAGGGTTGCTCTTCAAATTTTTCTACATTGTAAGCCCGTACAATATAAGGATGTTTCTCAAGACTGACCCAAAGCGCCGCTTCTTCCGTGAACAACCCCAGTAGTTTCTTGTCAAAACGATACCTTTTTTGGATTGTCTTTAAAGCCCGGGGTAACTCCTCTTCATGATCGTAGGTCCCATAAACAACTCCCCAGGCGCCCCGATGGATTGCCAGCACTTCGTAACGTTCACCGATATAGTCGCCGATCCGGTAGAGTTCCTGATCTTCATCCGCTGTTGCCGCTTCATCCGTTACGGGCTGGGGTTGCACCGCCAGTACCGTATAATAACCTTCCGTGGCTATGGCTAATGTTGTTTTATCGGCATCCAGCTTGGTTTGATTAGCCTCACTTGCCAGGCAAGTCTGCTCCCCAAGGGAAGGGGAGGTATCGTTCTTGGGCTCCATCGCGATTCGCTCCTCTAGGTTAATCCATCCGATAGGATATATCTTACATTTTCATCACTCAACATTTGCAAGCATTCGGCCGGTCAAGCGCAATAATATCGTTGATGTTATACGCATCAAACTTGTCCAACAGCTTTTTAAAGCCATTTTTTAATTGAAAATCCATTTCTTCTCGGTAGATCGGGACCACCACCAAAAAACGGATCGACTTTTCCTCATTGATCTTCAACTCAAAAAAAGCTTCTGCTTCACGGATGGGCGGCAGTAACAGCATGCAACAAAGTTCAGTATTGTCTGCAAAAGGAGGGGCCGGTTCTCCGTTGGGAATCGTATCGCCCCAGCAGAACCAGGTATTGTTTTCATGAGGGAACCTGCCCAGCTTTTTTAACCATCCCACCGGCCAATAGTCCGCAAAATCCTTGATGGCTTCTTTGGTAACCGGCCAGGACTCCGGCAAATAAATCATCAATTCCATATACTTCCACATGGATTGATCTTCCGGTGCTGCGGTCGGTTGCCCGCTCATTCCCAAAGTAATAATGGTATGATAGGGCCGTTGAGGATTGGCGCAAATCGTATATAAGTCTAGGTTGATAGTGTTGGGCATGGTATCTATACTGATATACGAAGGCTTACCGATATATTGTTCAATATGCTTCCGGACTTTGTCCAATTCATCGGCTTGCGCAGCCGCCGAATCCCAAAGATCGCTTTTTTCTCTCATAGATCGGACTCCCATCTTGTTAGTATATCCATAGCGTTCCAACCGGCCATTTTCCTTTCCAGCCGCAGGAGAAATGACCGGCTTCGTAGACTTTCAGCAATTCGGTATAAAAACCGGGTTTTACATAGGGGCTATAGGCATGCTCCATCATTGCGGCGAGTATATCCCATTGAACGCTGTGTAAAACGGTTATATCAAGTTGGCGGCGGTTCACGAATTCCGAGATTAACGGCGTGACTCCTGCGTTCAACAATTCTTTGGCCTGATCGGTAATCTCATTCCACAACCGATCCTTATCCGGCCAATTATCGTGTAAAGCAACAGTTAAGGTGTTTCTGGCTTCGATCTGGACATTCTCCCAAAGGGTGCTCTTACACTTTTTAACTGCCGTTTCCCAGTCCTTCACTTGCTCATAATTGATGCCGATATCATTCATTTCCTTGCCGCAATTGGAAAACCAGTTGATTTTGACAATCCGTTGGTAGATTTCTTGAAGTGACTCCATGGTTAGCTCCTTCTGGATCATTACTTATTCAATCAACCCCATAAATTGGGTGATTAACGATATGTACTCTATTCGTTTTAGTAAACAATTGCCAAGATTTTTTTAAAGCAGGCTATCTTTCAGGGCCTTTTCCAACATGGCGTCAAAATCGTTGTAGGTATGCGTTGGATCCCCCGAAGGATTATCAAGCCCACATAAACTTCTTGGTTCAGATCCAAACAATACCAACTGATACTGCTTTCTCCAAAGAACAGGTATTGTTTTTGCCATTCATTCTCGTACCAGATTTCATTGTTATCAATATAGCCATTTACTTTTTGATAAGCCTGAACTTCCAACAAAGAACCGTCAACCCCATAGAAAATGAAGCCGTTATATTCCAGTCCATTGACGGTTCTAAGGAAATTCAGATACTGATCCGGCAAAACCTGATGAAACTTCTTCTGAACCATTGCGCTCAAAAGTTCAATCTGTTGGTCGGAGGCCGGATCATTGATGCCCCTGCCCCTCAGTTCCCGTCTGGCCTTAATTTCAGCTAACTGCTGTTTCCACATTTTTCAACGCTCCCAATGGTAATTGAGATGTTTATCACAGAACATGGATATAAGCGGATTACGTTTTCAGTTTCACTCATCTGACGCCGCTCCGTTGTTTTATGTCCCCTGCGCTTCAGTCTTTACGATCAGGCAATCCTTTCAAAACAAAAAATACAAAGAGATTTCACCTAAAAGGAACGGTACGCCGGGGATGAGTTTCCCGGATTCATCATAGTTTTCGCTAGTAATCATCCCGACATAAGTCATCTCTTTCTTGCACAACGGACATTCCCGATCCGGCGGATTTTGGCTGTATAAAGGCGGTCCCAACAGTCGAGTGATATATTTCGCTGCCGAACAAGCCCCATGCCTGATTATAGGATTCACGGTCGCTGGGAATATCCTCCGGTTTCAGCTCAGTTAACCCGGCCGGAACTAACGGAAGCGGCGAAGGTAACCTGTCTTCCGGATCTTGGGCAAAGTCCTGAGTATCGTTTTGAGCAATGACCTTAACGGCCTTATCTTGCAGATCTAACTGAAAAACTTGCGGTTCCCAATAAGCCGAACAATTAACACAGGATACCAGCGGTAAATCAGCCAGCCCTTCCGTATGTAAAATGGCAAGCCGCGGATCGCTTAAGTCAAAGGTCAAGATTTGATGCAACGGCGTGTGACATTTTTCGCAGGTTGGCACTTTCCAAAAACTGCCGCCAAACTGATGCCGGTAGTTTTCGTTTTCTCGTGGGCATTGCGCGCATCCACGACCCGATACCCTTTCATCCCTTGCCAGTGAGGACCGTATTGGTAACTGCCAGCTTTACTCTTATCGCCGGTATAGGGCCCCAGGATCGACACGGAATCTTCACCCCATTTCTTCTTTAAATTGTTATTTATAGTTCAAACCATTTAACTTTTTCGGACATCTTTAACGACAAAAAGAAATCCCCGGCTACGGCTTGGGCTAAAGAAAATGGGATGACCAAATGATTCGATATCTGTGTTTTAGTTGAGCCAATGGAAAAGGTAGTGGAATCGTTTTCATCGAGTAAGTTTTCATCACAGTAGGCATAATGCCCGCAATCGTCTTCGGATACAAAAAAATGCACGCAAGCCAGATTATCATGAACCAAAATGGCCAAATGAGGGTATCTTTCGCTGCCGTATAGTTCAAATTGATTTAACTTATTTTCATCCCGGCTCATTAAAATACAATTTAACCTCTTTAAACTATCACAATCGGTTTCTCTGCCAAAATAAAATACTTTCAAATCATCAGCCTCCATAGGTCGAGCAACATTTGTTACCTTACTCTACCCGGTTTACCTTTTTTCCAATTTTCATAAGCTTCATCTAGCATTTGAGCGAACTCTTGGTAATTCTCCCAACCGTCCTCCAAAGTATAAGGTCCGTCAGCTATGCCTAAAGCCAAATCGGCGAAATCCATCAAATAGTGTTCTTCGTAATAGCTCCTGGTAAAAGCTAAACCTTCCTCATTCAAATCCTCGGCCCAGAGTTTGCCGTCACATCTTTTGAGTATGAACTCCGTTCCTGTCATCTGCCGGTTCCGTACTTTTTCCAGGTCATCTGCACTTTCTTCTTTATGAATCTTTCCTTCAAACTCATTTCTAATAATCCAAGCCATATATACACCCATATGGAAAGCGGCTCTTCGAAAGACTGCTTCAGCCGCTTCTTCGCAATGTTCAATAAAACCAATATCCTTTTTAGTTGCTTGCCATTCAATATAAGCCTGCGGATGCTTGTTCATAAAGCATTCGCTGTAAACATTATGCGCATCCTCAAAATGCCAGTCGGCATTATCGAAATATGTTTCACTCATCGCTTAGCCTCCAATAATAATGTAATCGTAGATACTTTATAAACCGCTATTTCTTTAACATCTCCAAAAACTCCCTAAGGCTCTCCGCCACGGTTGCAAAGACCGGGTTAAGATCATCCGATTCTTCATGATACCAGACCACCACCGGAGCAATTCCGCTTTTTCTACAATCCAGACATACGAAATCTCCGGCAAAAAGCGCTGCAAAAGGGATTACATTGTACCCGATGAGATCTTCATCATCCAATAATCGAGACTCAATTTGCGTCAGAACCACTTCAATATCATACCATCCGTTTACGTCCGACTCGAAATCATCCACAAGGCACAAAAAACGCTCAATCATCCGCTCTCTCCGGCCATCGGGAAATTGATTGGTTATAGGCACCGCGCCGTTGTATTCCTTGATAAATTTCTTAAACTCTTCAGGTAAAGTAATCCTACAAACGGATTCAAACTCTTGCATCCTTTGCTCACTTGACGCCGGCAAAATGCTTTCGGTTTTAACCTTCACTTTTACTCCCCCTCAAGTCTCTTAAAGACAACTTTACCTCATACAAATTTGCAATTGGAGATTTTTTTCCGGAGTTGCAACCATACGGTATCGTCAATTTTCCCTTTTTGCTTCTCCCGCCCATGGTATAATAACCGTATTCATTAAATTTGCTGATTCCATTGAAGTACGGCGTTACGAGAACTCTATCGAAAACACCCGAAATCAATTCCTTTCGGTGTAGATTATTTTGTGCATTAAATACTTTGAGGGTTATCGTTTCAAAAACCGGATAGATGTCATCGTAGCCAAGACAGTACATATCCCTTACTCCTTTCAAATTAAGCTTTTTCAAAACTGAGGTTGAACTTTCTGCATTAATATTATGGTGGTTTTTTAAATAATCAATAGGAATCACATAAAATGTTGCTTGTTACAACTTTAGATACTTTATAGCCAAAATAATTATTTATACTTTTCATCCAATTGATGTTCAGACCATTCATCACCTTCACATCGGCAAACCCAATCAAAATAAATTTCAGTTCCATAAGGCTCAATTGCTAATTTAATTCCATTTCTTGAAATTCGAAGCCCTTTCAGATTAATTTCGTCACTCAAATAAAATAGAACATCATGAATCCCTGCATCACGGGATTTTTAATTATTTCAGATAAAACATCCTTTTGTTCTGGATTTAAACTAGCCAAAAATTTGTTGTATTTCTCATTCTCTGGAACTTTCGGCCAACCTTTTTCCTTTACCCAACTGGCATCAACTCTTATTTCTACTAAACATTGATCAATTTTTTGTACTCCTCTAAACTCTAGGCTATTGGGACTTCATACTCCATCATTACTAAAACCTCCGTAAAGCTAAGCATCCAAAAATCAAAAACTCATCTCCCGGTTCACTAAAATAAAGAATACAAGTCATATCCGCAATTATTGCATTTAGATTCATCTCTAACCCATTGCGCTCCACACTTCGGACAATTATGCCATTTATACGAACACTTTTCACATTGCAACGACTTTTTAGTTTTTAGCCTGCTTTTGCATTTGGGACAAAATCTAAAATACATTTCAGGAGCATCACCGGTAACTTTAATGATTGTTTCAGCAATGTGCGGCAAATTAGTACTTTCAAATACACTCTCCATTGCTTTTACCACAAAATCATCATTAATGCCATTTTCTTCAATAACTTTGAGGGTAATCCGATCCCATAACGCCGCTTTACTAAAATCAGTATTGTCAATAACAAAACGCAGCAACTTCAGGATTAAATCGCTATTTTTTAAAGTTCCGTAATGCTTTATCAGTATACAAAACCACGAAAAGTTGGGTTTCTTATAAAAAATTTTTTCTATATCTTCTAGTACCCTTTTGGGGGCAGCTTCGATATTCATATTTGTTAATACTTCCCGTTCAGGGCAATTGTCTTTTAGAATTGCATTTTCAAGACCTTTTTGAATGATTTCTTCATCTATTTGGAAATCATTATCTGAATCGATCTCCCTAATAATATTAAAGGCGCCTTCGTGCAAGTTGCAGCCAAATAATACTTTAGAATTGCCGTTAATGTTATTGAATCCTGAAATCATCTCATCGATAGTTTCTATGACGATACTCTGAATATTCTCATTTAACTCATTATCAGTACTATTTTTTATATTGCCGCCATTACCGATATCAAATCTAACCAAAGTAGATTCGTCCCAGTCTGCTGTCCCTAGTTCGATATGTTGCAACGAATACTCATGATGAAGCGCCAGGAAAATCCCGTTATAATCCGGCTCTATATCTAGTCCGATCATTGCAACCCACGCGTCGGAATTGTAATGGGTATAGAATTGCAGCCCCTTAATAAAGTATTCGGCGCACTCTTTAGCGATTTTCATTCCGGTATTCCTTTCTCTTAAATCATTTACAGGTATTCGGCCGATCTATCGCAATGATATCGTTGATGTTATACTAATTACTATCCCTTCAGCAAGATTCTTACAGCTTGATTTGGCTACCGGAGCATAGGGCTGTCCCGGAAGTATTCAAAAAATGAGGATATATATATTCCATGAGAAATGAATTCCTATATATTGCATATCTTCGTCCTTTAGACTACATTTTGGGACAGCCACAGCGTAATCATATCTCAAATTCTTTTTAAACAGTCATCCGCCCATGCATAGGCAATAAACTCTAGGAAATACCTCCGGTATTTTTGGTTATTCCTGTTTGAATTTGCCATCCACGATCAAAACCTTTTTATCTGTGGTTACAGTAATCTTTTCACCGGTAGTGAGGTTTGTTATGATATACCCTTTTTTCAATTTGTCGGAATAGGTGGAACTTGAAGCCACATCCATTTCCGTTCGGGTATAGGAGTCGGGTTTAATTTCTACCCGATACTTTTTGGAGTCCTTATTGACCAGATCGGTGGCAAAGGCTTGGACAGACAATACCAACAGGCATAATACCGCTACGATAATGTTTTTCATGTTAATTGCTCCTTTGTTTTTTTGATATTTTTTCCCGGCCTCGGTTACCCTTCATTTGCTGTCTGGGTCCGGTTCGCGCCATTTATCATGGCACATGGTAAAGCCCCTACCGCTTACTTAGTTCTCCTGAATTTTCCTGACAATCGCCCCCTTTCAAAGGCTACCGCTTATGCATAATTCCATTCTTTTTTCGCGGTAAAATCACCCCACGGATTCTCACCATTGTAGGCCCCTACATATAGTACCCGGTCGTTCCTGATGATCCATTGCATGCCGTGTTCTTCTTCCCAGTCGCAATTTAATTCCAAGTCAATTACCGGCGTATTTTCGTCTTTGGGCTTAGGAATACTTAAGCCATTGGGTTGGATAAGTTTGAGAACATCCCTAATGTTTTCGAACTTTTTCGGCTCTCCGCCAACCATGTCGCAAAAATCATTACAATACCGGATTGAAGCTTCGCACAACCGGTCAATCACTTCATCGCTGA
>JAEVYU010000071.1 GCA_023392595.1 Bacillota bacterium | reverse complement strand
TATCTCTTTGTAAATTTGTATCGACTCTAAAATAATGCTGGTTACCCGAGTTTCGGCGCTATACCCAGATGCGCCGAGATGGACCTTGCCGGTTTGGTTGGGTCAACTTCCTTGAATAAACTTGCGGTGTCAAAAGCAAGCAGTACCAGGAACGATTGAACGAGAACCGGAGGTGTACGCGCCTTCTTCGAAGGCGAGATGTACACCGAGGATCGGAGTGATTGAGTAACGACATAATGCGCAGCTTTTCACGCCGCACCCAATCAAACCGGTAATTCTCTCATCCTATCGATCTTCTTTTCTTTATATCTTCTTTCTGAGTTACCTTTATAATCAGAAATATTTGTTTCATCCTATATCAGTAAGCCCTTTCGGAGGAATAAACGCTGGTGGAATTCCATCAAAAAGATCAATATGGGCTACAAGCCTTGCCATTAACGATGGTTCGGATCGATGATCAATTTTGGAACCCTCGGTTGAAAAATAACCGAGAGGTTTCTTTGTTTTCCCAGTACCAATGTTTAGTAAAAAGCGGCGCGCTTGAAAATTTTAAAAATGCCGGTAACAAAAACAATGGCAAACGGGTTTTTCAGGGACTCTATTTTGCCGATTCAGATGTTTATAAATGGTTGGAGGCAGCCAGTTTTTCCATCATCAATGACCCCGATGCCAGGCTGGATAATTTGATGGATGAAACGGTTACCCTTATTGCTGCGGCTCAGGAAGAAAATGGTTATCTGAACAGCTATTTTCAATTGGTTGAGCCGGATAAAAAGTTCACCAATTTTGGGATTTGCCACGAACTATATACCGCCGGACATCTCCTGCAGGCGGCGGTGGCTCATTATCATGTCTCCCGGAAAACCTCATTGCTCAATGTTGCCCTGCGCCTGGCCGATCATTTGGTCCGGGTTTTCGGCCCCGGTAAACTTGAAGCCTTTGATGGGCACGCGGGAATAGAAATGTCTCTGGTCGCCCTTTACCGTTTGACGGGTACCGGAAGTTATTTGAATTTAGCCGGCTTCTTTATTGACCAACGGGGGAGGGCGGATTCCTGCTTAAGAAAAGAACTGCTCTGTCTGGATAGAATTGGCGGCAAACCCGGTAATCCCGGCCAAAACAATGAAAAGCATTATGGTACCTATGAACAATATGATGGCCGCTATGGTCAAGACCATCTACCTGTCCGAAGCCAGCGCGAGGTTGTCGGTCATGCTGTCCGGGCCATGTATCTTTATTGCGGCATGGCCGATGTGGCGGTTGAAACGGGGGATTCAAGTTTATGGGTAGCATTGGAGCATCTTTGGCAGCATTTAGCCTCGCGGCGGATGTTTATCACCGGCGGCATTGGTTCGACAAGGACCAATGAAGGATTCACCTATGATTATGACCTGCCCAACGATAGTTCTTGTGCCGAGAGCTGCGCGGCTATCGGCCTCATCATGTGGAACCAGCGGATGCTGCAAATTACGGGAGAGAGCCGTTATGCGGACTTGATGGAAAGAGTTTTATATAATGCTTTATTGGTCGGGGTTTCTCTGGATGGCAAGAAATATTTCTATAATAATCCATTGCAAAGCAAAGGCGACGATGCCCGGGAAGAATGGTATGAATGCGCCTGTTGCCCTCCGAATATAGCCCGCCTGCTGGCTTCCCTCAACTCCTATATTTACCTTTGGAATCATGCCCTTTTCGTGATTAATCTTTATATCCAAAGTACCTTGGAAACTTCCTTGATAACGGGAGAAAGGCTTTGCTTTCATCAAGACACCCGGTATCCCTGGGAAGGCAAGGTCAAGTTTACCCTGGAAGTGGAACGTCCGGTGAAAATCCGCCTAATGTTCCGTGTTCCTCAATGGTGTGGCGGTTATCAGTTATCCGTTAATGGTATTCCCCAAAGTGTTTCCCCGGAAAAAGGCTATGGGGTCGTTGAACGCGTATGGGACACCGGCGATCAGGTGGAATTGAATATGGAAATGCCCATTCAAAGGATATCCGCCCATCCCGCAGTATCCCAGGATTTTGGAAAAATCGCCTTGCAACGCGGTCCGCTCGTCTATTGCCTGGAAGATGCGGATCATCAAGTTTCGGTGGATCAAATCTTGTTACCATCCAATATGCCGCTCCAAGAACATTTTATCGCGGATTTATTGGGAGGAGTCATGGTCATTGAGGGCGCTGCATTAAAACCCAACCTCCGGAATTGGGATGGGTTGTTATACCGCTCCAAGACCCTCGCTACAGAGTATGACCAGACGCCAATCCGGGCTGTTCCCTATTATTGCTGGGGCAATCGGGAAAAAGGCGCCATGACGGTTTGGATATGGGAAAAGTGAGATCGTCATGATAAAGAATACGACTTTGCCGGATATTGCACTCGTTTTAAAGTCCACGAGAAAGATCAAAGATTCGGTAACGCGCTGGGGTGAACCTCGACTTCCACTAAAGCCGGGGCATTTTGGAGACTCTCCCGTAGTTCATCGGCATTTGAAACGTCATTCAGCCGGTATCCCTTGATATGAAAAGCGCTTGCCAGGTTCATCATGTCGGGCAAAACCAAATCCGTCCCGAAAGCGTTGAATCCTTCCTTGGCCATTTTTTGAATCTCCAGCCCGTAACATTGGTTTTTTAGGACAAAGACGGTTAAGGGCAATTGAAAACGTTCGATGGTGGCCAATTCATTCAGGGACATCAGAAAACCTCCGTCGCCGACAATGGTAATCACCTGTCTGCCCGGATTTTGCAAGCAGGCGGCGATACCGGCCGGGATTCCCCCTCCCATGCTCCGCCAGTTGGTTGAAATCCCCACTTGTTGGTGTTTGGCCAGAAAACCGAAATCGAACCAATAAACAAATTCTCCCACATCCAGGGTGATGATGGCGTTATCGGCGACAATCTTGGAAAGGGCGTTGAAAAACAGCAAGGGATGTTTCGGATCGCCGGTGTTTTCGGCTGCGGTTATCCTTTGACGGAAAGCAGTTTCGATTTCTTGGCGCCATTCCTGACGATCGATGAATTGCGGAAATTTCTCCCCCATAGCCCGCAGGATCAAATCGTAATCCCCGGCGATATCCAAATAGTTGGTGAAGCCGGGATGAGTCGTATTGCGAAGTTGAATCACCCGGGCCTCGGAGGGGATAAAGCGTTCCTCATAAACGGCTTCGCCAAATAACAGAATGCAGTCGCTTTTTAGGAAACATTCCGGCAAAAAAGCCTCGCCAATTCCCCCGATTACCTGGGGGTGGCTATCCGGTAATGTCCCCTTGCACTCCCTGCTTAAAACGATCCCCGCCCCGAAGGATTTGGCGAAGGTTGCGATGAGGGTTGCGAAATTACAGGCGTTTTTACCGATGATGATCAAGGGTCTCACAGCTCCAACCATGAATTCTAGGGCTGTTTCCAATGCCCCGTAACAGACCCCCGACCCATCCAGCTTGTTCATGAGATCCGGCACCGGGATAACGTTTTCGGCGGTGGGTTGTACCAATATATCCTGGGGAATCTCCAGGTGTACCGAGGTTCTAAAGGTGAGGGCGTAATTCAACAGACTGGTGAGAATGGGAAGAACGGCGCCGGGATGAGCGCATAAGCGGGATTTACCGGTAATGGCTTCAAAAAATGCGGTTTGGTTAATGTATTGTTTATAATCGGTTCCCAGCTTGTTGCTGGAAACTTGTCCGGTTATACAAAGTAGCGGGACGTTATCCAAATAAGCATCCCCCACGCCGTTTGCCATGTTGACCGCCCCCGGTCCGGCGCTGGCAATGCAAACCCCTAAAGCGCCCGAGAGTTTTGCCGCGAAACTGGCCATAAAAGAGGCGGCCGTTTCGATGGTAGCCGGAATGTAGCGGATTTTCTCCTGCCTTGAGAGCGCGTCGGCCAAGGGGAAAATTGCATCGCCAATGACTCCAAAGATAATGTTAACTCCGTATTCACTTAATTGGGCCAGAATTAAATCGGCGACGGTACGGTTCATGAACATCCCTCCGTTATTATTGTAGCGCCAAATTGAAAGGACTATTCCCCGAACTTGGCGGTATACAATTGTCCTACTTATTTTCAATATTGACTTGAATTCAGTTTCCAGAAAAGATATAATGACAACAATAATTTGATTTGAAGGAGGATTGCCTAAAAATGAGCGATAGGGTTTTCAATTTCAATCCCGGCCCGGCAATATTACCCCTACCGGTGCTTCAGGAAGCTCAAAAGGAATTATTAAATTTTAAAAATACCGGGATGTCTATCTTGGAGGTTAGCCATCGTGGTAAAGAATACGAAGAGGTCCAGAACGAAACCGAGAGTTTACTCAAAGAGTTAATCGGCGCTCCCGGGGATTACCGGGTCTTATTCATGGGTGGCGGCGCCAGTTCCCAATTTGCCTTGGTTCCAATGAACTTTTTAACCCCGGGCTCCCAGGCGGATTATATTATTTCCGGATCTTTCGCTGAAAAAGCCTATGAGGAAGCGGCCCGGGTGGGGAAAGTCAATATTGCCGCCTCAACCAAGGGAACTAATTTTGACCGGATACCGGAGGGGTCCGAGATTAAAATCAGTGACAATCCGGCTTACGTTCATATCACTTCCAATAATACGATTTACGGTACCCAGTGGCAGGAATTCCCGGATGTAAAGGCGCCTTTGGTGGCCGATATGTCCAGCGATATTTTATCGAGGCCTGTTGATGCTTCGAAGTTCGGTTTAATTTATGCCGGAGCGCAGAAAAATTTGGGACCTTCCGGGGTGACGGTGGTCATGATCAGCCCGGAACTGCTCAGTAAGGCTAACACCAATCTTCCGGTGATATTCCAGTATGGCACTTTTGCTAAAAACAATTCGTTGTATAACACTCCGCCGACATTTGCAATTTATGTCGTAAATCTGGTTTTGAAATGGCTGAAAAACAACGGCGGGGTCGCCGCTATGGAAAAGCGCAACCAGGAAAAAGCAGCCTACATTTATGATGCCATTGACAACAGCGGCGGGTTTTATAAAGGCCATGCCCAAAAAGAGAGCCGTTCCCTGATGAACGTCACCTTCCGTTTGCCCAGCGAAGAGTTGGAAGCGGCCTTTGTCAGCGAGGCCAAGAAAATCGGTTTGGTGGGCATCAAAGGGCACCGTTCGGTGGGTGGCATGAGAGCCTCCATTTATAATGCGATGCCGGTGGAAGGTTGTAAGACCCTGGCCGAGTTGATGAAAGAGTTTCAGAAGAAAAATGGCTAAGGCTAAAATTAAAAAATGAAGATAATCAAGAAGGCTAAAAAAGCCTTCTTTTTTATTGCCGAAAAAAATAACCCAACCAAAGTTGAGTTATTAAAGAAAGGGAGGGAGTAATGAAAAAAGTACTGATTTTGATTATACCGGGAGATGATTAAGAACCAACGACATGAATGTAACCAATCATGAAAATCCGGTAACGATTGGATGATCTTGAGAACCAAAGGACCTCCCATCAAACAAAATAACCCAACCAAAGTTGAGTTATAAAAAAAGGGAGGGAGTAATGAAAAAAAGTTTCTGATAATGATTATATAGGCAATTGGTTACAAGCCAACGACGGAAATGTAAAAAATAATGAAAATATGGTAACGGTTGTATGATGGGATAATGAATATACTAAAGTTCGCCAAGGACTTTATCCTGAAGGATTCCCTTGGCCAATGGGGAATATCATGAATTAAAAATCAAAGGGGAAGTCAATTGGGTACAACTTTTCGAATGATTCCGGACCAAGCCTTTGGGATCAAACCGATTGTTCGGATTCGCGATATTGACGCGGTGGTCCATAATTACCGTTTATTCAAGGAGAGGGCTGATAAAACCGGTTCGATATGCGCCGCGGTTTTAAAAGCCGAAGTTCATGGGCTGCAAATGAAAGACGTGGCGCCGGCCTTAATCAACGCCGGCGCAAGACACTTTTTTGTCGCCGAACTGTTTGAAGGGATTCAACTCCGGGTGATTGCCCCCCAAGAAGAGGTTAAGATTTATACCTTGGCCGGAATTTTGGATAACGAGGAACCCTATTTTAAGGAATACCGTCTAACGCCTTGCGTAAATTGTCTGGAACAGTTGAACCGGTGGAATGAATACTGCCGGCAGAGGGGTAAAAATTCGGTCATCATTCACCTGGATACCCATATGAACCGTCTGGGCTTGCTGGATGATGAAGTTGAAACGTTAAGTAAAAACTTTGAAAGCTACACTTCCCACCTGGAAGTGGAATTTTATATGAGTCATTTTTACGACATCAAAGGCGATGATTTCACCCATTGCGACCGGCAAATCGGCATTTTAAAGGACTATCTGGCGCGGCTTCCCAAAAAACCGGTTACTTTCGCCTGTACCGACAGCGTCATTCTTTTAGACAATCAAAAAGTCAATTTTGATATGATCCGCCCCGGAATAGGCCTGGTTGGAGGAGCGCCCAATGCCGAACACCCGATTTCGCCCGATGCAAAGCATACCCTGGAAATTTACGCGAAAATATCCCAGATCAAGAAAATCCCCAAAGGACAGACCGTAGGCTATGGAGGAGCGTTTACCACCCGAAGGGATACGCTGATGGCTTTGGTCCATATCGGATATAAAGATGGGTATTTGAGATCACTCAGTGAACTTGATCAGGCGCCCAAAGGCGTATATATGTCGATTCAAGGCTATCGTACTCCGGTTATCGGAAAAATTTCTTTGGATGCCACAACCATCGATGTCACGGATGTCCCGGCAGATGTGTTAAAAGGGGCGAAATATGCTGAAGTGGTAGGGCCCAATGTTGATATTAAAGTCTTGGCCGACAAATCGGGTTGTTATGAAGTGATGGTGGCTTTAGGCAGAGCGAATCCAAAAATCAGCGATTACACTTTAGAAGAGTTTCATCAAAAAATGCGTTTGAGTCAATGGCAAAAAAATTAATAGACGTCCATCCCCGCCCAATGGATTCACAGGCGGGGATGGGAAATGATTTCTAAATGATATATTGGCGCAACGGATTCCAATGAGAACTTGCGAGTGCAGCTATTTGCGATAAGCAACCAAGGTCTTATACAAGATGAACCAATAGGTTACCCCAAAGATAATCCAGACATCGATAACGTTAGCTGAGAAAAACTCTGAAAAATGGACTCCCAAAAGGATTCCCGCCGCTATCAGGGTGATTTTAAGGGCTCCAAAGTCCCAAAGATTGTAACGATGAGCCCGTTGCAACATGGTATCGATAAAACTTTTCATCCGGTAACCCTCCTTTGTATGGTTTAATATGACCAAGCTTGGTTGATAGTCCCTATTTTACTCCTGCCGGTGTGATTCGTACATCGTAGGAATCCCCCAGTCCAGGGAGAACCGTGGGGAAATTTTCGCAAAAAGGGAAAAAAGGTAATTGCGGATAAAAACAAAATAACCCAACAAAAAGTTGAGTTATCAAAAAAGGGAGGGAGTAATGAAAAAAAGTATCTGATAATGATTATACATGCGGTTGGTTACAAACGAACTACACGAATGTTACAAATCATGAAAATAAGGTAACAGTTGTATGATTCTGGGAAACAGGCCTTGGTTTGAGAAAATGGAGAATAGGGGCCCCGATATTTTATCCCTAACTGTGAAAGGATGCGCCAATGGAAAATCAGGAAAGACTTGAGGCTTTGTTTAGAGAAAGCGGATTGGATGATTATCGATGGATTACGGGGCAAGATATTCAGGTCGCTCAATGGGTCCGTATGAAATGTATGTACGGTTGCAATAGTTTTGGGAAAAGCAGCGCCTGTCCGCCGAATGTGCCGACGGTTGGGGAGTGCGAACGATTCTTTTCCGAATATAGCCGTGCAGTTGTCTTCCACTTTGGGGTGAATTTTGAAGACTCCGAGCAATTAAAAGCATGGTGTAAAATTGTCAATCGGAAACTGATTCAACTTGAGCGTGAAGTTTTTCTGGCGGGTTTTCATAAAGCCTTTGTCTTGTTGGTTGACGAATGCGCTATTTGTTCGACCTGCGTTCCGGAGCGGGCGGAATGCAGGAACAAAAAAAATGCCAGGCCATGTACGGAAGCTTTAGCCATAGACATTTACGGGACGGTTCGAAATATAGGCTATCCGATTCAGGTATTGGCAAACAGTCAGGAAGGGATGAACCGGTATGGGATATTACTCATCGAGTAGCTGAAAATAGAATAACCCAACGAATGTTGGGTTATCAAAAAAGGGAGAGAGTAATGAAAAAGTACATTTTTTATTATACAAGCTATTTATTAAAAAATAGCGACACGGGTGTTAATAAATTTGAATAAATGGTAACGAAATGGTATTCGTGGAAACCCAAGCCAACGATTTCTCCCCAACGGTTCGATAGCTTACGCACGGACATAACAATTGCCGGAATGAAATCAGCAATCGCAGAAATGAGATCGACGATTGCCGGAATGAGATCAGCAATTGCAAAAATGAGATCGACGATTGCCGGAATGAGATCGGCAATTGCAAAAATGAAATCAACGATTGTCGGAATGAGTTCAGCAATCGCAGAAATGACATCAACGGTTTCTGAAATGAAATCTGAAAACATAAAAAAGGGAAATGAACCACAAAGTCCACCCCGGCACCGGGGCAAGGGAAAGGATGAAAATAAAGAGATAGAACGAATTAACCACGAAGTACACCGAAGTGGAAGTGTATACACAATTCCTATAAAAAACGCTTGCGTTTTTAGAGCACGAAGACTAAAGATTTCCCTCTTTTTTCTTCGTGGCCTTCGTGCTCTTCGTGGTAGGAATATTAATTTTTGACATATTTTCATATTAGCACGGAGGGTCCGGAGTCGTTCTCTGTGGTTTAATCATTGAGATCTGCATTCCATGGGGATCATTCAATGAGGCTTTTTATTTTTAAGCCCTCATCGCCCTCATCCCCCTCATAACCTCCGGTCAGGCGTTGGAGGATGAGTCTCTCTGGCTTCAGGACTTGGTTGCCATCAGTTGCAGTTGCCTGTCGATTTCCGGGCGGTTGAAAACAAAACATTTGCTGCCAACTTTTTTTACTTTTCCCCCTTTTCTCTTTACCCTTTATTGGGTATTCTCCTTTCCTGAACCCGAACTGGGGCTACACTTCGGCCGGAAATTCGCGGCGGACCCATTTCCGGACCCTGTTGCACAGGCGTTGGGCTTCTTTGAGATTGCAGTTTTTGGCGGCGGTCGCCTCCAGGGAATCTTTTTTGAGAGTCCGGCGGTACTCCTAGATTTGGTGGCGATTGGCTTTGAACAGGGATAATGCGGCTAGAAACTCCGGGGATGCGCCGTGTTTTTCCAATGGTTCCCGAAAGGTGGTGAGCCCGCTTACCATACTCCGGACCCGGTTCATTCTTGCGGTATAGGTTTTTTGAATCATTTTCGTTCCTCCAATTTCGTCATTTATTTTTTTTACTTCCCATGGCATGGCTAAAGTCAATGAATAATAAAGACCCCCATGACGCCATAGGCAAACAGCGATTGGCTGTTTATGGGGTCATGAGGGCGATGAGGGGGATGAGGGCGTAAAAATGAAAAGCATGTCTTTTTGACCTCTTTTTTTAGGATTTAAAAATAAGGCCCGAATCATGAAAGATGCAGGCCGCTTACGATTTATTCTGGAATGAGAAAAACCCGCTTTGGTTTGGCAGCAGGTTTGGATGTTTTTTTATAGTAGTTGATGATAGGAGTATAACATCTTTTTTGGGATGATAGGTGCCGGGAAAGTGCCGGGGGAAATGCAGGTGCTGGGCGAATGGGGGATTTAATTTAAATGACGGGGGAGAGTGGGTTTATTAAATTCCTCTTTGTTATTTAGGATGAAATAAATGAACGTCTATTTGACCTAACTCTTGCCCCAATGTCATGAGGCTATAGATACATTTTCTGGAAAATTTATTAAAATGCAAGTCGAAAAACTGGCTCTTGACCTCTCTCTTGCTCTCCCCGTTGCGGGGAGAGTAACTCCAGGCCTCCGAAAGCGTGCTGGCTTCATAGTGAAAGGTTTTTGGGGTCGTAGTTGAGGGTTGCTCTTCCACAATGTTATTGAAATTTTTCCCGTTTACCATTTCTCTTTTCACTTTAAACCGGAGGTACCCTCCCATGCCTTTATCATCTATCAACATCTACACCCTCAAACAAATCCGCACCCAGCGCCACCGCTATGACCTGGAAGACAACCCAATCACCAGCCCTTTGAGTTGCTTCAAAATCCTCCAATACCTCCTTGATCTAAAATCAGAGCCAGTCGAAAAATTCGGCATCATTTCACTGAATTCCAGAAACAAAATCATCGGTATCCATATCATCGGCACCGGCTCCCTGGATCAAGTCTATATCGAACCCCAGGAATGTCTTTTAATATCATTTAACAAAAGCGGTTAAGTGATATTAGGCCGCTATGATGAACAACGCCAAATCGATCATCGCCTTCCACAACCACCAGAGATATAAGCCTTCAAGGAGGAAGGCGATTTCCCCACCGCATCTTTCAGGATGAAAACTGCGGTTGAGATCGGAAGCCTTAACTTGGTTGCCAGTCGAAAGGCCAAGGATGGCGAAGACCCACTAGAAACCCTGGATGAATAAAGGGAGGACCGGAAGCCGTAGGTTCCGGCGGCCTTTTGGATACTTTTGGGCCGCTCCAAAAGTATCCCAGCCGGTGGAAACCGTGGATCATCAAAATCGGCATTCATTGAATCCCAAATACAAAATAAGACGATGTTTTAGGCGATCATTTAAAGCCCCCCAAATAGACCCGAATTTCTGATGTCGGGAAAGGGTAGGGGGCAGAAAGAAGGCATGTCCTGGAAATCGATTCTGGAAGAATTATTTTACGGCCATATCTTCCCCTTCGAACGGATCGTTCCCCAAGATCCCGGGTATCGTCCCATAAACCAAAAAAATCCGATATCAGGCAAACGTTGCAAAAGAGACTCCGGCGGAAGATTACAAGGCCCTGGAAGGGCTTTTGGATTTGGATTGCGACTCCAGTGTGATGGAAGCTTACGCTTCCTGTGCATATGGTTTTAAGCTCGGCGCTCTGGTCATTCTGAAGGTGCTCGGCAATAACGGAGAGCTCAAGTAGGCCCCCATCTCTAAGGATTACTCAAAAAAAACGCCCTTTCCCGCTACCGTATGCCGGAGCATGGAAAGGTTCAGAACAGCGAAACGTAGACGATTATATTCCCTCGCCCGTGAAACGGGTGAGGGCCGCTGCTATGAATGAACAGATGGGGTGAGGGAATAAACCGCCGGAAGGACTGAGGCCACAGACCGTTGAAATGAGAAACCCAGTAATCAACAAACACGATTTTTTTAATAACCTTTATCAAGATTGAGGGCGGAGGAGGTTTAAACTTTCAAATTTCAGTTCTTCTCTTCACATTTAAGCTTACGTAACTCTTCGCCCGTAATCCCGGTAATCTCGATGATCAGCTCTTCCGGCATTTGTTTGACAAGCATTTTGCGGGCAGCTTCCAGTTTGCCCTTTAAAATACCGTCAGCTTCACCTTCCGCGCGGCCCTCCGCTTTAGCTCCGGTAATTCGGGTTACTTCATCATGAATCGCCATTTCCCGTGCTTCGTAGTATCTTTTTACTTCATCTAAATTTCCAAGACGTTCCAATAGTTCCTCAGCTTTTGCGATTGCAGGATCTTTATTTATAGCCATTTGATCGCGCGTTTACGCGCGCTACCTCCTTCGGCATATCTTCAATGAAAATTAGCCAGCGATCTAAGGGTTTACTTAGATCGGGTCTTGCTTTTCGGAACTTCGGCAATTCCAGGAAATGAATCTCCAGGATATCCGTTAATTTACAGCCTTTGTGAGCGTCTTCCCATAAGTGAAAAACCGAATGGTATTGCTCGATATGGATATAATCGAAATCCAAAATATTAATGGTAATGGTCTTTTTTAAGCCGGGTATTCTCTATAATTTCAATATCCGTCAGCTTTTGTTCCGCTTCTAAGGCTAAGACGGCATTTAAAAAGCTAATTAAGATTTCCTTATGTTCATTTTGGCCAAATATTTTCTGAAAAATGAAGTCGTTTTTAACTTTCAGACGGTCCAAATTTTCACCGCTACCGTATGCCGGAGCAGGGGAAGGTTCAGAACAGCGAAACATAGGCGCTCATAATCCCTTGCCCGTGAAACGGGAGAGGGATAAAAAATTTTATAGTAAAATCAAAAATCGTTCATGGACAAATGGTTTTTAAATTGGATATAATTTTTTTGTTGATGTTAACAGACGTTAACGCAAATGAAATATTTTTCTAGGAGGGAAAGTATGAAAATTAAGTTTCTTGTATTGGGCCTTGTCATGTCTTTGTTGGTTGGGTTTACAGGTTATGCAAAATCCGGTCTGATTAAGGTTGGCATCATCAACAATCCGCCGTCTGAATCCGGATATCGCGCAGCGAATGTGGCTGACTTTGAAAAAGTATTCACAAAAGCAAATGGGTATGAGGTTTCAACCTTCTACAGCTTGAAGAATGATGAACAGCTTAATGCAGCGTCTCAGTTTATCACAGACGGGGTGGACTATATTCTTGTTTCAGCAGCTGCGACGGATGGTTGGGCTTCAGTTCTTACAAGAGCTAAAGAAGCAGGTATCAAAGTGTTTCTGTTTGACCGTATGTTAAATTCATCTGACAGTCTTTATGAAGCAGCTGTGGTTTCTGACATGGCAAATCAGGGCAATACGGCTGTTGCGTGGCTAAAAGCACAGAAACTGCCTGAATACAATGTCATCCACATTCAGGGTGCAATGGGTAGTGACGCACAGATTGGTCGTACAGCCGCATTGGATAAAGAATTCAAATCCGGTAAAATGAAAAAAGTTGTTCAGCAGACTGCAACCTGGGATGAAGCTGAAGCCAAGAAAATTGTCGAATCAGTAATCAATTCCAAAAAGAAATTCAACGTTATCTATGCTGAAAATGACGGTATGGCTAAAGGTGCTGTCGCAGCGCTTGATGAAGCTGGTATTACACACGGTGTTGGTAAAAAAGTTGTTATAATGGGTTTCGACTGCAACAAGTGGGCGCTTAGAGAACTCCTTGCTAAACGCTGGAACTATGATGGACAGTGCAGTCCTTTCCAGGCATCTGTAATCGACGGAATGATTAAGAAGCTTGAAAAAGGTGGGAAACTTGCAACAAAGAAAGTTATTTCTGAAGAAAAAGGTTTTGATGCAAAAATTATTACTCAAAAAGATATTGATACTTATGGTCTTGGACAATAATTAAGTCTCTTCAATTTATAAGCGGCGTGAAGTGTGCGGGTTTTTCTCACATACTCCACACCGTTATTTTATAGTTAAAAGCAATGGGTTTGACCGCTTTTTGTCCTGATACAATTGTATCAGGACTCGTTACGATAACCCACTTTTA
This sequence comes from Bacillota bacterium, assembly GCA_023392595.1. Taxonomy (GTDB): domain Bacteria; phylum Bacillota; class UBA4882; order UBA8346; family UBA8346; genus UBA8346. Next base: position 12,118 of record JAEVYU010000071.1, on the reverse strand, counting down.
AGGTATATAATGATCCCGACGGGGTCGGGAAATCCCGATTTATCGGGATCATTATAAAAAACCAAAACATAAAGGCGGTTTGTTATAAATGAAGAATGATATCGTTTTATCGATGCGTGGAATTAGCAAAACTTTTCCAGGTGTCCGGGCCTTACACAATGTCGATTTTACCCTTTGTAAGGGTGAAATTCACGCTCTGATGGGTGAAAATGGAGCCGGTAAGTCAACTTTAGTCAAAGTCTTAACAGGCGTATATCAGAAAGATTCCGGGCACATCAAAATAGCAGGAATTGAAAAAGAAATTACGATAAAATCACCTCAAGAGGCTCAGAATTTGGGTATTAGCACAGTTTATCAGGAGATAACACTCTGCCCGAACCTTACAGTTGCTGAAAATATGTTTATCGGACGAGGCAACTACCCTTTCATAAACTGGCGTTCAAGAGAAAAGAAGGCAACGGAAATTCTTACGAAGCTTAATATCCCGGTAAGCGCCACCCGGCAACTTGGCACTTGCTCGCTGGCTATACAGCAAATGGTAGCTGTTGCCCGTGCAGTGGATATGGAATGCAAGGTACTTATTCTGGATGAACCTACTTCCTCCCTGGATGAGCAGGAGGTTGCATTACTTTTTACTCTGATGCGGGAATTAAAGTCTCGTGGTGTTGGCATCATCTTTATAACGCATTTCCTCGATCAGGTATATGAGATATGCGACAGGATAACCGTTTTGCGGAACGGTGAACTGGTTGGAGCTCACCAAATAAATGATCTGCCACGCATTAAGCTTATTTCAGCGATGATGGGTAAAGAGCTTGATGATATTTCCGAATTACAGCACCGAAAAAAATCACAACTCATTCAGGATGCCCCGCCTGTTTATGAGGCATTCGGATTATCAAGCGCGGAAGGTACAAAACCGTTTGACTTCAAAATTCATAAGGGAGAAATAAACGGGTTTACTGGGCTTCTTGGCTCCGGCCGCAGTGAAAGCGTACGTACTATATTCGGTGCTGATCGAATTACCGGCGGTAAGGTAAGGATAAACGGAAAAGATGTTAAGATTTCCAAACCCGGGGATTCCATGAAGCATGGTATTGGGTATCTTCCCGAAGATAGAAAAGGGGACGGTATCATTGAAGATTTATCTGTACGTGAAAATATCATACTTGCCTTACAGGTATTGAAAGGCTTTTTAAGACCTTTTTCCAAAAGTGAAGCTGAAGCTTTCGCAGAAAAGTATATCAAATTATTAGGAATTAAGACCGCTTCGATGGATACGCCTATTAAATCACTTTCGGGGGGTAATCAGCAAAAGGTAATACTTGCCCGTTGGCTCTTAACCAATCCACAGTATCTTATCCTGGACGAACCGACGCGCGGTATTGATGTCGGTACAAAAGTCGATATCCAAAAACTCGTGCTTAAGCTTGCCGAGGAGGGCGTCAGTGTCACGTTTATTTCGTCGGAAATAGAAGAGATGCTTACCACATGTTCACGGCTGATCGTCATGCGGGATCGCAAAATAGTGGGCGAATTGAAGGGAGATGAAATGACACAGGTGAAAATCATGCACACAATCGCGGGAGGGACGGCTCAAAATGGTTAATCGTTTAAAGAAACTGACACAATCTCAACTGGCTATGCCGTTATTTGCTCTTTTTTTAGTTGTAGTTTTTAATTTATTCAGAGATGTTCGATTTTTTTCCATAAGTGTAATAACTAACAACTACGGAAACACCGTTCTTTCAGGAAATATAATCAGTATATTGAACGGAGCATCCGAGCTTGCTATTTTGGCAATCGCCATGACGCTCGTAACCTCGGTGACGAAAGGACAGGATATAAGCGTGGGCGCATTAGCAGCAATAGCTGGCAGTGTTTTTGTGAAAGTGCTTCGTGCAAATGAAATTACAATGCCGGTTATTCTTATGTCATTATTGGCAGCCGTTGTTGTTGCAATTCTTTTTGCCTTGTTTACCGGTACATTGGTTAGTAAATTCAATATACAACCAATGATTGCATCATTAATATTGTTTACTGCCGGACGCCCTATAGCATATTGGATAAACGGCGGAGCAACGCCTAATGTCGAGAGTCCGTTATTAAACTATATAGGTAGTTTTATTCCGGGTATCCCAATCCCCACCCCCATTCTTATTGTAATAGTTTTCGGGATACTGGTTACACTGGCCTTGAGGTTCACCAATCTTGGATTGTACATACAATCGGTTGGTATAAATGAAAGAGCCGCCCGTTTAAACGGGATCAATCCTGTTTTCATGAAACTATTGGTATTCATGATACTTGGGGTTTGTGTTACTATTGCGGGTTCCATCAATGTCTGCAGAATAGGGCTTATTAACCATGAAACCATTCTCCTGGATATTGAAATGGATGCTATTTTGGCGGTCGCCATTGGAGGGAATGCTCTTAGCGGCGGAAAATTCAAATTGTCCGGGTCAGTGATAGGGGCATATATTATTCAGGCGTTGACGATTACGCTTTATGCTATGCAAGTTTCATCAACGGCCGTAAAAGCTTATAAGGCAATAGTTATAATAGCTCTCGTTGTAATTGGTTCGCCGGTTATACAAGAATGGGCACTTAAACTGCGCGACAGGCTCTTCAAAAAACCGATGAAAATAATAATGGAGAAGAATTGATATGGCATTATTAAAAAGAATGAAAGATATATTGACTCTTAAACAGGAAGACAAACCCAGGGAGCCTATTTCGAGCACTGCTTTGCTCCTGGCTATAACGATTAGTGCATTCGTCGTTATGTACGTACTTGCCATGATGATCTGGGGCGGCGGGTTTCTGAATACTCAGCAATTTTTAGACATTTTCAATAACAATGCGTATTTAATCGTGATTTCCTGCGGACTCACCGTTGTTATGATAGCTGCCGGCATAGATATTTCGGTGGGAGGCACGGTCGCTCTAATAACCATGTCCTGTGTGGTTTTTCTGGATAGCCATAACGGAAGTATCGCAGGTTCAATGATTTTGGCTTTGAGCATTGGACTGGCGATTGGGATCATTCAGGGGTTTCTTGTAGCATATTTGAAGATACAGCCCTTCATTGTTACTTTGGCGGGGATGTTCTTTACAAGAGGAATGACAACCATCGTCAGCAGCGCTCCGCATACGGCGACTAATGAAGCATTTCTGGCCCTAAAAAATTTTAGTATTATCGTTCCGGGTATCGGTTTTTACGGAAAATCCGGTAATTTTATTCCCGCCAGAATTGAGCCGGGTGTAATCATAGCTTTAGTGATTGTATTAGCTGTATGGGCGATTTTGAAATGGACGCGTTTCGGGCGTAACCTCTATGCGGTGGGCGGTAACAGCGAGAGTGCGTTAATGCTTGGTATCAATGTTAAACGCACAAGTTTTTTTTCCTATATACTATGCGGGTTATTTTCCGGAATAGCCGGTTATGTCTATCTGCTGCATACGGGAGCGGGAAACGCTTCGAATGCGTCTCAGGCGGAAATGCAGGCGATTGCGTCATCAATAATAGGCGGAACATTATTAACCGGCGGTGTCGGCAGCGTTATCGGTACGCTTTTCGGAGTGATGTCTTTAAAGACGATAAACAATATTGTAATTGCATCGGGACTTAGAGAGCCGTATTGGCAAAGTATTACGACCGGTCTAATGCTTTGCTTCTTTATCTTGCTTCAGAGCGTAATTCTCGAATTCCGTAAAAAGAGCGGCGTACGTAATGGCAAAAAACTCAGAATGATTCTTCAAAGTAACAGCGAATAGTTAAAAATTCGGCAAAAGTCAAAGACAATCGGATGCCGAGATTTAAAACCGCGAAGACGCGAAGTCAGCAAAGGGGAATTGAATCAAATAACAACTTCGCGTCCTTTTGGGGCTGTCCCAAAAGATTAATATAAACAATCAAAGGCAAGGTGAGTTCCAAATAGATGGATCGTAATGAAGCAGCTACTTAATAGACAGGTTATTTTTGAATGTCTTGGTTGGGAGAGAGAGGATATACTTCCTAAGTAATCAACAATCGTGATTTTAATAACCTTTATCAAGATTGAGGGGGCGGAGAAGGTTTAAACTTTCAAACTTCAATTTCTCTCTTCGCATTTAAGCTTACGTAACTCTTCGCCCGTAATCCCGGTAATCTCGATAATTAGCTCTTCCGGAATCTGTTTGGCAAGCATTTTACGGGCATCATCCAGTTTACCCTTTAAAATACCTTCGGCTTCACCTTCCGCTTTAGCCCCTGTAATGCGTGTTACTTCATCATGAATCGCCATTTCCCGGGCTTCATAATATCTTTTTACTTCGTCCAGGCTACCCAGGCGTTCTAATAATTCCTCGGCTTTGGCGATGGCAGGATCATTATTGATTGCCACTTAATCGTGCGTTTACGCGCGCTACCTCCTTCGGTAAATCTTCAATGAAGATTAGCCAGCGATCTAAAGGTTTACCTAGATCGGGTCTTGCTTTTCGGAACTTCGGTAATTCCAGAAAATGAATCTCCAGGATATCCGTTAATTTACAGCCTTTGTGAGCGTCTTCCCATAAGTGAAAAACCGAATGGTATTGCTCGATCATGGGAAGGTTCAGAACAGCGAAAAATAAGCATTCATAATCCCTCACCCCGTGAAACGGGAGAGGGATTATGAATGAACAGAGGGGTGAGGACTTCCTAAATCTTCCCGGCATTTTTTTCTTCCAGAACCTTAATACTATGATAAAACAGTTCATTGATAGGGGTCGGGATACCCAGCTCAGCCCCGAGCCGGCATACGATGCCGGAGAACATTTCCACTTCGGTGGTCCGGCCATTTTCAATATCCTGCAACATGGAAGTTTTATTGGCATAGGGAACGCCCTGCAGATGTTGCCGTTGCTGAATCAAATCCTCTTGGGTAAGAGCGATTCCTTTTCGGTTGGCAATGGCGATCACTTCCCGAAAGGCCATCTCCCGGATGTGATTGGCGTGCTCGCTAACTTGCAAGGCGCCGAAAGGAATGCCGAGAATTGCCGAAGATTGGTTCTCGCTGACATTACAGGCAAATTTAAGCCACAGGCTGCGTACCATGTCGGGTTCCACTTTGTAAGGGATTTCCCCGCGGCTAAAGAGATCCATCACGGCTTCGATTCGCGGCGAAATCGTCTCATTGCGGGCCTCGCCCAATATAAAGCGGCCGTATTGAGGGTCATAATTACAGCTGCCGTTTTGCATGACCACCGATTTCCGGGTGATGCCGTAAATTACCCGCTCCCAGCCGTATTCCGCGGCGATCTGTTCTTCCGAATCGATACCGTTCATAAAGGATACAATGATGGTATCATCGCCGACCTGATTTTTAATATCCTTGATCGCGGTGGGAAGAGCGCCGTGCTTCACGATAACAATAACCAAATCGGCCGGGGTGGTCTTTTGGCCGGGATCAACAATGGTAAAATGATAAATTTCCCCATTGATGGTGATTCCATCGGTTTCCAAACGTTTTTTGCGGGCGCCGCCGGCAATTACCCGGAAATTTTCGGGGCCGACCGCTTTAAGCAGGCCAGGCGCCAGGGAACAGCCAATAGCCCCCAGTCCAATCAGTGCGACGGTATTAAGTTGTTTCATTGTTCATGGACTCCCTTTGGAAGTTTTTTTGGATTGGTCAGGCTTTTAACCGATGGGGTTGCCTCAAAAGAAAATGTCCTCCTTTTGAGACAACCTCATGCCCGGATAGAGGGGAATTACCTTCTCGGCCTGCCGCCCGGGCCGTGGCCCTCGCCTCTGTTTCTATCGTCGTTGGTATCTTTACCGCTAAAGGGAACGGTTACGGTGAGGGTTACTGTCTTGGAATTGCCTGAAATATCCGTGGCCGAATAGGTTACCGTATAAATCCGGTCTTCCCGTTTGGCCCCGTCCGTTTCCGCCCTTAAAAAGAAGCTCCGATCATCGGTTCCGATGGATGCTCCGCTAATGTCCATATCGGGGTCGAATTTTTGGTTACAGCTAATCGAGACCAAGCGAATATCGGGATCGGGATCCTGGTCATCCTTAACCTGAATATCGGCAGTAATTTGAATCATTTTTTGGTTCCCAGGTGCCAGCAGCCTGTCTGGGGAAAGTTTGACCACCAACTCCGGCGCTTTGGTATCCCTGACCTTGCCTGGAGTTGGTGTAGGACTGGAACCCGGCTGATGATCCCTGTCTCCTGACGGCAGTCCCGGCCTATTACCTGGAGGTACGGGTGGTTTTTCAGTTGGCCGGCCCGGCGCTCCATCCCCTGGAGCGGGTCCGGAAATAACCTCCGGGGATTTGGCTTCTATTCTAACTTGGGCGCTAACGGCACCATGGTAAATACGATCCCGGGCCGTTACTCTAACAGTATACAATCCCGGCCGGGAAAATTTATGGCTCACCGGGGATGAATCAAAGGTCCGGCTGGTTGTGCCGTCGTCAAAGTCCCAGACATATTCAATACGGGTCGGCCCGCCTTCGATATTCAAAATCGGTCTGAAACTCACTTGCAAGGGGGCAATGCCGCCCGGTTGGGAGGCGATGACTTTGAGTGATAACTGTGGCGGCCTGACATCAATCGGCAGGCGTTTGGTCACCACGGTGCCGTGAATCCGGTCGGTGACCTCCAACCGCACTTGATAACGGCCCGGATCGATAAAAGTATGAATGGGGTTGGTCTCCCTGGAGAAGGTACCGTCGTTGAAGTCCCAGTAATATTCGATATCGGTTGGGCCGCCGTCGATCCGGAGAGAGGATCGGAATCTTACCCGCAAAGGAATCGATCCGGACCATTGGGAAGCATCAGCCGCCAGGTCCAGAACCGGTGGTATCGCAGTTACGGTATAAACCCAAGGTTCGGTTTTGAGGTTGGGATGGTTTTTATCAATCAGCGTCAACCGGACGGGATAATCTCCTACTTTCCGGTAAACATGCTCGCCGGAGGGGAGGTTTGAAGTGGTGCCGTCGCCGAAATTCCATAAATATTGGATGGAGGTCGGTTCCGTACCCAAAATGTCAGGGGTGGCTTTATAGGAGAATGTTATGGGTACCGGTCCCCGCCCCGGAGTGATGATGGCTGAATTGTTGATGGCAAAGGGAAGGACGCGGATATCCCAGGTTTTTTCGAATACCGGTCCCAGAGAGTTGACAATTTTTAATTTTAACGGATAAACCCCGGGTTTGGTGTAGGTGTGTTCCGTTTGTTCCGTGGTTTTTGCGCCGGATCCGTCGCCGAAATCCCATAAATATTTGGAGGTTGACTGGTAATGGCTAGTTGCGTTCGCGAAGCATTGAACGGTCAAATCCTCATATCCTTCCAGCGGAGAAATGCTGGGATTGGCTTCAATGGGTTCCGGAACCTGCAAATCCAATTGAAATAAATCCGCGGTTTGGGGGTTTAAAAGTTGAATGGCGGCATAGCCGGGGGAAAAAGTAGTTTCAACGGTATTACTGTTTACCCGGTTGCCGTCCGGTAAAGTCCATATCCAGTTGGCTGCCGGAATACTGGTCACAGTCAAGCCGAATTGTCCCGGGCGGCTTCTTTCGATGGTACGAACCGACACCTGGCTTCTTTGATATGTACATTGAGCGTCCAGTTTCGAACCATATTTTTTCAGGATGCTGTTATATTTCCCGGCATAGAGCGTTAAGCGGCAAACTTGATTCGGCTGCAAAGTCAGTTCGCCGGATTCCTTGTGTTCGGGATTGAGTGAAACGACCGTTTCGGCTTGGCCATTGGCGCCGACGACTTCGATTAGAACCGAAGCTTTGTCGTTGGTGATCAGTCCCCTTTTGTCAAAGGCAACTTCCCAGACAACTTTGGATGCAAATTCTAAAGGTTTATCCGGAAAGGTCAGGATGCGTTTTTCATTATAATCGTCGACCGAGAGGGAAACTTTTTGAAGCCCATAAAAAGTTTTGGTGAAAGATGAATCTCCTGCGGCGGTTTGCATAGTTAGGCCCACAAGAAAGAGTAAAAGGCCGGTAATGAGGAATTTCTTCATGAAATAGACTCTCCTTTTCTTTTAAAAGATTCTTGAGGGTAATCCAATGCCCAAGCAATTGAATTTCTCAAGGACATAACGACGATAGTAAATTCAAGGGATTTGAGTTTAATTATAACATCCCTCAACCATAGCCTCAATCATGAAATAGGGACGGTTGAGAGGTTAACGGGAAGAGGACGCTGTAAAATAAACAAATCCTCCCCCTTTGATGGTAGTATGATACCATAATCCAAGGTTGATTTTTTTAATCTGACCTTCATCCAAAATATCGGCCAAGATTTGCTCGCTGGTTTCTTCATATTCGATGGAAACGACTGTAACCCAATGCCACTGGTCAAGGTCCTTTTCGTCGCCATTGCATAAATTGAGAAATGCGACGGGGGCATCGTTGAATAAGGCTGCTTTCAGGAATTCCAGGACTTCTGCCAGGCTTGGACGATGGATTTTATTTTTGGGTATGTCCAATACATGATGCTGGATCTCAAACCCCTTGGAATGAGCATAAGAAAGCACCGCCTCAAAAAACATTTTCGTTGTCGATACACCCTTGATGGTGGGGGTAACATATTCCCAGGTTTCCTCCATCAGAGAAAGAAATCTTTTTTTACTGATTTGATTAGGTCCCAACTCGGCGGTAAACCGTTCGCGGCAAAGATAAAAGATAAGGTGGGATGCTACCGAGGGGCCGCATCCGGATAGACGCTGCCAAACCGTGGTATACCAAGCCTGGTTGCACCCATGATATATTTCACGGGTTTCTTCATCCAGTATCTTAAACAGATTTAGATTCGATATCGATTGAGTTATCATTGTCCGGACCTCGTTTTGTTAGTAAGTTCGATGCGCGTGGTATATATTTATGCGGCATACAGATATATTGTAAACTTGTATGGGTGGATGTACAAGAATCAGTAAAAACCTTTTTCAGGGAATATTCCGTTTAAAACTTTTCAGGGCGTCTAAGATTTTGTATAATCATTTTGATCCATCGGAATAAAAAATGATACGGCATCCAATCCTTATACCCTCGTGAAAAAATCATGGATTGGGAGTAAAAAATTGGAGGTACTATGAAATTTCAGCAAATTTTTTCGACCTACTCTTATCAAGGTAATAGTGGGCTTACAGAGATTAAATACTGTTCCCGTTGCGGAGAACCCTTTGACTTTAAGGAAGAATCGGGTAAAATCCGGCCGGTGTGCTCTCATTGCGGTTTCATTTATTATAAGAATCCCAGTCCGGGGGTATCGGTTTTAATTGTCGAAGACGGGCAGGTTTTACTTTGTAAGCGGGGACCAGGGAATTTCCAAAGCGGTAAATGGTGTTTGCCTTGCGGGTTTATGGAATTTGATGAGGACTATTTAATTGCGGCCCGTCGCGAGGTGAAGGAAGAGACCGGACTGGATGTAAAGGTTCAAAACATTATCAATGTGTCTTTCAATTTTCTTTCCCGGGAAGTTCATTCATTGGTGATTGTATTGGAAGGGAAAATAACCGGCGGAGAATTATGCCCGGGTGATGACATCGAAGCGACACAATGGGTTCCCCTTGGCGGCCCTATGCCGGAAATGGCTTTCGCGGCGGATTTGATGATCATAGAACAATATAAGGAGAACAAATTGACGGGGATCCCCGTATCTGAATAATAAAAAAACTGATATTAAAAAATGTTTCAATAATGCTCCCGGACAAAGTCAAACAAAAGGCGGGTTATATGAAAAACAGGCTGACCCATTTAAATCATCATGACCGGCTGTTGATTGTATTGCATGAAATATACGGTATCAACAAGCATATCGAAGCGGTTTGCGGCTATTATTCACAACAGGGGTTTGATATCGCATGTCCCAATTTATTGGCCAGGGATATTCCCTTTTCCTACGGCGAGCAAGGGGAAGCCTATGAGTATTTTATGCAAGAAAGAGGTTTTGCTGCGGCCGGTCTTGAGGTTAGGAATCTAATCCGGGAATTGAAACCCGACTACCCTTTGATCTTTATGTTGGGTTTTAGTATCGGGGCCACCATCGCCTGGATTTGCAGTGAAGGAAACCAAGAGTGTGATGGTATTATCGGATATTACGGTTCCAGAATTCGCGATTATTTAAACATTAACCCCAATCCGCCGGTGCTTTTGATTTACGGTGATCAGGAAAGTTTCGGGTTGGAAAAATTGACGCCAAATCTAAAAACAAAAGAAAAAGCCACTGTATCCATACTTCCCGGAAAACATGGCTTTGCTGATCCTTATGCCGAAAATTATTGTGAAGAGTCCGCCCAAACGGCATTGAAGAAAACAAGCGAATTTCTAAAAATTCATTCCGCTAAGGCTTCATTTGGTAACTTTAACATCCAGGATTAGGATGTCTTCTTTGGGCACGTCTTGATAGGGACCCGCTGCAGCGGTTGGGACGGCTGCGATCTTATCCACTACGTCCATTCCTTTGGTGACTTTGCCGAATACACAATAGCCGTAATTCTTGGCGATATTATCCTTGTGGTCCAGATAAGGGTTATCCACTAGATTAATATAAAATTGTGAAGTCGCGCTGTTGATATTTTGGGTCCGGGCCATGGCGATGGTTCCCCGTTTGTTTGAAAGACCGTTCCCCGCTTCGTTGATAATGGGGGGCTGCCCTTTTTTTTGAACCATTCCTGTGGTGAAACCGCCGCCTTGGATCATGAACTTAGGGATCACCCGGTGGAAAAGGGTGTCTTTAAAGAAACCGCTCTCGATATATTGCAAGAAGTTTTGAACCGTAACGGGAGCTTTTTCGGCATTAAGTTCCAGTTCAATATCTCCAAGAGAAGTTTTGAGAGTGGCCCGAAGCGTCTTGGGCAAAGGGGTCGGCGTTGGACTTAGCGCTCCGCTTGGAGCCGGACTCGGGGTGGTTTGGCTTGCGCCGTGAACAAAAATGGAAGCGCCGGCCAAAACGGCAACGGCCAAACCAATGATTAATGGGCTTAACCAGTGTTTTTTGATGATTTTTCCATAGTTTTTATTCATAATATCCTACCTAACCATAAATGATTGATTTGAAATTAATGTAACATAGCCGGGAGGGGCTGTCAATTGAATATCGCTTAAAAACGCCTCAAAAAACAGGAGGGAATCAGACTGGAGAAATTAGAAAGCATGAAAGTAAATGTTCCGAAATTACCGATTACATTCACTCAAATCAAACGGGCGGATATGAGTATCGGAGACGAGATCAAGGTATCAGAATCGGCCTTTGAAAATGATACCTTTGAAAACCTGTCTATTTATAATATGGTCGTTTGTCAAAGCGTTTTCCGGAACGTTGTTTTTCGCGGCAGTTCATTTCCAAAAATTGAGTTTATGGATGTACGATTCGAAAATTGTGATATGTCGAATGCCGATTTTGGAGAGGCCCTGGCTCATCGGGTTGAATTTATCAGCTGCAAAATGGTGGGAGCAAAATTTACGGATGCCACCTTCCGTAGTGTTAGCTTTTTGGATTGCCAATGTTCACTTGGAATTTTCCGTTTTTTAGATTGTAAACAGTCACAATTTATACGGTGCATTTTTCGAAATGCCGATTTTCAAAACTGTAATTTTCGGGAAGTTTTATTTACGGAAGGGGATTTGACTGAGGTCCAGATATCCGGAACAAAGCTAGCCGGAATCGATTTCAGTAGTTGTCAGATTGAAGGGATGGGGGTGGGAAGCGAAGATTTATGCGGTTTGGTTGTTTCCCCATCTCAAGCGGTTCAGCTTTCAAAACGATTGGGGTTAATTATTAAAACATAATCTGTAATCAATATTAATTTATCTGATTATAAAGGTAACTCAGGAAGAAGTTATAAAGAAAAGAGGATCGAAAGGATGAGAGAATTGCCGGTTTGGTTGGGTGCGGCGTGAAAAGCTGCGCATTACGTCGTTACTCAATCACTCCGATCCTCGGTGTACATCCAGTACACCTCCGGTTCTCATTCAATCGTTCCTAGTACTGCTTGCTTTTGACGCCGCAAGTTTATTCAAGGAAGTTGACCCAACCAAACCGGCAAGGTCCATCTCGGCGCATCTGGGTATAGCGCCGAAACTCGGGTAACCAGCATTATTTTAGAGTCGATACAAATTTACAAAGAGATA
>JAEVYU010000030.1 GCA_023392595.1 Bacillota bacterium | reverse complement strand
GGACTGAAAAAGCTGGCGGCATAAGCCGAATGCTGTAGGAAGAAGAATATCGGAAAGCCGTATGAGGGAAAACCTCATGTACGGTTTGATGAGGAGGGGTTGGTAATCCCAGCCCTTTACTCTATCATAGGCATTCTTCACTACACCATGATCTTCCCTGTTCCCTGCCCTACCACAGCCGCCCAATAACCGAACAAGATCCCGTCCATCAATCCCTGGCTGTAGATCAGCTCGTCCTGGCGGTTAAACTGGTAAATCCAGATATCCTGGTATTCATCGAGTAACTTCTTGTCTTCCGGCGCGAGTTTGCTGTCGATTAATTTTAAAAGTTCTCCCGGCCGCTCCCCCAGTTTCTGATATTCCGGATCGTCCTTGACAATATCCTCATAGATCTGAGTCAGCCGGTCGAGGATAAATTTTTTGATACCAAAATCTTTGTAAGTGATCATGACAAGACCTCCTTCATTAAATTTAAAAGGGTGAAGAAAAAAGAGGAAATTTAGACTTTCGTGGCTGCTTTCTTCGTTACTTGTACCATAACATGAAGTCTGTTAAAATAAATTGAATGTGCTTTTTTACGGCAACTTCAATCGAGGAGTATTTATTCATTTTAAGGATATAATGAATTATTTACATTACCCATCGGGTAAATGTCAAACAGTTTTCTAAAATTTTAATCTTTCATGGATGGGGTGGTTCAAAATGAAGGTTAAAACCAGGTTCGGTGAAAGAATTCGCAAACTAAGGGAAGACGCCGGAATCAATCAACCCCAATTTGCGCAGGCTTTGGAAGTTAAAACTGCAACCATCAACCGCTATGAAAATGATATTCGCGAGCCGGAATATGCAACATTAATTAAAATCGCGGATTACTTTAATGTTAGTGTAGATTATTTGCTGGGAAGGACGGAAAATAGGAAGAGAGTATAGAAAAATATGAATTAAAAAACCAGGGCCAAATCTTGACCCTGGCCGTTTAAAAAGGTTTAGTTACAATTCATTCCTTAATTGGAGTAATCTCATAGTAAAACCTTCCATCTATATTTAATTTCTTTGCCTCAATCTTTTGCAATAGACCAAGATACGTTGTAATACTGCTTCAATATCTTTATCGATTTCAACATTCGAAAGTCTTAATATTTTAATTCCCTCGGTTTTTAATATCATATCCCGTTCTTCATCGTACTCCCGGCGTAATCTATGAATTTTCCCATCAACTTCAATCGCTAATTTTACCGGATTGCAATAAAAATCAATAATAAACCCGTCAATCACTTGTTGCCGCCGGAAATGAAATCCTCCCAGCTGATTGTTTCTCAGTTTTTCCCACAAAACTTTCTCTTGTTTGGTCATATTTTGACGGAGTTCTTTGGCCCGTTGCACTTTTTCCGGGTTCACTTTTCGTCCGGTAATCATCGGTTTTTCTTTTTCCATAGGTGGGTTATTCAATAAATGTTAATATTTTCCTTTTGAAAAGACTCGGAGGATATTTTTTAGCGTGATTGTGGTGGTCCATAAACATTTGACCTAACCCGTTCCCTTCCCCTGTTGTTGCCGTCCTCTCGGGCTTTTTCAAGTGGAAGGGACTTAGCTGGTTTTAAGGGCCAAAAACATAGCTAGCGATGGTTTTTAGCTCCAAAGGTTTGTGGTTACTCTTCCACGTGAAATGACTTATTTATTAACATCAATCGGGGAAGAGCAAGAGTTAGGTGAGTAGGCATTCTTAAAGGCATGACCCGGGAAAGTTTACGAGTGGCGCTCAAATTTTAACCGACCACGATGGCCAGCCGGATACGCTCTCCCACCACTTTAATGATTGTTTCCCTCAAACTTTCAGAAGGGGTTCCCAAAAGATTAAAAACTTTTGAAAACCCCTTCGACCTTTTTTATAATAATGAGAGAAAGTTATTTCGATTATAAACCAAAACTTATTGAACGATGACCTGATAATTACGAATTTCAACCATTCCGGCGCCCTGGACCAGGTCGTTCCCTAATTCTATACTGGTTATATACTGATTCCGGTTAATAATCCCTCTATCCAAAAGATACTCGATAAATGGGTCGAGCTCAAGCGGACCCGTTAAAACCCCTGCCGGGGCCACGAACAAGATGTAATTATATCCTGTACTCGAGTTATACGTTATATAAACATCATAATCGATACCGTTAACCGTAATTGAACCTGTTTTATCACCATACGGCGTGACCCCACGGTTATAAGTCCAGATCGAAATCTGATCGACAATGTTCGCAGCAGACGCCGGCAGTCCTGAAACCACCATCATTGTCAAGTCCAGATTACATTTGCCGGTGGTGAAAAGATCGACATCGAAGTTAACCGTTATACTCTTCGAACCGGCCAGGAAAGGTAATCCGGCAATTCTTCCGGTCTGGACGTCCCAAGGTTTAGCCCCGTAAACAACCTCCGGATATGCGAGAATATTAATGGAATCGTGCCATGTCCACTGCCATCCGAAAACCTTTTCCCCAGCCACCTCTTTTAAGAAGATTCGCTGTCCGCCTCCACCCGCGGCGGCCGCCTTATTCCAAACGTTGTTACTCACAAAGGCCCCATTATCCAAGGGAATCGTCGCCCAATCAATCGGTGAACTGGTAATCATCTGCTCTGCTTTGGCTGGATCCAGTTTGGTCCGGAAGGTGTCGATGAGAGGCTGATTGCCGAAAGCCTCATCAGGTAAGCCGTCGTTTGAATAAATTCCCATGAAATATTCGTGATAAGCGTGGTAGGTGAAATTAACCCCATATTTCTTCAGCAAATCCACCATATCCCCGACCCATTGCACACCACCCTTGTTTTCAGCGAAACAGTCCCGGTTTACGCCGAATTCGCCGACAAAAAGCGGTACATTGTTAATCAGACCGAAGGATAAAAACTTCTGCAAACCCGTTTCCAAGAGTGTCTTGTTGCGCCGAGGGGGCATCTGTCCGGAAACGCTTTTTTCGAAGTCGATTCTAAAGCGGCAAACGCTGTCGGGACTGACGTTTCTACCCTTTGCCCAACCGCTGATTTTGTAATAATGGCTATCGACGACCGGAAACCGATACCGGTCCGAATAAAGATTGGCATCCCCTGTAGTCTGCTGGACAAACAAACAGCTAGTATGTACTGGTTCTAAGCTATCGTATGCGCCTGCAAAATAGCCACTGCCGTCGGCGCTCCATAAATTCCAATCCATCATTGCCATTGAGGTGATTTCAACGACTTTTCGGAGATAATTCATATTCTCATCATACTCTTCAATCACTAAACTATCAAAGCTGACCGTACCCGGCAGGTTCGCCGCCATAAAAGCCGGTTTTCCCGAGAAAATACCGGGGTCCGTTACCTTGTATAACTCTCCGGAATAATACGTCCAGTCCGTATCGCCTGGGGGTACCGTCGGGCAATTAAATGCCGCTTCGGCCCAAACAAGATCGGAAGGGTATGTTATGGCCCCGGTTTCATATCCCGGATATGCGCCGCCCTCCCCCAATCCAGTCCAAGGAGTATTCTGTAAGGTATAGGGAATCGGCTCATAAAAATGGAACGTATACATGGCGTTATCATCATCGATCAGGAAAAAGTTCACATCGCTGCTCCAGGAATTATAGGTACCGTTCGTGCGTTCCACGATAACCAGATGATTGGAATCAACCGAGCGGATCGCATACACGATCTGATTGGCGAGGTTCTCCCATTGCCATGCCGGTCCTGCCGGAATCGGTTCGTTAAGAATATCGTAACCCGCAATTCTTGTCTCCCCTCGATATCTTTGAGCAATGGCCTTCCAGAGCGCCGCTAACCGCTTTTGGTTCTGCTGCTCAGTCCAGAGCGCGGCGCCGTCTAAATTGGATTGATAACCGCCTTGAGGGACATGCATATTGAGAATAAGATAAACTCCATATTTTTTGGCCCAGGCGATATTCCGATCCAGCCAGTCCCAACCGCTTTGCCTATATTGATAGGGTTGGCTATCATCCTCGAACAATTGATAGTTCAAATAAAACCGGATGGCATTCATATTCATATCCTTAACGCGCTGGTAATCCAACTCATTATGATGCGCGACCGGAGGCGTTGACGCGTTATTCCAAACCTCGTTGCCGAAAGACACCCCTTGGAGCCTAATTGGGGCATCCTCAGGGCCAATCACCAACTGATCGCCTTTTCTTCGGACAAAGTTTGGATCACATATCGGCATATCGGAGAGAACGTACCATCCCATCGGATTTCGCCCCTTGATCCCAAGCTTAATATCGGGCTTTTCAAGGCCTACATCCGTAAATAGGCCAATGGCCAGTTTGTATGTACCCAGGTGGTTCGTGAAGGAGAGGGAGAAGTTTTCGGTTATGGATTGGCCAGGTAACCATTGTTGCGGGTTGGACTTCTCCAACCATTTTTTCTCCACCACATCCCCGGTTGTGGGATCAAGCAATGCCACTGCCACGTGGGCGGGGATGAATATCGGCGCAACTCCCTTGTTTCTCCATTGTAACATCAGGTTGGCTGATGAGTTCATGCCTTGTAAGTTATAAATAGCCTTTTCCAGAACAAAATAATATCCCATGCGGTTGCCGGTTTCGACCAAAACATCATGTTTCTCGCGGTAAAATTCAGCCGTATCTCCATATTGACCCATACTGACATAGGTTGCACAGGAATTCGCAATATCTTGATAAAGATAATCATCCCTCCAAACGCCTGTATCGCGCATTTCAGGATAAGAAGAGGCGAATTCCAGGATTGCCGGTAGTTTATTACGATACTTCCATAGTTTACCCGCCCCGTTTCGATCAGCGATGGCACCGTCGTTACGGCCTGCAATTCCTTGATCGATACCCCAATAAAAGGCGGAATTAAGGTTATCCGTATCTGAATTGACGGTGACTAATTGAAGATGTTTAAAAAGATTTCGATACATTTGCAGATGAAGGTTCTGATATTCCGACGCGGTAATCCTCTCCATTGTTAACATGCTATTGGGATCGATAAATCCCCAAATTTCGTTCGACCCGCAAGAGCCATAACTTCGGATATCCATATAAGCGATATCCGGATTGTTATCATATCTTTCCGCCAAGGCCCGCATAAATTTCTCAAGTTTTTGGAGGTAAACCGGATCATTCCAGACCGGGACCTGCTCAAAGTGGCTGGGTACATCGGTGGATTGCATATAATGGCCGGCGGCTCCCGCATCAAATACATATTTCGGCGTCACATAAAAACTGGAAGAGAAACCATTGCTGGGCATAACTCCAAAGGCTAATTTTTTCCCGTGAGCTTTACAGTCGGCTATCGCTTTGTCGATGTACTGCCATTGATAATCCCCTTCCCCTGGCTCAAGCGTGCTCCAATTGAAACGAACATAACCGATGCCGGCCGCGTTCCATGTATCCTCCGTTTGATTGATAAATGGTTCCATACTGTCATCGTTGCCATAAATAACCCAACCTTTGCCGGGATTGACAATCAATTCACTCTTCCAATCGATTCGTTCCGGGAGGACCATCGTTTCAGTCTGTTGATCCTTTGCACTGACCATGACGGCTGAACATAAAAAGACCAAAAATGCGGCGAAAAAACCTAGTATCACGCGAATTACTTTTCCGGTGTTCATTAGCGTTCCTCCTTATTGATCAATTTTTTGTGAGTATACTATCATGATCAATTCATATTTAAAAAATTTTACAATAATGTTATAATATTAACATAAATTATACTCATTGTAAATATATACAAAATATATACAAGTGAAATTATAAACCCGCGATTTCTATAATTTCTAATATCTTCACCCTGAAAACAAAAACCGGTTAAATTGATGAGGGACGAAAATTGATAAATCCGTAAATGCCCAATAAAAAGAGCTCACCCCGTATTCCGCTCCAGACCGAAAACTTCAACCATTTTGAAACGGCTTATCCTCTTAAAAAGTAGTCTTTACGATTTCTTTACGCTCATCCTCCCCTTCTTTACACCCCTTTGACCCCGGATCGCTTTATAATGAGACCAAAGTTCATGAAAACATCGATAATAGAGGTGGTGTATATGAAGGATTTTTTAGCGGATGTCGGCCTTTATGCTATTTTTGCGGCCGTGTCATTCATGATTAAAATCTATTACGACTATCATTCATAATTGCACAAACAACGGCCGGACCTAATAAATTAGGGACGGAAAAAGTATTGAATCCCGCTTAATCTCTTGATGGGGTGAGAAATCCATCGATAATAAACAAAACCGGGGGGGTAAAAAATGGACTTAATTGTCGGAGCCGTGGTGGCGGTGGGTTTATTAATATATCTGGTTTATGCTCTAGTAAAGGCGGAGGAGTTGTGATTGATGGTGGATATCGTACAAATGGTTTTGATTTTAGCAGTAACTCTAATCTTATCGTGGCCGCTCGGTCGCTATATCGCCCGGGTTTTTCAGGGGGAATGGACCTGGATTGATCCGCTATGCCGTCCACTAGAGCGCTTGCTCTACCGGGCGGCCGGCATTGATCCCCGGCAGGAAATGGATTGGAAGCACTATGCTCTGGCATTGTTATCCTTCAACATGCTCGGCATCCTCTTCCTTTTCATGCTCCAACGGATTCAAGGGGTCCTGCCTATTAATCCCCAACACTTCGGCCCGGTTCCCGGAGTTTTGGCATTGAATACGGCGGTTAGTTTTGTAACCAACACCAACTGGCAGGCCTATGCCGGCGAAAGTACCCTCAGTTACCTGTCTCAGGCTCTTGGCCTGACTGTGCAAAATTTTGTTTCGGCGGCCACCGGAATGGCGGTCGCCATCTCCCTCATCCGGGGGATTACCCGGAAGAGCTGCCGTTTTATCGGCAATTTTTGGGTGGATCTGACCCGTTCCGTGGTCTGGATTTTGCTTCCCTTATCCCTGATACTGGCCGTTATCCTGACATCCCAAGGGGTGATTCAAAACTTCCACCATAATACGGCTGTTCAAACATTGGAAGGAAAAGTCCAGACCCTTCCGATGGGTCCGGTGGCTTCCCAGGAAGCCATTAAAGAACTGGGAACCAACGGTGGCGGCTTCTTCAACGCCAACTCGGCTCATCCTTTTGAGAATCCCTCCCCATTCACCAATCTATTGGAAATCATGGCTATACTCTTGATTCCTGCCGCGTTGACATTCACTTTTGGGCGAATGGCCGGTGACCGCAGGCAAGGTCATGTTATCCTGGGGGCAATGCTGCTGTTATTTTTGGTGAGTTTAGGAATCGCTTATTGGAGCGAAGCGGCAGGCAATCCTCAAATTGCCGCCCTTGGCCTTAAAGGGCCCACCGCGATGGAGGGCAAAGAAGTCCGCTTTGGTATTGCCGGTTCCGTAGTATTTGCCGCGGCCACCTCCGCCACCTCATGCGGAGCCGTCAATACCATGCATGACAGTCTCACACCCCTGGGCGGATTCATCCCCCTGTTTCAAATCATGCTGGGTGAGGTAGTCTTCGGCGGCGTAGGCGCCGGTCTTTATTCCATACTGATCTTTGTGATTTTAGCGGTCTTTATCGTCGGATTGATGGTGGGCCGGACTCCCGAATACCTTGGCAAAAAGATCGAAAGCGCCGAAATTAAAATGGCCGTGCTGGGGATGGTAATCCCCTCCGCATTAATCCTGGTCGGCAGTGCCATCGCAGCGGTAACCCGCTCCGGTTTGGCGTCCGTAACCAATCCCGGGCCTCACGGTTTGAGCCAGATTTTGTACGCCTTTTCTTCGGCTGCGGGCAATAACGGCAGCGCTTTCGCGGGGTTAAACGCCAACACGTTATTTTACAACCTGATGCTGGCTTTGGCGATGTTCATCGGCCGCTTTGGAGTCATCCTGCCGGTACTAGCCATTGCCGGTTCCATGGCCGGTAAAAAAATCACCCCGTCCGGCCCGGGAACCTTCCAAACCGAGGGACTCCTTTTTACCTGTGTTTTGATTGGAACGATCCTGATTGTCGGCGCATTAACCTTTTTTCCGGCTTTAGCCTTGGGCCCCATCATTGAACACTTGGTGATGAATGCCGGAAAGACTTTTTAAAATAGGGGGAAATACGATGACGAATGAAAAACTAGCTCCCAAAAGCCTGAACCAGGCCATGGTCTGGCAGGCTGTCAAAGAATCCTTTGTCAAATTGAATCCCAAAACCCTTTGGAGAAATCCGGTCATGTTCGTGGTGGAAGTTTTAGCGGCGATGCTTTCCTTGTCAATCATCTCTAACCTCTGGACCCACCAGCATGCCGGACTTGGTTTCAACATTCAAGTCACTCTCTGGCTCTGGGTGACCGTGCTGTTCTCCAATTTCGCCGAAGCCCTGGCTGAAGGTCGCGGTAAAGCTCAAGCGGCAGCCTTACGCAAGACTCGCAGTGAAACCATTGCCAAAAAAATTGAAGGTAATAAAACAGTCCACATTTCCGCTGCTGAACTGCGTAAGGGCGACCTGTTTTTGGTAGAACCGGGAGATATCATTCCCGGTGACGGCGAGGTGATTGAGGGTATCGCCTCCGTCGATGAAAGCGCGATTACCGGCGAGTCGGCTCCGGTTATCCGTGAAGCCGGCGGCGATCGCAGCTCGGTCACAGGAGGCACCCGGGTGTTATCGGACCGGATCAAGGTGCGGATCTCTGCCGATCCCGGCGAGACCTTCCTGGACCGGATGATTCATCTTGTCGAGGGCGCCAAACGTCAAAAAACCCCCAATGAAATCGCCCTGACCATTTTGTTGCTGGCCTTGACCATCATCTTTTTACTGGCTGTGGTGACTTTGGAACCTTTGGCCATTTATTCGGGGGCTTCGCCGTCCGTTACCGCCCTGGCGGCTTTGTTAGTGTGCCTGATCCCCACCACCATCGGCGGACTCCTTTCCGCTATCGGCATCGCCGGTATGGACCGGTTGTTGAAAAGGAACGTGATCGCCCTTTCCGGGCGGGCCGCGGAAGCGGCGGGCGATGTCGATGTGTTGCTGCTCGATAAGACGGGAACCATTACCCTGGGGAACCGGATGGCGACCGAATTCATTCCCGCTCCGGGGATCACCGGGGAGGAGCTGGCCGATGCCGCCCAAATCGCTTCTTTATCGGATGAGACCCCGGAAGGCCGGAGCATCGTCATCTTGGCCAAAGAGCGGTATAACATCCGGCAACGGGATTTAACCAAGCTTGGAGCAACTTTTGTACCCTTTAGCGCCCAAACCCGAATGAGTGGAGTCAATTTAATCAATCGGGAAATCCGCAAAGGGGCCACCGAGGCCATTATGGCCTATGTGAAAAGCCAGGGCGGTGAAGTCCCTTCCGAGGTCCAAAAAAGCGCCGACAGGATTGGCAAAGAAGGCGGAACCCCTTTAGTGGTTGCCGAAAATAATAAGGTTCTGGGTGTGATTTATTTAAAAGACGTCGTTAAAGGCGGGATCAAGGAACGCTTTGCCGAGCTGCGCCGAATGGGCATTAAAACCGTGATGATCACCGGCGACAATCCTTTAACTGCTGCCGCTATTGCCGCCGAAGCCGGGGTAGACGATTTTATGTCCGAAGCCACCCCGGAAACCAAACTGAAACGAATCCGTGAATATCAGACCGGGGGCCATCTGGTGGCGATGACCGGTGACGGCACCAATGACGCTCCGGCCTTAGCCCAGGCCGATGTAGGAGTCGCTATGAACAGCGGTACCCAAGCGGCCAAGGAAGCCGGCAATATGGTCGATCTGGACAGCAATCCCACCAAGCTTATCGAAGTCGTCGGCATCGGGAAACAATTGCTGATGACCCGGGGCTCGCTGACCACTTTCAGCATCGCCAATGATGTAGCCAAATATTTCGCGATCATCCCGGCGATGTTCGCCGGGACCTACCCCTTGCTCAATAAAATGAATATCATGGGGCTGAAAAGTCCTGAAAGCGCCATCCTGTCTGCCGTAATCTTCAATGCCTTCATTATCATCGCCCTGGTGCCCCTGGCCCTCAAAGGAGTGGCTTACCGCCCCTTGGGAGCCGGTGAGTTGTTGCGGAGAAACATGTTCATCTATGGCTTGGGGGGACTGGTTGTTCCCTTTGCCGGCATTAAGTTGATTGATCTGATGATTGGACTCTTTTCATAAATCATGGAAGGGAAAGTGTTTCCGATGTGGAAAATTTTTTACCGGGCTCTCTTATTATTTTTATCGTTGACCCTTTTAACCGGGGTTGGTTATCCCCTGGTTGTAACCGGACTGGCCCAACTTTGTTTTCCAAACCGATCCAATGGTTCACTCATCCGTAGTCAGGATAAAATAATCGGTTCGGCTTTGATCGGCCAGGATTTTCAGAGCGCCAAGTACTTTCACGGCCGTCCTTCAGCCGCTCATTATGACGCTCTGACCTCCGGTGGTACCAATCTGGCCCCGACCAATCAGCAACTCGTCAAAACTGTTGCCGAGCGCATTCATAAAGTTCGCCAAGAAAATAGCCTACCCGCCGATTTCCCTGTGCCGAGTGATTGGGTAACCGCTTCAGCCAGCGGGCTGGATCCGGATATCTCGCCTGAAAGCGCTCTGTTGCAAGTTCCCCGGATAGCCAAGGCCAGGAGTCTTCCTGTAGCGGTTATCCGCCGATTGGTCCAGAAACATACCGAATACCCTTGGTTAGGATTATTTGGCGCTTCCCGGGTCAATGTACTGCAAATCAATTTGGCGCTAGATGCTTTAAAAAATGGAGGTTGATTGGCAATGGTGCCTTTGGAATCCCGAGCCGATCCTGATGCGTTGCTGGCCAAGGTCCGCCAGTCGGAGCGGGGCAAATTAACCGTTTTTCTCGGCGCTTCGGCCGGAGTCGGCAAGACATACGCCATGTTGTCTGCGGCGAAAGAGCGCTTGTTGGAAGGCAAGCAGCTGATGATTGGGTGGGTTGAAACCCATGGACGGGCGGACACCCAAAGTTTGGTTCAGGGAATCCCGGCCATCTCTCCCTGCTCCATTCTATATCAAGGCAAGACCTTCCCGGAAATGAATATGAACGAGATTTTACGCCTTCATCCCCGGATTGTGCTGGTGGATGAATTGGCCCATACCAATATTCCCGGTTCCCTCCACGCCCGGCGCTATCAGGATGTGGCGGAGTTGCTGGCCTCGGGTATCGATGTTTATACCGCCCTCAACATCCAGCATATTGAAAGTCTCAATGATGTGGTGGCCCGGATTACCGGAGTCGTCATGAAAGAAACCGTGCCCGACCGGGTCCTGGAGGGCTCGGAAATTAAACTGGTCGATATCCCGCCTGAAGCATTACTGCAAAGGCTGGCGGAAGGGAAAGTTTATGTGCCCGCCCAAGCCCAGGCCGCCGCCGCTCATTTTTTCCGGCTGGGCAATCTGACAGCGCTCCGGGAATTGGCGCTGCGCTATACAACCCAACATATCGATACCGACCTCGAAACTTATATGCGGGCCCATGGGATTTCCGGTCCCTGGCCCGCCGCGGAGCGGATTATGGTCTGTGTGAGCGAAAGTCCGCTCTCCTCCCAACTGGTGCGCGCGGCCTACCGTCTGGCAGCCAGTTTGAAATCGCCCTGGATCGCGGCATACATTGAAATACCCCGGCTCGAAGTGGCCAGTGAAAGAGAAAAACTTGCTTTAACCGATAATCTCCGCTTGGCTGAAGAATTAGGGGCTGAGCTTGTCACGGTGGTCGGCGATGATATCGCCACCGAAATCTTGCATTTGGCCCGGCGGCGCAATGTCACCCATCTGCTCATCGGTAAACCCGCACTTTCCAGTGTCCGCCAAATTTTTCGCGGTTCCATCTTCAGCAAAATCTTAAAACAAAGCACCGGTTTGAGTGTTCATATCATCTCCGAGCCCTCGAGAAACCCCTCCCTCCGCTTGGCTCCACGCCGGGCTCCATCAAAGATCCGACCGCTGCCGGCAATCCTTACTCTGAGTATGGTGGCCCTGATTACTGTTCTGGGTAGAGCGGTTGAACCGGTTTTCGGGTTGGTCAATATCGGGCTGGGGTTCTTGCTGCCGGTGATGGTGTCGGCCATTTTATGGGGACGGTATACCGCATTATTGGCGGCCTTTCTGGCCACCCTATGTTTTGATTTCCTTTTCATACCCCCGGTTCTTCATTTCACCGTGGAGGATATCCGGTATTTATTTACTTTTATCATGTTTCACGCGGTGGCCTTCGTCACCGGCACATTGGCCGGACGGTTGCGCCATCATGCCCATGAAGCCCGGAAACGGGAAATCCGGATCTCGGCCCTTTACAGCTTAAGTAAAAACATTGCCGGCACCGAAGGACTGGAAAAAGTGCTGACCATGGCGGCGCAACGCATCGCGGAATCGGTCGATGCCACAGTAGCCATACTACTCCCGGATGAATCAGGGAATTTGCAAATCAAAGCCTCTTCAAATTCACAGGATAAAATCACTGGGGAATTTCTCAATGAGAACGAATTGGCGGTCGCCACCTGGGTTTACCACCACGGTCAGATTGCCGGATGGGGCACGGAAACCTTAAATGGAGCCAAAGGCCTTTATATGCCCCTCGTCTCCGATGAACAGAGCTTTGGTGTCCTTGCAACCTATTTCAACCATAACCTAAAAATCGTTGATCCCGAAAAGCACCACCTGATTGAGGCCTTCGCCAATCTGATCGTTTTAGCGATGAAACGGATTACTTTAGCGGAAGCTTCCAAGCAAACCTATCTGCTCCGGGAATCGGAGCGGCTATGGTTGACCATGTTCAACTCTTTGTCCCACGACTTGCGCACCCCTTTGGCTTCGATTATCGGAGCCATTACCGGACTTTTGGAAGAGGGCGAATTATTCGACACGGCCGCCCGCAATGAATTGTTACGTACCATTGAACAGGAAGCTTTGCGAATGAACCGCCTGGTGGGCAATCTTTTTGATATGGCCCGGCTGCAAAAGGGCATGCTCCAATTGAAAAAGGAATGGTGCGTTCTGGAGGAGATCGTGGGAATCGCTCTTCACGATATCCGCCGTTCCCTGGGCAAACGTCCCGTTCAAATCGATATCGAACCCGCTCTCCCTTTAATTGAAATCGACATGGGGCTGATCGAACAAGTTGTTGTCAATCTGCTGGATAATGCCATCAAATATTCCCCAGTTGATATGGGGCTTACTTTAAAAGCCCGGCGTAGCCAGAGCGAACTTCACGTTTCCGTGAGCGACCAGGGGGAAGGAATCCCTCCAAACGAAATTGAGGCGATCTTTGACCAGTTCTACCGGGGCAAAACTTCCCAGGCCGTCAAAGGGACCGGCCTGGGTTTGACGATCTGCAAAGAAATCATCCAGCTTCATGGAGGAAGAATTTGGGCCGAAAGCGAAATCGGTCATGGCACCACCATTACTTTTGCCTTACCCCTCTCCGCCAACGCTCCCAAGGGGATTCCGGAAGGAAATGAGTTGATGAATCATGGGTAATGACCATTCTGAAGTCCAGGCGCGCATTTTGGTGATCGATGACGAACCGCAAATTCGCCGTTTTTTAAAGGTCGCCTTAACGGCCCACGGGTTTGAAATGCTCGAAGCTTCATCGGGACAGGAAGGCCTGAGCGAAGCCGTCATGTCAAAACCGGACCTGATCATTCTCGATATGGGGTTACCGGATATGGACGGGTTGGAGGTCCTCAAACAATTACGGGAATGGTCCAAGGCGCCGGTGATTATCCTTTCCGTCCGGGAGCAGGAAGACACCAAGATCGCCATGCTGGATGCGGGAGCCGAAGACTATGTCACCAAACCTTTCGGCATGGGTGAACTTCTGGCCAGGATCCGAGTGGCCTTGCGCCGCTCCTCCAAAGAGGCCGACGAACCTATCCTGGATTTAAACGACCTGCGGATCGATCGGGCCAAACGTATCGTCACTGTCGGCGGCCATCCCATCAAATTGACTCCGACCGAGTATAACCTCTTAAAAACTTTGGGTTCAAGTCCGGGACGTGTTTTTACCAATACCCAATTATTAAAGGACATCTGGGGCCCGGCTTATGAACATGAAACCCATTACCTGCGGGTTTTCATCGGGCAACTGCGCCGGAAAATCGAACAAAATCCATCCCAACCGGTTCACCTGATCACCGAACCGGGCGTCGGGTACCGGTTGATGTAGACCAGGATTCCAAATTCATTCGATCAGTCTAAAAATGCTTTTCTCTATGACTCTCGTACAATTAAACCACGAAAGCACGAAATTAAATACATTCTCCTTTTTGTCATCCAATGAATTCTTTCCGTCACGGAAATAATTCTTTCTGTCATCCAATGAATCGATTCTGTAAAGTGGCTAAAGTTCAAACCTGGCCATCTCGGGTATCTTCCTGCCAAGTCTATCGGTATACCATAAAGGAGATTCATATTTTTGATCCCCACATCGACCGGAGATTGACATCCTAGCTATTGGGCTATATGTGGGGATGTGGGGCAAAATAAATACATTGAAAAAATATAAAGGGGGTTGGATAATCATAATCTGATCCTCAGAAAAACCTGCAAGAACCGGTTCTTTTTGTTTCATTTGTATCCCCAGATACTGATTTCCATTTTTGGATATCCTATAATAAACAAGTAAAAAATAAGTACGGAGCAAACCCAATCATAAAAACCAAAACTCTTACCCTATAAAAATCAAGGAGGACCTGCCTGATGCTTGAACAACTAAAAGAACCATTAATTAAAGCGATGTTTGAGACCGTACCCTTTGAGATTACCGTCATTGACGCCAATGACGAAGTGGTCGGTTGGAACAAACATGACAACCGCTTATTTCACAGGCCCATGACTTGCATGGGATTAAATTTCCGCAATTGTCATCCGCAGCATAGCCTGGCCAAGGTTGAAGCCATTGTGAACGAAATGAAAAGTGGAGAACGCGATAAAGCCCAGTTTTGGATTGATTTACCCATACCCATAGGATCCCAGGGAAAACCCCATAAGATTTTGATCCAATTTTTTGCCCTCCGGGATGAGCAGGGGAATTATCTTGGATGCATGGAATGCACCCAGGATATTGAAGAAATCAGAGGGTTGGAAGGACAGAAGCGGTTGCTGGACGATAATTGAGGCTTTTTTAAGTTCACGCCCCCAAAACCGCCAACACCTGGACCTTTCGGAGGAATGGCTCCAGACCCAAGAGTGACAATCAGCAGTGTAAATCATAGGGGATACGTTGTAATTAGACAGGCATAGTATTCAACTTATATATCAAACAAAAAACCTCGCGGTTCACAGGAGGTTGCATCGTGCTTATTGAACTCCGCCTTTATCACTCCTGGCCAATTGGAGGACGGCCCCAATGGCGATATCGATGGTCTTGCGCTCCGCTTCCTGATAAAGGCGGTCTTTTTCTTCCAGGGTCAGTTGGTTTTTTAAGAAGATATTGGAGTCAGTGCCCACAATGGCGCCGGTCCGAATGCCCCTTACCGCCCCTACTGTAAATACCGTGGCGCACTCCATCTCGGCAACCGCAACTTCGGTATCCTTGAACGCCTCATTTAACTGGGGATTTTGCACATAGTAGGCATCCCGGGTAAAACTGACTCCTACATAAAACGGCTCCGGATTTAGGAGCTCTTTCGCCGACTGCATCAGGGCCTGTGTCACCTCAATATTGGGCACCGCCGGATAAATACCCGGTAGATAGGCCAGACTGGTGCCGTCGCCCTTGATCGCCGCATTGACAACGACTACGCTTCCTACGGGGATATTTTCTTTGCGTCCGCCGGCCGAACCGACCCGGACCATGGTATGAACGCCGATCCGCGCCAGTTCTTCCATGGCAATGGCAGCGGAAGGTCCTCCGATTCCGGTGGAACATACGCTGAGCCGGACCCCATCCTTTATTCCGGTGTAGATTACATACTCCCGGTTTTCGGATATTTTTTCAAATGTGTCAAAGCTACGGGCGATCCGCTCCGCCCGGGCCGGATCACCCGGGATGAACGCGTATTCCGCCACATCTCCTTTTTTACAACGGATATGCTTCTGTAAAGTGATATCGTAAGCCATTTTATTCCTCCACAAAAATATCGACAATTTTCTTTTGATCAAAGCGGACTAAGCCGCGATCGGTGATTTTCAAAAGCGGGCTGACCGGCAGGCCATTGGTGGATAGGGACATCACCGGATTATAATGTTTATATCCCAACTCCCGCATGGCAGCTGTGACCCCGGCCAGTTCCCGGCCGATGGTATTCATATCTTTATCGGAAAGAATACCGGCGATGGGTAATTCCAAACCGGCCAGCACTTGCCCGTTCTCCACAGCAAAATAGCCCCCCTGGCTTTCGATGAGCACATTGACTGCCATCACCATATCCGCTGCGTTTTTGCCAACTACGATGATGTTATGATGATCATGGCAATAGGAAGCTGCGACCGCGCCTCTTTTGATGGTGTCGCCGGTTATCAGGCCCAGGCCGATATTACCGTTCCGGCCATACCGCTCCAGGACAGCTATCAGGCAATAAGGCGAACCCTCCCAATCCAGATAGCCACCCCGGACACCAATCTCCGCAATCCGCTCATCCGTGGAGGTGGTTCCGTCCTGGACTGAAATGATCCGGCACTTGACCATTCCCTCCACTACCTTGGCCTTGATTTGAAGATCCTTTGCCGAAATCGGCTGTCTCATAATGCTATGGTAAAATCGTTTCGGAAATTTCTTGACTTTAACCGGCTCCGCACCGGATTTATCAGCGCGATATACCAATGCGCCCCGTTTATAAACACTGTTGATGGTAAATAGACTCAGATCATCGAGTATAATCAAGTCCCCGAGTTTACCCGGAGCAAGGCTACCCCGATCCATGAAGCGCATCCGTCTGGCCGGTGTATATGTGGCACAGTAGATGGCATATTCAATGGGCATTCCCAGGGATACCGCTTTTTTTACCAAATGATTGAGATGGCCTTCACTGATCAGCTTATCGGCCATTACATCATCGGTTACCAAGGCAATATCCTCATAAAACTGATTTTCTGCAATACAAGCGATATTCTCCCGGTTCAAAGATTTTTCCTGAATCTCGAGGAACATTCCGGCTCCGATTTTCTCTGCCAGACTAGCCACGGTCTGCTGCGTATGATCGGAGCCCACTCCGGCCCACAGGACTTTGGCCAGGCCCAATCCGCTCACCCGCGAACAATGGCCCTCAATGGGCAACGCGCTGTATTTTTTGCGAAAAAGATCCAGCAGCCGGCTGGTCTTCGTGTCCGGGCCATGAATGATATCATAACAGTTCATCACTTCGCCAAGACAAATCACCCGTTCATTCTGCATCAATTCATTAAAATCCGCAATTTCAATCTCGGCTCCCGTGGTTTCAAATTCGGCAGAGGTTGATGGCACCGAGCTCGGCGCTGCATAATAGATATCTATCGCCGCTCCTGTCCCAGCCTTAATCATCTCCTTAATCCCCGCAAGACCAAAGACATTGGCCATCTCGTGGGGCTCGGAGACGATTGTAGTCACGCCGTTTTTAATCACCGCCGCCGCAAACGCCTCCGGGGTGGCCATGGAACTTTCGATATGCATGTGAATATCGATCAGTCCGGGGATGATATATCGACCCTCTGCCGCGATGACTTCCTGATAATCATAATTCAGGGAACCGGCATCACCCACGTAAAAGATCCTTCCCCCGGCGATCACCATATCCGCCACCATAAACTTTTTCAGATAAGTATTGAAAACTTTACCGCCCTTGATGAGCAGGTCCATCTTCTCCAAAGCTACATCGCCTTTCCAGACGCGCGTGCGTGTGTTCTTTGTCTATCAGCCCTACCGTCCCGCCATCGGGCCGGTAGTCTGCTTTTAAGTTAAAGGGGCTGTGGCAAAAGTAAATTTTGCGACAGCCTCTTTATGAAACCAATGGAAATTGCAAAACGCTTAGTCGGCGATCTCTTCATTCCATTGTTGAATCCACTGAGGCATTACGCCGTTGATATAGTTGAAATCCAGGATTTTCATCTGTTTGAAGACTTTTGCGCCGTAAGTCAGTCCTTCCGCTTGCCCTTCGGTCAGAACCACTTTTTTGTTGACCGGCGAATCCAGCTTATCCAGGGCGTTGGCAGTTTGAACCTTTTCGCTCAGCCACCAGTTGATGAACTTATAGGCCAGGTCGACATTTTTGGAACCTTTCACGATATTAATGGTGTTGCGGTTGGCGATGGAGCCCTCTTTCGGGTCCACATAAACTGCGCTGGAGATGGCCTGTTTAATCTTAGGGAAGGCAAAATCCAAACCCACGCCAACCACGACTTCCTTTTGAATGAACATATTGTTCAAGTCCGACGATTTGCTGTAGATCTTGACTACATTGGGCTTTAAGGCAATTAATTCTTTAACAACCTTGGCATCATCGGCCTCCAGGGTTGTCCGGGCCTTAATAGCGCCTGCCTGGAACATGGCCGGGCCCGAGGTGATGGTAATATCGGGAATCGTAATCTTCTGTTTCAAATCCGGCCGCCAGAGATCAGCCCAGGAGCGGATCGGTTTGGTAACTGCTTTGGAATCATAGATGATGCCGGTCCGGTTCATGGTATAAGCCGGTCCATAACCGCCTTTTACCGGTTGTTTGGCTATATCATAAATATCTTTCAGATTAGGAAGCCTTTTGAGGTCGATCTTCTCAAATAACCCCGCTTTAGCCGCATCCAGCGCATAGGATTCTGCCAAGGTAATCACATCGACTTGGTTGTTTTTCATCAGTTTTAACTTGTTGACACGTTCGCCGTTGTTTCCGACTTCCAGAACGATCTTGACATTGTTTTCTTTTTCAAAGGGGGTAAACACATTCTTCCGGAACTGATCCTCATTATAACCCCAAGTTGATACCACCAGCGTCCGTTCATTATCGGCCCAACCGGTTCCCAACGCCAGACTTAAAATCAACAAACCTAACAAACCCCAGGTAATCTTATTCAATTTCACCATGCAACCCCTCTTTACACTAAAATTATTTTTTCTTTGGGCAGATGCAAGTGGATCTTGTCGCCTTGGCTATAGACCACGGCGGCGTCACTATTGACGTTCAGCTGCCCGAGTGGTGTATCAACAATGTATTGATACTCCTTGCCTAAAAACGTACTGATACCGATGATTCCCTCGATCGTGTTGTTTTCCGGAATATCACCTCTGTTTATAATTTCGATTTCATCAGGACGGATTGCGCCTTTGCAGCGTGTTGACGCCTGGATGGTGTTCTGGTTTTGGACCTCAAAACGGCAACCGCAGAGGGAAACATAACAGCTTTCAGCCGTTTCGCCCACGATAGGCTGCAGTTCAATAAAATTTTCAAAACCGACAAATTTAGCAACAAACTCGGTGGCCGGCTGCTTGTAAATATTTTGGGGGCTGTCCATCTGCTCAATGACGCCGTGGTTCATGATGGCCACCTTGTCGGAAATGGAAAAACACTCTTCCTGGTCGTGAGTTACATAAATGGAGGTAATCCCCAGCCGCTGCTGGATTTTTTTGATCTCCACCCGCATTTTGACCCGTAACTTAGCGTCCAGATTACTTAAAGGTTCGTCGAATAAAAGCAGGTCCGGTTTGATCACCAGTGCCCTTGCCAAAGCGACTCTTTGTCTTTGGCCGCCCGAAAGTTCCCTGGGAAATCGTTTGGCGTAATCTCCCAAATCGACGATATCCAGGATCTCCGCGACCCGCCGCTCCGCTTCCCCATGGGTAATTTTCCGCAATTTCAGTCCGAACCGGATGTTATCAAACACCGTCAAGTGCGGAAAGAGGGCGTAGTTTTGAAACACAAAACCGAAGTTCCGTTTATGCACCGGAATCTTGGTATAATCCCGGCCGCCGAAAATAAATTGTCCGGAACGGGCCTCGATAAACCCGGCGATGGTCCGCAGGGTGGTAGTCTTGCCGCAGCCGCTCGGTCCCAGAAGCGATACCAGCTCCCCCGGTTCAATGGAAAGATTCAAGTTCTCCAAGACCACCTGATGGCCATAGGTCACTTTCAAGTCTTTTAACGTCAATAAACTCATATTCTCAGGCCTCCTGCTTAAGCATCCCCGCTTACTTTACGCTAATGTTTAACCCCAGGGTCTTTTCCACGATCACCATCAGTACCACGGTCATTGCCATCAGCACCACCGACAATGCGGCGATGGTGGGGTCATAATTATATTCAACATAGCTCATCATCTGGATGGGTAGGGTACTCACTCCCGGTCCGGTCAGGAATACCGATACCGGCACATTGTTGAAGGAATTGATAAAAGCCAGAATGAACGAAGCGATCATCCCGGAAGTAATATTGGGCAGCACCACCAGGAAAAAAGTCTTGACGCGGTTAGCCCCCAACGATACGGCGCATTCCTCGATGGAGTAATCCAGATTATCCAGGCTGGATGAGATCACCCGGATAATATAGGGCAAAATAATAACGGTGTGGCCCAACAGCAAGCTCGGCAGCACCGGCATCCCCCATTGAACAATCAGCAATTTGATCAGGGAAAACCCAAGGACGATCCCCGGCACCAGCACCGGCGACATAAACAAACCTTTCAGCAGGTTCTTCCCTTTGAATTCATAGCGGCTTAAACCATAAGCAGCAGGCAATCCCGCCAAAAAAGCGATTAACGTGCCCAGGGCCGCTACTTCCGAACTGACGATCAAAGTCTTGGTGAACATTTCCACCTTGAAAATATTCGCCACCCAGTGGAGGGAAAAGCCGCTGGGCGGAAACTTCAAATAGGAGTCCTTGCCAAAACTGACAAAGGTGATAATGACCAGTGGAAAAAGAAGAAATGCATACACCAGACCGGAGAATACAGCCAGTCCCTTATTTCTCATGCGAGGCCACCCTTTCTTTGTTGTCCAGCAGTAACTTTATTGATGCCCGCGCTAATTATCAGCGTTGTAACAATCATCACCGTGGCAATCACTGCGGCGGTATTCCAGTCCATCAGAGTCATGGCATCTTGATAGATCAAGGTGGCTAATACCCGGGACTTGTTGCCGCCCAACAATTGCGGGGTGGTATAGGCGGTAAAGCTTCCGGTAAACACCAAAATGCTGCCGACGATTAATCCCGGAATGCTCAGCGGCAGCACCACCCCAAGAAAGGATTTGAATTTAGAGGCCCCCAAACTTTCCGCAGCTTCCACCAAAGCCTGGTCGATATTTTCCATCACCCCGATCAGGGACATGATCATCAATGGCAAAAATAAGTTGACCAAGCCGATCACCACCGAAATTTCATTATAAAGCAGCTTTAAGGGACTATCGATAATCTTCAAGCCCATTAAAGCATTGTTGATCAATCCAAACTTCCCAAGGACTACGATCCAACTGAAGCTCCGCACCACCGGGCTGGTCAGCAAAGGAAATACTGCCAGGACGGTATAAATAGCTTTCAGGTTTTTATTGGCCTTGGCCACATAATAGGCAGTGGGAAAACCGAAAATAACCGCAATCACCGTGGTAATCAGGGAGAGCTTCAAAGTCCTCAAGTAAATCTTGAGCAAATATGGAGAGCTAAAAAAATTGAGGTGCCTTCCCCAGGTAAATCCGCCGCCATCAGCCTGGAACGTCTGAACAATGGTCGAAAATAACGGAATGATCAGAAACAGAATAATCAAAATCAACCCGGGCACCATCAGAAGATAAATTCCTCGATTACGCATTGTATTCCCTCTTTACCTTTTCATTCATAACGCCGCATGCCGGAGCTCTCTCTGATAATCAATTTAGGAAATAACACGACCGCCTCGCCGTTATCCGCCTCATGGTGAATCTGTCTTAAAATAAGGTCGATAACGATTGCGCTCATCCGCTCGATTGGATACTCTACGGTCGTTAACGGTGGCGTGACGGTTGCGGATAATTCAATATTGTCAAATCCGATGAGCGAGATATCCTCGGCGACCCGCAGACCCATTTTATTGAAATATTGTAAAGCCCCGATGGCCATCAAATCAGTCGCAGCAATCACTCCGGTTATTTCGGGGTGTTCCTGATAAAGCCGCCCTATACATTCAAACCCGCTCTGCATCTTGTAATCGCCATAAGCAATATATTCTTCTGCTGCCGGCAGACCGTTTTCAGTTAAGGCTCGTTGGTAACCTTCCTTCCGCCGCACCGATATTTCCATGCCGGCAGCGCCGCCCAGATAGGCGATGTGTCTGTGGCCTAGCTTGATTAGGTGTTCAGTGGCGATAAAAGCGCCGTAATTGTTGTTGACTGTAACTGAATTGATACAGGCATTTTTAATCTCCCGATCCAGCACCACGATGGGAATCTTATGAGTTTGGGCCACCTGAATGACCTCCATACTCCGGTGGGAAGAAGCATAAATAAGACCGTCGACCCGTTGGTGAATCAGGTCAAATAAATGGTCATCATCGTAATGTTCAGGGGAGCCATTGATATTAAAAAGCAAAATGTTATAACCAAAGGTATTGGCAACGTTGCCTAAATGCCGGGCTACTTTTCCAAAGAACGGATTTTCGATATTGGGAACAATCAAGCCAATGGTTTTAGTATCTTTACCCCCCTCGATGCGTTCCAGGGGTCTGTAGCCAAGTGTCCTGATGGCTTCCATAATCTTAACACGAGTCTCCTGCTTTACATAACCCTTCTTGTTAATCACCCGGGAAACAGTGGTTATCGAAGAGTTCGCCAATTGCGCCACATCTTTAATGTTTGCCATGGGCTCTCCATTGCGAAAATGTTTTCATATTATAATTCATGGTAGTCAAAATCAGAAGGACAATCTTCAAAAAAATAAAATCAAGTCTTATGGTCAATTGTAGCCAGTTTCTGCACACCTTGATTTTCAAAAATCCTTAAGGCTTGCCAAGCATAAAAAAACCCTTGTGAATATGAAAATGTTTTCATATTGTAAATTTCGACGCTATTTTCGATAGTCCTGTTCGTGAAATATTACATTTTGATGTCAATTTATTGTTATGAAAACGTCATTACATCTTTCGCAATCTTTACATATTTGATTTTCTTATTCCCATTAATCCCGATTGGCATCCTGTTGGCCGTTCCCTTCAGCCCATGGTGGGGCTGGGTAAAAATACCTCCCCGGCCAACTGGGTTTATCTTTAGGTAGTATCACCCTTGACTTGGGTGTTAGGATGGTACGCGGAATCCGATTGAACTCACCTACGCCGGGGAGGTTTATGCCGCTTTCGCCCGTTCCGTCCTGGATCTAGAGCAACAAATGGATTTGCAGATGCAGGATATTGCAGATAGTAAAAAAGGGCGTTTGACCGTAAGGATGTCCCTTTATGAAAGCAGCATTTTATTACCCCGGGTGCTCCCGGCTTTCCGTCAAAAATACCCGGCCATTGAAGTCATCCCCATGGAAGGGACATATTATCAACTGGAAAAACTGGCTATCCAAGACATCACCGATTTGACTTTGGCAACCCCCCCCCATTCAGCGTCCCCGGATTTAACTCCGAGCCCATTTTTGCGGAGACCATTTTAATTTTACTCCCTTTGAACCACCCATTAAGTAAGAAGGCTGCCAGCGCGCCGCCTTGGTCTCGGATTCGCCTGACTGATTTGCATAACGAGCCCTTTATTTTATTGGATCAGGAACACCGCCTACGACAGATCGCCGATCAATATTTTGAAAAGGCCGGATTCAAGCCCAGGATCGCCTTTGAGGGGAAAACTCCCGAAACTGTATATAATTTAGTCCGCTCCGGTATGGGAATCACTTTCGGCACGGACCGGTTTGAAAAATTAGGTATTTTTGCCGAAGACGTCGTTTACTTTTCCCTTGATGAACCGCTCCCTGCTCGGACCTACTCGGTGATTTACCGAAAAGGTCGGCACCTGCCCCAAGCAACTTTGGATTTCATCGCTTTGATCAAAGAAGTATTTGCCTCTCTGGATGATCATTGACTTGAATACTCGATTCGCCCTATGCTTTGACGCCGTCCGAGTACTGTTTTACTAACTGATCGACTTGAATGATTGACACTTTTTTCACTCCTTTTTTATGAAACCTCGAAGTGAAAAACTAGTGATACCTTGAACTACTTCCCACTATCACCTGGTAATCTAAATTTAGCATATTGAATTTTTATGTTCCTCTCAATCTCTGCACAAAAAAGTATGAAAACAGCTTACGTATAAAAAAAGCAACCTCTATCTGAATGGGTTGCCTCTGCTATATAGAATAGGACTACATTTTATAATGAGTCACCATAACACTGCCCAAAAAGGGTATAGTAATCAACTATCAAAAAACGCTTCTCCGATTACACAATTGACTTAGTCATTGGATAAGCCCTATCTTCCCTCCATGATCGACAGCCATCATCCTTGACCAACCCCCAAGTTCGCCGAAAATACTGAGCATGACAATTGAGACTTTTTTAGTTCACGCTGGCTTCACCGCCAGCGTATCCGTTAAATAAATTTTGAATTCTCCAACCGTGAAGCAAATTTCATCGGGGTTCAATTCCCTGATTTGTTGGATATCGGCTGAGTTGGCCCAAGCCGCCGAGACCGCCATTACATTGGCCTTTCGGGCGGCAATAATATCGCTCGGCGCATCCCCCACATAAATCGCTTCCACGGGTTTCAAATTCAGTTTCGCCAGAACGTTTCTGATCCCCTCAGGTTTCCTCGGCCCTGAGGGAGAACCTGTTTCAACAACTGCAAATATCGAATCCAAGCCATATTGGAAAAGCGTGATCGCAGTACTTTTTGCTCCCTTTCCGGTCACCAGAGCCAAGATAATATCCTTGCTTTGCAGATATTCAAAAATTTCATGCATCCCCTCAAAGGGTTCCGGACACATATCATGGAGTTCCCGGTAGTATTGAATGTAACCCGTCAGCCCTTTCTCATATTGATGGGGAATAAGCGCACGGATAGTGCCTTCCTCCGATGGACCGAAAGTTGCCACAATTTCCTCATCGCTGATGTTTCTTCCCAGCAATGGTTCAATAGCCTTTCTAAAAGCCGCGATACACAAAGGAAGCGTATTTCCTATCGTGCCATCCAAATCGAAAATAACCGCCCGAATCATTTTTATGGGTCCTTTCTGATAGGTTATGTATCCGGATCCATTCGGTCCCCATCAAATCACCGTATAACCGAATTGATCCGCAAAAACCTTTCTCAAAGTACTGATATAGTCGCCTTTCCCGATAACTGCGACGGGATCATAATGTTCTTTGAGCAATTTTGAAGCAACTTGGCCTGAATGTTCCATATAGGCATTGAAAAATAAATTATCCTCCAAAGAGAGCGCCTTGTCCCATTTCAGAAATATACGTTCCACACTGCAAACTATGCTCCCGGAAAAAGTTCTCCATGCAATAAGGGTCATCGGTATAAGATCGGAACTTTCCGGCAGGTTGCGATATTCTTTGCCATGATTCAAAAGAGTCTCCCAAAAAATTTCATAAACGGTTACTCCGTTGGCTGAGGCCAGCAATTCCCGCATCATCAAGCGGTAATCCAGGTGATTTTCCCCATGGATGCGCTTCATTTTTTGTAACACACGATACTCGGTATTAAAAACACACTTATCCATTTCCGCTGGAAAACCATCACAAAACACTTGGTAATTCATATTTCCGGCGACGCTGTGACCTTCCGGCTGTTTCATATCGGCATCTCACCTCCGAAAGATTCATTGTTTTTCCCCACACATATAAGTATAATAGCAGTGGATGGCTGTTTCTATAATTTTCTTGGCGGATTAAATAACAATATTGCTCAAATCGAGAGGCGCAGGGATGGGTAAGAAGAAACTGAATATCGGTAAAAATCTCATGGAAGAAAAATTGCATGGTGATTATACATTCCCCCTCCACATCGACCATGAAACAATATCCGAATATGAGCAAAATCGTTTTGAATGTCATTGGCATTCGGATCTGGAATTCACCGTCTTCACAGCCGGTAAGATGGAATACCAGGTCAATGATGATACCTATGAAGTCGAGGCCGGTTGCGGAATGTTCGTCAATAAAAATTGTCTTCATACGGGATGGCTATATAAAAACGTGGACTGTAAGTATACTGTAATAACGGTAAATCCGGTGTTTATTTTCGGCTATGAGCATAGTATGATTGAAACAAAGTACGTATCCCCCATCATTGAATCCCAACAATTTGCTTCATTATATTTGGATTCCAAAGATAAAAATCACCGGCGCATGGTTGATTGGCTGCTTGAAATCGATGCCTTTTATACCAAAAAACCTACTTGCTTTGAATTACAAATCAAAAGTAGGCTCTGTGAAATTTGGATGATTCTTTTTCAGGAATTTCAAACCGTTACCAGCGGGAAGGATGAATATTTTCCCAAAGATATTCCCCGTTTGAAACAAGTCCTTCATTACATTCATCAAAATTACCGGAATAAGCTGACTCTGCAAGAAATGGCATCAGCCGGTAATATCAGCAAAAGTGAATGTTGCCGGTTTTTTAAAAAAGTCATGCGGCAGACGCCTTTTGAGTATTTGCTTAAATACCGCATTCAACAAAGTCTTCCGTTACTGATGAAACAAGAACAAAACATTACCGAAATCGCGGAATCCATCGGATTTATCAGCGCAAGCTATTTTTCGGAAATTTTTCGCAGATTGATGTACTGCTCCCCTTCGGAATACCGCAAGAAACATGGTACGGAAGTTTGAAGGTAAGATTAGGAGAGCGGACCTAACCTGCGTGTCCTATCGGACGCGAAGCCCTTCCCCTTTTAAAGTAGCTCAAAGTTGTTGAATCAAGTGGAAGGGTAAGCCTAGCCGATGTCTCCTAAATCCTTTAGGCCCCAAGGCAGCACGCACTAGTGCGTGGGGTTACCCTCTCACTTCAGGGGGAGAGTTCGTCTTCATTTCTTTTGTCTTTTGCTCAAGTTATTTATTTCAACTCATATAGTAAAATGAAAATTTAAATTTGAGTGTAAACCTCTCTCTGCGCCTTCATTTGAAGTGATTTTTCCCGCATTGAACACATTTGACTCGTAGTATTTTATTCTGACCGCATGGAAGATTCCGGTCTCACTTTAAACCAGGCGGCATACATGGTCGGCAGCACCAACAAAGTCAGCGCCGTCGCCCCAAACAAGCCGCCGGCGATGGTCACGGCCATCGGACCCCAGAACCGGTCAACAGTCAGGGGCAACATGCCCATGATCGCCGCCGAAGCCGTCAGCAAGATCGGCCGGAATCGGAACACCGCCGCATTGATAATGGCGTCCCAGGTTGATTCGCCGGCATCGATTTGCCGCTGGATCTGATCAATCAAAATGACGGAATTGCGGATAATGATGCCTGTCAAAGCCAAAATACCGATTTCAGCCAAAAAGCCCATGGGCATCCCACAAATCAAGAGCGCCGCCACCACGCCGATAATACCCAGCGGGGCGGTGAGCAGGGTCAAAAACATTCTGCTGCTGCTTTGCAGTTGAAACATGAGTAGAATCATAATCACAATCAGCATCACCGGCACCATTGCCAAAAGAAATCCGGTAGCTTGCTCGCTCCGTTCGGCTGCTCCGCCGATTTCGATGCTGTAACCCGGCGGCAAGGTTTCCCGAAGTCCTTTCAGGCTGCGGTAAACCTTTTTAGCGGTATCATTTCCGGTGAATCCCGGCGCCACTTCTGCCTGAACGGTAATGGTCGGTTTTAAATTCTGCCTCCCGATCAAACCTTCTTCCGCGCCATAATCGATTTTGGCGATTTGTTCCAAAGGAATGGAACGGCCGTTCCCCAGCGGAATATTTAAGTCCTTAATGTCGGAAAGACTTCTGCGGCTTTCCGGGTCCAAACGGAACTCGATGGCGACGGTCTTATCATTTTCCCGGAATTCACTCACCGGTATCCCCGAGATTTGGGCCTGCAGATTTAAGGCCAAATGGGAGCTATCGAGGCCCAGCATCCGGGCCTTGTCCTGATCGACCGCCAAATGCAATACTTTGGTCTTTTGATACCAGTCAAAATTAATATCCCGGACCTCCGGATTGGCCGCCATGACCTCACTGACCTTTTTGGCGATTTGGCGCACCTTATCGTAACTGTAGCCCGATACGCGCAACATCACCGGATAGGAGTCCGGAGGGCCGATTTCCAACACTTTAATATGCTTACGCACATTGGGAAACCCCTTGGCGAACAGGCGGTTAATTTTTTGCTCCAGGGCGTTCCGCTCTTTAAGGCCCTTGGCGACAATCACGAACTGCGCATAATTGGAGCTGGGGAGAACCGGTTCAAAGGTAAGCACGAACCGTGGCGCCCCGCTCCCCACATAAAAGGAATAGCGGGCGACTTGGGGATCGCTTTTGATGCATTTCGCAAAATGGAGGGCTTCCCGTTGGGTGGCCTGGATGGAAGCCCCTTCCGGAAGCCACATTTCCACAATCAGCTCCGGACGAATGGATTTAGGGAAAAATTCTTCTTTCAGAAACGAAAACGAAAATACCGCCAGTAAAAACGCTGCCGCTGTGATTCCCAGGACCATCTTCCGGTGTTCCAGGCACCAGGCCAGGACCCGCCTGAACCAGTGATAAAACGGTTTGTCATAAACGTCCGGTTGATCCCCGGTTACCGGTTGGACTTTGATCAGGTGATAGCCGAGTAAGGGAGTCACCATCACCGAAACCAGCCAGGAAATAAGGAGCGAGGTGGTCAGCACCGGAAAGATACTGCTGCAAAATTCGGAGGCCAGCCCTTTGGAAAAACCGATAGGAATAAACCCGGCACAAGTAATTAAGGTCCCCGTCAACATCGGAATAGAGGTGACCGTATAGGCGTAACAGGCGGCTTTGAAGCGGTCCCACCCCTGTTCCAACTTGACCGCCATCATTTCGATAGCAATAATGGCGTCGTCCACTAACAATCCCAGGGCCAGGATCAGGGTTCCCAGGGAAACTTTTTGCAAATCGATCCCGCCGATTCTCATCCCCACGAAAGTTCCGGCGATCACCAGCGGAATGCACAAAGCCACCAACACTCCGGTGCGCAGGCCCAAACTTAGAAAGCTGATGATTAAAACAATCGCGATCGCCTCGCCCAGGGTTTTAATGAATTCATTAATCGAATCCTTGACGACATTCGGCTGATCGGATACTTGGCTGATCTCCAGGCCAACCGGGAGATCCTCTTTGATTTGAGCCAAGGTAGCCTGCAAATCTTTTCCGAGCGTCAAAACATTGCCGCCTTTTTCCATGGATACGGCGATTCCGATA
Source organism: Bacillota bacterium (assembly GCA_023392595.1). Lineage (GTDB taxonomy): Bacteria > Bacillota > UBA4882 > UBA8346 > UBA8346 > UBA8346. The sequence goes on along the minus strand of JAEVYU010000030.1, from coordinate 8,971 downwards.
GCCGGTTTCCCGTTAAAATACATTGTAGGTTCGGGAGGGTCAGCGTAACTGCGCTTCACCTTGGCAATATCCCCGAGCCGGAAGGTTTTATCCAAAACCCGGATCGGCAAATTGCGGATACTGTCGATATCTTCAAACATCCCGGTAACCCGGAGATAAACGTTGTCGGTGCTGGTGGTGACCATTCCCGAGGGAGTCATCGTGTTCTGAGCTTTTAACGTTGCGATGATCAGCATGGGGTCAATGCTGTAACCCGCTAATTTGCTGCTGTCCATTTCGATATAAATCTTTTCCGGCTGCACCCCGATGAGTTCAACCTTTTTGACGCTTTTTACTCCCAGCAGGATGCGGCGAATTTTTTCGGCATGGGCCCTCATTTCTTCATAAGAAAAACCGTCGGAAGTCAGCGCACAAATACTGCCGAAAACATCATCAAAGCGGTCGTTATAATACGGCCCCCGCACCCCTTCCGGAAGGGTATCTTTAATATCATTCACCATATTGCGGACCTCAAGCCAGGTCGGCCGGACATCCGGTTTTCGGATGGTATCTTTTAAGTAGACATAGATCACTGATTGACCGGACCGGGAGAAACTTTTCAGATAGTCGAGGCCCGGCGTGTCTTGCAGGCGTTTTTCAATCTTGTCCGTGACCTGTTCCTCCACCTGGCGGGCGGTTGCCCCGGGCCAGCCGACCGCCACTATCATTTGGCGCATCACAAAATCGGGATCTTCCATCCGGCCCAGGTTCTGATAGGAGTACACCCCGGCGAGGGCGATCAAAACGATAAAAAAACAAATGAGTCCCCGGTGGTTTAAAGACCACTCAGACAAGTTAAAGCCCTTCACTCCAGATCATCTCCTGTGCGTACTTTTTCACCTTCCCGCAATTTGTGCACCCCGGCTGTGACAATCATATCTCCTACCTGAAGTCCTTGGAGCACCTGTACCTGATCGCCATCACCAAAAGACCCTAGTTTAACAGGTTTCCAATGAACCATCCCCTGCCGGACCAGCCAAATCCCCGGAGTATCTCCTGATTGATAAATCGCCGATAGCGGAAGATACAGCGCCAACTCCCCGTTACTGGCAGTCTCAGTTACCGTGGCGGTCATACCCAGTTCAGCGGCTGCCGGCGGATTGACAAGGCTGATTCGCGCTTTATAGGTACGGGTTATCGGGTCGGCCATCGGCGCGATCTCGCGGATTCTCCCGACAACGGTTATGTCGGGCAAAGCCCAAAAGGTCACTTTAAATTGCTGAACTTTATTAAAGTCAGTCAAGCGATTTTCCGGAACGTTAATTTCTATCTCTCTGTCATTCCCCTTGACCAGGACGACTACCGGTTGTCCGGCGGCGACGATTTGCCCCGTCTCAGCGTAAGTTGCGGCTACCACTCCGGAGCCGTCGGCGTATAAATTGCAATAATTAAGCTGATTGGAGCCGTGGGTATATTGAGCCCTGGCTTGCCGCAGCAAGGCGTAGGCCGAATCAACCATGTTCTGGTAACGGTCGAATTCCGCCTGGCTCATTAACTTTTGATCATATAACGCTTTAAAACGTTCCAAATTGTCTTTCGCCAGTTTAAACTGGGACTCGGCCGCCTGTAACTGGGCCTTTGATGCGGTAAATCCCTGCTCCACATCGATCGGGTCAATCTGCATCAGTATTTGGCCTGTTTTTACGACACTGCCGGCATCAACATTCCTGCGGATGAGCTTCCCGCTGACTTGAAAGGCCAATTGACTCTCAAAACGGCCATGCACCACACCGGAGTAATTATAAGTGGCGCCATCTTCACCGGCACTAACCACCTGGGCTTTGACAACCGGAATATCCTGAATGGCTGTATTCGCTCGTGATTGACTGTGAATGAACCATCCTAAAGCAATCAATGCCAATAAAATTGCTATCCCAAAACCTTTAAATTTTCTACTTTGAATGAATTTCCCCATTGCCGTTCGCTCCTTCGTTTAATGAGACCAATCCCTTCTTAACTTCAATCATTGTTCTTTTTTCCAATGGCTCTGTCCAATTCAGCCAAAGCAATATAATACATGCTCAAGGCTTGAGTATGATTGGTTTTCGCTTGGGTTAAGCCGACTTCGGCATCCAGCCGCTCCAACGAAGTACTTAACCCCACTTTGTAACGGGTATCGGCGACCTGCAGGGTCTCCTTGGCAGTATCCAGACTTTTTTGCGCCACTTCAATGGTTTTTAAAGATACCTCCACATTATGGTAAGCTTGTTCCACTTGCAGCTTGATCCCGCGTTGTAATAATTCCTTACCGGTCTGCGCCTGCTTCAAGGTATCTTTGGCCTCGGCGATCTGATGCAGCACCATGCCGCTGTCGAACAATTTCATGGTGGCAACCACCCCGACGGTTTTGGAGGGGGAGGCATTTTCCGGTTCATAGTGCGCTTGGTTGGCAACCAGCACCACGGTGGGCTTGTAATTACTTTCTGCGATCCATACGGCTTGCCGGGCCATATCGATTTGGGCATTGATAGCGGCAATTTCCGGCCGATCTTTCAGTGCCTGGGCCTGGCAGGCGGTTAAATCCTGGGGCGGCGGCCCGTATTCCGGATCATCTTCACAGGAATAATCGTTGCCCAGGTCGACACCTAGGGCATAATTCAAGGATGATTTCGCCAAAATCAGATTGTTCTGGGCCAGCAATTGTTTCTGCTTTAAATCGGCCAACTTTTCTTCAGCCCTTAATACATCCAGCTTAGGGACAACATTGACTTTATAGTAAGCATTGGCTTCTTCCAGATGTTTCTCCATGTTGGCAACCGCTTCATCCATGGTTACGTTTAGTTGTTGGCAAAGCACCACGTTATAATAGGCCTTTTTGACCGATAGCACCACATCATTCTCAGCAGCGGTCAGATTGGCCTCGGCATTCTTACTGTTGGCCTTGGCCTGATTTTTGGTAGCCGTCAATTTATGGCCGGTATAGAGAGGCTGGGTCAAATGAAATTGATAGCCGTAATAATCCAGGCTATCGCTGGGTTCTTGTTGGATGGGAATATGTAAAGAGGGTGAACTCATTGAAAACGCATTATTCAAATCGACCAGACCCTTTTTCAACTGGACCTCGGAGGGTTCTTCATTATAATGATTGTAACCGCCATCTACTGTTAAGGTAGGACCATAAGCGGAAAACGACTGCGCTATCTTATCCCGGGCTATCTCTACGCCATATTGGGCGACCCGGCGTTGTAAATTGTTTTCCATGGCCATCTGAACGGCTCGATCGATCGTTAACGTTCTTGGGGCCGTCTGATACGCCCGGCAAACTACGGGCAATGCGATTCCGATCAATACCATCAACAGAAAGCTTATTCGTTTTTTCGGGTCTTGTTTTTTCATTTGTTTTACTCCTAAATCCATCACTTTTCACTCAACGAATGGATACTCTGCTTTGAAGAACTTTCTTTTTCAAATGATTTGAGCGCGCTCAAAATGTAATTTGATTTTTACATTTGATATCGGTATAATGAAAAGGGATGTGAGAAAACATTGAATGAAATTAAGAGGAAAATACTGGATGTTTCCAGAGACCTATTCATTGAACAAGGCTACAAACAAACCACCACTCGCCAAATCATTCAGAAAGCTGACATTTTAAACGGCAGTCTTTATCATTTTTTCGAGAACAAGGAAGATATCTTCAAAGATATCATCATGGATGTGGACCAAGAAGTCATCGAGTTAGCCAAGAGCTTCGCCGGACAATATTCCGATTCGATTTTAATTCTTGCCTTCCCCATGGCTTTGCATCTCTATGTCGTAGAAAGGCATCCCAAATTCGCCGAACTATTCCATGAAGCCTATAGCTCCTGGCCGATTCTGGAATTATTCACCAAAAATTGCGCTAACTTATGGCGGGAGTTATATCAAGATTACAATCCGGGATTAACGGAGCAGGATTATTATTTAAGGGCTTTATCCATCTCCGGATGTATCCGCAGTTTTATTGCAGAGAGTTTATTTATGGGGAACATCGGTTATCAGGAAAAATTAAATGTCGTTTTGAGGATGTTTCAACTATTTTTAAATATTCCTGCATTTGATGTTGGAGAGACGGTCGCTAAAATTGAGAAGATTATCAATGCGGAAGAGATCGTTATTTACGGGGTCAGGATATAAAGTAGGGTGGCTTTAACTCCTGTACCTGCAAACTACCGAATGGCTACCAAAAAGTTCCTATCCACAATGACCCCGAGGATACCCCATACGTTTCCCAGGATGAATCCGGCCAAGACGTCACGGGGATAATGGGCTCCCACATACATGCGGGTGATGGCCACCAATACCGCCAAGGCGAACAAGAGACAAGCAATCCCGAAAGAGGGATGAAAATACTGATACAATAAATTAGCCATGAAAAAAACCTGGCTGGTATGGCCGCTGGGGAAAGAACACCGGTGTTCAAACGGACCCACAATCCGCGCCCCGGGCACCTTGCTGAAAGGCCGTGAACGGCGAACGATGGCTTTAATCAATTCGACCAGCAACCACAAGGTCAAGGTGCCCAAAATAAGCTCATAAGCCAGGCGGTGAATATCCGCCATAAACAGGATCACCGCGACCAGCAAAGCAAAAATGCCACTGCCAAGCTGGGTGAATCCCAACATCATTCGATCCAGCCATAGCGGGTGGTTGCCCCGGAGGTTGAAATAGGAAAAAACCCAGGCATCGATGGACTGTCCGGTGGACCATAATAACGAAAGCGCCAGTACGCCAAAACCAATAAGCATACTGGTAAGATAGCGGTGTTCCTGAAGTCCCCTGAGTAGAGCGCCGCGGATATATGCAGGTATAAATACCAGGAAAAAAAGCAGGCCGAGGGCGATTATAATGGACCAGGCCAAATGTTGCCGGCGGGAGCCACTCAAATAGGGCCTTTTTTGGCAGTCGGAATCTTTCCATGAAAGAACTTTACTCTTTAAACCCATCGGCTAATACCTCGCTCATTGTGTTCCATCAAAACAGTAACACCACATACCGACATTATTGTTTGCCGTTTTCAATGAAATTAGCCAGCCAATTCCCTAAGTTATCGATCCATCAAAATGCTAAATCCAAAAAAATTCAGCGGGGAAAAACTTCAAATTGATTGGAGAAATTTTTTAACCTCCGTTAAGTCGAGTAATGCAGGAATTGCTCCTCTTTGAGTCGTCGTTAAAGCCCCCATCGCATTGGCAAAACGGAGCATTTTCGCGAGCTGTTCCTTGGAGGGGATATGGGCCTAAAATGAAAGCGCTATCTTTCAATAGTCCCCCTTGTTATGATTTTTTCCTTTACCAAATTTTCGCCAAAATTGATAAGACAATTAACGTTGCCGGAATCAATAAGTCAATCAGAATTATCATCGGATTCCCTTGCTTGAAGTTCTTATTCTTGATTCCGTCAACGATATGAATCATCGCCGCTCCAACCATCATTGTGCTGAAAACTATGATAATCCCTATCCAAAATGAACCTCTGTAACCTATCGACAAAACGCCGCCAAACGCCCAGCCCAATTGGGAAAAACCCAACTCTTTCTCAAAAAGATTTCCCTTGGGCCAGCCATTCTTGGTGGCGGGTCTGTCGGTAAACACATGACCGATAAAACAGATGAACCCGGTTAATGTTATAGTAACGGTCAATTGATAGAACAGCAGATTTTCAGCGATCAATGGTACGGTCCTTAACGACGGATTGATGATTGTAGTAATGATTCCAACAACAATCCCGATGAGCCAAACCATCCAAAAAATCATTATTAACTCTCCTTTATTTTACCTTAAATACTTTTTGGATTAAGTTCTTTCTCTGTGGCTCTGTGGCTAATTCAATAGGCCGCAAAGGCGAAACACTTATTTTCAGTTTCCCTTATTCCCAATAAGGCTCCCCTGTTTTTGTCCGGCAATCTTTGCAAAGTCGGCACAGGGATGATGGTACCTGCCGCGTTCCGGGGTCTTAGTTCCCCGGATTTGAACGGCTTGGAAGGGACAATAATTCATACAGGCAAAACAAAACAAGCAGCGGATATCTTCCCTCCACACCGGCTTGCCGTTTTCCATCCTGATTTTCTCCGCCAGGCAAACTTTTTGACAAATCCCACAGCCGGCACATTTCGGATCACTGTAGAACTTTTTCTCTTGGCCCATATAACGGGTTTTTTGAACTATCCACTTGATAAAAGGAAATAAAACGTTTTCCCGAAAAAACGCTTTGGGTTCATCTCTCTGAAAGTTCTTTTGATGATGGCTTATGATATCCTCAATGGTATCCAGTCTTCGCTCCATATCCGCTTCATACCTGGACAGTGATTCCTCGGTTTCGGGTTGGTATGCCGGTAATAGCATATAATTACTCGGCATGTCGATGAAAAAGGAAGCATCCAACGATTTCCCTTTTTTACGAAGCATATTATCCAGTTCTTTAAAAAGGCGGCAGGGCGAACCGCCCCGGGTAGTGATTGCAAAGATATAGGAAGCCGACTGCAAATCAACCCGTTTCAAAAATTCTTGAACCGGAAAAGGCAAACCGAAAGCATGTAACGGAAAAATCAGACCCATTATCTCAGCGGAACTTGCAATGCGACCCCGCTTCAAAGCGCTGATCATTGGGACCAATGAGGCTTCCGGGAACCGCTTTTGAAGCTCCTCCGCCGCATGAAGGGAATTTCCGGTTCCGGAAAAATAATAAATTTGCATATTCATGTTTCTCTCTGCCATACTTTACCTCCATTCAATTTGGATTTTGAATATTTAAAAAGCCCATCATCTCTTTGCCTGATTCCTGGTATTGCAGGAAATGATGTCCATTTATATTTAACGTTATATGTTTGATTTTATTGCCAAGGTTATCTTTTAAGAATGCGCACATTGCCTTGCTGGGCCAAAAATGGTCCGTTTCAGCGGAAAGCAATAATAAGCTTCCCTTAAAATGGTCCAAGTGAATGAAGGCCTGCTGATTTTGATTGCATTGAATGGATTTTTCATGGCAAGGCAAATATTCTTGCCGCCGGATGCCGCTGATTATTTTCCTGTTGTAACGAAATCTTACAAAAGGAAGGTCTTTACCTTTAAAAGTCCAACTGGATCGAGGAAACAAAATACTTTTCAGCCCATCGGGTATTCCTTGCCATATATAACAACTGGGAACACAGGCTATTGCAATACTGGGATGAATGTATTCCGAGATCAGCAATAAAACCAATTCACCCCCTTTGGAACTGCCGATCATAATTACTTGATCATCACCCAGTCCCAATTTGCTTTTAAAATAATCTACCGCATGAATAAAATATTCCAGGGGAATTCTTTGGAGGTGTTCGGGTAAGTCCCCGACGCCAAAATAGGCTAACACCAGCACATGGAAATTGGCCTGGAAATATTCCAGCAAATCTTTTGAAATTGTAGGGATACCGGCTATACTTCCGCCAATCACTACCAAGAGAGGTTTGTCTTTGTGCTCATTTTCATAAAAATCGCCATACAGTTCCCTGGTTCGATATTCTTTCATCATCGTTCTCCTATCCGTCACAAATTAACATGAGTAATTACTCACATTATAATTGTATCCGCTCGCGAAGTCAATATAATATGAGCAATTACTCATAAATTCTATTGACAAAGAATTACCGCAATCGGCACTAAATAGATTACACATCTGGAAATTCCTTACATTCCCGTTTTTTATAATTTCCAATACTTTCAGACTGCCTTTGAAAACACCTCTTTTATTACATCATAACGAATTGAATTTAGGTGTCTTTACTCCTGAGGCTTTTATTAAATCCCGAAACTGTTCTTCCAATGCTTCCATTTCACTTTTAGCAACCAAATTGTGCTTGGAATAAGCCGTTTCAGCAATTTTAGTATTCATAATCAGCATAAATGCAGGAACCAGTATAAATAACGGCAAGTAATAGACATTCAGCTTTGAAGGTGTCACTTTAAGGTTCATCTCTTTTAATACTCCAAAACATTCCCTTGTTGCCAACAACATTTGCTTGATAGTGCCGGATGACCTTGCAAGCTTATAATTGTTGGAATCGAATCGATTCAGCGCTTTTCCTATCGGCAATATAACTGCAACATGCGTCTTCTGCCATGCATCCATATTTCGGCAGATACTTGGAGCAAATCCGGCATCCTTAAATATTCTCACCAGTTTCAAAAGCCTTTTTGTCTTTTCACCACTCAATTCCCCGAAAGTTGTTGATTGAAATATCCTAGCCGTTCCTCTTCCAATGTAGTAATTGACCATACCGACTTTTCTTTCACCACCGGCAGAGGGAAACCCAATCATAATTCTTTCATATCCAACCGCATCTATCCATTTTTGATATCCCGACGGATTATTGACAACAAAAACAATATTGGGGGATTTGTTGTTGGACAGTACAGGCAAGATTGAATCAATCTGAGTATTTTGGACAATCACCATAATATAGTCATAAATGTCGTCTTGATTTAGAATATTGATAAGCTTCACTTTGCGTTTTATTTGCTCGCCGGATAAACAGTTTTTTAACACCAGTCCATTTTGATGTAATTCGTCATAGCGTTTTCCGCGCGCTAAAATCGTAACATTATAGCCGCTTTTAGCCATCATTCCGGCAAAAATACTTCCGATGACTCCTGCGCCATAGATTAAAATTTTACTGTCTCGATTCATAAAGATTCATCCTTTCTATGCAGTAATTCAGGCTACTATATTCGGGATAATAAAGAAAATAGCTCGGGCTAATACTGCGCATTACCGTAGACTAATTGAATTTCTTATATGTTGAATTAAATTTTGTTGTTTTCAGAAGTCACTGTTAGAAAGCGAACACCCTTTTGATAGAGTAAAGGGCTGGGATTACCAACCCCTCCTCATCAAACCGTACATGAGGTTTTCCCTCATACGGCTTTCCGATATTCTTCTTCCTACAGCATTCGGCTTATGCCGCCAGCTTTTTCAG
>JAEVYU010000078.1 GCA_023392595.1 Bacillota bacterium | reverse complement strand
CTGTACAGCTTGTTCTTTAAATTCTTTTGTATAAATCTTCCGGTTTACCACTAGTTCACTCAGCTCCTTAATGTCTATATTTTATACTCTTAACTGAGTGTCTGGCAAATCGGGGGAAAAGCACTTTATGAATATCTGAGAGAGGGAAGGTCATTATCCTCATTTTCACCTCTCCCTGCAAGCTCGCCGCGCCATCCGCAGCAGCCGGTCGGCCGTGAGCCCATCCAGCAAGCCCTGCCTGTACATGCGTCCATAGGCCAGCTCGTCCCGTTCGCCCCAATAATTGTCCACTTCGGTGATGAGCTGCATTTTCTCCGCCGGCAGGCTTTGGCTAATCTGTTCCAGGGTTTCGTTAATAAGGGTGTTCAACCTCTGAAAATGTTTATCGGTAAGCAACACTTCCTCTTCGGCTTCACCGACTCGTTTAGCCAGCAGTTCCCTGATTTTGGCGCTGAAGGATTTCAGCATGGCGATTCCCCCTTCTATTTTTTCGAGTTGACATTCAGTAAAACTTTAAAAGAAAAAAATTCATCCTTTTTACCTTACAACTTTATTTCCTATGGTTTGATTTTCTTTTACTCATTGTGAAATTTTATAGTCTCATTATATTTCCACGAAAAGTAAAAGTCAAAACTTGTTTTGTCTTTTTGTGAAAATGTTTTTCTGCTTTCACATTTCGTGATAAACTTCAGAAAAGGGGTGTCATCATGTCTAGCTTTGGCGAAAGATTAAGGGAATTAAGAGAAGAAAAAGGAATTACTCAAATGGAATTAGCTAGATTTCTTTCGCTTGCAAATTCTACTGTTTCACAATATGAAGCTGATAAAAGAGAGCCGGATTCTTCAACCCTTCAAAAACTGGCCGATTATTTTGCGGTAACATTGGACTATCTCTTAGGCCGTTCCGATATTCGTAATCCGGAAATTTTATCCGACCCGGAAGTCATTTACCTTATCCGAGCCCGTGAAAAAATGACCCCCGAGCAACGTGCAAAATGGGATCGAATTAATAAAGAAATCTTCCCGGAAGCGTTTGATAACAATGATAAATAATTCTTCTCCCCAGAATGAACCCCGCTGCTTTGTGAGGAGTTTTACACGTAGTTTACCCCTATAGTGTCTCGATAGCGCCGACGGTTTGGGATTGTGAACGAAACGCTTCGGTAATGATTATTGGAAATGATTAACGGAATTTTGGGTCGTTGTATTTGGGATCGTAGGGGCGTATTGCAATACGCCCCTACCCCATGCCATATCCCTATCCAATGATACATCCATACATTTCACCATTGGGCCGCGATTTTCGGCAATCATAAAAATAACATGCACATGATTGGGCATTACGACGAATCTCCAGGATCCCATTAGAGCGTTTCTCCGGCGTATTTTGCCATTCCGTATAAACAATTCTGCCTAATTCATTCAAAACCATCTTTCCATCAACGAACTTTCCCTGATTAATTTTCGTTCCGGCAGTCCCACGCTTTTTCAAAAACGCTCTTGCGAGAGACCGCCGGAACCGGTTCCTTTTAACCGACCTTGTCCTTCTCGGTTGCCTTTTTGCCAGCATACTCGCCTTTCCTGAACCCAAACTCAGGCCAGGTCTCTTCAACGAAATCCATGCGAACGATCTGCCTGGCGTTGCCGCACAAACCCTCCAGCTGGCCCATGGTCTTTTCCGCTTCACTGGTGGCTTCCCGACTGCGCGCCTTGAGGGCATTGCGTTTGTCATCCAGTCCCACCGCTTTTTGGTATAGAGCGGTCATCTGGCCGATGACTTCCTTGGTAAACCCCCTTTGACTCACCTCATCGGTATGGGCGGCGAGCCCGGCGATCATATTTTCGGCTGTAATAAGCCGTTTTGCAAATGTGGCCATCTTTCATTCACCTCCTTTCAAGGCAATAAAAAAGAGCGAACTGTAAAAAGCCGCTCTTTGAACGTTTTAGGCTTGATTTTTCCATCAAGCCGCGGGTAAAGCACGCGCGCGCGACCCCCACCGGAAAAGCCCATCAAAAAACGCTCCGGTCTCTAACCGCAGCGTTTATGTTTCGCCATTCCGTCTTACGTTGGGGATTTCAACGGGATTCCGAAGGAATTCTGAGGAATCCCGCATTTACCCATTACCATATTATCACATTTTTCTGAAAAAAGTGTGTCGATTTTGTGTCGATAACTCTAGATGCTGATATGAAAAGGTTTTAGAAGATTTTCTAAAGCATTATTCCTGATAAATGCCCGATTGATAACTATAAACGTTGAAAGTCAAAACCAAAGCTGCTTTGGGGAATCACGTCTTGAGTTATCCACAGAAAGATGTTAGGCGGTGACGTCAAATTGAAAAAATTTTTTCAATTCGCTTCACCATATTCATTATCCATCATATATTGGTTTCCCAAAAATGTGGGTAATGTTTAGTATTCCTGCCAATCCCATCCGGAAAACAATTTACAGGTTCCCGGTTATGCAAATACGATTTATGGAGTCTGCAAAGATCCGTCGCGCAGACGCGTTTGAGTCCAAGTGGTTACCGTATTCTCACAGGGATATTGAGCCGCTTCCTTTTCATCAATTTCCACACCGAGGCCCGGTTTATCGCTGGCATAAACAAAACCATCGTTACCATAGGCAGGCATGCCCGGGAAGACTTCCATCAAGGCGCCGTGGGGACCTTTCAGCTGTTGAATGACGAAGTTCGGGGGCTCAATGCCGCTCCACTCTTGCAACCCAAGATTGGCGGCGGCTAAATCAATATGAATATTAGCGGCATGGGCAACAGGGCTCATATCTCCGGGGCCATGCCAACAAATACGTACGCCATACTGTTCACAGAACTGCTGTAACTTGTAGGCCGGAGTAATTCCGCCGACTTGACTGATATGGACCCGGATAAAATCGATCATCCGGTTCTGCACCAAGCTCTTGTACTCGGCGGGGTTGTTAAACAATTCGCCCTGAGCCAGCGGAGTGACACTGGTCTGGCGAATCTTCCCCAGCCATTCGCTCTGTTCCAAAGGGACCACATCTTCCATAAAAAACAACTTATAGGGTTCCATTTCCTTTACAAAACGGACAGCATCGGTAGGATGAATCCGCTCATGCACGTCATGAAGCAGATCGATTTCAAAACCGATTTTGGCGCGAATATCCTCGAACAGTTTTAATGTATCCCGCATATATTTCTTGGCATCAAGATAAATACCGTCAAGCGCACCTTTGGCCGCCCAGTCGGGGGCATTCCCGTAGCCGCCGCCCCCATAGCCGCCGCACTGGCAGCGGATATGGCGGATGCCGATACTCCGGTATTTCGCAATGTTTTCACAAATCTCACCGGCGTCACGGCCGTCGGCATGGCGGTAAACAGGAACACCTTCCCGCATTTTACCTCCAAACAAGTCATACAATGGCATCTGGGCCATTTTGCCTTTGATGTCCCATAACGCCATGTCTATGCCCGAAATAGCGTTATTCATAATGGGACCGCAACGCCAGTATGCGTTTTGATGCATCAATTGCCAAAGTTCGTTGATCCGGGCGACATCCCGTCCTATGACCAAGGGACGTAAATATTCCTCGATCAAGTGTTTTACTGTCAAATGCCGATATGCAAAAGTTGCGCACCCCAGGCCATACAAACCGGGTTCGCTGGTCATTACTTTAACGACAACCAGATTAATGCCTTCCGGCGCTGTCAAAATGACCTTGATATCTTCGATTTTTGGATTCATCAACGATCCCCTCCCTTGTTACCAAATCATTGCAACGCCCGGCCCGTTTTCGAAATTAGAACCGTTCCCGCTGCGATATCACTTATGGTACTTCCAAATTACTTAACCAAATATCCGCCATCGATAGGAATGGTAGCGCCATTCAGGTAATTGGAAGCGCTGGAGGCTAAGAATAAGACAGGGCCTTTCATATCGGCCGGGGTTCCCCACCGGCCGGCCGGAATCCGTTGGGCGCATTCGTCTTTGCGTGCTTGAGTCATATTGGCGCACATTTCCGTATCCATATAGCCGGGGCATAGGGCATTAATATTGATATTACGACCGGCGCAATCCACGGCGAGGCTTTTGGTCAATTGGGAAACGGCGCCTTTGGAAGCGGTATAAGCAGGAACGGTCGTACCGCCAAACCAAGTAACCATCGATCCGATGGTAATAATCTTTCCCCCGGCCGGTTGTTTCAGCATCACATTCAACGCTTTTTGGATCATGATAAATACATGGTTCAGGTTAATATTAAGAACCAAATCCCATTCTTCCAATGGAAATTCCTCCGGCAAATGACGGCGCTGAATCCCGGCCGCCGGAATCAACACATCAAGTTTCCCGTCTAAAACCGCCATCGATTCGTCGAATATCCGGTTAATGTCGGTCCGATCGGCCAAGTTGCCGGTGACAGCATAAGCCTGGTATCCTTGGGCATTATACTGGGCACAAACACTTTCCAGCTTCTCTTTTTGAACATCGACCAGGACAACTTTACAACCATTTTCAAGCAAGGCCTCGGCCATGCCGCGCGATAACCCTTGCGCTCCTCCGGTAACAATGCAATGTTTTCCGGCAACATCAAACATACTATTGGCAGCCATTGTAATATCTCCTTTTATTCCGAAATGGTTTCCCGAAACGGTCCGTCAATCGAACAAGATTACGGTTTTCTTTACCGCGGGATCGGGATGCGTCATATTATTGAAAACTTTTTCAATCTCACTGAACGTCACAAAGGTAGTCGCCAATCCTTCCAGACGATATTTCCCTGCCGCCATATTTTGGGCGGTTTGTTTAAACTGGTAGGCGCTCATCCGGCTACCGATGATATCCAGCTCCCGCTTATTGATATCGGCCTGGCTGAAGTTTTCCGGTTTATCACTAAAACCCATCGGTACAATGCGACCGGCATTACAGACGATGCCAACCTTAAGTAAACCGGCCAAACTCCCCGGAAAACAGGCGGCATCAAAGGCAACCGTACAACCGTGACCTCCCGTGATTTCCTGTACCCGGCTGACGATATCCTCCTTCCTGCTATCAATGATATAGTCGGCGCCGAATTTCTTAGAGCGCTCCAAAGATTCCTTATCAATATCGCAACAGATAACCCTGGCCCCTTTCACTTTACAGGCCTGTGCAATAATCGTGCCGATAGTTCCGGCCCCCAGAATAAATACGGTGTCTTCCGCCGATACCCTACCCCGGTTGGTGCAATGCTCCCCGATAGCCAGCGGCTCGATAAGCGCGGCATCCTCCCAGCGGATAGCGGGGTCAATCCGGTAAACATCGCTTTCCGGCGCGGTGAAATATTCACGCCAGCCGCCATCGGTACCGCTGCCGCGGACCAAAACGGTTTCGCAAACATTCTCCCGTTCGTGGGTGCATTGATAGCAATGGCCGCAAGTAATAATCAGGTCGACGACAACATGATCGCCGATTTTGAAATTCGTGACATTCTTGCCGGTTTTCGAGATGATTCCCACATTTTCATGTCCGGGCACCAAAGGATAGCTCGAACAGGGATTTTCTCCGCGATAAATATGTAAGTCACTGCCGCATACACCGGCAGCCATCATTTTGATCTGGACTTCATCATCCTTGGGTTCAGGGATGGGAACCTCGCGGATCTCATAATGGAAAGGCTCCGTGATGACGCAAGATTTCATAACGTTTAGCCGTCCTTTCTCTGCAGTTTATTTTTTTGGCTTTCTTTATGGCAAAAACAAGCCACATAATGACCCGGGTCGGCTTCCAGCAATGGCGGACTCTTTTCTTTGCATATCGCTTGCGCCATCCAGCAGCGGCTGGCAAACCGGCAGCAGTCCGGGGGATCGATTGGGTTTGGAACATCGCCTTTTAAAAGAATCCGTTTGGTTTTCTTAGCCAAATCAATCTTGGGAACGGCGGAAAGCAAAGCGATCGAATAGGGATGAAGCGTATTGGAAAATATCACATCCGCATCCGCAAGTTCTACAATCTGCCCCAAATACATGACCGCTATGCGGTTGGATATATGCCGGACAACGCTTAAATCGTGGGAAATAAACAAGTAAGAAAGATGAAGTTTTTTCTGAAGATCCATCAACAAATTGATAATATTCGCCTGAATGGAAACATCCAATGAAGACACCGGCTCATCACACACAATAAATTCCGGGGAGAGTGCAAGGGACCTGGCGATTCCCACCAACTGGCGCCTTCCTCCGTCCAATTCATGAGGAAATTTATCCAGGACGTACTCTTCCAGACCTACCATCGCGGCGAGGGTTTCGATTTTTTCATTCAATTCCCGCTCGTTATTGGCAAGCTTATGGATTTTATACGGCTCCGCTAAAATAATCCTGATGGTTTTCTGAGGATTTAAAGAAGAAAAGGGATCCTGAAAAATAATTTGCATTTTTTTCCGGAGTTCCATTTCCCGGGAGCCTTTGGCTTCAAAAATGTTATCCCCGTTTAACAAAACCTTACCGCTGGAGGAAGGCAATAATTTCATCAGCAGGTTTCCCACGGTACTTTTACCGCAACCGCTCTCGCCGACCAGCCCCATGGTTTCTCCGGGCATAATGCTGAAACTGATGTCGTCGACCGCATGAAGCTGCCCTTTATTTTTCAGGGTAAAATATTTCTTCAGATTTTGAACTTCAACGAGAGGTTGGATATTATTTTGCGGCATGATCGGTTCCCTCCGTATTCCAGCAAGCTGCATAATGATTGTCGTTTATTTTCGTAAGTTTGGGAACATCCACGCTACACCTCTTGGTACAATGCGCGCAGCGGGGATGAAACGTGCACCCGCTAGGAAGATTTTGCGAATTGGCAACATTGCCGGTAATTGCATTGAGCCGTTCTCTCGTCCCTTCCAACTTGGGTAGCGCGCCAATCAACCCTTTAGTATACCAATGATGGGGAGTGGCAAACACTTCTTGAATCGTGCCATATTCCACAATTGAACCCGCATACATCACCGCCACTTTTTCGCATATTTCGGAAATAATCCCTAAATTGTGGGTAATCATCAGCAGGGAGGTGGAATGCTCGTGTTGCAACTTTTTCATGAGCTCAAGAATTTGCGCTTGAATGGTTACATCCAAAGCGGTCGTCGGCTCATCCGCAATCAATAACTCCGGATTGCAGGCTAATGACGCGGCGATACCAACCCGTTGCCGCATCCCTCCGCTGAATTGATTGGGATAATCCAGGTAACGCGATTTATCGATCCCGACCATGTTTAACAAATCTTCAACCCGGTTTTGGGCTTCGTTTTTACTTAAATTTTGGTGTTTCCGCAAGACCATGGCAATTTGCTCTCCGATTTTAAACACCGGGTTGAGCGAGGTTAACGGATTTTGGAAAATCATGGCGATTTTATTGCCGCGAATATCGGTTAACTCTTTCTTGCTCATCGCAAAAACCGATTTGCCTTTAAATTGAATATCCCCTTGGATAACCTTGCCAACCCGTTTGGGAAGTAAATTCAACATCGCCAAAGCGGTGGTGGTTTTACCGGCTCCGGTTTCACCAACCAATCCCAAGGCTTCTCCAGGTTGAATTGATAAATTGATTCCGTTGACCGCATGCGATGTGCCGTTCCCCGTCCGATACTCGATCATAAGGTCTTTAATTTCCAACAAAGGTGCCATCTGGACATTTCTCCTTGATTTATCATTTATCTCGAAAGTGTCTTTGGGCTTAATCGATATTTTTAGGATCCAGGACATCCCGAATACCGTCGCCTAAAAAATTAAAGGCGAGTACCGTAATCATCAGAGCCATACCGGGGGCGATAACCGTCCATGGCGCCGAGGCAATATATTCCCTTCCGTCGGCAATCATCGTTCCCCAGGAAGGCTGGGGCAAAGGTACTCCCAATCCCAGGAAACTCAGGTTGGCTTCGGTTAAAATCACCATCCCCACTTGCTGGCTCATCAAAATGATCAAGGGCGGGACGATATTGGGCAAAATTTGGGTAAAGATAATGTGAAAATTGGAGCCGCCCAAAACCCGGGAAGCTTTGATGAACTCCGTATCCCGGATTCCCATCACACATTCCCGCATCACCCGGGTATAATTGACCCAGCCGACGATAACAAGCACGATCAAAAGATTCTGAATGCTGTTGCCGAAAATGGCCATCACGGTAATGGCGAAAACCATGACCGGAATGGAAAGCTGGATATCGTTCAACCGCATGAGAATAGAATCAATCTTTCCCCCCGTATAGCCGGAGAGCATCCCCAAAACCGTTCCGATAATACTCGGAACCACTACACCCACCAATGCGATAATCAAACTGATCCGGCTGCCGATGAGCAGGCGGGTTAAAATATCCCGGCCCAAGGAATCTGTTCCCAGGATATGTCCGCTGAATCCCTTGCTGAAAAACTCCGGTTTTAACAGGCGGGAAGACAACGAAGTCGCTTCGGCGTTATAAGAAACAATCACCGGAGCCGCCAAGGCAAGTAACACGATGATGAAAGCCAGAATACTTCCGATAATAAAAAACTTGCTTTTGGACATCTTGCGGATAATGCTTTTTCTCCGTGAACTTTGCATAAAAATCTTTCCCTCCTAATTGAGTTTCATCCGGGGGTCAATCGCGGTATACAACATATCCACCAGTAAATTCACAACCACGAAAATGGCCGCTGTGATTAAAAGGATTGATTGAATCAGTGGAAAATCTCTCATATTGATCGCTTGCACCGTCAATGTCCCTAAACCGGGCCATCCGAAAACCTGTTCAATAATGATCGCCCCGGCCAATAACTGTCCGATTTGCATACCCGTTACGGTTACCACCGGTAAAAGCGCGTTCTTCAAGGCATATTTCAGATAGATTTTCGATTGATCGATTCCCTTGGCATAGGTTGAAACAATATAATCTTCCTGTAATACATCGTACATGTCGGAACGGAGCATCCGCACGACTATGGCCGAAAGGGGCAATCCCAGCGTAAGAGCGGGCATGATAATATTCTTGAAACTACCGTACCCTTGGGTGGGAAGCCACCCCAAGGTGACGCCGAACAATAAAATGAGCAATAACCCAAACCAAACCTGCGACATGGATTGACCCACCAGTGCGAAAAAAACGGATCCGAAATCCACGGCGGTTCCTCTTTTGATACCGGAAATAATTCCAAGCGGAATACTAATCAACAAAGAAATCAATACCGCCACCAGCGTCAATTGCGCCGTTGCCGGCAACCGTCTGAAAATAAGACTTGCGCATGACTGGTTATAAAATATCGAATTGCCTAAGTCGCCATGCAAAACCTTACCCATATAAAGAAAATATTGTATAACAGGCGGTTTATCCAACCCCATTTTCACTCGCATATCGGCGACCTGCTGCGCCGTTGCATTTTCCGGAAGCATCAAAACCGCCGGATCGCTGGGGGCAAGCCTCAATAATGCAAAGGCAATGATTGAGACTCCTACCAATACCAGGATACATTCCAAAAGTCTTTTTAACATGAACCGGGCTGTCGCCATGGTGCATTTCTCCTTTACCATGATGGTGGTAACATTCGGATCCTTTTTGCGGGTTTGCTATAAAGAAGGGCGGCCGCTTTCACCGCCACCCCCCTTTGTTTAAAACTTGGCGTATGACGCCTCACTTACTGCTAACGCCCACTCTCCGCAGATCCATAACACCGTCCGGATAAACAACGACATCTTTAACCTTTGAGGAATGGACAGCAAACATATCCAGACTCAGCACGTAGATGATTGGCGCCGCTTCCTCCATGGTGATTTGGAACGCTTGTTGCATTAAAGTATCCTGCTTTTTCAAGTCCGTGCTCTGGGAGGCTTCTTTTATAAAAGCCAGCTGTTTTGGATTGACAAACTCGGTATGCGCCGAATCGCTTGTATAATGCATATTGGCGTGGTTAAGGCTGGACCCGTTACCGTAAAAAATGTTGGAAAAACCGATATCATAATTCCCTTTCGACCGTTTGGCCACAAACGAGGCGCCTTCCATGATTTCCAGTTTGACTTTGAAACCGACTTCAGTCATCATGGCTTGAATGGCTTGTAAAACTTCCTTAGTCCTGGGCACCTTACCGTCAATCGCCATAAAGTACACTTCCTGCCCCTTGTAAGAGCTGTTGGCCAATAATTTTTTGGCTAATTTCGGGTCGTATTTGGCATATTGCTTGGAAGTCTGCGCGGCCTTGTTATATCCAATGACCCCGGACATGGTCGGCCAATAGGCGGCAGTGCCTGAACCCAGGATGCTTTTAACGATTAAATCGCGATCAATGCAATGAATCAAAGCCAAGCGGGCGTTCTTATCGGAAAAAATCTTGCCGGCGCCGGTTTCAAGGGACATAAAAGTCATGGTCAAACCGGGTTCCTGACGGACGACGATTCCCTTTTTTCCCTTTAAAGCAAGGGCCTGATCCGGAGGGATATCTCCGGCGATATCGATTTCATCGGTTTTAACCCCCGAGATACGGGTGGTATCTTCGGAAATAGGCCGGAAGATAATTTGGTCAACATTCGATTTTTTACCCTTCCAATTCCAATAGTTGGGGTTTTTTTCAAAAACCGTTTGATGGCCCGGATCATAGCTCACAAACCGCCAAGCGCCCGTTCCCGGGTTGGTTTTGAACAAGTTGGAACCTTCTTTTTCCAATGCCTTGGCCGGCAGTATGGAAGCGACGGAAACCTCGCTCAAAAAGGCGCCATACGGCTGGGAAAAATGAAACACCGCCGTGTAATCGTCAACCACTTCCACAGACTTGAGGTTTACCCACAAATAGTGCATGGCCAAGGTGGTATCTTTCGCCATCCGTTCAAAGGTGGCTTTGACACAGTTGGCATTAAACTTTTCCCCATTGCTGAAAGTAACATCTTTCCGCAAATTGAATGTCCAATCTTTACCGTCTGGGGAAACGCTCCATTGAGTTGCTAAGGACGGCGTAAAATGGCCCGAATGATCGCTCTCGATTAACGTATCATAGATTAAGATACGTGCGATATAAGACGGCATGCTGGGTTGTCCCGCCGGATCCCAGGTGTAAAAATCTTCCGCCAGAGAATAGGTTACTACTTTTTTTGAAGCTGCCTGAATACTGCTTGCGATAACTGCTCCCAATAGAAGGATACATACTACCAAAATCAAGTTTCTTTTCATCGACTCCCACAATCCTCTCTATAAAATTTAATTTTCTTGTTGAATTTTGATTTTGATGCACAAATCAGATTTTTACACTTCATTTATTCATCTTTCTGCGCCAAAATCAATTTTCATCATTAATCTACAGCATTTGGGGCAGGCAGTAAATAAAACAAACTTAAAATTGTTAACATTTCATATCAAATAGAATAATATTTGTTAATAAACCAATATTATGCTCTCATAAGATGAAACCCAAAGATTTCTTTTTACGCTATAATAAGAATATGGGCCGGTTATCAGCAGCAGCCGATTTACAATGCCATAAGACAGTCTCATCCATTGGTTACATTGCCATTTTACACAAATTACCCACCGCAATTTTTTTGAAAGAATCCTTTTCCGTTTATATTGGATAAAAAACCCGTCTCATTTACAATCGTCTGAAGAACGGTATGAAGCCAGCCATCTCAAGTCCTTCCGATTCAGGTGTAGTTCCCGGATAAAGCCTTTGAAAAATCTGTAAACAGGGGAAACCGATCATTCCTTGAAAAATAATGTGCAGCATAAGGGGGAGGTTATTGCATGGAGAGAATAGGAAAGTTTTTTTCAAGCATCAATCGGAACATATTTTTTGAAACTTTACTGATAATCGGGACCCTTTGCCTGTTGATTATGGCCTATGTTATCTTTTTTGCTTTTTTACCCATCGTCAAGGCCAATAAAGAAAAAAACGTTTCCCTTTATACCAATACACTGAATGGCGTCCAAGCCATGGTCGATTACTCTTTATTAAATATGCACGACATTCTGACCAAAACCAGTCAAGAAGGCAGCATTATCAGTGCGGTGGTTTCTCCCCAATCCAATTCCCACGACACGGAAGTTCTACTTAGTCTTTCCGCTTTGAGCGGCGAAAATGAACTTATCGACAGAGCGTTTTTATATATTCCCCAAAACGGGAAAGTTTTCGATTCCCGGTATCAATTAACAAACTACGAACATTTCTATAAAAAAAACATTATCCATCAATACTATCAAAACTATGACGCCGGTGACGGTATCGACCGGAACGGGCGAATTACCCGAGTCATTCAATTTCGCTCGGAATTATTTTTGATAAGGGATTTTCCGCTGGACGGCAATAAAAGACTGGGAACCTTTTTTATTAAAATCAATCGCAATAAGCTTTTTTATAATGTAGGCATCCAAAAGGCCGTTTCCCCCAATCAACTTTTCATTTACGATTTGAAAGGGATACCCTTATTTATAGATAATCTCCGTGACTCGGCCAAATACCGCCGGATTTTGTCCTCATTCAAGGAAAATATCATCAATACCACAGGAAAGAACCATAGAAAACTTTTCTTATATTCACGATCAAAGATTACCCATCTCCAATATTTTTTTGTCACGGATGACATTAAGATGTTCAACATTGGGCAAATCACCATTTTAATTATCCCCATTTTTTTCTTATGTCTTTTCATGGCGTTTTTTTTAACCCAAAAAATCTTAATTCCCCTTAAAAATATTATTTATTTCGCCAACAATATTAAAATCAGCAATTCCAACCCCATTATCAATAGCCGCAATCCCGTTGATTTACAATCCGGCGGCGGTCTTAAAAGCAATCCCGCATCGGCAAATTCCATCAATGATTTAAAAATTACCTTTTATAACGTGGTGAACAGTATCAAGCATTTGGAAAATGTGATCAAAATATTGCAACCGGATATCTCGGCGATCGTTTTTAACGATTTGCTTTCCGGCAAACCCATGCAAATTTCGGATATCGACAACATTTTAAATAGCGTGAACAGTCCCATCAGTGTCAATGGGATCTATAATGTGATGGTGTTCGAGGTCGATAAAAATTCCGCTCTCAATTTGATTGATGAATTTATGGCTTTGCTCAAGAGTACCTTGGACGATAAAAGAAGCGTCAACTTTAGCGCTTTTTACCTGCACATCATCAATACCTTTTCCTATGTACTCATCTTTGAATTTGAAAAAAGCACTTTGCTGGGAAATGTCAAAAAATTTGAATCGGAGCTCCGCGAAGATTTTTTACGAAAAGCCGCCAACTTGCATATGGGGGTAACGATTCAAATCGGAAAATTATGCAACTCCATTCTGGATATCCAATTTTCCTTTAAAAAAGCTTGCCAGCAAAGCGGCCAAACCATGACGGAAAACATCGTGGAAATCGATGGCCTTGATCTGCCCAATATGAATTCTTACTATAACAAGGATTATTTTGCCGAGTATTCCAAAAAGTTTTTTGAATTAATCCAAAATAGCAATGAAGCCAGCGCTTTATTAATTGCAGGGCAAGTGTTCCATGATATCCGCGGTAAATATGAATTGGCCCAGGGCAAACCGCTTTGCAACTTATATATCGAATCCATATTGGAAATCCTGTTAAAATTTAAAAATGTCGATTTCAACAAGGGCGATCTTTTTCAAATTAGCGAAATGATTAACACCGCGGATGATTGGGAGCGGATGGAGGAGAGCTTGGATAATTTCCACAAACAAGCCATCTCTTTGGCCTCAAAGCATTATAAGAAATTAAATAACCAGTATATCGTGAAAGCGGAACATTATATTCAAAAATGTTACGCCGATGCTTCTTTATCATTAAGCGCCGTAGCCGGATACTTGAATACCAATGCAACCTATCTTAGCAAGCTGTTTAAGGATAGTCTGGGCACCAATTTCAATGATTACTTGAATTTGTGTCGAATCGAAAAGGCCAAATCCATGCTTTGTAATTCAGATATTAAAATAGAATCGGTCGCCGCCGCAACAGGATTCAATTCGCAGCAAAATTTCATCCGGGTCTTTAAAAAATGCGAAGGGATTACTCCCGGTCACTATCGTTATTTAAACCGCAACTCTCAGCCGGATATTGCCAATCCGCCGGGGGACGCAGCCGTTAAGCATAAAACGGCAGAATAAGAGGTTACCCCGTCACGGCGCCAGCATAAGAAATCCATGATGGAACCGGATTCTTCTATTTTTCAGTGTCACCTTTCCCTGCTATATAGGACACCTGAGCTGTTCCGATATTCGTAACCCGGAAATTGGTTTTAAGCCCGAAGTCTGCTTAAGGCTTTATACCCTTTTAATAAAACTCCGGCTCTACCGGGAAATATTTTTGAATCGACTTTTAATCTCTGGCAAAGATGACATTATCTACAAAGAAGTCTATTCCTTGACCCGTCGTAGTTTGTGAAAAAGCGATATTTGCAGTAACTGTTCCATTCGGGGCTATGAATCGATAGATAAAAGCTATCAAAGCGGTCCCGTTGAGTTACATTATTGACAAAAGTAGCCAAAACAAGACTGGCGGCGTTCAGAAAGGTAACTGTGACGGTTCCTGGTTTTTGACTGTCGCCCGTTTTAGCTCCAAACGAAAGTTGGTAAGCGCAGTCTTCTGTTATCGTAACTGTCTGATTGATACTACCGTTCTGTTCAATATCTGCAGAAGTCAAATTAGAGTATAGATGGACGTTTTGTGTATTTAATGAGGCATTTACAGGATTCCAATTCGTTGTGAATGACGCATTACCAAGTTCAAAATCACCATCGATTAAGAAATTATCATTTGACGGACACGTCTCCGGCCCAGCAGGTCCAGTGGCTCCGGCTGCGCCTGTTGCTCCTGTAGCTCCCCCGGCAGGTCCGGGAGCTCCCGATGGCCCAGTTGCTCCTGGAGGTCCTGGATCACCTTTAGGACCCGATGCACCTGTTGCACCCTGTGGCCCAGTGGGTCCTACAATTTAAGAAAAACTGCAAAACCTCTTATTCTATTCGGGATAAGGAGATACCAAAATAAAATATGAGCTATCACATTTTACAGGATACCGCCCAACGGGACAAGATGGGCGGTATTTCTGTATCTGGATAGCGGAACTTCGTATAAGTAACTTAGCTCCCTATATTCAAGATATTGATAAGTATTATTTTGCTGAAACAGACCTTGCAATACCTCCGCAGGAATTAAAGGAGTGGAGCCAATGCTGCTCTATGTTGTTCCCCTTTTCGGATGGTAAAATATAGGTGGAACCAAACAAGAAAGGGGTCATGATTATGAAGATTATTTTTAAAATTATTGCGATACCGTTTATTATTGCATTAAGCATCACCTTCGCGTTTTTGTATTTTATCTTCTGTGTTTCTGAATGGATTTGTACGGTTGCCGCCGTCATTCTTGCCGCCCTGGGAGTTTTAATATTTATCACAGGAGGCCCAATCCTTAACGGCGTGGCAGCTCATATTAGGCTTCCTGATTTCCCCTCTCGGCCTCCGGGCTGTAATCGAGTGGTTCATTGACAGGCTGGCCGACCTGAATTGTTTCCTGAAAACTTATGTGATGGGATAAAAACAGAAGCGATACTATGCAAGGAAAGCGGGCCAAGTTGGCCCGAAGTGATACTGCCGGAAAGGAGGGTTATCATGGCAACCACGCGCCTGATTATTCATCATATCAGAAAGGAGAAACCATTGCGCAATCTCTTGCTGACTGTTTCGATTATGGGCAGAATCCCGACAAGACCCAACAGGGCGAATTGATTTCCTCTTATCAGTGCGACGCGGAAACTGCCGACGCAGAATTTTTACTTTCCAAAGCCAAGTACAAAGCAATCACCGGACGGGAGCAGAAAAAGGATGCTGATATTTTGTGTTATCAAGTCCGACAATCCTTTGTCCCCGGAGAGATCACGCCGAAGGAAGCCAAACGGGGGCGCGACGGTGCGGTTAGCTTTCGGGCCGATGGGCAGGAACGGTTTACCCGGCTCCGATCCTCTAACTTGGAAAAGGCTAGGGTCTGGAGGATATACAGGCCATTATTGATGGTTGGGCCTCTCCATTCAGGGGAGATTCCGAGCCGCGCAAGGTCAACCTGATTATTGATATTCAATCCAGAATGAAGTCTGGAAAAGGGCAAAGGACAACATTGACCATCTGCTTGGCCTGACAGACACGCAGAAAAATAAGGAAATGGAGCGATAGCGACATGACGCAACA
Source organism: Bacillota bacterium (assembly GCA_023392595.1). Taxonomy (GTDB): domain Bacteria; phylum Bacillota; class UBA4882; order UBA8346; family UBA8346; genus UBA8346. The sequence continues at coordinate 4,432 of JAEVYU010000078.1, read as the reverse complement.
AAGAGCGCTACGCGCTTACTTCGGGCCAAGTTGGCCCGAAGTGGCAGGGTTTGGGGAAGCTCCCCAACAAACGGCTTTGCGTGACTGTGGCCACAGTCACATTGCTTGCCGGCTAGCGGTAGACCGGGGAAAGCCTTATTTATACGGTTTTCGTTATTATGGGCAAAAGATGGACAGCTCACGGCGGGGCGGCCCGATTGATGAGAGCGCAAGCGGTTAGAATTACTTTTTATCCCCGCAGGGACTTCCTCTTGATAGCTAATTGAATTTAGCTTATAATAAAAGAAGCTAATTTCAATTAGCATAAAATAGTAAGTGGTCGATATAACAACAAAGTTTAGGAGATGAATATGAAAAATATGAATGAAAAATCGTTATCTGATTTCCTTGATGCTTTATCTTCAAAAGCCCCAGTTCCCGGTGGTGGCGGTGCAAGTGCTTTAATCGGTGCAATCGGAATATCACTATGTTCTATGGTAGCAAACCTTACTTCTGGAAAACAAAAATATGTTGAATATCAATCTGATATTGATAACATTCTTTCACGTGCTTCGGTATCTATTCCGCTTCTATTAAGCCTTATTGAAAAAGATGCCGAAGTATTTGAGCCACTTGCCAATGCTTACAATATTCCAAAAGAATATCCGAATAGAAATGAAATACTTGAGAACGCTCTTGTTACGGCGTGTTCCGTACCAATGGCTATATTAAAAGAAGTTGCAAATGTCATAAACATAATTGAACAGCTCTCTTTCAAAGGTTCTAAGCTTGCTCTAAGTGATGTTGGTGTGGCGGCTTCCGCTTGCCGTTGCGCTATGGAGGGAGCTGTTATGAATATATATATCAATACCAAGTTAATGAAAAATCATGATTATGCAATACAGCTAAATACAGAAACTAAAACCATACTTGATGACGGTGTAAACAAATGTAATACAATTTATCATAAAATCACAAATGAATTGAGGAATATATAATGCAGGATTTAAGAGGTATGCCAGTTGTAAATTCGCTTAATGAACAATTTAACAGTCAAATCGCCGAACTAAAGGAAGAAAATATAATTCCGAAACTTGCGGTTATTCGTGTTGGGGAACGAGAAGATGATATTGCTTATGAAAAAGGTATTTTGAAACGGTTTTCTGCTGTAAATGCTACTGTTAAAGTAATTCCGCTACCGTTTGATATATCGCAAAATGTTCTTGAAGAAACAATTACTTCTCTAAATAATGATACCTCTATTCACGGAATAATTTTGTTTCGTCCTTTACCAAAACATCTTTCGCAAGAACCTTTGAAAAACATTATTTCTTCTGAAAAAGATGTTGATTGTATGGGAACAATCAACACAGCGTATATCTTTGAAGGAAATCAAAATGGATATGCGCCATGTACGCCGCAAGCCGTTATAGAAATGCTTGATTTTTATGGAGTTGATGTAACAAGCAGAAAAATTACAATTGTCGGACGCAGTTTGGTTGTGGGTAAGCCGCTTGCCATGCTTTTGCTTCGCAAAAACGCAACAATAACAATGTGTCATACAAAAACACTCAACCTTGCCAATGAATGTAAAAAGGCTGATATTTTGATTGCTTGTGCGGGTGTGGCAAAGATGATTGGTGTGGATTTCATTCACTCAAAACAGATTGTAATTGATGTTGGTATTAACATGGTTGACGGGAAATTGTGTGGCGATGTAGATTACGAAATGGTTGCAAATAAAGTAAAAGCGATAACTCCTGTACCCGGAGGAGTTGGAACAGTTACCACATCGGTATTATTAAAAAACACAATAAGTAATGCTATAAAACAATTACATTTAACAAAAGATATTGTTTGTCAAAGAGGGGGATCGTTGATATGACAACAAAACAAAAGATATTAGACGAGGCATTGTCTTTATTCTCAATTAAAGGTTATAGCGCTGTTTATGTCGAGGATATTGCTGAAGCAGTAGGCATAAAAACTCCGTCCTTATATAAGCACTATAAGAGTAAACAGGATATTTTCAATTCTTGTGTTGAGGTATTTTCACAACGAATGAAAAAGGTTAGGAATGATATTCGCCTGCCGGAAGCACGAGACGCAAAATCTTTTTATCAGACTATTTCTATAGAGAAGCTGGTTGATGTAACAATTGCTCTCTTTCTATTTAATATACAAGATGGTGTAGCTTCAAAATTTCGCAAAATGTTAATAATAGAACGCTATCACAATCCAGAGCTAAACAAGCTGTATGAAGATTTGTTTATAAACGGCGTTGTAGAACATGAGGAAAAAATATTTGCGGCCTTAATAAATGCAGGCGTCATTAAAAAAGAAAACCCTCATATCATTGCATTAAGATTTTTTACACCGATATTTTTTCTGTGGCAAAAGTATGATATGCGCCCCGACGAGGTAGAAAAAGCGAAAGAAGAACTTGCAGAAATAGTACGGGAATTTTGCAATACTTATAAAAGTAATGATAAATAAAGATTATAAACAAGGCATTAAAAATTGGAGGTGTATCAAATGTCGGAGAACTATATAAAATGGGAGTTTGAACGGGAAAAATGTGTACTTATTATTATAGATATGCAAAATGACTTTGTGCTTGATGGTGCGATAATGCAAGTCAAGAAAGCAAAAAGCCAAGTGCCAAAGATACAAAATTTAATTGCATGATGCCGAAAATTAAACATTCCAATCATTTACACAATACATAAGCAAAGCACATTGGTAGATATTGTTACTGAAAAAATCCGATTACATATTGATGAACTTGGTAGCTTGGATTCAATGGAGGTGGAGCTTATAAGGGTAGATACGACAGCAAATAAATAAGCGCCCTCGAAAAAGAGGCGCAAACGCTTGAAAGAGAAATCTGGAACTATGGGGACGCTCTTAGTACGCACGATTTATATGGATAGAGCCAATGGCATGGTAACCTGCCACAAGGTGGGCTGTGTTCACATACTTTGGAAGGCAACTGCTGACATATGAGGAAGCGAATAAACGCTTTTTCACTGAATGGCTACCATTTACAGATTATGAAGTAGCTCAAACTGCCGAGATGAAGGTATATCCTGCTGGTGATGTATTTACGCAGCCTTTTAAGTATTGTTCAAAGTGTGAGTTCTGGATAGCTGTAAAGAACGAACAGGAGGAATGAAAATCATATGAATTTATTTAATATTCACAACCCGGACAACCATAAATATCCTGTGATAGTGAGTATACCGCATAGCGGCACCTTTATACCAAATGATATACGTTCAGTTATGTTACCATCCGTCGTTTTATCTAGTGTCGATTGGTTCTTAAAAGAACTGTACGACTTTTTACCTGATATGGGTATCACCGTTATATCATCTAATATCAGCCGATATGTTATTGATCTTAATCGCGATAAAACAGAGGATATAAATGGTGAAGATTTCTGGACAAAGCTGGTACACACTCATAATACATTTGGGAAGCCGCTGTACTCTAGACCCTTGCGTCCTGACGAAATTCAAGAACGTCTGAAACAATATTATGACCCGTATCACACTGCATTGGAAAAGCTAATTGAAGAAAAATTGCGTTTATTTAATAAAGCATTACTTTTAGACCTGCATAGCTTTTGTGTGGATTTTATTGAGGGAGCCAACGAGGACATAAGCTTATCTAATTACAATAATCAATCATCAACAACACAATCCATTGAAGCCTTGCGTGACAAACTGGCAGAACAAGGCTATAAGGTGGGGGTCAACGTCATTCGTGGTCGATATATTCTTAAAAACTATAAGAGAATTTTCAGAGATAATATCGACTGTATTCAAATGGAGTTACGCTATTCACAATATATTGACAATCGTTACTATGGAGAAGAAGAAATGAATAGCTGGAACACAGCCCTTTTTATAGGTGCAAAGGTCAGACTTCAGGCTGCATTTACTAAGCTGTTCAATGAAATGGAGAGGAAAAATGAATTTTAGTAAAACACAGAAAATAGCTTATATCGCCTTGCTTATTGCATTACAAGTAGTGTTGGGGCGCTTTGCAGGGAATTATGACACCCATTGTGTCAATTAGCTTTTCTTTTGTACCATTGGTGGTAAATGCAATCGTATTTGGCCCGGTTTGCGCAACTGCCAGTTCAGCTATTGCTGATATTATCGGCGCACTTTTATTTCCACAAGGCTTAGGAATCTATTTTCCCGGTTATACCGTGTCTGCCGCTCTAAATGGACTAATATATGGCCTCATGCTTTATCGCAAGCCTAAACGATTGTGGCGTATTAGTTTAACTTGTATTATCCAAGGCTTATTTATTAGCTTAGGGAACCACTGATTAAAACAGAACAATTCAAGGGATATCCTGGAACATAACTAGGAGATATCGTATAATAAAGGTAACAAAATCAAGGAGAACTCCATGAAACAACAAACTTTCAGCGATATG
>JAEVYU010000076.1 GCA_023392595.1 Bacillota bacterium | reverse complement strand
TACTTATATTACCATGAGTTACTTGCTTTGTCAACTCTTTTCTTTTCAACCATTTTTTCGATTGATTGGATAGCGCTGACGATTTATTATTTTACCACCGGTTATTTCTTTTGTCAACCTCATCTTTAAAATCTTTTTCATTTCATTCGATGAATTTGACAGGACGTTCATTTTACCACAGATGACTCCTTCTGTCAACTTCCATCTTTTAAATCGTAATTTACGACTTAATCTGATGGTTTGACAGGAAATTTAGTTTATCATAGCCGTTTCTTTTTGTCAACTTTTTTATAAAATAGTACTGTCTTGGCAATAGTGCCGCTAATAATGCAAGTTAAAAGTATGTTCCTAAAAAGTGGTTACAACGACCATTAAGAGCCCTCTGTTAAATCTGCATATTCAAAAAAGACCGTCTCTTTCGAGGCGATCTTTTTTATCGTTATTTTTCAGTCCGTTCTCACTTCATCTTCGCAATAATTGCATCAGCCATTTCCTTGGTTCCTACGGCAGTCGAGTCATTGCGATCAGCTTTCATATCGTATGTTACGTTCTTATTTTCTGCAATTACAACGGCGACAGCCTTTTCCAATCGATCTGCCGCTTCATTTTCTCCGATATGCCGCAACATCAGCATACCCGATAAGATAAGCGCCGTTGGGTTAACTTTATTCATTCCTTTATATTTTGGGGCTGAACCATGAGTCGGTTCAAACAGAGCCACTCCATCCCCAATATTAGCTCCAGGTGCTACTCCCAGACCGCCGACCAAACCGGCGCAAAGGTCAGATAGAATATCACCATAGAGGTTGGGCATCACCATTACATCAAAAGCCTCAGGGCGCTGTACAAGTTGCATACACATGGCATCAACCAATACCTCTTCATAAGCAATCTTGCCCTCATATTCCTTCGCCACTTCACGGGCAACCCGATAAAAAAGCCCGTCGGTAAATTTCATGATATTGGCCTTGGCAACTGCGGTAACCTTTTTTCGGTCATTCTGAACGGCGTACATAAAAGCATATTCCACAATTCTCCGGCAACCGGTAATTGAAAGCGGCTTGATGGAAATTGCTGAATCCTCTCGAATCTTACCCTTTGCCATACCTATAATTTGTTTGGATTCGGACGACTCCAGGTCAAACTCGACCCCGGCATATAAATCCTCGCTATTTTCCCTGACCATCACGATATCAATAGCTTGATAGCGGGAACGCACTCCCGGATATGTTTTGCAAGGGCGAACGCAGGCATATAAATTCAAAGCGTGGCGCAACGCTACGTTGACACTTCGGAATCCGGTGCCAATCGGCGTAGTAATCGGGCCTTTTAAGGCAACTTTATTGCGACGAATGGATTCCAAAACCTGATCGGGTAGAGGCGTACCGTATTTCTCCATCACATCCACGCCGGCATCCATCACTTCCCAATCAATTTTAACTCCGGTCGCTTCAATAACCCGGCGGGCGGCTGCTGTAAGCTCAGGGCCGGTACCGTCTCCGGGGATTAATGTAATCTTATGACTCACTTACACTTCTCCTTCCAAGCCAATTTTATCTTCTTCGTGAATACAATTTCGGATAGAACTATCAAACTCCTGCCAACCCGCTGAATAAATACAAAATACACCTCAAATTTAAATTTAATGAAACAATGGTTGAAGGATACTGACCATGCATATCGAAAATTAATGAAAATTATTCGCTTGGAGGAATCACCATGGAGATCGGTAAACTGGCAAAACAAAATATCGCGGAACTGGCGAAGAATCCCTATCCCGGCAGAGGTATCATTATGGGATTGAGCCCGGACGGTCAAAACTACCTTCAGGTTTATTGGATCATGGGAAGAAGTGAAAACAGCCAAAATAGAGTATTCGTTCACGAAAACGGGTTCATTCGCACCAAAGCCTACGAGGAATCCAAACTCACTGATCCTTCGCTCATTATCTATTATCCGGTCAAATTCACCAAGAATGCGCATATTGTAACCAATGGCGACCAAACCGAAACGATTTACCAGGCAATACAAAGCGGCGGCACTTTTGAAGAAGCCCTGAACAGTCGGGAATTTGAACCGGATGCCCCGAATTTCACACCGAGAATTTCCGGAATGATCGATCTTAGCAATTCCAAACATCTTTATAAACTGAGCATTCTCAAATCCGCGGGCCATGACCGAAAATATTGTATAAGAAATTATTTCAACTATGGCGCAGCGATTCCCGGAATCGGGCATTGCCTTCATACCTATCGCGGCGATGGACAGCCCTTACCTTCCTTTGAAGGCGAGCCTTATCCAGTAATTCTTTTCAATGAAATTGAGCAGACCCTTCAGTATTATTGGGACATTTTAAACCCTGAAAACAGGGTTTCCTTACTTGTGAAAATGATTCAGGTTCAAACTCACGAGGTCCAAGTCCGCATCATCAATCGCAATCAATAAGGAATCAATATCCCTTAAGGTCGTTAAGGTTCAAATTTTCTTCCCAAACCAGATCCGCGACCAAGTATTCCGTATAGCGTCCTACCTCTTCCCGGACGATCACATTACGGATTCCGGCATTGATTATCCAACGGGAACACATTCGGCAAGGCTTGGTGCCGGGAGTGTAGGAACCGGTCTTTGCATCTTTACAGGCTAAATAAAGCGTGGCATCAATCATGTTCAGGCGGTCGGCATGAATTATCGCATTCGCCTCGGCATGAACCGAACGGCACAACTCATAGCGTTCACCAGGGGGAATGTTAGCCATCTCTCTGGGACAAGAACCGATATCACAACAATTCTTGGTCCCCCGGGGCGCGCCAACATAACCAGTGCTGATAATCTGATCGTCGCGGACAATAACCGCCCCGAATTTCCGCCGCAAACATGTCCCCCTTTCCGCCACTTCCGCCGCAATATTTAAGTAGTATTCCTCTTTGGAAGGTCTCATTTGTTTTACCTCCTTTGACTTTTCAACAGGGTCTCAAACAATTCCAAATATTGAGCCGCAATCGTCGAGTGTCCATACTGTAAAGCTGTCTTACGGGCATTTTGCTGAAAAGAATGATATCGCTCAGAATTCCCCAACAAACTTAAAACCGCCTCGGAAAAAGCCTGGGCGTTTTCGGGTGTTAACAATCCATTCTCACCATGTACAATCGTGTCATTGGCGCCAGCTGCCGAAACGGCTACAATGGGGACGCCGCTGGCCAAAGCCTCCAATTGGGCCAGAGGTTTTACCTCTGTCGTTGAAGTCATCACGAAGAGATCGGCTGCAGCAAGGTACTCCGGGACAAATGAAGGTTCGACAAGTCCTGTAAAAATTACGTCTTCTTGGATACCAAGTTCGGAAGCATATTGGATTAAACCTTGTAATGCAGGGCCATCTCCCACAATCATCAGTTTAAGGAAATGTGCCACAGAGTTGGCAATCATCTGCCGAAATGAATGGAGCAACAAATCTAAATTCTTCTCCGGAGCAATCCGTCCGATACTAATTAACAACTTTTCCTGTTTTAAACCATACTTTTCACGAATTTTATCCCCATGGTTATGAAGGAATTTATCCAAATCCGTCGGATTGGGTATAACCTGAATAGGTCTGGTAACGCCGTATGTCAGCAAAATTTTTCGCGCCGATTCGGCAGGCGTTGTGATTTGGTCCACATCCTGACTAAACCGTCTTACTTGACGGGTGGAGAACCAGCGTACCAAGGAACTGGGTAAAGGGACATAATGCGTGTATTGGTCATATTGCGTGTGAAAGGTATAAACGATCGGGATTTTTCTTTGCCGGGCCAGCCGTAACCCGAGCGGTCCCAAAACAAACGGATGATGGCTGTGGATAATATCCAGCTCAATATGGTGCAAGGCTTTATTTATTTTGGGAGAAACAGGTACGGCAACCGGATATTTAACCTTAGGGGTTAAATTAACCGAAGGGTACCGATAAATACCGGGTTCCAAGTCTTGATAATCTTCAAAAGCAGGTGTAAAAACGGATACTTCATGACCGGCTTCCAAAAAGCCTTTTCGAAGTAAAGTTACTGCACCTACCACTCCATTTACCAGGGGATAATAACAATTTGTAAAAATACCAATGCGCATAAAATTCCTCCAAATTTTTTCTAGATGTTCAATGATAAGTCAATAAAAATATTTGTTTCGACAATTTCTTATAAATCCCTGCTTTGGTTAGTTAAGACACTCTTCGTTGCACCAGCTAAAAAGCCATTACAGATTAGCAACTTTGATTGACAAAACCCCACGACTATATTAAACTCGTAGACGAAAATCCATTTTTGTTTACAGTTAACTCATTGTCAATCAAATCAATATAGGATATTTTAGGGGGAAATATGAAAGCACTCGCATTATTATCCGGAGGTTTAGACAGCACTTTAGCCATTAAAGTCATCCAAGAGGCAGGTATTGAGGTGGAAGCCATCAATTTCACCAGCCCTTTTTGCCGTTGCTCGGGAGCATCGGGTGGCTGCAGCGCCGCTGCCAACGCCGCTAAAACTTTGAATGTCAAATTGCATTACCATCCCTGCGGAGAAGAATATCTGCGAATTGTTGAAAAACCATCGCACGGTTATGGAAAGCGTTTAAACCCATGTCTTGATTGCCGTATTCACAAGTTTATAATTGCTAAAAACAAGATGGATGAGATTGGCGCCTCTTTCTTATTAACCGGTGAAGTTATCGATCAGCGCCCCAATTCGCAACGGCGTGATGCTTTGGATATTGTCGAGCGCGATTCGGGATTGCGCGGCTATATTTTGCGTCCGCTTTGCGCCAAACATTTGCGGCCGACCATTCCGGAAGAAAAAGGCTGGGTTGACCGGAATAAACTGCTTGATATCAAAGGCCGGGGACGCACTCAACAAATCGATTTGGCTGAAGAATACGGGATTACGGATTACCCCTGCCCGGCCGGGGGATGTTTACTCACCAATGAAGAATACAGTTTAAAAGTCAAAGACTTGTTGGAACATGATGGCAAATTATCGATGAGTTCCATCAATTCCCTCCGTTTTGGAAGACATCTGCGTTTAAGCCCGAAAGCCAAAATTATCATTGGAAAAGATCAGGCTGAAAATGAAGCCATCAAAAAGACAGCCAATCCAGAAAACTTGATCATGGAATTAGTTGATTATGCCGGGCCTATTACGATGTATATCGGTTCACCGGAAGATTTCTTAATCAACCTTGCAGCAACGATAACCGCCGGATATGGCAATGTACCGGCCGATGAAGAAATCAAGGTTGAGGTCAGCGGCGCCATGAACCGGGAACTATCGGTGAAACCGATGTCCCGCGAAGAAATACGGAAGTATTTTGTGTATAAGGTCCAATAAAAACCAAGTCGGTTTGTCTTTAGGGGGAAATGATGAAAGCATTGGCTTTACTTTCCGGCGGGCTTGACAGTATACTGGCCGTCAAAGTAGCTCAGGAAGCAGGAGTTGAAGTTGAAGCCATCAACTTCATCATCCCGTTTTTACAGTCGCCGGACCAAAACGGGGCCGGAAATGCCGCCAGCGCCGCCAAACAACTGCAGATTAAACTCCATTATCATATCTGTGGCGCAGATTATTTACAAATAATCGAACATCCCGGGCATGGATATGGCAAACGGATGAATCCCTGCCTGGATTGCCGGATTTACACCTTTAAAACTGCGGCTCAAAAAATGCAGGAAATCGGAGCTTCTTTTTTAATTACCGGAGAGGTCTTCGATCAACGCCCCAACTCACAAAGACTCGATGCTCTGGATATTACAGCCAGAGATGCCGGATTAAAAGATCTCATTGTACGTCCGCTTTCGGCGAAGCTGCTCCGGGAAACACTACCGGAAATGAACGGATGGATTAACCGAGCTAAATTATTGGATATTAAAGGCCGGGGACGCAGCAGACAAATAGCTTTGGCATCCCATTACGGCATAACCGATTATCCTTCACCAGGCGGGGGTTGCTTACTCACCAATGAGGAATACAGCTTAAAAGTCAAAGATTTATTGGAACACGACCCCAAACTATTCATGGATTCCATCCATTTGCTTCGTTTGGGAAGGCATTTACGCCTAAGCCCGAAAGTTAAAATCATCATCGGAAAAAATCAGGTTGAAAATGAAGCCATCAAAAGAGCAGCCGCTCCGGAAAACTTAATATTGGAACTCATGGATTATCCCGGGCCGGTAACCCTGTATATCGGGCCACCGGAGGAAGAGTCTATCCATTTAGCCGCTGCAATGACCGGAGGATATGGCAAAGTACCGGAAGGCGTCGAAGTCAAAGTCGGCATCGCTGGGACTCAAAGACATGAGCTATGGGTTAAACCCATGTCCCGTCCGGAAATGCTTCAGTACTTTGTGTACAAAGTGTAAAGGTAAAGCATACTACTTCTCCAACCGAACATTCTTTTCTCTCACCTGGCCATTATTGTTCCACCATAGGATCCGGCCGCCTATTTCTTCACGAATCAGCGATAAATTTTGAAAAATCCTGATACTAAATACGACTACCGCACCCAAATAAATGTCAATGCCCAGGATGTCGCCGAGATAGGCAAGGAGCGCCGCCATCGCGGTATTGGTAAAAAAACTGCTGATAAACTTGAAAAAAATGAACTTTTGACCCAGTTGAGCGCGAATGCCGCCAAAAATGGCATCCAAAGCAGCCAAAATCGCTATCGCTGTATATTTTACAAAATTAATCGGAATATCATAAGGTAAAACAACTCCCAGCAAAATTCCTATTATAGCACCAATGATCGGGATATACAAACTATTTTTCCTCCTCTACCGGTTTGGCGTAATCAAAAGAAACACTTCCTTTGTAAGCCGGAATTTCAATTTCATCGGTGATTTCTATCGAAAATTTTAAATTAAAGGCTAGAATTTCCCGCTCAACATAACCACCCGATATTGTTAAGCTTTTTCTTAAACTGTTGGGATCCCCAATGGCGAAGATTTCAAACGGAGGAGCTATCCTTTTGGTGTCAATCAAAATTGTAGTCCCCGCACAACTAAATCCGGAGGAATTAATAATCCGGTTATTATTAATCATAATCCCTTCGGCGCCGGCATTCCAAAGTTCATTCACTAACAATTCCAATTGGTAATAGTGAACAATATAAAAAATGGGGTCCTCATAATCTTTCAACTTTTTATCAGAATCATTTAAAGTAATAAAAACACCTTTTCCCCTCACCGGAATTGAGCCGGTTACCATTCTTAGTCTGACAACTTCCTGGTCCCGGTCATAATTTTTAAGTTGTTTGCGGAGATAGCTATTCTCCTGTTCGTATTTTTCCAATTGCATTTTTTGACTTACATACATTTTTGCCAATTCATTGATTTGACGCGTTGGTAAGAGGGCATTGATATTCCATTCCGTTCGCAACTGGAAAACCAGCATTATGCCTAATATCATGGAAACGAGGCCGATTCCCATTTGCCAACTTCTTATTTTAGGCATGGATAACTCCCCTTTGTATAATTGTTTAAATATTCCATATTATATTTATTATTCCTTTATTAACCCAAAATAAAAAACACTGGTTTCACAGTGTTTAAAAATTAAGGCTTCGTAACGACCCCTGTCGCACTTGTTTTATTATTCGAAAAGGCTACGCTTACCGTTAACCATTTTACTTCTCCAGCTGAACATCCTTATCCTTGCTATGGCCATTGGTACGCCACCACAAGACCCGGTCGAAGATTTCCTCACGGATCAACGATAAATTTTGGAAAATCCGGATACTGAATACCACAACCGCACCCAGATAAATATCGATCCCCAAGATGTCGCCGAGGTAAGCAAGCAATGCCGCCATGGCGGTATTGGTGAAAAAGCTGCTGATAAATTTAAAAAAAACAAATTTCTGGCCGAGTTGGGCGCGAATGCCGCCGAAAATAGCGTCTAAAGCGGCTAAAATCGCAATCGCCGTATACTTTACAAAATTAATCGGAATATCATAAGGTAAAACAACTCCCAGCAAAATTCCTATTAAAGCACCAATAATCGGGATATACAAACTATTTCTCCTCCTCTACCGGTTCGGCGTAATCAAAAGAAATACTTCCCTTGTAGGCCGGAATTTCGATTTCATCGGTGGTTTCTATCGAAAACCTCAGATTAAAGGAGAGAATTTGTTGTTCCACAAAGCCGCCCGGCATCATCAATGCGTTCTTTAAATTTTTGGGATCACCGATAGCGGAAATTTCAAAAGGAGGAGCGATTCTTTTCGTATCCACCAAGATAGTGGTTCCCGCACAACTGAAACCCGTGGTATTGCCGATACGATAATTGTTTATCGAAACCGCCTCGGCTCCCGCCGCCCAAAGCTCATTGACAAGAAGTTCCAATTGATCATAATGCACAATATAAAAGACCGGATCCTCATAGCTTTTTAGTTTTTTATCAGAATCACTCAGTGTAATGATAATTCCCTTTCCCCTAAGAGGTACCAACCCCGAAGCCATTCGGAGCCGCACGATTTCACGATCCCGATCATAATCTTTCAATTGTTTTCGCAAATATTCATTTTCACTTTGATATTTTTCCAATTGAAGCTTTTGGTTACTGAAAATTTTAGCCAATTCATTCACTTGACGCGTAGGCAGAACGGCGCGAATTTTCCATTCGGTACGAAGTTGGAAGACAAACAATAACCCGAGGACCATCGATACAACACCAATACCCACGTGCCAACTTTTAATCCTTACCAAACGAAAACTTCCCTTCTTTATAACACTCTACTTTCGACCACTCCTGTTTTAATACCAAGAATGAATTATTCACCAAGAAAGGGGAAATTCCTTTTCAATTCTCCTTGATTTTTTTACCGCCGGTTTCCATAAAAAAACACCGCTGCGCAAGTGCGAGCCCGGTGTTTTCAAAATAGCCATCACCTCTCGGTTTCCATAACAACCATAAAATTTAATCTCGGCTTAAAATTGAATTATCTTAATTTAGTGTCGCGGTTCCGATTACGAAGTTGCCTTTTTGGCCGCCACCAGAACCCGGGAAAGCAAACGGAGCTGTTCCAAAGTCTTACCCGTACCCACCACAACGCTGCTCAAAGGGTCCTCGGCCACTCTGACCGACATTCCCAATTCTTTACTAAGCAACTGGTCAAAGCCTTTTAATAAAGAACCGCCCCCGGTCATCACGATGTCTTTAAACATAATATCCGCCACTAATTCGGGCGGAGTCTTTTCAATGATCTGCCGGACTACGTTAAGAATAGCGTTAAGAGGGTCCTTGAGCGCATTCCGAATTTCTTCCGAACTGATTTGGATGACTTTCGGCAAGCCGGTTACCTGGTCCCTGCCCCGGACTTCATACTTGATTTCCTGCGCCAAAGGATAAGCCGAGCCTAAATAGATTTTAATATCTTCAGCGGTTCTTTCCCCAATCATCAAGTTATAATTGCGCCGGATACTCCGGGCTATCGCTTCGTCCATCGTATCCCCGCCGACCGGAATCGATTGGCCGGTAACAATACCCCCGAGAGAAATCACGGCTATATCGGTAGTGCCTCCGCCTACATCGATCACCATGTTTCCCGTAGCCTCATGCACCGGCAATCCTGCGCCGATAGCTGCAGCCACAGGTTCTTCAATTAAAAAAACTTCGCGGGCCCCGGCGTTAATGGTGGCCTCAATAACGGCCCTTCTTTGGACTTCAGTTGTCCCGGAAGGTATGCTCACCACGGCCCTGGGTTTGATAAATACCTTCCCGTGGCAGGCTTTTCGAATGAAATATTTGATCATTTCCCGGGTAATGTCAAAGTCAGCGATCACACCATCCCTTAAAGGGCGAATCGCGATAATATCACCCGGAGTGCGGCCAATCATCTGCCTGGCTCCGCTGCCGACAGCCAGGACTTCTTTGGTAGTTTTACGGATTGCCACTACCGAAGGTTCCTTCAATATGATGCCTTTATTGCGCTCATAAACTAAGCTATTGGCCGTACCGAGATCGATTCCCAAATCTTTTACAAAATGACGGGTAATAAACTTAACTGCCATCTTCACTCCAACTTTCTAGACAATACATTTGCGATAAAGATTACTCTTCCCTTTTAAAAAAACTCCTTATTCAACTTCAGAACGGAATTCTTCGCTCACGCGGAATAAAAACCGTTCCACATCCGTACTGGAGAGTGTACAGGCCCCCGGTTCCAGGACTTTGATTTTCCGGAACTCTTCCCTTAAGGTCAGCGGCATTAAATCCGCGATTGAGTCCGCTTCTACCACCATCTCCACAGGCGCATAGGCAATTTCCTGATCTTGATCGTCCGGGATAACGTAAACTTCGAGTTCCTGATCGAGTTTTTCAACCATTAAACCTTGAAACGGTAAATTTTGTAGAAGCGAAACATTTTTAGCCCTAATTTCCTTGGCTTGCTGCCGGATGTCTGTTTGTTGCCAAAAAAATCTCCGGGAGGAGGCAGGCTCCGCCTTAAAGTCAAAACGAATTTTAGCTTTCAATCGCTTTTCCCTTCTCTTTCGAAACTAAGAACTTTCCTTTACCTGCAGCTTTAACTTGTTAAGCTCAGTTAACTCAACTTCGGTTGGGCGCCGGCATTTCCCGGGTTTTAAATCCCCAAGATGCAATGGACCGACCGCGATCCGGTGTAGGCTCAGTACCGGATGGTCGATGTGAAGCATCATCCTTTTAATTTGCCGTTTTCGCCCTTCACGGATAATAATTCTGATGATAGCATTCCCATTTTCCATACCTTCTAATGCAACTTTTGCAGGCGCGGTTAAACCATCTTCCAACCATACGCCGGAAGCCAAATTTTGCAGTTTTCCCTCCCCCGGCACACCGCGAACTTTAACCAAATAGGTCTTTGACACCAGATGTCTGGGATGAGTGAGGGCTAAAGCCATTTCGCCATCATTGGTAAAAAACAATAACCCGGAAGTATCCAGGTCAAGTCTGCCGACCGGATACAACCGGGTATTTCCTGGCGGTAACAAATCCATCACCGTCGGACGGGCAAAGGGATCGCTGACTGTTGTTAAAAAGCCGGGAGGTTTATTTAAAATCAAATAATCCCATTGTTGAAGCGCAACCGCCAAGCGCCCGTCCACGATGACTTGATCTTTTTGGGGATCGATTTGGAGCCCCATTTCCCTTACCACTTGCTGATTCACCAGGACCCGGCCTTCCTGGATCAGGTGATCCGCTTGCCGCCTTGATGAGATGCCGGCTTCCGCTAAGAATTTATTCAGTCTCATCTTTCGCGCCGTCTTCTTCTTCATTCGTCATCGGGATGACGAATGAAAATTGACTACCCTTTCCTAATTCACTAATAACCGAGACCTTCCCTCCATGTCTTTCAATAATATGCTTCACAATCGCCAGTCCCAGTCCTGTGCCGCCCATTGCCCTGGAGCGTCCCTTGTCAACCCTGTAAAAGCGCTCAAAAATCCGGGGCAGGCTTTCTTTGGGTACCCCAAATCCGGTATCTTTAATATAAAAAACAATTCCCTCGGTGGTTTCATGACTACCGATCAAAATGCTGCCACCTTCCGGGGTGTATTTAATGGCATTATCCAGTAAATTGAGAATCACTTCCCGGAGTAAATCCTCATCCCCCAAAATTAGCGTTGCCTGAAGCTCTTTCTTTAATTCCAGATTCTTCTCTTTCAGCCTGTTTTCAACAGAAAGGATGATTTCAGCAAGTAATTCATCTAAATGAATGGCGGTCTTCCGTAATTCGGTTTTGCCCGATTCTAATTTCGACAAATCCAATAAATCATGAATAATATTATTGAGCCTCTCGGCCTCCTGATAAATAATGGTGAGAAACTTCCTCGCCGTTTCGCGTTGGGACACGGCGCCATCCAACAAAGTCTCAATAAACCCTTTAATCGAGGTCAACGGCGTTTTTAACTCATGGGATACATTGGCCACAAAATCCTTACGCATGGTTTCCAGTTGCCGAAGCTTGGTAAAGTCACCAATTACCGCGACCACTCCGCGGATTTCTTCGTTCACATCATCCCGGATGGGAGCTAAACGCACTTTGAGTTCGCGTTCCAAGATTCCGGGCCACGTAATCTCGATTTCTTGCGGATAGCCTTTCACATAGACCTGATGAAATATATCGGCCAATTCCGAATCCGGAAATACCTTGTAAGGAAACTCGCCGACTCCTTCTCCGGGGTTGAGATTGAAAAGTTCGGTGGCTGCAGGATTGATCAAGCTAATCCGGCCGGTAATGTCGGTAGCGACAACCCCTTCGGACATACTGGCCAAGATGGCTTGAATTTCTTCCATCCTCCCATGCAAAGTACTGAGATGACTGGTATGGGTACGATCAATCTTCTCAAGACCTTTGGCTAGTTTGCCATAGTAATCGTTCCGGCGGGTCAACCGGTTGCGGATGGGAATCCCCATCTGAAAATTAACCATGAAATCGTAAAGCTCTTTCAAGGGGTTACTTAACCAACGGAAAATCAATCCCCCGATAATGATGAACCAAACCAGGGAAAAAAGAGGAAAATAAATATTATGCCAGAGAAAACCCGCCAATAAAAACGGCAAAAAAAGAAGGAGGAGCAATCCTCCCAATTGCCAAGCGATTGGTTTCATTCTCATTCACCTCGAAAACGGTAGCCGACTCCGCGGACCGTCTCCAGGTATATGGGATCAGCCGGGTTGTCCTCGATTTTTTGTCGCAGACGCCGTACATGCACATCAACGGTCCGGGTATCCCCGAAATATTCATAGCCCCACAAATGTTCCAATAAAAATTCCCGGGTAAAGGCCCGGCCGGGATTTAACAACAACAATTTAAGGAAATCAAACTCCTTGGGTGTGAGTTCGACTTCTCCACCTTTAACCTTCACCAAATGCTGCCGGAGGTCCATACGGATCCCGCCGATCTCGATGATTGCCGGTTCATCTTCCTCGGCATTTCCGGTCCTTCGCAACACGGCGCGTACTCTCGCCGCCAATTCCCGAGGTGAAAAGGGTTTTGTAACATAATCGTCCGCACCCATCTCCAGTCCCAGAACCCGGTCTGCCTCTTCACTTTTAGCGGTAAGAATAATGATCGGGATCGATTTGGTTTGCGCATCAGCCCGTAATTGTTTGCACACCGACAAGCCGTCAAGTTCGGGCAACATCAGATCCAAAATAACCAAGTCCGGCAACTCCTGCTGAACCAGTTCCAAACCTTTTCGGCCGGTTCCGGCGGAAATCGTGCGGTAGCCTTCGCGATCCAAATTATATTTTACCAGTTCCACAATATTTGGTTCATCTTCAATAATGGCAATTGTTCCAGGCATTTGCAAAGCCTCCCTTGTCAATTTAGGTTTATTATACCAAAAAAAAGCCGGAATGGACAGGGGTTATGAAATACGAAAAGGGACAAGATTTTGGTAATTTTGTCGCAAAAAGTGATGAAGCAGCCTCTTTTCAGATGAGATCCAACGTTCCATGATGTAGACTCATCTTTAATCATATAGACTCATTTCCCAATCCAATGAAAAAAGCTCCCCTTTTAGGAAGCTTATTGTTAAAATTCAGGGCGCTGTCAGTGAATTAACCGGTACGATTACCTTGCCGCCGCCTTTTTGATTTTATTTTCGTCAAGACGGGAAAAATCCAGCGTTGCAAAATAATCTTCGTTCGTTTCGGCCCTGCGGATTAATTCCACTTCTCCGCCGGGCTTTACCATCAACTCCGCCGAACGCAACTTGCCGTTATAATTGAAGCCCATGGCATGTCCGTGAGCTCCGGCGTCATGGATGACCAGCAAATCGCCCCTGTCAATCAAGGGCAATGGGCGGTTGATAGCGAATTTATCATTATTCTCGCAGAGGGAACCGGTGACATCGTATATGTGGTCCAACGGCCAATCCTCTTTTCCAAGCACGGTGATATGGTGATAAGCGCCGTAAAGGGCGGGCCGCATCAGGTTGGCCATGCAAGCGTCCAAACCGACATAATTTTTATAGATCTCTTTCTGATGCAACACCGTGGCCACTAAATAACCGTAAGGCCCGGTGATATAACGGCCGCATTCCATGGTGATCCGAAGCGGGTGCAAACCATTGGCTTTGATTTTTTGGTCGTATTCCTTTTGAATGCCATGAGAAATCAGCGCCAAATCAATGGGCTTTTGATCCGGCTTATAGGGAATACCGATCCCGCCCCCCAGGTTGATGAGTTCGAAACGGATGCCCAATTGTTGTGAAATTTCAACCACCAAATCAAACAACATTTTGGCGGTTTCGATGAAATAATGGGGATGGAGTTCATTGGAGGCTACCATGGTATGAAGACCGAACCGCTTGATGCCCTTTTCTTTTAAAATCCGGTACCCTTCGAAAAGTTGGGCTTTGGTAAAGCCGTACTTGGCTTCTTCAGGAACTCCGATAATGGCATTGCCTTTGCGCAAGGGTCCCGGATTGTAACGGAAACTGATCAGTTCCGGAAGTCCGGCCTGTTCCTCGAGAAATGCAATATGACTAATGTCATCCAGATTGATAATCGCACCCAGCCGGCGCGCTTTTTGAAACTCTTCGGCCGGTGTGTCATTGGAAGAAAACATGATCTCTTCACCCAAAAGGCCGGCCTTTTCCGCTAATATCAGTTCCGTGAGCGAACTGCAATCCACGCCAAATCCTTCTTCATGCAAAGCCTTGATGATATAAGGATTGGGAGTGGCTTTGACTGCGAAATGCTCCTTAAATCCCGGGGCCCAAGCAAAGGTGGCCAGCAGTTGCCGGGCATTATTCCGGATGGCTTGCTCGTCATAAATGTGAAAAGGCGTCGGATATTTCTCAATAATTTTCTCGATTTGAGTTTTCGAGAACGGCAATGGCTTGATTGGCATCAGTACCTCCGCTTACCTTGAACTGTTTTTACTTGATTTCATTATTTTAACCAAATTCCATCCAACAGGCAATGGGATTTCAGTTTAAATTTTAATGAATTATCATTTTTCTTCCGTTTTAATTGTTTCTTTGATCACTTGGATAAAATCATGAACATCCTCAATTGTTGTACAAAAAGAGGTCATTAACCGGACTTCCGAAGTTTTCTCATTCCATACGCCAAATAAATATTTGGCTTGAATTTTAGGAATATACTGGGACGGAATCACGGCAAACACCGCATTGGCTTCAACTTTTTGGGTTATTTGGATTTGCGGAATATTGCTTATTTCTTGCGCCAAAATCCGGGCCATTTCATTGGCATGGCCGGCATTTTTAAGCCATAAATCATTGGTAAGCAAGGCCTCGAATTGTACCGCCAAAAACCGCATTTTGGAAAGCAACTGCATTCCTTGTTTGCGGATATATTTAAAATCCGCCCCCAACCGGCGGTTGAAGAAAACCACCGCCTCCCCGTACATCAAGCCGTTTTTAGTTCCTCCAAAGGATAATACGTCCACACCGGCATCGGTGGTAATTTCCCGAAGTTTGCATCCCAGACTGGCCGCAGCATTGGCAATCCGGGCGCCGTCCATGTGCAACAGCAGCCCGTTTTGGTGGGCATAATCAGCTAAAGACTCGATTTCAGCCGGAGTATATACCGTTCCGAGTTCACTGGTCTCCGAAATCGAAACGACTCTGGGCTGATTATGATGCTGATTGCCGACCTCATGCAATTTATCCTTTATTAAATCAGGGGTCAATTTTCCGTCATCCGTCTCAACCGTAATCAGCTTACAACCCACGGCAAACTCCGGAGCTCCGCATTCATCGACATTGATGTGGGCCGTTTCGGCGCAAAGTATCGCCTGATAAGATTGGGTAATGGCTTTAAGACCCAAAACATTGGCGGAAGTGCCGTTGATCACAAAATAAACTTCAATATCCGGTCCCAGTTGTTCTTTAAACTTAGCTACCGCCGCCGTTGTATAGGAGTCGTCGCCATAGGCCAAGGCATATTCATGATTGGCGCGCTCAAGAGCATGTAAAATCTCCATTGGAACTCCGGCATGATTGTCACTGGCGAAATTTTTCATTCGACTGTCCTGCTTTCATAATTTTTTGGATACCACTCAACGTAGATATCACTTTGTCAATATTTCCGCAATTTGTGCCCCAGCAACGCCGTCGCCAAAAAGATCCGGATATGCTGAACCCACCCAGTCCAATGAGACAGCTTCGCGGATCCCTTCCGGATCAGCGCCCACCAAGCGGTTCCAATGGGCTTCGACCGTTTCAACCCACTCCGTCTCATCGCGCAAGGTAATACAGGGGGTCTTGGCCATATAGGCTTCTTTCTGCACTCCGCCGGAATCAGTGAAGATCATTTTGGCATTCAGCTCCAGATTCAGCATATCAAAATACCCGATGGGTTCGATGAATTTTAGGGACTTCCCCTCAAAAGACATGTGATATTCCGCCAGCTTACCACGAGTCCGCGGATGGATTGGAAAAATGACCGGATCATCAAGGCCAGCCAAAGTGCTCAAAATAGCCTGCAATCTCCGGGGGTCGTCGGTATTCTCGGCCCGGTGTAGTGTTACCAGACAGTATTTCCGAGGAGTTAAACCCAGGGTGTCCAAAATCCGGGACTGGGTGCCTACCCGCTTCGACATTTGTAAAAAGGCATCATACATCACATCGCCGGTGCGGTATACTCCCTGACGGATCCCTTCCTGATTCAAATTGGTGATTGCCGTCCGGGTCGGAGCGAATAACCATGTTGCCAAATGGTCGGCTACCACCCGGTTTATTTCTTCCGGCATCCGCCGGTTAAAACTGCGTAACCCGGCTTCCACATGGGCGATGGGAATATGGATTTTGGATGCGGCCAAGGCTCCTGCCAAAGTTGAATTGGTGTCGCCATAAATCAGCAAACAATCCGGCTTTTCCTGCAGACAGACTTGTTCAATCTCCGCCAGCATTTTGCCGGTTTGGGCGCCATGGAGCCCGGAACCGATTCCCAAATGATAATCGGGGGCCGGAATTCCCAGTTCCGTAAAGAAAATATCCGACATGTTCACATCATAGTGCTGGCCGGTATGGACTAATATTTCATGGGCGCTTTGCCGTAAATGGGTGGAAACCACTGCCGCCTTGACAAATTGCGGTCTGGCTCCGACGATGGTCATCATTTTCATCGCTGATTTCCCCTTTAGTTTTTGGATTCATAAAACTGCTTCATTTTTTCAATGACAAACTTTTGCTCTTCCAGGGTTAGCTCGGGAAACATCGGCAAGGACAAGACTTTTCCGGTTAAGGCTTCACTAACCGGCAAATCGCCCGGCTTATACCCTAAAGAAGCAAAAACCGGTTGCAAATGCAAGGACATTGGGTAGTACACGGTGGTACTGATTCCATTGAGCGTTAAAAAATTTTGAAGTTCCTCCCGCCTATCGGCTTGAACCGTAAACTGATTATAACTATGCCCGCTATCCTCCGACGGAAGCCGAATCCCGGATATGCCGGCTAGCCCTTGACGGTAGATTTCGGCGATTTTCCGCCGTTTTTCGATCCAGCTCTTCACATAAGGCAATTTAACATTCAAAAACGCAGCCTGCAACGTATCCAAACGGCTGTTGATCCCAAGCGCTTCATGGTGATACTTGCGGCGGGCCCCATGAACTCTCAACATCCGCAACTTATCGGCGAGATCCGCCTGGTTGGTTGTGACCATTCCGCCATCGCCGAAACAGCCTAAATTTTTGGTGGGAAAAAAGCTGAAACATCCCAGGGCGCCGATGCCGCCAACCGGCTGATCCTCATAACGGGTTCCCAGGGCCTGGGCTGCATCTTCAATTATTGAGAGGCCTTCAGCGTCGGCCAGTTTATTCAATTCATTCATTTTGGCCGGCATACCGAAAAGGTCCACTACCATGAGGGCTTTGGTTCTGGAAGTTATTCTTTCCTTTACTGCCTGCGGGTGGATATTATAATCCTCCGGGCTCACATCCACAAAGACCGGGGTGGCTCCAACCCTGCTAACCGAGCTGGCTGTGGCAAAAAATGTAAAACCGGGTACGATGACCTCGTCTTCAGGCCCGATTCCCAATGCCATCAAGCTCAAAACCAAGGCATCACTGCCGTTGGCAACCCCCACCGCATGCCTGACGCCTAAAAACGCCGCGGCTTGCGCTTCAAACTTTTGGACCTCATCGCCCAAAATAAAATGCCCCTGCTGTAAAACAGTTTGAAAAGCCCGCTGCAGAGCTGGTTCTAATATCTGATTTTGCCGGGTAATATCAAAAGCCGGTACCTGCAAACAAATTCCCCCTTTATCCATCAACCATCACCACAAGAATATGAATTAAAATAAGCATGATTGAAGCATGTTGTTGTTTCATTCTATAACATACAAGCCTTTATGTGTTTTGGGCTTGTAATTTAGAAACGCCCTCAAACCAAATGTGATAACGGTATTTAGCGCTACGCATCCGGAAACCACCTTTTTCATAAAGATTGATGGCCGCCCGATTGGTTAACTGGGTACCCACTTGCACTTGGGGGTAATTTAGATGGAGTGCCGCGGCAATCGCTTGATGAACCAAGAATTGCCCGATCCCTTTTCCCCGCTCCGAACTTTTCACTGCGATCAACCGAATGATCAAAGTCTTGGTCGAAGATTCCGGTTTCAATGAAATAAATCCGCAAACTTGCCTTTCCTCTTTAACCACCATGATTTTTTCGGAATTAGAAAAGGACTCCTTTAGCCAGCTGGGATAAAATTGCTCCGCCTTTGACCGCTGAAAATGAGGATCCATCATAAACCGGGAGTCCCGGAAACCGGTAGCGGCAATTTCTAAAATACCCTTGAGATCTTCCGCCGTCGCTTCCGCGATTTTAAATGAGGGGTTAATTTTTTGAATGCCCCTGGAACAGTCTAAAACAAAGGTAACCAGAACATCTCCAATGATCCCTCCGTGCCCGGCAATGATGGTTGAAGCCTCTGGATAGATTACATCAACCGGGCAATATAAAAATCGGTATTTTTGGCGGCGTGCCGCTTCCAGGGTGTAAAGCCAAGCCGATTCCGAGAAATTCGCCGGCTCCGGTTTTGAAGGCAACAACACCTGCCCCATTTTAATCCCAAAAAATTCAGTATCCCAATCTAATTCTCTCAGCTCATATTCAAGGACGCACATTTTTTCACCTCCGGCTATTGATATACACCTTTGCCTGTGATTAGCCGGCCGAGGGTTACCATAAAGATCTTCAAATCCAGCCATAAAGAATAGTCTTTTACATACCGGGCATCAAGTTGCAGCCGTTCTTTCCATGGCAACCCGTTCCTGCCCCCGATTTGGGCCAGCCCGGTTAATCCTGGTCTGGCCATCAGCTTTAGCCTTTCATCACCCTGGTACAATGGAACATGTTCCGGCAAATCGGGACGGGGGCCAATAAAACTCATGTCGCTCTTCAAGACGTTAAATATTTGCGGCAACTCATCCAGACTGAAACGGCGCAGGACTTTGCCGAACCGTGTATAACCCTTGAGCTCATGGGTCAGGGCCAGCGAGCCATCAGGATTCCGGGGTGTGCTCAGCGTATGATCCCCCGGTATCATCGTTCTCAATTTGAGAATCAAAAAAAGCTTGCCGTTTTTCCCTGGACGCAGTTGCTTGAAAAAAATCGGCCCCGGCGAATCGATATATAGGATGACTCCGAGAATCCCAATCACAGCAGTCACCGGAATCAATAATAACAAGGCCAGCAGAAAATCAAGCAGATATTTGATGTTCCATTGCATTTTTGGTTTATTTTCCATTTTCATTGATAACCTTTTCGATAACATCGCCCATGAGGGCAGCTAATTGGGCCCGGTTTCCAAACTTTTGCACATAATCAAAACCCTTTTTCCCCAATTCACGGCGGTATGCTGCATCTTGAGAGAGCTTTTGCAAAGCGGCGGCAAGGCCCGGCCCATCCTCGGGAGTCACCGGAATGCCGGAACCGATTTCAGTGATAAACCGGCCAGCCTCGCCGGAGATGCAGCATATTACCGGCAATCCCACTGCCATGTATTCGTAAAGTTTATTGGGCCGGACTGTTTTAAAGGTATCGGTATCCTTTAAAGATGCGATACCAATATCAGCCGCCTGGAGAATTTGCGGTACCATTTCCGGCGCTACCGGCTCTTCCATCGTGATATTGGGCAAGTTACACTCGCTTAATATCTTAGCTAACCGCGGCTTATCCGAACCGTCACCAAAAAGCCCAATCTGAACCTGGCTATCCTCCGGCAGACGTTTTGCGCCATTGATTAAGGTTTCCAAGGCATTGGCAGGCCCGTGGGCTCCGACATAAACGGCTACGATTTTATGATCCGGCCATCCATAGCGTTCCCGGGTTTCGCTTCGTTTTGCATGATTAGTCTCCGGTGGTAAATTGGCCCCCAAGGGAATCAGTGAAATCTTATGGCCGGGGACTCCCTGCTTTTGGAGATATTCTTGCATTTCACCGGCAACGGTTGAAAAATGGTCGCTATGGCGGTATAAAAAGCGTTCTAAAAAGCGCAACCATCGGATAACCAATTGATTATGAAACCCCATGGCAATAATGGAATCTGGCCATAAATCCTCCACATCAAGAATAAACGGGATTCGTTTCATCCGCGCCAAGAGCCAGCCGCTAAAAGCCGACTCCAATGGCGGTGTCACAGCTACGATAGCCTGGGCCGGAGTCCACAATCCCCGCCAAAAACTGCCAAATGAAAAAAAGAGGATATTGAGTTCCCGGAATAAGGAGTTTCCCTGATAGGGAGTACTCCAGATCCACTTCAATTGGACACCGGACTCCTCCTTTGGAGGATTGGGCAAGTACCCCCGCAAATAGTGATTGAACCGGCAACTGAAAAGGTTAACCTTCCATCCCTGTTTGACAAGGCTGGCGGCAAAATCAAAGTTGCGGGTGGGGCCGGGCCAGCGCGGGATTGAAGCATAATGATTGATAATGATTACATTCGGCTTACTTTGCTTGTCCATTTTGCGACTCCAAATCTTGATATAGCCCTAATAAATTTTGTTTGGCGATACCCCAGTTGTATTTTGAAGCTGCAGCCCGGAAGCTCCGCTCCGACTGATGCTGCCATAAACTCTCCTCAAAATATTGCTCTAAAACCCGGCCGATGGTGGTACCCTCTAAATCCGCCAGAACCGAGCCGCAACCTTGAGTCCGGACGATTTCGGCAATTTCTCCCACATTGGTCGTGATGATAGGCCTTCCGGATGCAAGAGCTAAAAAAAGCAAATTGGGCGTACTATATTGGTTATTGGCATAAGTACAATCAATCCCGTAATAAACCAGATGGCATTGATCGATTAAAGTACGGGCTTCCGCTTGCGGCTTATATCCGGTAAAAAGGATATTCGCGCTTGAGCCGGCAAGTTCTTGCAAACGGGATAATTCCGAACCTGCGCCGACAATGGTTAAATGATAACGCTCATCGCCGGACACAGCCTGAATCATCGGTCCAATCATCCGGTCGCGGTTTAACCCGCCGACATAAATGATTTTTAAGGGGGGGATTTTCTGTGGCTTTACCGGCTCTGAGAGGTTTAAGGTTTTATAATTGCCGACCACCATCACCTTCTTGGCGTGGAGTGACTGGTAATGACGGGCCAAAATTTCCCCCACGGTGATGACGGCAGTCGTTTTGGGAACGAGAGACGTTTCCATCCTCCGGATCATCAACACCAACCAGGAGGGAAATAAATGGGCCACCATATCGGGATAGGATTCATGGGCATCAAATATTACCGGGATCCCAAATTTACGGCCGTATCGAATTCCGGGCCATAAAGTATCCAAATCGTGACAATGAATGATATCCGCGGAGTGCTCCCCTAAAAAGGCTACGGCCGCCTTCCAGAACTGTCTGAATTTAAAAATCTGCAGCGGCCCCCGGCTGTAAGTAGTGCCAATCTTGGAACGGACGATTTGGATACCCTGATAGTCCTCATTTTCCGGCAATTGGCCGGTCCGGTCCCAAGCGAAAATCGTAACCTGATATCCGGCCTCGGTCAGGGCCTGCGCTTCGGCAGCCACCCGCGGGTCGGGAGCGAAACCGTTTGAAAGCAACATCACAATTTTCTTCACTTTTCTCCATCCCCGTTTATGTTATTGGAGTCATTGCAAGACTTTTTCCTTAAGGCGTAATACTTGAGCATCGGTTGAAACTGATCCTCCCAAATGGCCCGTTCCAATATGATTTTGCGATTAACCGCCGCGGCTTTCTCCCGTAAAGCAAGGTCCCGGACCGCCCGGTTCAAAACGGAAACCAAGTTGGTGAAATCCTGTTTTACAAAAAGGCCGTTCACCCCGTCGGCGACCCAATCATGATAAGCCGGTAAATCGCTTAGAATTGGTAATGTCCCGGCCGCCATGGCCTCCAGCAAACTCACCGGAGTGGCATCACTGGATGGGAGGCAAATCATCAAGTGGCTTTCACCCATCCGCTCCAGCGATTCCCGAGGCGACACCATACCCCAAAAGCGAATACTGTCTTTATACTCTGTATCCGCCGCTATCCTTTCCAGCGTTGGAGTCAAACTACCCGAACCCAGCAACCACAGATCAAGTTCAGGAAAATTTTTCTTAACTTCACTAAATGCCTCAATAATCATCTGAATATTATAAAGCGGTTCGTGCAGCCGGGGAGAACAAAGGATCAACCGAGAATTCCCTTTGACAACCCCAGCCAGCATCTGATAACGGCATCGCTCAATTCCAAAAATGACCCTTATCAGTTGCTCATCCTTAGCCCCATAAGCTTTCAATTCTCCCTCGACCAAGCTGCTGTCGGAGGTAATCACCGTAGCCCTGCGGACCAGAAACTTGGTCAACCAGCGGATGAAACGGGATTGTTTCGGATATACCAGAATATCGGAACCCCAGGCGGAAACAACCAGCGGTGAAATTCCGCTAAACCAGGCGTATAAAGCGTGGGCACCGAATTGATGGGCATGAACCACATCCGGCTTCAGTTGGCGGATGAGCCGCCGGACTCCCCAGCAATATTTGGGGAAACCAAGTAATGATAAAGGATGAACCACAACCCGGGCCCCTGGTATTTCCCCCGGATGGTGGGAGATAACAATCATCTCCCAATGCAAGTCGGCGCATCCCCTTACCCATTTGAGTGTGTGCGGGCTCCTGGCATCTGCCAAAAAACAAATTTTTCCCAATTCGACACGACTCCATCACTGATAAAATGTTTGCTTCATAAGATCTTTATATTTTAATCTTCGCCGCCAATTGATTGAAATTCTCAACCAACTGCCGGGTTTCGGCTTCAATATTCATTTCATTTTTAAAAAGCGCCGTTTTCCAAGGATCATTTGCTGTTTTTTGATCATAAAAATCATTATAACACTGTTTTAAAATTTCAGCTATTTTCCCGTAGTCTTGGGAATCCACTGCCGTATCGACTAAATCATAACACCCGGCATAGCGTTCCAGCAAACTCCGGAGTTCCGGAAAATCAGGGACTACAGCCAGGATTCTTCGCCCACTGGCAAGATAGTCGAAAAGTTTGGTATTTATCGTTGGGAATTCCAGCAACAACAATAGGGTTTGGCTTTTGAAAACTTCCAGTTGGGCCTCTTTTAATGTTTTGTAACCAGCCCATCTTACGACTTGGGCAACCCCGACGGACTGGGCCATCGTGGCAAAGGTTTTATCAAGGGGCCCAACATAATTCAAACAAAATTTTTCCGCCCTGATCGTCCCTTCGTTCAGCAACACTTTGATTGCCTGTAAAGTGGCGTGAAGCGTTGCAAAGGGGGGATAAAAAGTTCCGATATACGTCAAGGTAAAAACGGGATAACTTTGATAATTCGCAGGCAAATCCTGAAGATCAACCGTGTCATAAAAAACAATCAATTTCTCTTTACACCAGGGATAGAGTTCCCGGTAGCCATCGACGGTAATATGATAAATGCAAGCAATCAAAGAAGATGACCGCAGCACCCAACGTTCATAAAAGTGATCGATTTTCCGGTGCACCTTTGTTGGGTACCCTTGACGTCCTCTGTTAAAGCTCCAAGGATCCCGAACCTCCGTTACTAAAGGTCTTCCGGAAATTTTTTGCAGGGCGGCTCCAACCATTAACGCCGAATAGGGAGGGCCGGTTACATAAATCAAATCAATTTTGAAACGGATTATCAGATAAAGTCCGGTGAAAAAGGCGCCCGGTGCCCATAAAATATGCTGATCCGGAAGCAGTACCCAACGTTCATCAAGCCCGAGCCTTCGTAATAGCCGGGCCAGCAAGTTACCTCCCGGGATTCGCCAGGAACGGTAAACCCGAGTTCCTTCGGGAATCGGGTTGGGAGCCCTATGGTAAGGTTCGGGATTTTTCACCGTTAAAACCAGCGGTTGCCAGCCGAATTTTGGAAAATAACGGGTCGTTCGTAACGTTTTTAACACCCCGGCCCCGGCAAGTGGCGGATAGTGGTAAGCGATAACTAAAACGCATTTCATTTTATAACTCCAAATTGTTCCTATTCTTCAGTTTTTAACCGGATTTGCTCCATGATTTGGGCCAAAGTTTCGGCCTGGCGCTCCCGGTTGAAACAGGCGATTACTTCCGGGTTAGGCGGAGCCGGCGGGATGCTTTTTTGCCAACTTTGATAGGAGTTCATTAAGGCCTCTTCAAGTCTGGGGCCCCCTGCCAGACCAACCACAAAACCCGCTTCCGCTTCCCTAATCAACTCTGCCGCCGGACTTAGCGGATGAACCAAACCCAAAATGGGTTTTTGAAGCCCGAGATATTCAAAAATCTTTCCGGTAAAGGCCGCCGGGTTGGACTCCGCCAATATCGCCATATCGGCCTGGTTCATTGCCTCCAGGGCTTCCCGGTGCGGTAAGTAATTACGGGTCTCGATCCAATCCAGGCCGCTCCATTCCGGGTCCTTCCAGTCGCCTGCCCCAATGAATTGCAATCTCACGGATGATAATGGAATCGCCCCACGGGCATCCAACCGTTGCAAAGTTTGAATCAAGGGCAACAATAATTCTGCCCGGGCCTTGTTCAAAGTACCGACATGGGTCAACTTCCACCGTTGATCATCGACCCCGGTTGAATCCGAGTCACGAATCAGGGAAAAATCCTCCGGATCAAAACCATTGGGAATCGTGTGAAAGACCGCCTCCGATTCCGGAGCAATTCTTCGTAATCCTTGGGTTATCGTTTCAGTCACCGAGATTACTGCATCCGCCTCATCGAGAACCGTTCGCTCGGCTCTTTGATGGAGCCGGAAATGATATGGAGTGACTATGCGTAAATAAGGGTTTTGACTCCATTCATCCCGGAAATCGGCAACCCAGGGTAAGCCGTATCGTCTTTTCAATTCTCTGGCGATTAAGTGAGCCGTATAGGGAGCGGAAGTTGAAAAAACAATCATCCCGGGATTATCAAGGCAAATTTGGGAAGCCTCAGCCAAAGCCGGCTTTAACCAGCCCTGCATCCGATCGGGAAAAGAAAACCATTCATCCAGATAACTCCTCACCCGCCAGAAGCCCGGTATACGGTCAAATTTTCTAAACCTTGGCCGGTAGGAAACAGGTTCTACCGTTATGTTCGGATCCCGGATTTCGCATTCCAGCGAAGGGTCGACCGGCTCGAAGGGGGGAGGAACCACTGAAACAACCTTTATCTGCCATCCCAGGTGGGCCAAATATTTGGCAAATTTGGCGGAACGCTGAACTCCGGCTCCTCCCAGAGGCGGGAAATAATAGGCTACCATTAGTATTTGTTTGGATTGCCTGTCCATTTATGATAAAACTCCCTCTATACCCTGATGAATCTGCTGCCAAACCGTCTCCGGCAGGTAATGTCGGGATACAAAAGAACGGCCTGTTTGATTCAAAGACAATTTCCCGGCTTGAAAATCCTGGTATAATTCGCAAATTCCTCCCATCAGCTGCGCATAATCGGTGGCTTTTCTTACCCCTTCAAAGGGATAGCTCCAAATAACGTACCTTGCATGGGCCAGCGCCTCTAAAACCATAAACGACAATCCATCATGTTCGGTAAAGCGGACCAGCGCCGTAATCTCCGGGTATAATTCTCCCATATCGTCCACCCACCCGACCGGAATAATGTTTTCCGGCCAATTCGGATGCGAAACGGTTGGTGAAGCGGCCACAACTAAAAATACAATCTCCGGGAACTGTCTGGCAAGTTGAATAATTTCCGCGCCGCCATAAAAAGCCTCCCGCTCCGGCGGCAAATAGCATAACACCACGAACTTTGAAGGAAGTTCCTTAACTTGCTCCGGAAAAGTCGCCGGTGTCAGGGGCACAACTTGGGCCTTAATACCCAGTTCCTGCAGTTCCCCGGCGGTCCAATCCACTTCAGCCCAGTGATAAGAGTGGTGGAGCAATATTGGGCTGAAACGGTGTCCTTTTCTCAACCAATCCTTCATTTCCAAAATATCGGAACCAACCCAATGCATGATCACTTTTTTTCCCAAAAGAACCGCTGCAGTATAAAAACGGTTGGATCGCAAATCGCCGCCCACCAAATAAATGGCATTCACCCGCAGTAAAATTAACCATTGTTGCAATTTACCTTTGGGCATCGTAAAAAGTTGATAATCGGAACCCTTTGCCAGTTCCATGATCCTACCCACAAAATAAGGGTAACCGATAATCAAAATTCGCCTTGTTTTTTTATGGTCCCGCTTTCTCACGACTCTCGCCTCAACTTTCTGCTGAAAGAATGACGGATAGTATTCCATAAGATCTTATAATCGGCGATATCCTCTTGGGTAATTCGAAAAAGTTCCACCACTGAAATTCCGGCCTTTTTACAGAAAATAGCGATTAACAGGCTGATGGAAATGATATACGATAAGGAATTCGCCAAAGCTCCGCCAAGTAAGCCCCACCTGGGAACCAAAAATAAACTGGCTCCGAAATCGATTACCATTGATAGAGAGGATATCAATAGGGGAAATTTAGGTTTACCAAGCTGATTTGTAAAATAGGTAGAAAAAATACTGGCGATACTATAAGCCAACATTCCCGGCAGCATCACCCGGTACGGCAGCATAGCCGTTGTAAATCTTTCTCCGTAAACGAAAGGGATTAACCAGGATACACTCCACATCAAAGCGGTTAATGGTATATTGAGCAATAATGTATGCCTGACAGCCTTGGCAGTCAATTGTCCGGCGCGCTGTAAGGAAGCTGAACCGACATGGGCGCATATCGCAACCGAAATAGCTCCGGAAGCGTACCAAAGCAACTCGGCGGCATTAACCGCCACAGAATAAAATCCATATTGTTTGGTCTTTAAAAAAGCCAGTACTAAAAATGAATCGATCCGCGAATTTAAAATTCCGATCAAACTGCCGAGACTAATCTGCCCGCCAAAGGTCAGCAACTCTTTCAGCAGGGGGAAGCTTACCGAACGTAAATGCAGCGGCCACCAATACTCGCGGCTCACCCATAAACCGGCTACAAATGTCATTACCTGGCCAATCAGCCAAAAGACTATGGCGCTGCGGACATTAATTTGAAATCCCAAAAAACCGATACAAAGTAAAACCAGCTGCAAAAATCCGGCGGCTATCCCGATCCAATTTAAGGTGGCAATCCGGTTGAGCCCTTGGAATAATCCGTTCAAATTCGTTACTATCAGCGTTAACGGGGTAACGGACACCACCATCCAAATCATTCCATGATTAAAGCCGGGTTTGAGCAGAGTAAAAACCCAAAAGCAGGCAATTGCCAATATCCCGGCGACAGTGCTGTACAGTGTGGCGGTTAGGAAAACTATCCGGGGGGAAGTTTTTAAACGGCTTATTTGATAAGTGATAGCCGGACCTAAAGTACCGGCGACCATGGTAAAAGTATTATAAAATAAAAAAACACCTGAATAATAGCCTTTACCAGCCGGCCCCAGGAATCTGGCAATAAGTATTCCGATTAAAATTCCGGAAATCCCGGTTGCAATCCGAAAAACATACGTGCGTAAACTATTGGTGGCTATGCTCATCTATACGCTTCTTTCAATTAAATCGGCTTTTTGCTTAAAAATAGTTACCAGAAAATCGCAGAGAACGAATAGCTAACTGCTATAGCTAATAGCCAATAGCAATTAGCCGACAGTCAAATTGCTATTTCAACTTTCGTATCTCACGGGCCGGCACTCCTGCAACGATTGTAAAATCCGCGACATCGGCGGTAACCACGGCTCCTGCCCCAACCACCGCCTGTTTTCCAATGGTTATTCCCGGTAAAATAACGGCCCGGGCTCCAATCCAGCAACCTTCCGCTAAAGATACCGGGCCAGCTTTCCTCTTTATCAACTTGGCGAGGGGCCGCTCTCCCACATCCCCGTGGGTTAACAACATGACTTGGGGCGCTATCACCGCTTGTTTACCAATGGTTATCGATTCCGCCAAATCCATAAAAACTCCCGGCCCAATATAGGCTTTTTCGCCAATATGAAGCCCGTTTAAACCGGAATCGATGTTATCCAGCAAAAGGCCGGTTTTGAAGGTCGCCGAATCATCAATTTCCGCGCCAACGCTCCGTAAAACAGCCTTTAAATAACGGGCCGGAGTCCTTTGCACTTGACGGATCCGGTAATCGCTTCCCCACATCTTGTAGCCGATGCCGAAACGGAGTAACCAGAACCGCAACAACAAAAAATCAAAAAGTTGAATGACGCTTCGGATAATTTTTGGGATGAAGCCCATGCTATACAGCCCCTATAAAAAATGGTTTATTCCGGCAACAATTCATCCTCGGGCACCGACCGTATGGGTCTGGCCGGAACACCCCTTACGACTTGTTTGGGAGCAGTGTCTTTGGTAACGATTGAACCTGCGGCCACAAAACTCTCCTCCGCAACCGTAATGCCGGGCAATAAAATGGCATTACCCCCCACCCGGGCACCCCGCTCTATCGTGGCTCCTTTTCGAAGCGTAAAACGTTTTTCGGTTCGCCCCATAAAATTATCGTTGGTCGTTGTAACCATTGGAGCAATGAAAACATGGTCCGCAATTTCCATGGAAGCGGTAATATAGGCATTGGTTTGAATCTTGGTAAAATCCCCGATCGATGTGTTATTTTCCACCGCAACGCCGCGGCCAATCAAAACTGCCTTACCAATCCGGCAGTTTTCACGCACCGAAGCCAGATCGGCAACTGTAGTATCCTGTTCGACAGTCGTCCCGGCATACAAAATTGCCCCGGTGCCAATCTGACAGTTGGAACCGACCCGTAAGGGCTCCAAGCTCCTAGGCTCTGTTGTGCTGGTCTTGGCAAGCTGCGGCATTTTTCCCAGTACGGCATGATCGCCGATTACAGTATTGGCGCCGATTTCGCTACCTCGATGGATGATTGCATGATGGCCGATCCGGCAACCGGAGCCGATTTTAACCTGCGCCTCAATGACTACAAATTCGCCAATCTCCGTATCCATACTAATATCGGCGCTGGGATCGATATATGATGTCCTCACCTTGAACCTCCGATAACGCGTCCATCATGTATGCACATGCGCGCATTAAAATTCATTTCCATATATTTCGCTTCTTAAACATTTTTCCCTTTTTTCCGGCAACATTTTCGAATAGAGGCCACACAGTATGTTCTTTCCGGGTAAAGCACTGAAAATTCTGTCGGTGTCAATCGTCCCCCAGGCTAAAAAGTAATCTTCCCGTCCTCTTGGACATGAAGACTTTCC
Source organism: Bacillota bacterium (assembly GCA_023392595.1). GTDB lineage: Bacteria > Bacillota > UBA4882 > UBA8346 > UBA8346 > UBA8346. The sequence continues at coordinate 27,954 of JAEVYU010000076.1, read as the reverse complement.
CATCCGTTTCCGTCCCTGATTTTTTGAATCGTTACATTCAGATACCATCTACACTGGGAATTTGCCTTCATGATTCCCACCTTTTCATGCAAGGCGGCTAAATCCACCCGGTCAAAAGCGCCGGTGCAAGGCTCCAAGGCGGCATTATATTGATTGGCAAACCCGCCTTCATTGATCCAAATCCCCAGGTAGGGAACTTCTTTCACCGGAAAGGATAAGGCAATGACTTCCCTGGTCCGAGGTTGATACAAGGCGGCCCATCCCTCCCTCAAAGGATCTTGAACGTAATATTTCTCAAAGAGCGAGTTCCGGGGGTAAACGGTGTCGATTGGATATTCCATGCCGTCCGGAGTGAGAGTTTTGGGCCAGGAATGAACCTGCTGATACCCGCCGAGCCGTTTTCCACCGCTTAAGACATTGACCACTTGTTTTACCTCCGGCGGCAATAAAATCTTCATCCCGGGGACCATATTCAGCAGCGGATGGGCGGCCCAAATAAAATCCTGGTCAAAGGGAGTTTGGTTAGTGACTTGATATTCAAAACGAAGAATATGGGGCGCACTGAAATAAACCCACTTATCAAGCCTATAAGGAAGCCGGATTCCCGAAACCCAAAAATGGATTTTCCTGTCTTGCAACTCATATTTCCAAGGCAACGACCACACCTCCCCATGATCGGGCAAGCCCGTTCCCTGCCAAGGCTTTTTGTGGTAATAACAAGCCGAGATGGTGGGAAACATATCATCAAAGCCATACATATCCCAGGTATCAAAGGGAGTGCCATATTCCGGCCGGCTGCACCCAAGACTGGATTCTTGCCATAAGTACTCGTGGGCCGTGGTTTTATCGGTCAAGGAAGCCATCTTGCTGCCGATTTCAGGTAAAAATACCGCGGCCAGTTGATCGCTTTCCAAAGTCAGCGCCGGGATATCTTTATAAAAACAACGGTATCCTGCCATAGGAACCTCCTCCATCATGATTTTTTCAATCACGGCTTTCCCGTGATGGTTGCACCAATCCGGAAACCAAATTCCTTTCTGAAACATCAAATCTGGAAATTACCTCCATCAATTCTTCGGCCATTCTTTGCATTTGGGCAGCCAAATCACTGACTTGATCCGCGATCGCCGTCTGCTCCTGGGATGAAGCGGAAACTTCCTCGGCAGCGGCGGCTGTCTCTTCCGATATAGCGCTGATTGTGACGATCGAATGTAATGATTGCTCCTTGGCATCGTGAATTTGAGCCAGCAATGAATTCATGCCGCTGAGTTTACCAACCGCAGTATCCATGGCCCGGATAATTTCATCAAAAGAGTTTTGAGCTGAACGGACTGCCTGAATTTGATCGAGAACAATTTGATGGGCCTGGCCCGCCGTTTGATAAGAGGTAGCAGTTTTTTCCTGGATTTTCTTTAATATGCTATTGATATTCTCTGTCGCTTCGCGGGATTGAACCGCTAATTTATTAATTTCATCGGCGACCACCGCAAAACCCCGGCCCATTTCTCCAGCGCGGGCCGCTTCGATCGCCGCATTCAGCGCCAAAAGATTAGTCTGTTCCGTTACACCAGTGATAACTTGGATAATATTGCTTATTTCCGTTGCGCTGTTATCGAGTTCGCTGATGTCACTGACAATGGCATTGGTAATGCGGTCCGTTTCCGCGGTTTTGTCAATCAATTGTTGCACCGCCTCTTTCGATTGAAAGCTTAATTTCTTGGTATCCCCGGTAATATGTTCAACTTCTGCCGATTGCGCCACCATATGATCAATCTGAGCAGCAAGGCTTGTCATTTGTTGGGATGAATTCCCCGCTTCATGGGTCTGTTCCATGGTACCCCGGGTAATCTCATTCATGGCTTGGGCCACGCTTTCAGCAGCCTGGGCAGATTGATGGGAGCTTTCTTGCAATACCGCGCCCTGTTTTTGCAGCTCCGTAGCTGTTTTTTTGGTGTCAGCCAGCAGTCCGTTGATTTGTTCCAACATCCGGTTGAAACTGCTCCCCAAATACCCCAGCTCATCTTGATTATTGAGGGTCACCCGCACCGTTAACTTGCCTTTTTCCGCTTCTTTCATGGCATTCACTACGGAACGGATAGGACCGGAAACCAGGAAGGCAACATAAATTGAAATGATGATGGCAAGCGTCCCAAAAACAATGCTTAATAAAAAGATCACCAGTCCGGTCACCCTGGCTTCGGAAAATAGAATCCGGGCGGGAGCTATACTGAGAATACTCCAGCCGTTATGTTTCATATATTCAGCCGAAACCAGCACCGGTACCTGATTGAAAGTTCCGAAAAAGCTATCCTGCTTTATGCTTCCATTCCTGACTTGGGTAAGAACTTTATTTTGTCTCATGAAATCGGAAAGATTTCGGCCGATGTCCGCTTTAAAAGGAGTGGATGCAATCATGCCTTTTTCATCGATGATTACCGTATAGCGGGGAAGCGATGCCGGCGTATGTTCCGTATTGACGGTAGTATTCATTTCTGTGAAATTCGTATATTGAGCCATACCCGCTTCCTTGATCAAAACGGCAAAAGTCCCCAGAGGCTCACCGGTATTGATATCGTCGATGTTTTTAACCATGACCATATTGTTTTCTGTAACCACTGCATTTTCAATAACCGCCGGCATCCAAACCGTATCCAGGTATAACCGGGAATTTAATGAAGCGGCGTATTTCTTGAGGCTAAGATCCCAGCTCTCACTTACCGAACCCCGTTGAACGAAAATCCGGGAATGCTGGTTAGCCTTTCCCGCATCCGTAAAAATGAAGGCAAAAATATTCGGATCATCCACCAGATAACTTTTTAAATAATTCTTCACATTTTGTTCCCGATCCAAAACTTCTCCGTCCGCAGCCGTGGCATAAATCTTAAATTCCTTGTTCAATACGGGATTGACGTTAATCTGAAGCGCTATTTTTTCGTATTGCCGGAATTTTTCGTCCAGGATTTGGGCGGATCGGGAGATGTTTTCCAATGAATATTGACTCATCTTCCGGGTCATTGCCGTTCTGGAACTGTAGTAAGAAATCATACCGGTCAACGCCAGTGGTACCAACGAGACTAAAAGAAAGAAAAACAATAATTTATTGCGAATGGTAAATTTCTTGGTGAAATCAAACTTTTGCCACTGGATGTTCCCGAAAATCCTGCTGAAAATCCCCATTCCATGCGCACTCCTTTAATATACGAATAAATCCCGTTAGCCTATGGACTCAACGGGACTTCATGAATTTCTTGACAACTTGGGAAAGATTGGTGTTATTAAAAGATTAATCCTGTTTCTGTTTCATTTGATCAAACAACACTGCCAGCAATAATATGACCCCCCGTACCACATATTGATAGAAAGTGGGGATATTCAAAAGATTCATGGCGTTTTGGACGGTTCCCATAATGATTACGCCGACGATCACGCCTAAAATAGTCCCGACACCGCCGGAAAGAGAGACGCCTCCCAAAACACAGGCCGAGATGACATCCAGGGAGAAACCGACGGATGAATTCGGTTGTCCGCTGGTCATCCGCGATGCCAGGACAACCCCGGCAAGTCCGGCGACGAAACCCTGGACGGTAAAAATAATGATTTTAATCAGGTCAACATTGATTCCTGCCAGTCTTACCGCTTCTTTATTTCCGCCGATAGCCATGGTGTTCCGGCCGTAGGTGGTCCGGTTCAATAAAAGCCCAAAGGCGACAAAACAAAAAATCATAACCCAGACCGGAATGGGGATGGCCAGAAAATGATTATTCCCCAGCTTATAAAAATCGGGTGTTAAAATACCGACGGCCACGCCGCCCGATATGATAAAACCAAGTCCCCTGACCACCTGGCTAATGGCTAAGGTGGTAATTAAAGCGTTGATTTTGAGTTTAGCGATGATTAAACCGTTCACCAAACCGACCAGGCCGCCGGCGACAATCCCGGACAATATGCCAATCCAAATATTTCCAGTGCTTCGAATCGCTATCGCTGCAATGACACCGGAGGTAGCCACGATATTTTCTACGGAAAGATCAAAATCCCCCGAAGCCAAACAGAACAACATGGTACAAGCGACAATACCCACCGTCGATATGGCAAGCGATAGGCCCACCATGTTCTCCCAACTGAAGAAATAGGGAACGGTCAGTGATAAAATCACGAACATAATCAAATAAATAATCAGAATGCTGGCACTATCCCAGATCCGTCTGTATAACGGCTTGATGTTGGTTTTGGTGCCGGAGGCAAGAGTATTGGTACTCATCTGCTTCACTCCTTTTTTAAACTATCGACGACTTTATTTTCAACGACCGGCAAAGCCAATCGTAACACTTTCTCCTCGGTTGCTTCATCATGGGATAAGGAGTTCTGAAGCTTTCCCTGCCGCATGACGATAATCCGATCAGAAATACCTAAAATCTCCGGGAGTTCACTGGAGACAACGAGCACGCCAATGCCCTCCGCTGCCAATTTGGATATAATCCCGTAAATTTCGGATTTAGCCCCTACGTCAATTCCACGGGTGGGTTCATCAAACAAAATGACTTTCACTTTCTCCGACAACCAGCGGGCCAAGACCACCTTCTGCTGGTTCCCTCCGGATAAATCCCGGACCATCCGGTTCATGGACGGGGTTTTAATGTTGAGTTGTTCGATAAATCGGTTGGCGTTTTCAATATCTTTCCGCTCGGGAATAATGCCGAATTTGGCAATCAATCGCCGGATGCTGATGTTAATGTTTTCCCTCACCGAACGGATCGGAATAATGCCTTCTTTTTTGCGATCTTCGGGGCAAAAAACAATGCCGTGATGAATTGCCTGGCTTGGCTTACTGATTTTTACCTCTTGTCCGAAAACTTTGATCTTTCCCGCTTTCCCCTTGGTAGCGCCGTAAATCAATTTCAGCAATTCGGAACGGCCTGCCCCGACCAAACCAAAGATACCTACGACCTCTCCCTGGTCAACCGTTAAATTTGCCGGCTCGGCCAGTCCATATCCTGTTAAGCCTTCAATTTCCAAGGCCGGTCCGTGATGGGGGTGCCGGACATAATTATAGACATCATGAATGGAACGGCCAACCATTTTCGTGACCAGCTGGTCCTGGGTAAATGTGGACATATCGGTGAAAGTTTCAATATGTTTGCCGTCCCTGAAAACTGTTACGGCATCACAAATCGTAAAAATTTCCGCCAGCCGGTGGGAAACATATAAGACCACCTTACCCTGGCGTTTTAGTTCCCCGATGATCGAAAATAATTTTTGCACTTCCCGGTCGGAAAGACTACTGGTCGGTTCGTCAAAAGCGATGACTTTCGCATTACGGGCCAGCGCTTTGGCGATCTCAATCATTTGCCGTTGCGCAATGGAAAGGCTTCCTATTTTGCAACCGGGATCAATATCTTCCTCTAAATTTTTAAGTTGTTGCAAGGTGACTTCCCGTAAGGCCTTCTTGTTAAGCCATCCCATTTTAGCAGGCATATGACCCAAAAATAAGTTTTCGGCTACCGTCATTTCGGGTACCAGGTTGAGTTCCTGATAGATAATGGCCACTCCTGAGTTCAAGGCGTCGCTGGTATTTAAAAAATTCTTGGCAGCTCCACCCAGGTAAATTTGACCCCCGTCGGGCCGGTATAGGCCGCTCAGTATCTTTAAGAGAGTGGATTTCCCGGCGCCGTTTTCGCCGACTAAGGCGTGAACGCTTCCTTCGACCGCCTCAAACGATATCCCGTCCAATGCTTTAACCCCTGGGAAATGCTTGCTAATGTTTTCAAACTTCAGAAAACCGGTTTCCATCCCGTTCACCTCTTATTATAATCCGGGAGCTGCCCAAAGATTGTATCAAACTACTGTTACAAAGCCGGTTAAACCGGCCCTATCTTCGGTTTGAGACTGCTCTTCGGGCAGTTACCCGGATTCATCTACTCATTTCCAATCAATTCGTAATCGAGTCGGCAAGTCCGAGATCGGTCATGACTTTTTTATACGTCTCGCGGGTTACGATATAACCGGCGGTTAAAGTTACCACCGGCGGTTTCTTACCGCTTTTGATCCATTCATATAACAATTTCGCGGTCTCATAACCATGACGGTATGGACTAATCGCGCTGGTGGCAAAGAAACCGTTCATACCGGGTTTTTTAAATTCGCTAATTCCGATGCTGGCGCCCAGGCCGATGCCAATAATACTGGTGCCGTTGAAATTGCGGCCTTCCATCGCCCGGATAGCCCCGATAACGCACTCTTCATTTCCACCAAAGACCAGCCAGCGTTTTACTTCAGGATGTTGGGTCAAGGCAACGTTACCGCCTTCCATCGCCCCCGGAACATCCAAGGTTTTATTTACGGCATCATAGATTTTGCTTGCGGGGAAACCAGCCTTCACCAAGGCATCTTTGCTGCCGTTGGTACGTTGTTTAATCGTCTCAAGCTCATCGTGAGTTACTGCCATGGCAGCGGTTTCAGCAATATTCCAACCGCGTTTTTTCATTTCGGCATACAAGGCTTCTCCAATATCAAAACCGATTTTGGTCGAAGAAATACCCATATAAGGCACATCGGCCATGGGTTTACCGTCGGCGCCCACAAATCGATCGTCAACCGTAAACACTTTTAATTTTTTGGCGTTGGCCTTGGCCATAATGGCCGGTCCCAAACGGACATCCGGCGCACAAATCACAAAGCCTTGAGCTCTTTGGGCCGCTAAATTATCAATGGCAGCCATTACTTTTTCGCCATCGGGAACCCCGATTTTGATCAGTTCAAAGTTTTTTTCATCGGCAAACTTTTGAGCAAATTTCCATTCATTTTGGAACCATAATTCTTCGGCTTGTTTTACTAAGAAACCGATTTTAATTTTGGCAGGAGCCGCAAAAACCGCCATCGATGAAAAGATTAGCACGGCAACCAAAAGCAGTAAAAAAGGGGTTTTTTTCATTACAATTCCTCCATTTTGTTTGTCTTTTCAAGCATTGCGCCATAGTTCCTTCTGTCTATTCCGGCAATCCCTCCTTTCATGTTTCAAAGCAAGGGCCTGAAACTTCCCTTCAAATTCACTCTATATAGCAGGAAACATACGCTTTTTTCATTAAAATTTCACATCTCATCCACCATTTTCAAATGGCTCAGAGCGCCCAAATGGTTGGCATCCATTTCCAGCACCCGCTTGAACTCACGCCGGGATTGTTCCTTCTTTTCTAGACCCAAATAACCCAGGCCCAATAGATAGCGGCAGTGTATCTCGTTCTTTCGGGTCAGGTCTTCATCGAAAATCAGAAAATCCGGCAATGAAACAGCGAAATAATCGATACTCTCTTTATCAAACATATGCTGTTCGCCATAATCCACCAGTTTATGATAGCGGCTCCGGGCCTGATCGGGCTGAGCTAATTTCAGCAAAGCCAAGCCTTGATAGAATATCATATCGGCCGGCTGATCATTATAAAACATCACACTGGAAGGTTCGCTCAGGCCCACGGCTGCCTTTTGAAACGACTCTCCGGCTTTTTCAGCCATTCCCAAACCTTCATAGGCGCACCCGAGAAAATAATGAATGTGGTTTTCCTGGGCACCGTAAAGTTTTCCTTCGCCTAAATTCTCCGGGTATTGGCCGGTTTCTAATAACTCGGCGAGGGCTTTCTGAAATTCCCGCTTTTGAATGTACAGCTTGGCCAGTTCCACCCGGGAATAAACAAATTGGCTGGAAACCTTGCCTTCGCCGCCCTCCCAGGGGTGGAATTTCCGGTCGGCTATAAGCTCTTTGGCCTTTTGATATTCGCCCATTTGATTATGGAGGGTGACATACTCGATATAGAGATCATCGCGGGATTCCACCAAGTCTAAATGTTTCCGGAAACCATTCATCCGCAATTGCCAATCGACTCCGGTTTTTTTATAAAGTTGGTCCAGTTCCAGGAAAACCCTGGCATCGGCGGGGTTTAGCGAAAATGCTTTTTCCAATGCCGCTCTGGATCTTTCCGGGTCGTGTTTTTGATTATAATATCCCAGCGCCAAATTACGGTGGACCGTGGCCAACGAATCATCAATTTCCCGCGACTGTTCCCAACACTGGATGGCCAAATCGGACTGTTTTTTGTCATACCATAAATTACCCAGGTAATAGTATGCCTTCGCATCTTTGGGGTTTAGTTCCAACGCTTGCCGTAGGACTACAATATCCTCCAGCCGGTTTGGAAAACAATAATCGGAATTTCCCTCCCCGGCCTGCTTAAAGTAGGCCGAAGCTTGCCGGAAATCACCGTTTTGGTGCTGGTAGTACCCTAAATAATAATAAACAAGGGGAGAGACATTTTGCAATTGCTTTTCAGCGGCAATTTCATCTTCCAGCACCTTGCAGGCTTCGGTAAAAAGTCCGGCGCTGCCGTAATCCCTGGCTAGTTCCAAGTAGTTATGAGGATTGGTGTCCAGTAAATTCAGCAGTTCTTCCTTCATCGCCCGGGCCTTTTCGGTTTGTTGTTCCGCTTCAAAACATAGTTGAAGTTCGCGGCGGGAACCGAAATCCATCGGGTCCAACTGCAGGGTTTCAAGGGCGATTCTTTGGGCTTCCCGATACCGCCCCATTTTCCGTAAGATGGCCCCGTGAAGATGGCGGGCTTTATAATGATGATAATTCCGGATCAAGGATTTCCCGATTAATTCTTCGGCTGTAGGATAGTCTCCCCGCCAGCAAGCAATCTGGGCCAGTGAAAAGTAACCGCTGTCCTGCCAGGCCGCGCTCCAGACCGATTTATAAAAGGCATCATAAGCCAGATCCAAGCAGCCCTGAAACTTCAGAGACAGTCCTAAGTTATAATAAGGTTCTCCATCGTAAGGATTGGGATTGAAACGGGTCAGACTGGCAACGGCCCTCCGGAAATAAGCTTCACTTTCTTTAAACAATCCGCGGCGCAACAACAAACAGCCGTAACCGTTATTATGACGGATATCGTCGGGATCCCGCCTCAATCCCTCCAGGTAATAGGGATCCGGATCATACGTGGCATGGCGGTATTGTTCCAGATGAACAGCACGCAAATATAAGGCTTCGTTGGTTTGAACCTCCGAAGGCGGCAGGGCCGTTTTTGCCGGCTCGGGAATCCGTTCGATCTTTGGCTCCTCCGGTTGATAAGAAACCATCAGCTTCCCGCTGGGTCCGAATACGCTCACCAGCAAATGATGCGCTTTCTCCGCCGGTTCCAGGACAACTTGCTCACTCCAGGAGCTTTCGGGCGAAAGGTCAACCGTGGTCTGGAAATAGGTTTTTCCCTTGCCCTTAAGTTCCACCACGGCTCCTTCCACATTCGCGGTGGCATATACCGCCACTTCCGCCTTTCCTTTATCGATCTCCAGATTCACGGCCGCTTCAATCGAGGCATTTTTGACCACGCCGATATTTTTATAGGGCATGAAGTACTGGGTGAATGATTTTTCCTCATTCGGTAACAGCCAGGTGAAATCGGGCTGATTATCGGTATAGACACCGGTCATCAATTCGATATAGGGGCCGTCTTCATCGGTAAGGTTACGGTCCCAGGCCTTGCCGAAGTCGCCGCAGCCCCAAGTCCATTGTTTCTTCCCCGGTGAAATATGGTGATCGGCAATGTGTAAAATTCCGGCCTTTTTCCCGTGATCATATCCACCGACAAAATTGTAATCGGAATGATACGCCATATAGGAAGTGGGAACCGGAATGTTTTTATAACGGGAAATGTCCACTCCGGAGGAATAATCCATTTTGTAATAAGTCCCAGTGGCAATCGGAAACCTTGATACATCCCGTTTACCGTGGTCAAACACGGCATGGACATCCGGCGGGAAAACCGATTGAGTTTGCTCATTCACCGCAACCGCCGGATTGGCCCACCAGAGAAAGGTTTGGGCCTGGGGAGTCCGGTTGTAAAGTTGCGACTTAATCTCTAAATACGCTTTGTCTGGGTAAAGTGTAAATCCGGTGGTCACTTTGGTGCCGTGCATACGGTCGATTTCACTGACCCAAACCGTTTTGCTGCCATCTTCGTTTTCTTTCAGCAAATATTCAACCGGGCCGTAGGTATTGGGGCGGTGGTGCTGGGGCCAGTTGAATTCGATTCCCCCGGAAATCCAGGGACCGGTCAGTCCCACCAGGGCCGGTTTAATCACCTGGTTATAATAGACGAAATCATAATGATTGGTCTTGTCGAAAGCCCGTTGAATTCTACCCCCAAGTTCAGGCAGAATCATAATCAATAAATAAGGGTTTTCCAAAAAAACCGCCCGGTATTTTTGATCCACTTTCCGGTCCTCGATTTTATCAATGACCGGATAGGGGTAAACCTTTCCGGAGCTTCCTTGATAAACCCGTTTCTCTAAAAACATGGGATTCTTATCGGGCTTCCCTACGGGGTAAGTGGGGAGCGCCAAAAATTCTTCCCAAATCTTGGCTTCTAAATTTACAGGATGCATGGTACAATCCTCCTCGGATAGAAAATTCCTAAACTCCAATGGGGCAATAGGGTCCGGCCAATTTTTCCGCGCACCGCGGTGAAATTTTCACTTACCTTGCCGGAGCGAGGTGTTTAAGGAATGACTAAAATATAACGCGCCCAAGAAGTCGCCAACCGGTTGACGCGCCTGTTACGGACAAAGTCATATTTTCAATATGTTAAATATATCTTAATTGTTTGGGAAACTCCATTCATTATCCGCCGAAGAACCTGGATTATCTTACGAACTGCGGTTGCTAAAAACCCATTCATGCCTTACAATGAAATCATGGAAACAATCAAAAAAGATGAGGGTTTTTACGGACAAAAAATTATCGTTCTACCAAGGAATTTCCTGAAGGAAGTTACGGAGAACCCTTTAATCAACTCCCTTTATCTATCGGACATCGGCTATTTTCCCGAGGCCCAATTCCATTACCGGGAGCGGCCGGACGGCTGCGAGCAGCATATTATGATTTATTGCACGCAAGGGAATGGCTGGTTTACAATAAACGGCAACAAACAGCAAGTCGCCGAAAACCACCTGCTGATTATACCCAAAGGAACGCCTCATATTTACGGTTCCAGCGACACCCGCCCATGGACGATTTACTGGCTTCATTTTCTGGGCAGTCACTCTGAGCATTATTTCAAACATTTATTACCGGAATTCCATACCTTTCCGATTGCGCTTGAAAAAGCCCCTAAAATCGTGGATTTGTTCCAAGAAGTCTATCAAGTGTTGCAGAATGGTTTCACGCTGGATAACATGATCTTCGCCTCTCAAGTGCTTCCGCATTTGATGGGCTCAATCTTTTTGATGAATCATGATTATCATTTGCAATTAAAAGCCAGCAGCCAGGATATTGATGAATCCATTCAATATATGGCCAAACATTTAGGGCAAAATCTGTCCCTGAGGGAACTGGCCGGCCATGTCAATCTTTCCGTATCCCATTACTCCTACTTATTCAAAAATAAAACCGGCTATTCGCCGATTGATTACTTCTTACGTTTCAAAATTCAGCGGGCTTGCCAATACCTGGATATCACCACGTTAAGTATTGAAACGATCGCCGCTACATTGGGTTTTAAAGACCCCTATTATTTTTCACGATTATTTCATCAAATTATGGGGCAGTCCCCTTCGGCATACCGTAAAATAAAAAAAGGCTAACCTCCGCCTCCAATAACAAGCCCGATTATCTTCAAAAATAAAGCCTTTGATAAATAAAAAAACCAACCGTTGAAAGTTGGTCTTAAAGTCCTTAAAAAACCTTTCCTTGATATTCCTTCATCAATTCCGGCAACGGATAGGCCTTCTCTTGCAACGGCAATCCCACCGGCTGCCCGGAGAGGCTCGAATGATAAATCCCTAAAATAACTTCCAGGGCCTTTTTGCCCTCCGTCCCCGGAATATCAAAATCCGTTCCGGTTTCAACCGCATGCATAAAACGCAGATACAATTGACGGTGGCCGAACCCATAGATATTGGGCGGCGTTTCCCCACTGCTCTTAATGACTTCCGCCTCATCATCCAATCCATCGGCAAAACGCCAGGTTTCGATCTGATTGATGGAAGCCCCTCCCAGGATCACCGTGCCATTTTCACCGAAGATATTTAAGGTTTCCTCCAAATTACGGGGATAAACGGTTGAGGACGCTTCAATCATCCCCATGGCGCCGCTTTCAAAAGTCAACATTCCCAGCCCCAAGTCTTCCACTTCAATATTCCGTTGCCTGGTGGCGATTTTACCGTAAACGCCGGTAACTTGTCCCATCATCCATTGTAATAAATCGATATTATGAATGGACTGATTCATCAGCACCCCGCCATCCTGGGCCCAGGTACCGTGCCAGGAATCCTGCTCAAAATAATGCTGATCGCGGTACCAGCGAATCACCGCCGTGGCATGGGTCAATTTCCCAAAGCGTCCGTCTTCCAGGGCCTGGCGCAATTTTTGAACCACCTGGTTGTAACGGTTTTGATGGCAAACCCCTAAGTAAACATGGTTTTCATTACAAGCCGCGATTAAGCGGTCGGCATCATGCAACGACAAAGCCATCGGTTTTTCAACAATCACATGTTTACCGGCCTGGGCCGCCGCAATTCCAATTTCGGCATGAACCCCGCTGGAAGTGGCAATGGATACAATATCAATGTCCGGACGTTCCAGAACCGCCCGATAATCCGTATAGACATCCCCGCCATAGGTCCTGCCGTAGTGTTCAGCCTTTTCCGGAACCAGGTCGCAAACTGCTTTTAACTCCGCCTGTTCCAACTCCATAATATTACGGGCATGATTGGGGGCAATCCGGCCGCATCCGATCAAACCAAATCGAAAGGTAGACATCTTTTCTCCCCTTAAATGGATTGGCAATCCGCTGTCTTCTTGTCTAAAAGCATTATAGGCCACAGAGACACGGAGACGCAGAGAAAACCACTATATTATATAAAACCAATTAGAATGATCGTAATATTTTCTTTTACTCGCTACAAATGACCCTAAGCAATGTTTCCGGTAAAAAAATGAAATAATATGTTTCTCTGTGCCCTCTGTGGCTAAAAATATTATTGGCCACAGAGAAACGGATTTAAATCCGGGCAATCTTCGCTTTGCATTCCTTGATATGCCTTGTAGCGTTTCGGGTATCGAAAACCAATCGGCTATTATCACATATCCATTGATAATCATAAGCGGAATGATCGGTTGTAATCAACACCAAATCGGCGGATTTTACCAATTTCTCCGTAAGAGCGGTGGATTCCAAACGTAAATTTCCAAAGTCATAAACCGGAATACAGGGGTCATTCACCGTCACATCGGCCAGGTGTTGCTTTAAAAGCTGATAAATTTTAATGGCTGGCGATTCCCGCGGATCATCGATGTCTTTCTTGTAAGCGATCCCCAGCATCAATATCTTGGCATCCTTGAGCGGTTTACCATACTCGTTCAAAAAGGTTGCAGCCCGTTCAATCACAAACTCGGGCATTTGATTGTTGATTTCCCCGGCGATTTCGATCAACCGGGTATGATAATCGTATTCCCGGGCTTTCCAGGTTAAATAGAAAGGGTCGATGGGAATGCAGTGGCCGCCCAGGCCCGGACCGGGATAAAACGGCATAAATCCGTAAGGCTTGGTCTTGGCGGCATCAATCACTTCCCAAACATCAATTCCCATCTTATTGCAAAGGATAGCCATTTCATTGGCAAGCGCAATATTGATGTTCCGGAAAGTGTTTTCGAGAATCTTCTCCATTTCAGCCACTTTAGGGCTGGATACCTGATAAATATCGCTATTTAAAACATTTCCGTATAAGGCAGCGGCGATTTCCGTACAACGCGGGGTGACGCCGCCGACCACTTTCGGAGTATTCTTGGTATGGTACTCTTTGTTTCCCGGATCGACCCGTTCCGGCGAAAACGCCAGAAAAAAATCTTTACCGCAGGAAAGTCCGGTCGCTTCCAGCACCGGCATGACCACTTCTTCGGTAGTCCCCGGATAAGTTGTGCTTTCTAAAACAATTAACATCTCCCGGTGAATGTGAGGGGCAATTTGGTGTGTGGAACTGGAAACATAAGAAATATCCGGTTGCTGATATTTGTCAAGCGGAGTGGGCACACAAATGGCGACAGCGTCAACTTCCTCAATTTGGGTATAGTCTGTTGTAGCCTTCAAACGTCCACTTTTCACCAGTTCGGCCAATTCACTATCCACCACGTCGCCGATATAATTGTGCCCTTGGTTTACCTGATCAACCTTTTTGGCCTGGACGTCAAAACCGATCACCCTGTAACCGGCCTTTGCTTTTTCAACCGCCAGGGGAAGCCCGACATAACCAAGACCAATGACTCCAAGTACGGCTGTCTTGTTCAAAATTTTATCCAATAAAGCCTGTCCCGGTTTAGTAGTCTGCGCCTGCGCACCGTTATCTGTATCCGGCATTATGATTCCTCCGCAATGAATTCACAAAAAATGAAGCTGTTGCAAAAGTATTTTAGAAACGAAATTTCTTAAAAACATTGTTTTTTTAAAACCAAGTTTTTCAAAAACAATGAGATATACAATATATAGCCTAATCCATACTCAGGTTAAATATTGTATATCTCGATCGATAAATTTTATTTTGTAACAGCCCCACTCAATTTATTATATATCATCCATTTCAATTTGCAAATCCGAGTGATAATTTTTCAAAAACTTTTTTTATACGGAAAAACCTCTGTGGAATATTAAAATCAACAAATTGTAAACCAAAGAAACAGGGCAACTCTTTCAACGGCCGGCGTCCGGATACCAATGACTAATAACTAATAACCAGCTCACACTAGTCCCAGATTTTTCAAAACTTCCTGCAAAACTTTTTGTTCGTCGGCGGTGGCTTCGACCAATGGTAATCTGAGTCCACCCGCTTTAAATCCCAATAGATTACAGGCCGCCTTCACCATAATCGGATTGGTCGTGATAAAGAGGCTACGGACCAGCGGAGCAACCTCGCTATTGATTTTATTGGCAGTTAAAAGATCGCCTCTGCAAAAAGCGGCAATCATTTCTTGAAGCTTTCGCCCTACGATATGGCCGGCCACACTGATAACCCCCACGCCT
The DNA here is from genome assembly GCA_023392595.1 of Bacillota bacterium. Lineage (GTDB taxonomy): Bacteria > Bacillota > UBA4882 > UBA8346 > UBA8346 > UBA8346. The sequence goes on along the minus strand of JAEVYU010000076.1, from coordinate 12,892 downwards.
CCCAAACTCATCACCGGTAAAGTCATGGCATCGTCGCCGCTATATATCAGCAAGTCTTTGGGCGCTTTTTCGTAAATCTCGCTCACTTGTCCGAGGTTGCCGGAAGCTTCTTTTACCGCCACGATGTTCTCGATTGCCGCCAGTCTGGCAATGGTGCCGGGGGAAATATTAACCCCGGTACGGCCGGGAATATTGTACAGGATAACCGGCAAGGAAGTCTCATTGGCTATGGTTCGAAAATGTTGATACAACCCTTCCTGAGGCGGTTTATTATAATAGGGCGCCACCAGCATCACGCCATCGACGCCGGTCCGCTCAGCCTCTTTGGTTAATTCAATACTGGCCGCGGTGTCATAACTTCCTGTTCCGGCAATAACCGTCCCTTTTCCGCCAACAGCCTCCACAACCGCTTTGAACAAACCGAGCTTTTCTTGTTTGGTTAAGGTCGGCGATTCACCGGTCGTGCCTGCGACCACAACCCCGTCCGAGCCGGAATCAACCAATTTCACAGCCAATTCTTGCGCCGCTTGATAATTAACCTGTAAATTCTGATTGAATGGCGTGATCATTGCGGTTAAAACTTTGCCAAACTTTACCATGAAAAAATCCCCCTTACTCCGCTAACTCAAATTCATTATGCAATGCTTGAAGCGCGCTGCACATATCTTCTTGTTTTACCAGGCAGGCAATATTAATATGGGAATCGGTCGAGTGATAAATTGAAATATGTTCTTTCTGCAAACCCTTCACCATACGTGCCATAACTCCAGGAACACCCCGCATCCCCGAACCTACAATCGCGACCTTGGCATACCCTTTCTCAATGGACAATTCCAGTTTCAGCGGACTTAGCGTTTCTCCGGCCTTATCCGCCAAATCGCCATTGATAATGAAGGCAATATTAAAAGGCGATACCTGAATCATATCCACACTAATTCCAGCGCCAGCCAAAACTTGGAAAATCGTTAATACCGTCCCGTTTTGGTTGAGATCCTCTACGGAAGTAATCTTAACCAGCGCCATCTCCGGGATTTGGGCCAGACCGGTTACTACTTTATCGCCCCTGATTTCAATATCGCCGATGGATGTTCCGTCACTTATCAGTGTGCCCAAATTGTTGGAAAAAGTTGAACGAATCCGTAGAGGAATTCTCCCTTCCATCGCTATTTCCACCGCCCGGGGGTGCACTACTTTGGCGCCCAGATGAGCCATTTCACAGACCTCATTATAGGTCATTACCGGCAGCGGCTTAGCCTGAGGAACCAGCCGCGGATCAGCCGTCATAATCCCGTCCACATCGGTATAAATCTCAACCAACTCCGCATGTAAAGCCACTCCCAAAGCGGAACCGCTGGTATCGCTGCCGCCACGCCCAAGCGTCGTGACTTCCCCATCCTTGGTGACTCCTTGAAAACCGGCAACGACGGCAACTTTCCCCTCTTCAAGACACCTCCACAAATTATCGGGTTTAATCTCGATAATGCGGGCATTATTGAAATGGTGGTCGGTAATGATGCCGGCTTGCCCTCCGGTAAAAGCCACCCCTTCAATACCGTGGGCTTTTAAAGTCTGCACCATAACGACTGTGGAAATATTTTCACCGCAGGACATTAAAAGATCAAGCTCGCGCGGTTTAATATATTTTAAAACTCCGCGGGCCAGTCCGATGAGGGTATCCGTAGCATAAGGATCACCGTTGCGCCCCATAGCCGATACAACAACCACCACTCCCAATCCTTTTCCCAGGGCTTCCTTCACCTTCGTTACCACATTTCCGCGGCCTTCCTGGGTAGCTACCGAAGTTCCCCCAAATTTCTGCACGATAACCTTCATGCGTTTGCCTCTCTTTCCGATGTAAGTTGTCCACTTAGACACTATCCTTTTGCCTAAAAACTTACCCTCCCTTATGGGCCTTATAGGGAATCAGACCAACCCAAGTTGGCGGGCGGATTGGGAGTCGGCTAAAGAACCAAGGGATTCAAAACCGCAGGCCGTATTTAGCGAAAGCATTCAGCTAAAACCGGGGGGTTGAATCCCAGTTGGTGAGACAATCAAAGGTCAATCGGGGTATATCTGCTCCGAAACCCAAGCAAATGCCCTCAAACCCTACTAATTCCCTTTAAGGGCTAGGGTAAACAAGTAGTTAGGCCCATTTCCATCCCTTCTATTTTCCCCGGCAATGCCGGGGTGGGCGACTCCTATGAAAATAAAACTTCGCCGGTTTAGGGTGTATCCTTCGGCGCGTTTTATTTTCATTGATTCTTACGACAGCCCGTTTGAAGGGCCGTCATTCGTGCTACCTAATAACTAACCATCACCGGCTGCAATTGCCGACCGTCCAATGCCGCTAAAAGCGCTTCCGGTATGAATTTCATCTTGGCAATCAGGGAGTTCTGTTTTTCTTCCGGGCTATCCTGGCCAAAAGGCACAAAATAAGTATGCTTGCGATTCATTAATGTTCCAATATTTCGGGCATTAGCTCCCAGCCCGTCATTGGTTGAAATCGCCAGTACCACCGGCCGGTTGTTACGTAAATGAGCCTTTGCCGCCAGCAACACACAGGTGTCGGTAACCCCCAGCGCCATTTTAGCCAAGGTATTTCCGGTACAAGGCGCTATTAATATTAAATCCAACAATTTTTGCGGTCCGATGGCCTCCACCTGAACCAGGGTCGTTAAAGGCTCTTTGCCGGAGATGGTTGCGACCTGTTGCTGCCAATCGGCGGCCTTTCCAAAACGGGTATCCGTTTTCTGAACCGCCGGAGACAAAATCGGGGTGATGGTTGCCCCTTCATCCTTCAACAACTGCATATACGGCAACACTTCGGCAAGGGTGCAATGAGAGCCGGTTAAGGCAAATCCAATCCGTTTTCCGTCAAACCTCATAAAGCTCCACCCCCTTTACGAAAGTAATCTTGAATTAACTTGGGGATGGTGGAGGCTAAAACTTCTCCGGCGGTTTTTGGAGCTACCAGACCGGGTAACCCCGGCGCTAAAATCGCCTTAATGCGGAGGCGCTCGGCAGCTTTAAAATCAGTTCCGCCGGGTGCCGAGGCTAAATCAATAATCACCGTTTGGGGAGCTAACTTTACCAGGATCGGATCGTCAATCATCAACGCGGGTACGGTGTTAATCAACAAATCGGCTGTCTTGGCAAGCTCACTCCAGCCCTCCAAGGAAACCGTGGCGCAACCCATTTCCTTGGCTCTGGCCAATGATTCCTTCCGCCTGGCGGTGACAACAACTTCGGCGTTTAATGCCTTGAAAATGCGGGCTACACTCATTCCAACCCGGCCAAAGCCGATTACCATCACCCGGCTGCCGTGAATCGTAATCGGCAATTCTTCCATCGCAAATTGTAATGTTCCTTCTGCGGTCGGAATCGAGTTTAAAATGGCAATCTCATCGTTATCGGCATATGAAACGACTTTTAAATGATAGAAATCAGCAATATCGGACCAACCTTCGGTGATGGAGCCGGTTACGATGATAGTTCCCGGATTCAAAGATTTCAAATATTGCCCGAAATCAATCCGGGGTTTTCCTTTATAACTCCATATCAAACCCTCATCATTGATCCCGCCAATGGGAAGCAAAACCACATCGGTGTCAACCAGAGCTTCTACAAGGTCGGAATGATATTCCAGCCTGTCGGGAACCGCCGCCTGAGGATGACCAAAGATTTTTACTTTTTTAAAAAGGGTGGTTAAGCTTTCGGCAACAACAATTTGTCTGGCATCTCCGCCGACAACCGTCGCCTGTAATTCCAAAATCGATTTCACCTAAGGCTCCTCCTTTTCCAACTTAAAAGCATGCTGATGTAATATATTCCAAGTGGAAAAGGGAGGTGAAAGTTTATTAGAAAAGATAATGCTCTAAGCCATAAGTCAGTCCGGGCTTCCCGGGAACCATTTTAACAGCCAACATCACGCCCGGCATAAAGGACTCCCTGCTGATGGAGTCATGGCGGATGGTAAGGGTTTGTCCCTCACCGCCAAAAATGACTTCCTGATGGGCGATTAATCCGGGCAAACGGACACTGTGAAGATGGATGCCATTCATTTCCCCGCCGCGAACCCCTTTGATTTTCTCCTCGCCGATGGTTACCGGGGCTTGCGTATCCCGTCCGGCCAGGATCATCTCCGCGGTTTTAATGGAAGTTCCGGACGGGGCGTCCAGTTTTTGATCATGATGGAGTTCGATGATCTCCACCTGCGGGAAATACTTGCCCGCTGTCGCCGCAAACCGCATCATTAGCAGCGCCCCGACTGCAAAGTTCGGTGCGACCAAAGCATTAACACCGTAGTCTTTGCATAAACCCTGGATCTCTCGAAGATTTTCCGGGGTCAAACCGGTAGTACCGACAACAATATGCACTCCCGCCTTTAGAACCGTGCGGATGTTCTCCATTACAGTCGCCGGAGCCGTAAAATCAATGACTATCTCCGGCCGGCACGAATCCAGTCCCGCCGCGAGTTCACCGGAAACGGCAATGTTCAGAGGTTCGGAACCGATTAGAGAACCGATATCCTTCCCGATATTCGTCCGATCAACCGCGCCGACCAGTTGAAGCTGGGAATCCCCGGTAACCGCCCTGCAAACCTCCCGGCCCATTTTTCCGGAAGCGCCGGAAACCAAAACCTTAATTTCGCCCAATTTGATTCACTCCTTAGACAATCCCATGATGATGGTTGTTTGTTGTTATATGTACAGATTCTTACCGGCCCGGATAGAAAAAAGGTTGGCCCTCGCCAACCTTGAATTCCTCAAGAATTCGTTTGGCGGCAAGATAGCTCTGTAGCTGTCATTTTTTGCGACAGTTACCAGTACCGGGATTGTTCATCAACAGTACCAGCCGGAAATGATGGGCCGTATTGGGGGATTTTTAAAAAATCCAACCCGAAATACGTTTTTTCCGACTTCGGCGAAATACCCTTTGGCTCCCTTTCCTCGGCAGGCCCGGCCTCCACGGAGTTACTCATCTATTTCGCGCCTCTACTCTACCACAAATATAAAAAAATAGAAGTCCGTTTAACTTCTATCTCCTTTTTACTATAAAACACCGCAACTGTCAAGTCGGTTTTGCTTTCAGCGGCGGCTTAAAACTTGATCAAACGGTTGTTATCTTACTGCCCCTCACGGCCCAGGCTCGTTTTTTCGGGATACCAGAATTAATTCTTCACTGATTTTCTGAATATCACTCCATGGAATCGTCTGAATCACTTTTTCCTGACCGGTCCACCCCTGTTTGATCAATATCAAGGCTTCCACCGTCCCCTTCTGCGTATTCACCAACAGTTCGCTTTTTTGAATGACACCTAACCGGTCACCGGTTTTGACGTCAATCACTTCTTTACCTGCCAGCTCACTTAGACGCATCGCTTCCTCCAGCTTTTTTATTACTAAAAGGTATGCCGGAAGCTTCTTAATCATTAATGGTTTTCAAATTCCCCGATTTTTTCCCCGCACTTGCTGCAATAAAGCGCTCCGGGGGGCAACTGCGACCCGCAAGTTATGCAAAAAGACTTGCCCAGCGCCACCTCGGCCCGGACATGGAGCTCTCTCAAGTCGTTTTCCTTTTCAAGAATTTGACTGGCCAGCAAAGCAATAATCTCGCATTTATTGCGGATTTTTTCTTCATTAAAACCATTTTGCAGATACATTTGATAAACGATTTCTCCCAAAAGCGAAAAAGCGCTTTCCCGTTGATTCCGGAGGACGCCGAGCTGATTCTTGATTTTAACGACCTCCATCATTTCTTTGGATTTGACCGAAACAACCGCAACTCCTTTATCAAGCCCCTGTTTTACCTTATCAATTAAATCAACCATTGACTGCCTCCTCGTTTGGTTTCCCCAATAGTATCTGCTTATTTATCAAGGGTATTCAAAAACCCCGCGCTCAGATACGATCGGAAGGCCACAGGGTCATCTCACGGATTCCTTTTTCAAACTTCAGTCCGGCCAAAACATCAGCCATTCCCGTTTCTACGACGGGCAATTCATTCCAATGGGTGACGATGATTTTCTGATCGCGGTAGACCCTGTATAGAATCGCCAATAAGGTCCGCAGTGGTTTTTTTAGGGCGGGCGGGTCCTGCTCAGACAGACTTTTTTCCAGGCAATATAGTTTTAATTTTTTCCCACCCGCCGCCAATATGGGTTTACCGGCCTGAAAAACGACAAAATCATAAGAAGCGGATGGATTCCCCCCCTCCTCTGCCGGCCGTTCATGAATAAACCCAAGATAATTTGCGGGATCATTCCATTGCAGCCCGTAAAACTCCGGCAAGTCCTGCCCCGGAGAAGAACGCAATTCTTCAACGGCCTTCGGCAAGGCAAATTGAATGCCGCTTAAATGACTACAGAAAAAACCCCGACGAATTTTCCCAATCTGTTCCAGATAGTCGTAATATGAATAGCTCTCGCCCCAGGAAACCGATTCCTGCCGGGCCATTTCCCGGCAGATAATGCCATAGCGGTTGATCAAGGTTGATGCCCAGGCGTCCGGATTGGCAATCCCGGGCGCGGGCAACAAAGACCAACGTCCCATTTGCGCAAGGACACCAAGCGTAAGCACTCCTCTTGCGCCCGTCCGGTCGCCGGGACGGCTTTGCAGCAAAAAACGGATGGGGCCCAGCGTGTCATTGGTGACGGCGCCTTGCCCAATCAATTCCTCCAGCGTTTGCCAGGCAAGGACCGTCGACATCCCGGTTTCCCGTAAAATCCGCGGCAAGGATAAAGCGCCCTGAGTCTCCAGCACTCGGCACAGGATTTGGGCATCGCCGCCCAGGGGCACCGCCGATGGGGAGTAGACGGTCATGGATTCCTTGGAAACCCTCTCTCCGGCGATTTGATTTTCACCGGCCATTGCCTTTTCAAAACAGAGTTGGAGTTGCTGTTCTCGGCCGCGGGCCCGCCAAAAAAATTGTCCGCTGGCGATTAACTGATCCAACAGAGCGGGGCTGAAATCCCGGACTCTACCGGGTAAGACACTGTTTTCCCACATCCCCGCCGGCAGCCATAGCCCGGCTAATTGTTCCAAAGTGGCGGCCAGGCCGTCGAAGCCCTCCAGCCGCCCGCCAATCCCTTGCCACCTGGCCAAAAAGGCTCCGTATTCCAACGGACCCCGGGGCTCCACTTCCCTACGGGCCTGGGCTAGACTGCGGCGGTGGATTTCTTCCAAAATCCCGACATCACACCATTCCTCGCCGCTGCCGCCGGGGATGAATTCTCCCGATTCCACTAAGTTCTCGGCCGCCATCACCGTTAACTCCGCCGCCACTTCCTGCTGGGAAAATCCGTAGCGGCTGACGATGTCCGTGATTTGAAAAGGGCCATGGGTCTTGACATACCGCTGAATGATACGGGCGCGTGCCTCCGCCAAGGTAATGGGTTTTTCAGCGTTAAAACCCGGCCGGGTTTGAATTCTGCCGCGAATATCCGATGCCATTTTGGGAGGGATTCCCGGCAATCCCTGCAAATAACAAGGCGCTTCCCACAAGGCAACCAGCAGGGGCTCGACACATCCTCCCGGAATGCAAAGGATTTTTCCAAGTTCAATGAACTCCTGGACATAGTTTTCGACCTGCCGGGCCTGAGCGGGAAAAAGCTCCGGTATTTCATCAAGGGTTAGGTCGCCAACCTTTTCCAACCAGCTTGCGAAGGAATCCCCATTCAAATCCCCGCCCAAAAGGCCGGACCCCCTGACTTTGACCCTAACATTCCGCAACACCCCGGGGACAATCACATTCCTGAGCCCTTGTTTCCCAAGGATGACTTTCAAGGTCCCCCGCCCCAGGCCAAACATTTGCAAACGCTGTTCACCTTGGGGCGCTTCTCCTTCATACATGAAATTGCCGATAAAATTGAATAAGTGGCCTCCCGCAAATGGTGAAGGAATCTTATGCTGATAACGGCGGACCTGAATCCGGCCCTGACCGATGTCGCCCAGGACTTCCAGCAATCCGCCCAAATCAAAATAATCCTGTAAAATGGCGCGATAGGTTTCCATCACCAGGGGGAAATCCTGATACTTGGCCACTGTATGCAACAAGTTCCCCGCCTTGAGCCGGGATAGCCAAAAAGGATTCCTTTTCCGCCCAAACCCGGCCCGCGGCATGATCAAGGAAAGTTGGGCCGTCTGCCGGAAGGTAATCCCAAAAAGCGCCGAACCCGAAACTAGCTCGGCCAGCTTCTCTTCCAAACCGATAGAGTTTAAGTCCCGCCAAGGAACTTCCGGGGGCGTCTGGCTTCCCTGCAGATGAAACATAATCCCCTCATCCATGGGGACCGCCTCAACCTTCATTTGGAAATCCTTTTCCCAAATGTCTTTGATCAGTAAACCGAGGGCCAAATGCAACCTCATCCCGAACGGAGAATGGAGCAAGACCCGCCACTCTCCCATTTCGTCGGGAAATTCTTCGACCACCAAACGCCGGTCGGTATGGATGTACTGAAGGGATTGCTTTTGGGCTTCCACATACCGGTAAAGATTTTGGGATACTTCCGGAGACAAAGCGCATTCCGATTCCAGCCAGTCTTGGAGATCGCCGGTCTTCAGATGATCCTCGATTTCCCCAAAAAAAGCGCCGATCCGCTTGCCCAGTTCGTAAGAACGCCCTCCGGGATCGGCCTTCCAAAAGGGTACGACAGCTTCCCCGCCTTTTTGGGAAGGGCTGACGTTCACCCGGTCCTGCCGGAGTTCTTCAATTTTCCAGACCGAAGTTCCCAGCACAAACCGTTCATGCAAACGCCGCTCATAAACGAATTCTTCATCCAACTCGCCCAGGCGAAGGTCGGAACCCTGCAAATACACGCCGTAATAACCACGGTCCGGGATGGTCCCGCCGCTGGAATATACCAACCGTACCCCATAAGAGTTAGCTTTCAAGACTCCGAGCTGCCGGTCCCAAAAAAGCCGCGGACGCAAGTCGACGAACTCTTTGGTCTCGAAATTCCCCGCCAGCATGGCCAGGACATTTCGAAAAACCTTTTCGGGCAAGGAATGAAAATTGTAAGACCCCCGGACGACCTGAAAAACCTCGGGGACACTCCACTCTCCCTCGGTTGTCAGTGCCACCAGTTGTTGGGCCAGCACATCCAAACAATTAAAAATAACCTTCACCGGTTCAACTCTGCCGGCTTTCATCTCCCGGAATATCGCCGCGGTTTCCAAAAGATCCGCCCGGGTCTTGGGAATGATCCTGCCTTTGCTGGGCATCCCCACGATATGGCCAGCCCGCCCCACTCTTTGCAATCCCCGGGCCACTTCTTTGGGGGATTCGATTTGGATGACCAGATCGATATGGCCGATATCGATGCCTAATTCCAGGGAAGCGGTTGCCACAATACAGGGGATTTCGCCTTGCTTCAGCATTTTCTCGGCCTCTAAACGCATTTCCTTGGAAACACTGCCGTGATGGGTTCTGGCCAGCTCCACTCCTGCCAGCTCGTTGATATTGGCAGTCATTCGTTCCGCCAGGCGCCGGTTATTGACAAACACCAAGGTGGTCCGGTGCTGGCGGACCAAATCCAGAACTTGCCGGTAGATGGGGGGCCAAATCGATTTTTCAGGGAGTTCCCTTAGATCTTCCACCGGTAGAAGGATTTTTAAATCCAAAGTCTTTCTCTGGCCGGTATCGACGATTTCCACCGGCCGGTCTTGCCAAAGCCCGCTTTGAGGATGAATTTCTTTGCCTCCCAAAAATGCCGCCGCCTGATCAAGGGGGCGCATGGTGGCCGAGAGGCCAATCCGCTGAAAATTGTGACCTGACCCCAATAAATGCTGCAACCTCTCCAGGGACAAGGCCAAGTGGGCGCCTCTTTTGGTCGGAAAAAGGGTATGAATCTCGTCGATGATCACAAAGCGGACCGTCCGCAGCATTTCCCGGGCTTTTGAAGACAACAACAGGAACAAGGACTCGGGGGTGGTGATCAAAATATGCGGGGGGCGGCGCAACATTTTTTGCCGTTCCCCGCCGGGGGTGTCCCCGGTCCGGATGGCCGTGGAGAGATGGGGCAACTCAACCCCCATCTTCCGCCCTGTTTCTTCGATTCCCGCCAGCGGCGCTTCCAGATTGCGGTAGATGTCGTTGTTTAACGCCTTTAAGGGAGAAACATATAAAACCTGCACTCCTGTTTGAAGGGAGCCGTTTACGGCATTCTGATAGAGTTGATCCAGGCATTTTAAGAAAGCGGCCAGGGTCTTGCCGGAGCCTGTCGGCGCTATTAGCAAAACATTCCTGCCGACGGCAATCAGCGGCCAGCCCTGGGCCTGGGGCGGCGTCGGCTCCCCAAAGGTTTCGGTAAACCACCGGGCAACCACCGGATGAAAACTGTTGAGACTGGGATGAAACATGGGCCACCTCATTAAAATTACCACATAAATTGCTTTGAATGCTTGAATTAGCTTCTCGATTCAGCGCCTTGAAATTGAGCCAGCCTAAAATTGATTACATCGTTACCGCACCAGTTAGCGGTGGCACTCGTGTTATAATTTGTTATACAAGCTTATACTTCAACATCACGAGTCCATCACTGAATGATTTTGCATGAATCAGTTGACAATTTATTCTTCTATTAATTTTTCCTTCAAATAATCTTTTTCCCGCGCCTAACATGATTGGATGTATCGCTAATTGAAGTTCGTCAATTAGATTTTTATCAAGAAAACTTGTCAACAAGTTTGCTCCTCCAAAAAACCAAATATCTTGACCCGCTTCATTCTTTATCTTATATACTTCTTCTTCAAAATCCTTTCCGATAACCGTCCCATATTCAGCTGATTTCATTGAGTTACTAAAAATATAAATCTTTTTTTCTCCCATTGGAAGTTCTTTACGATTAACCATTAGTTCATAAGATTTTCTTCCCATAAACACTGCATCAAAGCGTTGGAATTGTCCTTCTGAATAGTCTTGATCAATAAAACACCAATCAAATTTTCCAATAGCATCTTCAATGAAACCATCAATACTAACTGCGAGATTTAGAACAACTTTTCTCAAATTGCCCCTCCTGGATTTTATATTTTAAACTATGTTTTCAATAATGGTTGATCGCAGACAACGCTACACCATGAAATAAGAAGATTGTACCACGAACACACGTTTGATTCAACCATCCTTAAAAACATAGCCTATTTTTTACTCGGAGCCAGTATTAAAACTCCATGATGTGATCGGTAATTCAGCACCCACTTTACTCATGAATCTCCCGTGATAATTATCCCCCAAGTAGACTTTGTATTGGTAATTAGGTAATAGATTCACTTTAACCGCTAATATTCTATTGGTTTTCCAATAGGCATCCTTATAACAAATCCCATCGTTGCAGTTGGTGATCAAAACGATATTCCTACTCATCGGCACATCGAATTCTACATAGATCTCATCAATTTTTATATTTACATCCAACGCCTGATTGGCCGGAAACAGCTTCACTATGTGGGGTTCGGCATTTGAAACATGTACCGTTTTTAGATACTGCAGCCATTCTACTTCAATTGCTTGCTGGCCGCTCTTAAAAATATTTCTCAATGATTTCGCCAAATCCTGTGTTTGACCGATGTCTTTGAAAAAAGCAAAGAGTCTATTTATTCCATAGGTATCCATGATAAAGAAATCAAAACTGGACCCGATCGGGTAAGCATTGTTCGTCCTGATCTGATGGTCCCCATAGTATCGGGACCATCTTTGCACTTTCTCAAAGCCGACATTGTTCTGGGTATTCTGGAAGGCCGCGATGGCCAGAGATTCTTTTTTGTAATCATCCGCTTTGTTGGTGATGATACTCTCAATAATATTGGCAAAACCTTCATCAAAGAATCTGAATTCCTCTTTTATACTGGCCCCTTGGGTGAGATTTTCCATGCATAAATGACAGCTTTCATGGGCAACAACTCCAACTCTAACGGGGTCTTTTTGGGCGCTATATTCATTGATTAAAACCATCTCTCCGACCGGATTAAACCGGGAGGTTTTTCCTTTGATATATTGGACAACTATCTTTTGAGGGACTTTATCTTGAAAATATTCCCTAAGTTTGTCATAGATGAATTCATATTGGGGAAGCGGTTTACTATCAACATCAAAATAATGCCATTGCCTTTCCTCCGAGTGAATGACTGAAGATCCCATCAATACCAAGGGCAAAAGGAGATAAATCACCATTCCTTTCACAGTCATCACGGTCTTCTTATAATATCGTATGTTAACCATCTTCTTTCCAACGGGATGGATTCCGGGATGATATATTCTCGAATGCGCTCTAATTCCATTCACTGCGGATAATATGTTCAATCTCATTTCCCTATTGACGATTCTCCCGAATAACCGCAACCGATCCTGCGTGCAAATGGTGGCATCGTCAACTTACTTAATTACTGTGACTCAAAGTCTCTTTCTTGCGCCTTCGTTTACCTAAAATCTCAATTATTTTCATTATACCATCAAAAGAAAAAAAATGGTCAACCTCCCTATAGTCGCCACAAAGCCCAGCATCATCAGTTGGCCCACAATACCAGCCGGTTCCCTTTGAGGGGAAGGGTAATGAGCTCCTGATCACCCATCAAACCGCGGGTAAATGACCCCCACCGCAAAAGCCATCAAAAAAAACGCCCCGGTTTCTAACCTCAGCGTCGTATTTCATGTTTTCATCTTTAGTTTGGGATTCCAACGGGCTGTTGGTCTATCGACTCACCCCTTCAGGTACTTTGCAGGCTATCATTACTAGGTGCCGTTCCCCTCTCTCTGACTGCCGGTATTTGGTCTTCCCCCGGTTGATTAGACACCGAATTAAGCGCATTTTCTTTGATTTTCATAAAATTCCGGGATTATATAACCGATTGCGGAATGAAGCCGTTTCCGGTTGTAGTAAATCTCAATATATTCG
>JAEVYU010000073.1 GCA_023392595.1 Bacillota bacterium | reverse complement strand
TGCTTCGATCAGATTTGCCGCCGGGACGAGCTGATCTACAGCGAGGCGCTGATGGACGGAATGTCGATTGGATATTGGGTGGCAACGGTAGCACGGGGAGTTGAGAAGATAAAAGTTTGAAATGACCACTCACCCCTTCAGGAACCTGATCGGCCAGAGAAAATGGCAGCAATTCCCCTCCCTTTGACTGATAGCTAAAAAACACTGGAAAGGGAGGGGAAGGTCGGATAATGCAACATATAGCGACATTTTTTGATTGGAAAGTCTTCGATGTTACCTTTAAGATGACCAAGATTTGGGGTCCCTTTTTGGTAAATCTGTAATATAACGAACTTCCCCACCTTTAACGTAAATTGTGTCCGGCTGTCAAAGGGAAGAGAGAAGCAAACTGCTAGCTACGATTTCATATTTAAATCGAAAGCATCTGCGGGCACTGATTTTAAAATCCGTTTCATCGGTTAAATCCGTTAAATCCTGGTTCAGACGAATGTTTAGGCAATAATAAAAAGCCCCAAAATAGACCCGAAATTGGGAGAGAGTAGGGGCTAGAAAGAAGGCCTGTCCCATGAAATCCATTCTGGAAGAATTATTCTACGGCCAATTCTTCCCCTTCGAACGGATTGTTCCCCACGACCCCGGATACCGCCCCTTAAACCAAAAAATATCCGGCCTCAAGCAAAAGTTGCAAGCCAGGCTCCCGGCGGAAGATTATCAAACGCAAAAAACTTGCTTAAATTGGAAAGATCAATCGCCATTTTCCGCCCTTAATCCTGCTTCTTTTGCGTCTTTAAGATTTCCCGGTAACGCTGCTCGTTAAGGGGATAAAACAGTACGATCAGCGCGCCGATTATAAAAATCCCGGCCGGAATCGGGCCGAACAGCAAACGGATTCCCAGTTGAGTCGGATGGCCCTGGTAGGCTTGACCCGGCATATACTGAAACATCTGAAGGACACTCCCCATTATCAAAGCAGCCAGCGCCTGGCCGACTTTGGACGCAAAGGTCCAGATACCGTAATAAATTCCTTCCCGGCGCTCGCCGGTTTTCGCATAATCATATTCAACGGTATCGGGAATAAGAGACCAAGGAATCACATAGGTCGTTGCCAGGCCAATTCCGGCAAGAATCATCATCCCAAAAGCAAACCCTAAACCGCAGAGATGTCCGTAAAAAAAGAATATCAGGCATACCAGAGCGATAAGAAATAATCCTATGGCATAACAATTCTTTTTGCCGATTAGCTTGGAAATGAGTACCCATACAGGGATAAAAATCATTGCCGAACCGAGCAAAAGCAACAATGCCGTAGTAGTCATTTCCCCGGCGTGATAAATGAATTTGAAGTAGTAAATGAGCGTGCCGCTGACAATGGTGGTGGCGGTCATATTGAATACCCATGGCAAGAGAACCAGTAAAAAGGGAGTATTTTTAAATGCTGCACCATATGAGGAGATAATGCCGACCGTTGAGAAATGGACCTCGTGATGGGGCTCCCGGATGGAAAAAAAAGTAATCCAGCATACCGCCATGATCAAAAAACCAAAACAGGCTCCCATCCAGCTATACCCTTGATGGGTACTTCGAAAAAGATGCAGAAAGGGCAATACGCCCCCCGCTCCAATCAAGGTTCCGATCACTGCGAAAGTCATCCGGTATCCGTTCAGCACCGTCCGCTCGTGATAATCGGTGGTCAATTCGGGAGTTAACGCGGAGTATGGAATGTTGAAAACGGTATAGCTAAAACATAACAAAGTATAAGCAATGGTTGCCCACAAAAACAGCAGATGGGGATCGGTTATTTTAGGGTTAGTAAACATTAAAGTCATGGTCAAAAAAACAAGGATTCCACCCAGGAAAATATAGGGTCTTCTTCTCCCGAAACGGCTGCGGGTGCGATCCGAGATCAATCCCATAGCCGGATCGGCCGCTGCATCCCACACTCTCCCGATCATTAAAGCAACTCCGGCTGAACGGGGATTGAGCGCTACCTGGTCAGTCAGATAATTCATCAACCAAAAGGCCATGATGGTGAATAGGGCATTCCCGCCTAAATCGCACACTCCAAAACCTAATTTTTCCTTGAAAGAAAGCTTTTGGGACTCCATCCAAAGGACTCCTTTCGTCACTATTTTTTAGTTTTGGACTTACTTTCCTATTGTAACAACCAAATGATCTTCAAGCAAACCTTTTCAGATATCAAAAACGGAATAAATCCATCTATCAAGTTTAATCGGAGAGCATCCGAAATATTAGTATCAAATAACTTGGAGCAAGCGATGTTCAGACAATTTGAAAAGAAATTTTTCCGGCGACAATTTTTAGTCCTTTTTATCAATATTATGGCGACATTTTTAGCCATATCTTTTATTTTACTGATGGTCAACTGGAGTTCCCTGGAAGAACAGCAATTAAAGATCGTTGAAAGTTACCGCAAATCGGCAGCGGCTGATATTGATAGTTGGATTAACGAAAAAAAGTTGAATCTGAAAACCCAGGCCCTCTTTTTAGAGAAATTGGGAGAAGCTGAACTAGGTTCCCAAGAAGTAAGGGAAATCATGGCTCAGCAACTTTCACTTGATTCCGGCCTTGCAGGTTTACTGATTATCGATAGTCAGGGCAATACGATCACCTCTTTGAATTATTCAATGAGTGATTTTGATTTTCAACAATATGCCGCATCCTTTTTCAAAAGAGGTAAAGAGGGTTCCGTTGTCAGTGGTTTACTTAAAGACCCCAATCAGCAATATTTTTTAATGGTTGGCGAACCTCTTTATTTTAAAGGAGTCTCGCGCTATTTGTTAGTGGGGATTATTAATTTGGATAGGCTGGCCTACATTGTAGATAACTTAAACTGCGGAGCGTTAGGGCACGCATACTTAGTTAACCGGGCTGGCCAGTTATTGACGCAAACCCAACAGTTTGGCTATCATCTGGCTGGAAACTTCACAGGCCATACTTTTACATCGGGAGATTCTTATGCGATTGAACAAATTAACAAAAGAAAAAGCGGTAATGGGATTTATCAAGATGTTTCAGGGAAAAAAGTCCTTGGTTCTTTTCAATGGCTAGAGCCCCTGCAAGCCGGTTTGATTATCGAATTCTTTGATTATCAATTGATGCAGCCGATATTTCGATTTTTTAGGGTGATAATTTTTTTAACGGTGATGGTTATTTTAATCGGTTTAGTTATGGCGTATATCGTTGGCGAAAAAATGACCCGGAATATTAACTTGTTAGTAGATGCAGCCTCACGCATTGCAAACCAAGATTATAAACAGCCGCTTCAAATGAAGAAGACCAATACTGAACTTGATATTTTAGTGGATAAGTTTAGTCAAATGCAGGCGGCTATCAAAGCCAGGGAAGGAAAATTAGAAGATGCCAATACGGAGCTAAAAGTTCAAAGGGCTCAAGCGCTGGAAGCCACAAAAATGAAAAGTCAATTTTTGGCCAATATGTCGCACGAACTTCGGACACCGCTTAATTCGATTATTGGCTTTACGGGACGGGTCATTCACAAATGCGGTACGCTTTTACCCCCGCTCCAACTGGAAAATTTAGAAATTGTAAAGAGTGAAGCCCGGAATCTATTGGCCTTAATTAATGATTTACTGGATTTCTCAAAAATCGAGGCCGGGAGGATGGAAGTTTTTGAGGAAGATTTTAATTTGGCGGAAGTTGTCCGGGAAGTCAGCCATATCATCCAGCCGCTTCAGGAAAGTAGATCAATTGGATACGCTGTGGATTTGGATTCAAAAGACTGCTTGCCCATTACATCCGACCGGACCAAGGTGAAAGAAATTTTAATCAATATATTGAGTAATGCCTTTAAATATTCTGAAAAAGGAACGGTTACCCTTTCGATTCATCAAGAAAACGATGGTTACCGGATATCCGTAACGGATCAGGGCATTGGTATTGCTGCGGAAAACTTAAAAAGTATTTTTGATGAATTTCGCCAAATTGACGGAACCTATACCCGGAAAGTCGGAGGGACCGGTTTGGGTTTAGCCATTACCAAGAGATTTGTTGAGATGTTGAATGGAAAAATCATAGTCAACAGCGCTTTGGGGGAAGGTAGTACTTTTACCGTTTATTTACCAAGCCATTTTAGTCAGTCTGGCGCGACTTTAGAAACAAATGCGACTTCGCCTGCTGGTCAGAATTCCTTATCGAAAGTCAAGGTTGTATGTATTGACGATGATCCGAGTGTTTGCCGTCTATATCGACAGTATTTGGAGGAAAGCGGAATCGAGGTCGTCGCTTATAATGGCCAGGAGGACATTATTACTCAAGTCATTAAAGAAAGACCCGATATTATTCTGTTGGACATCATTCTTCCTCAAAAGGATGGTTGGGAAATTCTGGCCGAATTGAAGACTACCGCTGAAACCAGAATCATTCCCATTGTGATGGTCTCTATTTTGAGCGAGAAGAATTTAGCCTATAAATTAAAGGCGGATGAATATCTGATTAAACCGGTCGGCCAGGAAGAACTCATAAGCACTATCCAACGGTTGATTTCGGCTCATCATTATCCCGAAGTGTTGGTGGCCGATGATGATGAAAATTACCTGAAGTTGATGGGGCAGTATTTATCCGAAGAATCGATTCAATTCCGGTTGGCCAGGGATGGGGAGGAAGCATTAAGAAAGATCAATGAAAAAAAGCCGGATTTGTTAATATTAGATATTATGATGCCTAATAAAGACGGCTTCGCAGTTCTTGATGAGCTCCGAAGGCAACAAGACCAGGAGGAAATGTCGATTATCATGGTAACCAGCAAGTCGCTTTCTCAAGAGGAGAGCAATTTTCTCAAAAACCGGGTCCGCCAGATCATCGAGAAATCCGGTACTCAATTTGATAAAATTATGGCTGCCATTTCCGAAATTATTCAAGCAAAGACCCAAATCAAATAATTGCCTGTATGCCTATGAGATGAGAGGATTAAAAAGATAGCGAATATATTGAGTCGTTGTATAGCAATCAGTTCTATCGGTTCATGAATCCCGGTTGACCCGCAACCAACTATCCAGCGTGGAGTAAGATTTATTGAATATAAAGGAATGGACAGGAGAAATGAATCATGAACAAAGTATTCGTAGTTGACGACAATAAGAAAAATATTCGTTTGTTACAGGAAATATTGGAGGATAATTCGTTTGCGGTTTATCCTTTTGAAAACGGGTTTTTAGTTGTGGATAAGGCAAAAGAAATCAAACCGGATATTATTTTATTGGACATTATGATGCCGGAAATTGATGGCTTCGAAGTATGCCGGCTTTTGAAGCAGGAACCGGAAACAAAAGATATTCCGGTAATCATGGTTACGGCCAAGGCCGAAGGTGTGGATGTCAGGAAGGCTTTAGAAATCGGCGCTTTCGATTATATCAAAAAACCCATTGATGAAGTGGAAGCGCTTGCTCGAATCGGTGCGGCCTTACGTTTTAAGAAAGACCAAGATTTATTGAAAGAAAAGGCCATGAAGGATAGTTTGACCGGATTATATAATCATGCTTTATTAGAAGAGTTTCTCAAAAAAGAATTTGTAAAAGCTGAACGGACAAATAATCCGCTTTCTTATGCAATGCTCGATATTGATTTCTTTAAAACCATAAATGATACTTATGGTCATAAAGCCGGAGACCATATATTAAGAGGGATAGCTTCAATTTTGAATCTAACGGTTCGTCAAAGTGATATCGTCGGTCGATATGGCGGAGAGGAATTTGGATTGATTCTCCCTGAGATTTCAATAGAATTAGCTTTTCAACTATGTGAACGGATTCGCAAAGCGATCGCAGAACATGTGTTTCATTTGGATAAAAAAGAAGTTACCATTACAGTTAGTATTGGAGTATGTATGAAGTCACCGGAATTTCTAGATTATAAAGAGATGATTCAAAAGGCGGATCAAATGCTATATGAAGCGAAAGCCAAAGGCCGGAACCGGGTGGAGCGCGGTTGAAAATTTTTTATTTTAGGGTCCATGAATAAAAACGGAGGTGAGAATGTGATAAAATAATAAAGTATTCATTTCTTATCTTATATGAGGGCAGCGGATGTCAAAAGAAAAATTTCCGGTTACGGCCGGAGTGCGTTTTTTACGTGCCGAAAAAGTGGAATTTCAGGATTACCTCTATGAATATGAGGACCGGGGTGGTACAGCGGTTGCAGCCAGGGAACTGGGGTTTGATGAACATGCGATGATTAAAACTTTAATTATGGAAGATGAACACAGAAACCCTTTGATTGTTCTGATCCATGGCGATTTGGAGGTTTCCACCAAGGAACTTGCCAGAATCATCGGGGTTAAAACCATCGCTCCCTGTGCGCCGGATATTGCCAATAAGCATAGCGGGTATCTGGTTGGAGGGACCTCGCCCTTTGCCACCCGGAGAGCGATGCCGGTATATATGGAGCAGACCATTCTTGAGCTGCCGAAGATTTACATTAACGGGGGCAAGCGCGGGTATTTGGTCGGGATGAACCCCGGGGAATTAATTCGACTACTTCATCCCCAACTGGTAAAGGTGGGAATACCATCATGAAGCCCTGCCAAAGTGAACCGGTTATTATCTCTGCCAGCCGCCGCACGGATATTCCGGCTTTTTACAGTGAATGGTTCATGAACCGTCTTCAAAACGGGTTTTTTGTGAAAGTTAACCCGTATAATAGTCGGCAACAAAAATCGGTCAATTTGCATCCGGATGATGTGGCGGCACTGGTCTTCTGGACTAAAAATCCTTCTCCTCTGGCGCCTTCGCTGCCTTTGCTGGATAACCGGGGTTACCGTTATCTCTTTCATTTTACCATCAATAACTATCCAAAGGTGTGGGAACCGCGGATTCCTACCCTTGCTCAGCGGATCGCCACTTTCAGAAGGCTTAGTGAACACATTGGCCCGGAGAGAGTGATTTGGCGGTACGATCCCATCATCGTAAGCGATATTGACCCGCTGGATTCCCATCTCGAGCAATTTTCCCAAATTGCCGATTCGCTTCGGGGCTATACCCATCGGGTCATGATCAGTTTGGTGACCTTGTACGATAAAGTACTCCTCAATATCAAAAGATCCGGACTTGCCCAACCGGTTGGGTTGAAAGATTTGCGCGCTCCGGAGTACCGGGGGGAGCTTTGTTCTTTTATGAAGGAAGTGGCCCGCATTGCCCAAGAAAATGGTCTAACGGCTTATTCTTGTTCTGAGAAGGCGGATCTCGCTTCTTATAATATTCTACCCGGAAGTTGTATCGACAGCCAATTGTTGAACCGCCTTTTTAAGCTCAATCTAAAACTTGCCAAGGATAAGTACCAACGGCCCGAGTGCCATTGCGCGCCTTCCATCGACATGGGATTTTATGATACGTGCCGGTTCGGATGCCTGTACTGTTATGCCAATACCAATATGGAAAAGGTAATCAAAAATGTATCCTTTCACAATCCCGCCTCTCCAAAGTTATTGGATCTTTAAATTTTTATAATAATTTCTAAAGGAAAATGAGGTTTAGAAAAGAATTTTTATATAGATCACCGGTTTGATTGATAAACAAAAGTTAGTGAGGGTAAATTGGGAAAGAAAATCACAGTTTTACTCTTTTTGTTGTTTGGTGTGATCACGGTATATTTAATCTTATTACTGAACGGCCTCCTCCAAAATGTTGCGCAGGGCTTTGTCCCAAGAACGCATTTTCCCTCAGAGAAAAATTCCCGTATAGCCTTTATCTTCCAAAACAATAACGGACCCTTTTGGCAAGAGGTCACCCGGGGTGCTGCCAAAGCCGGTAAAGGCCAAAAAGTTCATCTTAGTTTTTTTGAATCCGTCCACGGACAAGAATTTCAGTTGGCGGACTATTTACGTCTGGCTACCCTGGCGAAATATGACGGAATCATTATTCATGCCGAGGATGAACGGATTGCCCCCCTAATTCAGGAGGCCTGGCTTTCCCATATCCCAACCATTGTGGTGGCCTCTGATTTGCCTGATTCAGGGCGTATCGGTTATGTGGGAACCAATAATTACCGCGCCGGTTATGTGGTGGGTAAAACTTTAATGCGGAAAATTCACAGCCGTGGCAGCCGCCGCTTTGCGGTGATTTCCCCTTTGCTTGGCGGTGACATGCAAACTTCCGTGGCCGAATCACTGAAAATATTCGGCTTTCGGGAAGCAATCAGCTCCAAAGGCACCAATATTCCTGTTTGGGAAAAGTCCGAACCCACTTTGCTTGACTCCATCAAAGTTGTTCGTAATCTAATTGATAAACATCCCGATTTGGATGGTATTTATGCCACATATGCCGAAGGGACCCTGGCGGCTGCCAGGGTGATGATGGAAAAAAATCTGACTCACAAGATACACATCATTGGTCATGGGGACTTGCCGGAAATCAGGAGGTATATAACATCGGGGGTTATAGATGCTTCGGTGGTTGAATATCCATACCAGATTGGGTATAACGCGGTTACCGGGATGCTTGGTTATTTAAGGGAAAATAAAGTCAATATCTCAAACAATATTGATGTTATTATGCTGGACCAAACGAACTTGGGAAACTTCCAAAATATCGAGGAATCGCACCATGGAATCCAATACTAATTTACAATGGGGGAAGCCTTTTTCGATTCGCTGGAAGATGATTATTCATTTTCTGGTGTTTATGGTTTTAATCATTTTTATTGCAGTTTATTTGAATTTGGCCCTGAAAATGTCCGCCCGTTTTTTTGCAGCCCTCCTGGACGATTCGAAAAATCTGGAAACCATAAGCCGTAAAATATACGCGGTCAAGTATTATACGGATAACTATTTAGCCGACGGCAATTACTCAAGTCTGGATAAATGTCTGGCTGCCAATACCGAACTCCAGGAAGCAGTGGACAATCTTTCGGAACACCTTGGCGGAATTGACAATGAAGAGAAGTATTACCGTTATCTGGATCTTTCAAAATATTTGGCCAGTATCAATCAATTTTCTCAAATGACCGTGACGGACCGCAGGGATAACCGGATGGAACGGGCTTACGAAACGGATTATAAAATGAGTGAAGCGGTTGATTTAACCAGCAAATATATCCGCAGTCTGATAAGTCAAAACACAACCTGGGGCCGGGAACGATATAAAATTATCAGCCGGCAGACTAAGAAAATCGAATATACCGCCTATTTGTTGGCGATAGTCATTGGGCTGCTGAGCATTACTTTTTGTATTGACTTTTCAATGGGCATTACCCAGCCTTTGGAACAGATTGCTAAAAACGCCGCCGAAATCAGTAAAGGTAATTTTAAGGTCGGCGCGGTGTTTTCAGAATCCAATGATGAATTACAAATTATTACCCGCGTTTTTAACAGGATGTCGCGCAACATCAATGAGCTGTTTCATGAAATTCAGGAAAAGGCCAAATTAGAGCGGCAGTTGAAAGAGGAGAAAATGAGAAATCTGGAGGTTACCAACCTGCTTCGGGAGTCGGAAATTCAAATGTTGCAGGCGCAAATGAATCCCCATTTCTTATACAATACTTTAAATGCCATATCTCAAGTAGCTATTTTGGAAGACGCCAATGAAACCGGAGACTTAATCAAAGCAGTCGCCCGTTTGTTGCGATACAATCTCCGTTCGCTCGATAGACCGGTAACAGTCCAGGATGAGGTTGATAACATGAAAGAATATATTTATATTATGGGAGTGCGTTATGGCGAGTCGATTCATTGTGAGCTTTCCATAGCGGGTAATTTGACAAAATACCTCATTCCGTGCCTGGTTTTTCAGCCTTTGATTGAAAACGCTTATCTTCATGGCGTGGCCGGTTTGAAAGAACGGAAAGGCCAGATTCATGTGGCCATCCGGGATGAAGGAGAACGGCTTCATGTAATCATAGGCGATAATGGTGTCGGTATTCCGCCGGATAAAATGAAACGCGTGTTGGCGCAGGATAGTATGGAAGTACATGTTCCTCAGGGGAATACGTCCCAGTCCGATTCCAGCGGAATTGGCCTTGGGAATATTCGTAAAAGGCTCCGGCTTTTTTACGGACGGGATGATTTATTGACCATTGTCAGCAAGCCGGGTGAAGGAACTCAAGTGGAGCTGAAACTGCCGTTAATTGAGGAGGAAAGGCCACATGTACAGTTTAATGATTGTGGATGATGAACCGATTGTTCTTCGCGCCATATCTCATGTAATTGAAACCAATTGTCCGGAAATTCAAGTGGTGGCAAAAACCGGCAGCGGGATCGATGCGGTATCCTTGGCGCTTCGCGAAAAGCCGGATATTGTTTTTATGGATATCGAATTAACCGGGCTGAATGGCTTGGAAGCAATATCAGAAATCAAAAAATCATTGCCTGAGACGATATTTGTGATTATTTCCGCCTATGATAATTTTCATTATGCCCAGCAAAGTATAGCCTTGGGGGTCGTGGATTATTTGCTGAAACCGGTATCCAAGGATGATTTGGTGACGATTTTGGCTAAAGCCATAGCCAGGCTGGAGGAACAAAGAGGAAGGGCGCGGGAACAATTGGAATTAAGGGATAAATTATCGCGAATGCGTCCTTTTTTGGAAGAAGACTTGTTTTTTTCGTTGTTATATCCGAGTATTGCGATGCATCCGTTGATGGAATATCCTCAATTACTGGATTTAAAAGTAAAGTTGGGACAAGCGGTGGAAATTTATGCTATTGACTGTAAACGGCTGACGGAGAACTTCGAGGATTATAAGCAGTTTGTCCGGAGTCATTTAAAGAACACCAATAATGTCAGGGATATTTTGTTAAGCCCCCTGATTGGCCGAACGGCTTTAATCTTAATCGGACACGATTCAATGCCCGGCTCTCAAGTGGAGACTTGGAACCTGCTCAATAAAAAATTAAAAAGCAATATCGGTTTGGACGCGGGTATCATTTTAGGAGGGGTATACGAAGGATTTGAAGGAATGATTCAATCTTTTAAGGAATTGCGACAATCAACCCAGCTCCATTCCTATCCCGCCGGTGTCTATTTTCTTGGAGAAGTTCCCAGTGTTTCACACCAGGATTTTTCAATCCCGTGGGTCGTTGAGCAGGAATTTTTTGATGCGGCCAAGTCAGGTCAAGAGGAATTGGCCGGAGTTATTTTTAAAGATTTGTTTCGATTAGTGACACAGGCATTACAAGGAGATTTCCAGTCGCAAAAAGATTATTTTCATGGCATTGTTGCAGTTTTGTTCCGGGTGTTTTATGAAAATGCCCCGGCTGAATCGAAACAATCATTAAATGGCAACCAATATATTCAAAAAATCAATCACACCAGTGATTTGAACGAACTGGAATTGGTAATGGACAATATTGTAAAAGGATTCATCACTGAAATTCAAAACAAGGAAAGCGCCGAGAACAACCCTGAGATAAGAGCGGCTATTGAATATATGATGCAAAATTATGATAAGGATTTGACACTGGCGGATGTGGCTGCGGCCGCTGCAATCAGTCCGAATTATCTGAGTAAATTGTTCAAAGAGTACCGCAACCAAACCGTGATGGATTTTTTGGAACGGATCCGCATCGAAAAAGCGCTAAAATTGTTGAAGGAATCCAGTTTTTCCATTAAGGAAATCGCAATGCAAACCGGATACCGGGATCCCAATTATTTTAGTAAAGTATTTAAAAAAGTTACGAATTTACCCCCCACAGCTGTTAGGGGATAGGGTTTTTGTCTATCCTTAGATTTTTGGCGGAGGATTGTTGATGCTAAAATTTATTAAAACCAACTGGGTTCTGGTAACAGCATTGTTATTATTAATCATTTTGTCAATCCCGCTTCTTTACTTCGGAAATTTGTTGAAGATGATGAGCAGCCAAAATAACGCCTCTTTTGGATCCACCCAAACCCAGCAGTTAGATATTGGAGTTTGCTTCAATAGTCTCGTGGAAGCCCGGTGGAACAAAGAATGGGCGGTTATGGAAGACGCCGCCGGGAGCCAACGGCTTTCAATCGGTTTAAAGGTTGCCCACCATTCACTTTTACGGCAAATCAGTCAAATTAACGACCTATTAGCCCGCGGTATTAAGGTTTTAATTTTGAATCCCGTAAGCCAAAAAGGATTGGAAGATGTTTTGGAAGAAGCCCGGAGTAAGGGAGTTAAAATTATTTTTTATGATGAAATGACGGCCGGCCCCGGTGATTTGTTTCTTGGCGTCGATTACCGGGACATGGGACGGATTCAGGCCAAAACTTTATTAGAAAGGGCCGGACCTGGTAATTATTTGGTATTCAAAGGTCCCGGGAATAGTTATCATTCGGAGATGCTTTATAGTGGCCAGCAGGAAATTTTAAAGAAGAAAAACGGAGTCGGCGCTGATATATTATCCGTGAATGCCCTTAATCATTGGTCGGCGGATGAAGCGGTCACTAAAATCAGGGCTACTATCGCCCATCAGAAATTACAGGGAATTTTGATACCGGAAGATTTGATTGCCGAATCCGTCGTTAATTTTTACAGGGAACAAAAATCCCCGCTTCCATTCATAACCGGCGCCGGCGCCGAACTCACGGCATGTCAAAGAATATTGCGCCGGGAACAATCGATGACAGTGGCCTGGAACATATCCGAGCTGGCAAAAACGGCTATTGTCTCAGCAAACCGGTTCATTCAAAAGAAAAAGAGCTTTGGGTCAACGGTAGCATTCGGGAATCGTAAACTTCCGGCTTACATCTGCCCTGTTTATTTAGTGGATTCCACGAATCTTCAAGCAGTTCTTGTTAATAAGCTGAAACTTTATGCTACTGCTGATTTGACAACCATAGGGAATAAATAATGATTTAAAAATACCCTTTTTTTATTAAGAAACCGATCTTCCAGTGAGTGAAGAAAAAATTACAGAGGGATTTACTCAACCGCGTGGAATTAACGCCGTATTATCGTGAAAGACGAAACAATGAGGCATCGCTCGATGGTAAGTAATACAAACCAATGGTGATAACAATGAGGCTTAAAAGATATTTTTTTCATTCGCTTTTCATTCTGTTGATGGGTTTCATTTTATTGGGGAGCACTTTAGCTCAAAACAATAAAAATAAAGTAGAGATTTTTAGTTGGTGGACCGGTGGCGGGGAAGAGGAAAGCTTACAGGCGCTTCTGAAAATTTTTCAGCAAAAATATCCTCAGATTGAAGTAATCAATGCGACAGTCGAGGGCGGAGCGGGAATTAATGCGAAAGCGGCATTGCGGACCCGGATGGTTGGGGGGAATCCCCCTGATTCTTTTCAGGTTCACGGAGGAGCCGAATTAATCGATTCTTATGTTAAAACAGGGATGATGGAACCGGTCACCCGGTATTTAGATGCTTGGGGAGTTCGCGGTAAATTTAATCGGCAAGTACTGGATATGTGCAGTTATAAAGGGGAAATATACTCAATCCCGTTGGATGTTCAACGGGGTAATGTATTGTGGTATAACAAAAATATTTTACGGAAATACAAAATCGTACCGCCCAAAACCATACCCGAACTTTTGAGCGCCTGCCAAAAGCTGACCAGATACGGGATTATTCCACTTTCGCTCGGAGACAAAAATAAGTGGGAGGCCACACACCTTTTTGAAACGATCTTAGTTGCCAGAATGGGTCCGTTAAAATATAACGGTTTGTGGAGAAACCAGACGTCATTTAATGATCCCGATATTAACGGCGCTTTTAGAGATTTAAACCAGTTGATTCGATATGTGAATAAGGATCATTCGACTTTAACCTGGCAAGATGCAACCAGATTGGTTGCCAGTGGAAAAGCTGCCTTCAACATCATGGGTGATTGGGCGGAAGGATATTTTAAAACACTGGGAGGAGTGCCGGGAAAGAGTTTTGGATGGGTGCCCCTGGGGAATAACTTTATGGTCATAACCGATTCTTTTGGCTTGCCCAAAGGGGCGCCTCACCGGAAGGGGGCTCTTGCTTGGCTGGCGATCATTTCCTCCGTGGAGGGCCAGGATACTTTCAATTTGGTGAAGGGCTCCATTCCGGCCCGAATCGACGTGAACCGCCAGCTTTTTGACCCTTATCAGCAACAGTCCATGGATGATTTTGTCAAGCTTATCTTGACTCCATCGATCGTTCATGGTTCTGCTGCGCCTCAAGGATTTTCCGATGCTTTGGATGACTTGGTGAATACTTTTATTTATGACGGAAACTTTAAAAAAGCCAATCGAAGTTTGCACCAGATTGTTTCGGATTATCTTGAATGATTGAAAAAGTTACCGGTTAATCATTGGGAAGGCATCGGCTGGGGGCATCCTATTCTCGAAATAATGAGATGGAATGTCCTTGGGACCTTTCTTGTGTTTGCTTTCAAAAAAACCTGCCGTGCATCGGGACAATTGGCAATAAGTGTTTTTCTGCAAACGCTTCATTCTCCCTTCAATATCCTACTTGTTATAATAATACCAAAGAAATCCAAATATTGGCATCCGTCTCGTCAAGAAAAATTCCATTTGCACCTAAACTAGTTTGGCGATTTAGCCGATTGAATAACTAACGTGCTGTTAACCCATAAGGAGGATAGTTTGGATTCGAAAAAATTTCAAACTTTTTGTGATTGTTTTTTTGAAGCTGTTTACAAAGTGGCTGTGACTATCCCTGGACTTGAAATGTCTACGGATGGGGAAAACGTTATTCATGAGAAAACGTATGCAGCAATTGTCGGCGTGGTGGGGTTTAATATCGGCAGGGTTCATGTGAAGATGAATAAATCATTAATAAATGAAATTTACCAGCGTGTTAATGGTGAAATGGCACTTGATGAAAGAGATTTGTGTTTTTATCTGGCAGAATTCACCAATATGGTTGCAGGTAACGGAATTACCCGCTTAAATAAGTTATATAAAGGAATTAATTTAAGACTCACTCCACCGGCTGTTTTTATAGGTGATAATTTGGAAGTTTCGACATCTCCCAAAGTTTTGGCCTCAGAGCAATTTTTTTATACCCCATTGGGCTCGATTCAGATCCAAGTGGGTTTTGAGGGAAAATAAATAGCTCAGAACCTATTTTTATTATTTGGGAATGAGGAATATTTTAAACGACTTATGGCAAAGAAAATCCTATCATTTTTGAAAACCCGGCATCCATGCCAATGGTTATAAATTTTTTATAACAAAATGAGGAGATTTAGCTTTCAACTGTTAAAAGAAAGACCGAAAAAGCCGATAAAATGAATAGAGGGCAAGTAATCTCACAGGAGGATGTGATTCGATATGGAAGAGAACGGAATCGCGCTAAATAAAGGATGATACCACTTAACGAACTTCAATTTGAAAGATTCCGCACCTTGATCTATGAAAATTGTGGGATTCAACCCAAAAAAGAAATGATTGAAGGCAAGCTGGATAAATTGCTGCGAAAAAATAGCTTGGATTCATATGAAGATTATTATCGACTCTTAACCACAGAAGTCAGTAAAGATATTTGGTCGGAATTTGTCGATGAAATCACCGTCCATATGTCGAGCTTTTTTCGGGAGAATAATCATTTTGAATTTATTCGTAGTCAAATGCGGTTAATATTTGAAAAGAATCCGCGGATATTGAAAAATAATGAGATTAAGCTATGGAGTGCCGGGTGTTCAACGGGAGAAGAACCTTATACTTTGGCGATGATACTGAAAGAATGGTTGCCCCCGGAAATGGCAATTAAAATTCTAGCGACCGATATTAGTAAAAAAACGATGGCTACTGCTCAAAGAGGATTGTATTCTGCCGCCATCAAAAAGGATATGGATCCTTATTATTTAATGGAGTATTTTAATCGAATCGAAGAAGATTATGAAATCAAACCGGAGATCAAGGCATTCATTACATTCCGGTTATTCAATTTGATGGAGCCGTTTCCTTTTCAAGATACTTTTGATATTATTTTCTGCCGCAATGTAATGATTTATTTTAACGCTGAGGTTCAACAAAAACTGGTGCAAAAGTTTCATAATGTGTTAACCCCGGGAGGACTTTTACTTATTGGACATTCCGAAAGCTTGCTGAATAAACAAACCGGTTTTCAATATTTACAACCAACCGTATATTTGAAACAAGGGAAATGATTGGTTTGACATTTCGACCTGGGAGAAAAGCATTCTTTAACAGTGGGAGTGGTGAAGTTTTGGTATACAAAATCAATGATGTCATAAGAGAAGATTGGTATGGTAACCATGGAATCAAAAATTAAAGTTTTAATTGTCGATGATGCCGCAATGGTTAGAAGAATTTTTGCCCAGCAACTGGCAAAGGATCCTGAGCTAGATGTCGTAGGAGAAGCGGCAGATGCTTTTATAGCCCGGGAAAAAATTACTGAACTTAAGCCGGATGTAATATTACTTGATATTGAGATGCCACAGATGGATGGGCTGACTTTCTTGGAACAAATTATGATCAACTGTCCGATGCCGGTTATTATCGTCAGTTCACTGGCTAAAGAAGGCGGGCCTATAGCCTTACGGGCATTAGAATTGGGAGCAGCTGATGTCATTGCCAAACCGGGCTCTTCATATTCGGTAAAAGAAATGAGTGAGCAGTTGATTGAGAAAATCAAAGCTGTAACTCATGTTAAAAAATATTCCAATTTTTTGGATGTTGCGGCGAGTTCAGTTTTAACCTTGCCGGATGGAAGAGGGTCGCGCGAATTACCGATTATTGCAATTGGGGCAGCCACTGGCGGGCCGGAAGCTATTACTTCAATTTTAACGAAATTACCGAAAGAAATGCCGCCGATATTGATTGTCCAACATATGCCTCCTCATTTTACGAAAGCTTTTGCTGAAAAGCTCAATGATATATGCGCTTTGGAAGTCAAAGAAGCTGAACATCATGAACCGTTGGCTTCGGGCAAGGTTCTTTTTGCCCCTGGAAACAAACATATGATTTTACAACGGAATAAAGATGGATATATTGTTGCCGTGAAAGATGGACCGCTGGTATTTCATCAGCGCCCTTCGATAGAAGTATTGTTTCGCTCGGTTGCAATGTATACGGGGAAAGACTCCATTGGGATAATATTAACCGGAATGGGTAAAGATGGAGCTCAAGGGTTGCTGGATATGAGAAATGCCGGAGCTTTAACGATTGCTCAAGATGAAAATAGCAGTGCGGTCTTTGGTTTAGCACAAGAAGCTATTTCTGTAAATGCTGCAGTTAAAGTGGTTCCGCTCTCCAAAATCCCGGATACTATCATGAATAGTTTATAAAGGTAAAAAGCAGCGTTATTGGGCAGATAGAAATCATATTGGATTGGAATTGGTTTTTGATGCCATTTTACTAGCGGCGCCTATGCATACTACCAGATAAAGAGTATAAAAAGGCAGGAATGGATTATTGGGATGTCGAAATCCAATAAAAAAAGTTTTGGCCTCTCAATATCACAAAGGGATAAACGTTTTTTTGGGAAGTTTTAGAAGCGATTTGTCCATAGGGTATCTATTGATAAAGCGGGCTATATCAAATAAGTCAAAAGGTAGACAAATATGGAAAAGAAGATTAAGGTACTCATTGTGGATGATTCCGCCATGGTTCGCAAAGTATTTAGCGAGCAACTTGCCAAGGATTCGGAGATAGAAGTAGTGGGTACTGCTCCTGATCCTTATATTGGAAGAGATAAAATTGTTTATC
This sequence comes from Bacillota bacterium, assembly GCA_023392595.1. Taxonomy (GTDB): domain Bacteria; phylum Bacillota; class UBA4882; order UBA8346; family UBA8346; genus UBA8346. The sequence goes on along the minus strand of JAEVYU010000073.1, from coordinate 140,776 downwards.
TTCATCCCGATGTTTTGATCCTTGATATTGAAATGCCGCGGATGGATGGATTGACCTTTTTAGAGAAATTGATGAGGTATTATCCAATGCCGGTTATTATCGTAAGTTCACTAGCCAAGGAAGGCTGTGAAGTTGCCCTAAAGGCGCTGGAATTGGGAGCAATCGAAGTAATGGCCAAACCTGGCGCTGCCTATTCCGTACAGGATATGAGTGAGCAATTGATCGAAAAAATTAAAGCTGTCGCCCAGGTCAAGAAATTTAAGCGGGAAACATCAATGGTTCCAGCGGCTAGGCCGGTAAACTTGACTCAATTTAAAACAACGGAGCGGATTATTGCTATTGGCGCTTCTACAGGAGGTACCGAGGCCATTAAGGATGTTTTAATTAATTTGCCGGCAGAAATCCCTCCGATTCTTATTGTACAGCATATGCCGGAACATTTCACCAAATCCTATGCGGAACGATTGAACACGCTTTGTAAATTTGAAGTCAAAGAAGCTGTTGATGGTGAGTGGGCTACTCCCGGCAAAGCTCTAATTGCTCCGGGCAACAAACATATGGTACTAAAGCGAAGCGGGGCTAGGTATTATGTTGAAGTGAAAGACGGCCCCTTGGTATATCATCAAAGGCCGTCGGTGGAGGTTTTATTCTCTTCGGTCGCTAAATATGCCGGACCTAATGCAGCAGGTATTTTATTAACCGGAATGGGCAGGGATGGAGCGAATGGTTTGCTGGAAATGAAAAATGCGGGGGCATTTACCATCGCTCAGGATGAAAATAGTTGCATCGTATATGGAATGCCTAAGGAAGCTGTGGCGCTTGGAGCGGCCATGCGTGTCGTTCCTTTGGAAAATATCCCCCAGAACCTCATGGAAGTGTTGTAATTCAATCTTCATATCAAATAACCATCATAGTGGAGCGTGTGAAACTTGATTAATCAGCAACTGACACAACCTTATTTTGATAGTGCTCAAACTGTATTGCAGGATATGGCTGCAGTCAAAATCGAACCTGGGGGTTATTTTTATCCCGATCATAACGACATCCTATCTTATGGAGTTGCTAGTATTATCACCTTTATGGGCAAAATAAAGGGGCGTTTGCTTATTGATATGGATCCCGAGCTTGCGCTGGAAATTGCCCGAAATATCAATGATGAACAATTTAACAGTACAAAGGAATTCATGGTGCTAACGACAATATCGGAAGTTAATAATGTAATCGCCGGTAAAGCAAATACCATTTTAAATAATAGTTTCAGCCTTGGTTTGCGCCTAGCGCCACCCATTGTTTTTACAGGAAAGAAACCGATTGTTTGTATTCCTAAAATTAATTCGGAATCGATTGATTGTTATTCAAAACATGGCCGGTTACGGATCAATGTCGCTTTCGAGGGCGGTGCTACAACCAAATGAATACAGCCTATATAAATCCCTTTTTAGAAGCTCTGATCAAGGTTTTAGAACAATTTGGGATCGCCGGTGTTGAGATCGGCAATATGGAGAAAAAAGAACGGACACATGTAACACTGGATGTAACGGCCATTGTCGGCTTAGTAGGCGATATCAAGGGGAATGTAGCCTATTCCTTCTCACAGGAAACAGCGAAGCAATTGCTTGCTTCGATGGCGCCGGGAATGGTTGTTAATGACTTTGATATGATGGCTCTCAGTGCGATTGGTGAATTATCGAATATGACAACCGGAAAAGCCTCGATTTTATTATCCAATATCGGTGTCAATATTGATATATCGCCACCCTCAATTGTTGTAGGTGAGGAAATTTATTTCATTATTAGTCCGGTTCAGAGTATCGCGGTGAATATCAATACTCCGGCCGGACGAATTGAAGTCAATATTGAGATTGAATGAAGGCAAAGGTTACAGTTGAATCGTTAATTTCAGATGGGAATTAGCAGTAAGCCAATGGCTCCATAATGAGATGAGTTGTAGTAATACACTGAAAATAAGACCAGCTGTAATACTGGCAACAAAAGAGGTGCGGAACTCAACTTGATCGGCTTTGTTTTTATACATTCCGGCAACGATCCGGATTAGAATTAGGGTCACGAGGGCCACACCAAAGAGAGTTACCAATAAATAAAACTTGCTAATCCGTTCACAGTATCCGTACAAGCTTTGGGATAAAAAGAAAATGAAGGATGAGATTACCCCTTGAAATAAATTTTTAAAATAACTCCGGGTATTAATTTTTCGCATCAAAACCGGTAAGATGATTAAAATAATAATAAAAAGCAAAGTGCCGGTGGAAATACCCCAAAACATGTCTTTATAAACGAGATTGTTGGCTTTGGAAATATAAGAATTGAAGATTTTTAGCGGTTTATCAAAAATATGGTTGTAATATTGGATTCCACCAAGGATTCCTGCAGTAATAAATAGGAGTACAAAAAATAGGACGATTTTTTTAAATTTGGGATTTTTAGCCATATCAAAAGCCTCCTGAAATTGGTTTGAATTACAATATTTATATCATTTAATACGGCTTTTCCGCTTGAAATCTTTAGTATAAAATTGGAAAACAACGAGAAGTAAAAAGATGGGGTTGAATTTATAAGTTTATCCAAATATAATTAAAGGGCTATTTTGTTTATCAAACCCGTTATTGCCAATTCTTGCAGGAAGGTACATATGAATTTTCATTTATTGTCGAAGGGGATTTTGATTGGAATTTTAATTGCCGCTCCGGTCGGGCCGATTGGTTTCTTGTGTATTAAGCGTACTTTGAATGCAGGAAGGCTTCATGGATTTGTGGCAGGACTTGGAGCAGCTACGGCGGATACAATCTACGGAGCGGTCGCCGGATTTGGATTGACTGCAGTTTCCAATGTACTGATTTACTATCATGATTGGTTGCGTTTGGGCGGAGGTTTGTTCCTTTGCGGACTTGGAATTGTTAGTTTCTTTTCTAAACCAGCTGTTGCCCCTGAGAATTTTAATGGTAAAAGTTTAGTAGGGGTTTATTTTTCAACATTTTTTCTTACTTTGGCGAATCCTTTGACGATTCTGGCCTTTACAGCTATCTTTGCCGGTCTTGGTGTCGGGAATGGTTTGATTCAGCCGGAGCATAGGCGGAGCGACGGGGCAACAGAAATGTTGGTTTCGGGAGTTTTTTTAGGGTCCGTGCTATGGTGGCTGTCTTTAAGTATGCTGGTGGGCGGGTTTCGTTCGAAGTTTAATTATCGGAAATTATTATGGGTTAACCGGATCTCCGGTATTGTCATTTGCGGTTTTGGTTTAGTTGTATTATGTTTTACAAAAGGGTAATGGCATTATACTTGGAGTAAAACAAAAACGGGTGGGCGACATCGTCCCATCCGTTTTTGTTTATTAGAAAATATAGAGCCTTTACGAACGCTGTGCCTTGGTAGCTAATAATTGTCTGCCGGGGCACAGATAACGATTTATTTCTGTTAATAGGTGTTATTTGAATTCTGGTTTTGGTTCTGCTCGGATGCGCCCAATAATTTACTCAAGGCGGCGGTGGCAAGCTCGATTTTACCATATTCTTTGACTTTGCTGAGATCGCGATCAAGCAAAGCTTGAGCGAAATCCTGAGTAATCCCTAACCGACTGGAAAGAGCCTGCGATAGCCGATCTTTACTGAGGGTATCCAGATAGTTCCAATCCTGTACCATGATACTTTCGGCTTCAGCGGGAGTAAGACCCATAGCAACCATTTTGTTATAGAGATCGCCTTTTAAATTATCTTTTACAGAATTCCAATCCCCGGCAACCATGGCGCTGATTTCGTCTTTGGTCAGGGTTCCTTTCGTCATGGAACTAACTCTGGAAAGCAAATCATTTTTGGTGACTTGACCATAGGCTTTAAGAAATTTGACATCTCCCGAGGGGGAAGCAATCACTGTTGCATCATCGCCGGTTAATAGTGTATCCACATCACTTAGATTATTATTGCGCAATAAGATCGTTTCCGGAGTCACCATGGCCAGTACGGGTTCGCCGTTAGCATTTTTTACGTTGACCAATCCGGTATCCGGGCTGATACTGGTAATCTTCCCTTTGGAGATTACTAAATCGCTGGCGGCTTTGATCATCCATGCCGCTTCCGCCCGGGTCACCATTTGTTCCGGATGAAATTGGCTTTTGAAACTTTCCGGAAATAGGTTCAATTTGTTGATGATTTCAATATTTTGAAAAGCCCAATTGGATTTGGTAACATCATTAAAGCTGGGAGAAAAGGAATTATATTTTTCTTCAGATTTCCCAAGTTGAATAATACGGGTCAAGTAGGTCGCTACTTGGGCTCGACTCAGTTGTTGCGCCGGTCTGAATGTCCCGTCCGGAAAAGCATTCATAACTTTATGATGGACTGCGGAACTGATAAAGTTTTTGGCCCAATTGCCGGTTGTATCGGAAAAGAAGCCTTGATTGGCTGGTTGATAATGAAAAGCTTTGGTGACTAATTTGGCAAATTCAGCCCGGGTAATGGATTGTTCAGGCTTGAAAGTACCATCGGGATAACCGTTGACAATACCTTTCTCGTTTAATGTTTGAATAGGTTTGATAGCCCAGTTGTCGCTGATGTCGGATAAAATCACTCCGGCTTGGGCTTCAATACTGAAAAGAAAAATGAAAATTGATGTGATACAGAGAATCAGATAGGATTTTCGATTGATAAAAAACATGTGCATACTCCTTTCTTCTTTTGTAATACGATATCGATACTAAAAAAGTTAATTTACATAAATCATTAGAAAATGGATTCGTAAAGATGTCTGGGATTCCTTTAAGCAATTGATGGAAAGGTTGGAAGTACCTAAAGCGATTATGGTTTTCTTCAAGTCGAAACGAGGGAACCGAAAGATAATTACAGGTATTTTTATGGAAAACTTGGTAGGAATTGTTTTATTTCTGAGGGTCCCCCAAATTTCTAACGGCATGATATACAATAAAAAGGTTGACATAATTCGCTGGATAATCTACTATGGTTTAATACAGATGTCCGAATTAACTTTTCGATCGATTACAAGAAATGCAATAGGCAATGTATCGTGACATAATATGGACCATTGATTGGTTATGTGGAGGAGGTTAACTGGTGAAAGCGGATTTGGGAAGAACTGAATTTAGAGGTTTAGGATTTTATGTGCCGGAAAGGGTTCTTACCAATTTTGAAATTGAAGAAATGGTAGACACTTCGGACGAATGGATTTATACCCGTACTGGAATTAAAGAGAGGCATATTGTTGCGGAGGACCAGGCTACTTCCGATTTGGCCGCGATTGCAGCCGGTAGGGCCCTCGAAAATTGTGGGCTCTCGCCTACCGAATTGGATTTAATTATTGTGGCAACCGCAACTCCCGATTATCCGATGCCGGCAACGGCTTGTCTCGTCCAACAATCTATCGGAGCTAAAAATGCGGCTGCTTTTGATATTTCGGCGGCTTGTTCCGGTTTTATATACGGCTTGTCAATCGCGGATGCTTATATTAAAAGTGGGGCTTACCAAAATGTGCTTTTAATCGGCGCGGAAACATTTTCACGTTTCATTAACTGGCAGGATCGGAATACTTGTATTCTTTTTGGAGATGGAGCCGGTGCAGTCGTATTGCAACGGGGTAGTGGGAACTCAGGGATATTAAGTACCTTTCTGGGGGCTGAAGGGGCTGGCGCTGGATTGTTATCTATTCCAGCCGGTGGTTCTAGATTGCCGGCCGGGAAGGAATCTTTTGAAAAGAATCTGCATTTTTTACAAATGAACGGTAAGGAAGTATATAAAGTAGCAGCAGCCGGAATGGCTAAAGCCATTTTATCAGCCCTTGAAAATACCGGTTTGACATTGGAGGATGTGGACTTAATCATCCCTCATCAGGCTAATGTCAGGATTATTGACTCGTTGGCGCAGAAGCTAAATTTAGCCCGGGATAAAGTTTTTGTAAATCTTACAAAATACGGGAATACTTCTGCAGCCTCAATTCCGATCGCTTTATGTGAAGCGCTCGAAGCTCATAAAATTAAGAAAGACGATGTTGTTGTTCTCGTGAGTTTCGGCGCCGGGTTAACCTGGGGTGCAAGTATTATTCATTGGTAAAATATTTGGTAGTAATTTCGAAAAACCGCCAAGAATAACGTTTATTGAAAAAAACAGACTTCTTGGCGGATTGGAGTATAATTCATGTCTATACATCTAGAAACCAACCAATCAAATCAATCCCAAAAAATTCTCACGGCGGCCTTTTTTTGCATATCAACCAAGGGCTATGCCAACGTGTCCTTACGGGATATCGCCGACAAGGCCGGAGTGGTTTTGAGTCAACTCAATTATTATTATAAAAACAAAGAAGGATTGTTCATAGAGGTTATTAAGGTTGCAATTGGCAAGTATCTGGTGGAAATTGAAGCCAATTTGCAAAAGGGAAAAACAGTTCAGGAAAAGATGGCCTGCCTGAGCCAATATTTTCGGGAAATGATCACCAAAGCTCCTGAAGTATTCCGGTTGCTTTACGATTTTATCGGAATGGCAATATGGTCCGAGAAGTTTCGAGAATTATTAAAGAAGTTGTTTCAAGAACTCACCGATTTGGTTGATGAGAATATTGTGGTTCATATGGCCCAAAAAGATAAAAACTGCGCTTATTCTTCCAAAGCAATATCGCGAATGATTGTCGGCGCCCTTTTTGGCATTACGCTTCAATCGATACTGGATCCCGAAAAGGAGAATTTATCAGACGCTTTCAAAGTGATTCCGGTTATCTTTCAATAGGGTAACCCTTGTTAGTTAGTCCAAAAGGTAACCGTTGCAGTATCTGAATGGGTAGATATGCGGAACTATCTGAAAAAGTGTCCGATCCCCATATAATAGATGGATTCGAAATTTTCTTTAAAGCTTACGCAAAGAAATAATGGGCCAAGGAGAGTGGGGCTTATAATACCAACGGACAAATCATTTTTCATCTTAGAGTCCGACCCATGATCATAGATTCCGCCATGCTCGAGCCAAACTCCTAAATAGATATTTGAGTCAAACGGGGTCAGATTTTTTAAAAGTCCGATGCTTCCGAAAAAATAATTAGCGCCTTGAAACTCATCAAATCCATAGGCTCCCATCCGAAATAGTCCTCCTAACTTATATTGTTGCGGTAAAGGTATGTTATCGGTATTAGAGATTCCGCCGGCGATTCCTGTAAAGAGAGAGATAGTCCGTCCTACCGGGCAACTCCACAGCACTTTATTTTCAAAAGTACCAAAATCACTTGCGCTATTGGGAGTGTCAAAGTACCAAATAGCCTTGGAATGGATTGTTAAACCCCGCAAGGGCAGCAGAGGATCGTTTGCGGAACGAAACGTCCATTGGAGATGGGCCGTTTGAACTTCTCCATTATAATCGGAGTCCAAAGGTTCTCCGACATTAACCCGCGTTCGCTGATACTCTTGAACAAAACCCAAACGGAATTCTGAAAATTCATGGAGATTGTATCCCAGATCAAAGTTGATCCCATAGTTTGAAATTTGATAATCTGCGATTCGGCTGTCCGAATTGAATAAACTATCATTCATTTTCTTTACAAAAACAGCGGGCGCCACAAACCAGCGGCTATTCGGAAATTGCTTATAGAGTTCGGTTAGGAAACCGGAATTACTGCCTAAATTCAAGTCCAATCTTAGCTCGGAGTCAGTTCCGGCCATATTCATGGATATGATTCGTACACCGATCACATTTTCGCTTTGGCTGGAACCGAAGGTCATTTGGAGGTTGGAACGTATAAAGGGAGGTCCGTAAGTCTTTTCCTGTATATAAATCATTAAAACCGGCTCTTCGCCCAGAATTGCAAATTCATAGGATAACGATTCGTACAGGCCGGAACCCATTAGAACGGTCAGTTCTTTTTCTAACCGGGAAGTATCGACCGGTTCGCCGATATATTTCTGGAAACGGTTTTGAATATCTGTTCTGACTGTTTCGGACGAAGTCGCAATTTTAATATGCTGTGGAATTGGCATGTCCGGTATTACACGTTGCTTCCGTCGCTGCAAATACTGTTGCCACGAAGATTCATCAAGAGCGTACTTGAGAAGGGAGGTTCTTTGTCGTTCGACAGCTTGATATCCTAGTGCAATATAACGTTCAGCCGCCCCCCATTGGTAAAGGCCCAATTCGGTGATGGTTGGCTCAAGCAAAATATCGGCATGAATAACGGATCGCCTGACATTTTGGCCAGTTACCGTATCTAGGGTCCTGGATATGACGGTACCGATATTTTCGGGCTGATTGTTAGGAAGCGGTGATGCGATATTAACTGCAATGATAACATCCGCTCCCATGTTTTTCACTACGTCAACGGGAACATTATTGAGGATTCCACCGTCCACCAATAACCGGCCGTTATATTCTACCGGATGAAAAACACCGGGTATTGACATGGTTGCCCGGAGGGCTTTTTCAAGCGAACCGTTTTCCAACACGATGGATTCACCGTTGCGAATATCAGTGGCAATACATTTGAAGGGAATCGGAAGATTATCAAAGTTGGTTACCAGGGAATAAGGCAGGGTGATCCGGCTTAAAAGCATGTCGACTTTATAAATATTAAGGCCGCTCGGAATGGTCAGTTTGCCGTACCGGAGCCCTAAACCGGAAAGCGGATATTCCTGTTCATCTTCTTTTCTGCGAAAATCCATGGAATCATAAGGTGGAACAGGATTGAACAGACCATTCCAATCGATACTGGTGACCAAATTTTTGATATCTTGGGGGCTCATTCCCATTGAGTAACAAGCGCCTAAAAGACCTCCCATACTGGTCCCCGCGATACAATCAATGGGAATGCGATTTTCCTCGAGCCATTTAAGAATTCCAATTTGGGCAAATCCTCCGGCTGCGCCGCCTCCAAGGGCTAACCCTATTTTTAAAGTGGGTGTTTCATTACGGGGTAAGGCCACTTCGGCCTGTGCATAAGATAGCGTAAATCCCTGGATTAAAATAAAAACGAATAACACGGTTCTGAGATAGCGGCATAAGCGGTTTTGTTTTATCATCAAGCACCTTTATGAATAGAGGATTTTTGATAAATTTTTTTTTACCATTTCACGGTAATTTGCTTTATAAATAGTGTAACATTTTTGGGGAACTCTTACTCGATCAACGACAAAGATAAGCAAATATTGCATATTTTTTTGGGAAATTCGGGGGATCGCGTTGTAAATTTAAATGAATTGGCGACTGTCATTTTGGCAGAATTCGGATGAATGTTTCTGGTCATAATTTTTTTGTTAGGCTTAACGAATATCCGCCTGCGTTATATGCAGGATTATGATCTCCTAAAAAATGGCCATTGGAAACATGCATCCATTTATATCCGAAATTTAAAACCAAATGATTGGTAAGTTGATATCTGAATTTGGGACCCATTCGCCACATAAAATTATACACTCTCCCATCAGCAGGAAAATCTTCATTATAAAGTATGATACCCACACTCATATCCAAGGTCAGGGATGAATGGATTCCTTGAAATATGTTATCACGCATCTGCCAAACAGGACCAATGCCAAAGGCCGAACTGGTGAGCGTTTTTTGATGGTAAAAGATTTCGCCCCAGGCGCGGGTGATTGTAAAACCGTAATAAAATGAGAAATGGTCATTATTGGATGTTTCTTTCAATACATTCAATGAGAGGGTGTCGATTTTTCGCTTGTCCAGAAGCGGAGTCAAATACTCCAATTCAAATTCGAATCCTGGCGGGGCCTCACAGAACGGGGTAGAATCATTTGCAGTTCCATTGCCAAAAGAATTGAACGGTAAAACGATAACGAAAACAATAGCGCCTAAAAAGGCCCAAAACATTTTTCGCATAATGTTCCATCCCCTTTGAAATTGAGTGGATAGTATCAGAATTCTTTGAGGCGGTAAAATGGAGGAATAACCATATTGATAGTGGTGGCGCCTTAGTTTATATTGTCAGGCTGTTTGAAACTGTACTTCATTAACTTATGCGCGGGGGCAAAGCAATATGCATAGGAAAGGTTTTAGTTGATATCCTTTGGAGCCAATAGTATCTCAATATGAGGTAGGCGGTAATACGTTGGAGATTACATTCAATCTACAATCAATAGTTTGACGCCATTTTCAGTATAAGAGCGGTGAGCGTCGGTGTTATCCGCCACCAAGTAACCCATCCCTTTGGTAAGGGTTTGCTTTTTCCCGTTCTTCAGCTCCGATACGAACGATCCATCCAATACAAATAACGCATGTCCCTTTTCACACCAATGATCAGCTAAATATCCCGGGGTATATTCGACAATTCGGATTCGAATGTTGCCTCTTTGGACGGTTTTCCATAAGGCTTTGCCGGTAACCCCGGCATGCTCTTCGGGAGAGATGTTTTCTAAATCAAATACTTCAAAGGGGATGTTTTTAATTTCCATAAGGGGGCTCCTTTAATTGGTGTAATGTCTATCGAGAGTAAGCCGATTTCAATTCAATGGAACAGGTCATTTCGCTTCGGACAAATCCGAAGTAGTAAAAACGGTTGAGCCGGTAAGCGCTGTTGATAAATTAGCACGATGAAGGATTGATCCGGAAAAATCGGCATGGCTTAAATCGGCGTTGCTAAAATTAACATCATAGGAAGTGATATTCCTTAAATCGGCATGAGACAAATTGGCTCCACTTAGGTTGGTATCAAGAAAGTGGGCGTTTTGGAAGTTTGCATGCTCGAAATCCCCCCCGGATAGATTAGCTTCATAAAATTCAACGTTTCGGAGATCGGCGTTTTTAAAAATGATTTTTGAGAAAAGTGTATGGTTGGGGTTCACACCGGATAAGTCGGCTCCGATTAAACGGGCGCCCGAAAAATTGGCTCCGGAAAGATAAGCTCCGCTTAAATCGGCTTTTTCAAGATTGGCTCCGTGAAGATTGACGTTGGTAAAGTTAACTTTGGATAGATTTAAACCGATTAACAGCGCGTGGGAAAGATTCGGTTTGATATCCTCGTTTTCTTCACGCCATTGATTCCAAATCCTTGGGCCAAGTTTCAGGATTTGTATAAGGTACTGGTTGAGCATTTGGCCACCTCCTGTTAAATTACTCCACACGATGATCCTACGCTATATTTCCCGGGATCACGACGATTATGGGATTGATTGCCAGATTGCGGAAGTTTTTTAGCATGGCCCATTAACAATAATAATTTAATATTCTTTGTCTTTTTCATAATTCCTCCCTTTTTTTGAATATTTGAAATTAGCCTAACCCTATAGGTTCTTCATCCGTAATTTAATGTCTTCCGGCAGGATTTTATTTCTGCTTATGGAATAACCTATAGTCTAAGGAAGGGGCATCCATTTTGGCTTCCAAATATATTACCGTTTCCCAGCTGACATACGCATTAAAGCGATTAATAGAAGATAATGTTACCCTGGAAGGGGTTTGGGTGCAAGGAGAGATTTCGAACTTTACGAAACATTCCTCGGGGCATCTTTATTTTACGCTGAAAGATGAAGGGGCCTGTTTGAAGTGTGTGATGTTCAAGTCCCAGGCCTGGACTTTGAAGTTTAAGCCATCCGATGGACAAGCGGTATCCGTACAGGGACGGCTTGGAATTTATGAGAAAAGCGGTCAATATCAGTTCTATGCTGAATTGATGGAACCGACTGGGCTTGGAAGTCTTTATCAGGCTTTCGAGAAACTCAAGGCCAAGTTGGAACAGGAAGGGTTGTTTGATCCGAAACGCAAAAAGCCCTTGCCTCCTTTGCCCCAGCAAGTAGGATTAATCACATCGCCAACCGGGGCGGCAATTCAGGATATGATTAAAATATTGCACCGCAGGCGGCCAAACCTGGACATTCTGATTATTCCCGCACAAGTTCAGGGGGAAGAGGCGCCACAAAGTTTAATCAAAGCCCTGAATCAGGCGGAACGGTTTAAAAATCTTGATTTGGTGATTATCGGCAGAGGCGGGGGTTCGCTGGAAGAGTTATGGGCTTTTAACGATGAGGCCTTGGCCCGGACGATTGCTGATTTCTCAAAACCCATTATTTCTGCAGTAGGCCATGAAACCGATTTTACGATTGCCGATTTTGTGTCAGATTTACGGGCGCCTACGCCATCGGCGGCGGCAGAATTGGCGGTACCGGATGAGGGAGCCTTAAATCGAAACTTAAATATTTTGAAGAAACGGCTTGCCAATGCAATCAGTCAAAAGTTGCAGCGGTACCGCAGAGACTTGCAGAGGTTGAAAACGGGCCGGATCTTTTCGATCCCTCTTCAGGGAATCCATACGCGCCGGCAAGATCTTGACCTCCTGCGGGAAAGAGCCATTCGGCAGTTAAGACAGGATTTATATATAAAAAGGGAATTATATTGTAAAGCTCTTGGTAAATTGGATGCTTTGAGTCCGTTGGCTACTTTATCGCGTGGCTACTCTATCACTCAAAAGGCTGATGGTGGTTTTGTCAAAGACAGCGACTTGATAGGGATCGGGGAGAAGGTCAAGGTTACATTAGCGGCAGGAGTTCTATGCTGTGAAGTGAAAGATAAATATAAGGGGAGCCGAAATGAGTAAGACCAGCGAAGGGAAACCCAGTGAACGTAATTATGAAGAGGCAGTGGCCCGGTTGGAGGAAATTGTCGGGCAGTTGGAGGAAGGTAATCTGTCCTTGGAAACAAGCTTGACTTTGTTTGAAGAGGGGATCGGACTTGCCAAATATTGTTCGGAGAAACTCGATGCCGCAGAGGGCCGTCTGCAAATTTTACTAGGGTTCAACGAACAAGGACCGCAGATCGGCGATTTTAAATTAAAACCGGAGGAGGGATAACCTTGGTAGTTGTCGCGGCGACAAAAGATATGTTCATCAGGGAGCTTAAGGTGAGGGAGCCGTTAGTTGCCGGGGTCTTTCATCGGGAATGTTATCAAAAGAGCTTTCGCCCGGAACCTCTTTATCAGGCGGTTTACTCTTATTTGCGGCGGCCTGCTAAACGGCTTAGACCGGGGATTTTGTTGTTTTGCTGCGGCGCGGTGGGAGGACAAGAAGAACAGGGTTTGTTGGCTGCTGCGGCTGTAGAGGTTTACCATACCTGGACTTTGGTTCACGACGACATTATTGATAATGACTCCAAAAGGAGGGGACTGCCCACCGTTCATGAGGAGATGCGTTTGGAAGCTTTAAAGTGGGGATGTAATGAAATCGACGCAGCCCATATGGGACGGAATATCGCCATTTTGGCAGGGGATTTGCAGCATGCGTGGGCGGTTCGGTTATTACTGGATTCCGCTGAATTAGGCGTAACTCCTCCGGTAATTTTGGATTTGGTGCGGCGGATGGAGGATGACTTAACCAACGGGCTGGTGGCGGGGGAGGCCTTGGATGTCTTATTTTCCACCAAACCCATTGGCGCTATGAAGGAAGCCGATGTTTTGGAAATGTTGGAACTTAAAACCGGTGTATTATATGAATTCGCTGCAGTAGCTGGCGCTTCCATCGGCTTAGGGGAAATAAAGGCCGAAAATCATCTGATCGATCGCTTGGGCAGGTTCGCTCGGCGTTGCGGCACGGCTTTTCAACTTCAGGATGATATTTTGGGGATCACGGGCGATGAGCAATTGTTGGGAAAAGCAGTGGGTTCCGATATCCGGGAAGGCAAGCGGACAACCATTGTTTTACATGCCTATCAAAATGCCTCTGCAAGCGAACGGCGTATTCTTGAGGCGACCCTGGGAAATCCCGAGGCGTCCATTTCAGAAGTGGCGGAAGTTCGCCAAATATTGCTTAAAAATCAAGGGGTTGAGTACACCAATCAATTGGCAAAGTCTATTGTGGCTGAGGCTACGGAGGAGTTAGCCCCCCTCCCGCCGTCAATGTACAAAGAATTATTGTTTGCCTGGGCCGGGTATGTGGTGAACCGCCAATTTTAGGAGGAACGCAAATTGGAGTTTCGAGATTTCTTCAAGGAAATTGCCTATAACCATTGTCTATGGGTAGCTCTTTTTGCGTGGTTTGTGGCTTCCGCACTGAAAGTAATTTTTAATTTTATCAAAGAGAAAAAAATTAATTTTAAACGTTTTGTGGGGTCTGGGGGAATGCCCAGCACTCATTCGGCATTAGTGGCCTCCCTGGCTACAGCTGTTGGGATTGAGACCGGATGGAACAGCGCTTATACTGCAACTGCTATAATTCTCGCCTGCATCGTAATGTATGATGCTTCAGGAGTCAGACTAGCGGCCAGCCGGCAAGCAGCCACTCTCAATAAAATTATTGATGAAATGTTTCAGGAGGGTGAATTTCATCCTGAACATTTAAAGGAGTTGCTTGGACATACACCGATCGAAGTCATCGCCGGGGCGACTTTGGGGGTCGTGATTGCCATCATTTGTGCTTAATAAGGTTGATGGGTTAAGGAATTAGATCCTGATGTCAATCGGCTTTTCTTGCCAGAATTTTACCAATGGGCAACAATTATGGTAACAGCTTTTTTTTAGGGACAAAATAAAATATGGTATAATGGAAAGAGCGAGGGGATGGTGTAGTATCCTAGTCAGGGTAACCATCTTTGAAGACGGGCCTAAAAATCCGTTGCGGGCACATCGATGAAGTCCCTGGTGCCGGCCGCCGACGCCCAGTCAGGGGTTGGTGCTGGGGGTTAAGGAGATGGGGCGATCTACAATGGCATGTAGGCGTTGACCCCTCTACCGTGGAGGCCCAAGTGCGTGGGGAACCCGGAGCGTTTCGTGAAAATGGAATGCTTTGAGCGAGAACCACGGCTTGGGGGTAAACCTGCATATGGTACGGGTTTTAGTACTTAGTATCGGTGCAGCGTAGCCTGCCTTGAGCGGGTTGGGAGGATATGGGTATCAAGTTACAAAGCCTCTGCAGGGTGATGTAACTCTCTGCCATTTGAAACCCAATTCCGCAAAAGAGGCTAGATGGTGGCTCGCCCTGTGGGGGAAAACTCCTAGGCTATTCTAAACTTTAGAGTTCTACCGGGGATTGCAGTGTGGACTCAGTGGTAATCCAGTCCCGTATTTGGCGACAAAACGGAAGGATCTTAAAGGGAAACCACCGTGGCGGCGACGCTACGGAGATCCTTGGGAAAACATACTGGACCTAAGCCACAATTTTTACTCGGTAGATACCATTCCCTCCACCATATTGGCATCCTGGCCCTAAATGGGCTTTTTTAATGAAAAGGTGATGATAAGATTACTAGTTTGAAACGGGCAATTCGGGTAGGCTTTTTTACATTAATAATTTCTTTTGTAATTTCTTTTCTGTTACAATTTTCTTTAGCTCCGTTGGTTTCAGTGCTGATTTTGTTCATCGTGGTGAGTACGGGAATTATATTTGATATTATTGGTACTGCGGTAACTGCGGCAGACGAGACTCCTTTCCATGCAATGGGCGCAGATAAGATTAGCGGCTCCAGGCAAGCAGTAGCCATGATCCGTAACGCCGACAAAGTCGCCAATTTTTGTAATGATGTGGTTGGAGATATTTGCGGTACGATTAGCGGCGCGATCATAGTCGGGGTTGCTTTGGAATTTACCCGCCGTAATTCCTTTTTACCACGGGACATAATAGATGCGTTATCAATTGCTTTGGTGGCGGCCTTTAATGTAGGCGGAAAAGCTTTTGGAAAATCTTATGCGATGGAGAATGCCCATCAAATTGTTTTTACCGTTGGGAAATTATTCGCATATTTTAAATTCTTTAAGGTTGATCCTAAGAAGGATAATCGCCGTAGGGGCAAATCTTATACACGAAAGGCCAGATAGGATAAGATGACCGATCTCCTACATAAAATTCATGGACCGGATGATTTAAAAAAACTTTCCGATGTTCAATTGGTAGAGCTCGCAGGTGAATTGCGCCGTTTTCTACTGGAAACCGTAGCGAAAACCGGCGGCCATTTAGCTCCTAACTTAGGGGTAGTGGAGCTTACCTTAGCTCTGCATGCCGTTTTTGATAGTCCTCGGGATCAAATCGTATGGGATGTCGGGCACCAATCTTATATTCATAAAATATTAACCGGCCGGCTTGGGGAATTTGGGACCCTGCGCCAGTATAATGGAATCAGCGGATTCCCAAGACCGGATGAAAGTGAACATGATGCTTTCGCCGCAGGCCACAGTTCCACTTCGATCTCAGCAGCTCTTGGACTTGCGAAAGCCCGTGATTTCTTGGGAATGAAAAACAAGGTCATTGCGGTCATTGGTGACGGTTCTCTCACCGGCGGGATGGCTTTTGAAGCTCTCAATCATTTAGGGCACCTTCAAACCGATTTGATTATCGTTTTGAATGATAATGAAATGTCCATCTCCAGAAATGTAGGAGCTCTTTCCCGGTATTTGAACCGTTTAAGAATGAATCCCCGTTTACGCCGGCTTAAATCCGATATCCAGGAATGGATTCAAAAGATTCCTCATGTAGGACATGCCACTATCCGTTATTTAGAGAAAATCGAAGATAGCCTGAAATTCTTGGTTATTCCCGGCATGTTCTTTGAAGAACTGGGTATTTCCTACCTTGGCCCCATTAACGGCCACGATATCGGTGAACTCAAAATGACATTAAAAAATGCCTGTGAGCGGGGAGGACCGGTTCTAATTCATGTTTTGACCACCAAAGGAAAAGGTTACCGGTTTGCCGAACAAAACCCCGAAAAATTCCACGGTACCGGACCCTTTGACTTAAAGACCGGTCTGAAATTGGATGCGTCGGATAACCGGAGCTTTACCGATGTCTTTGGGACGGTAATTTGTGATTTGGGTGCGAAAGATCGCAGAATTATGGCTCTTACAGCGGCCATGACCGATGGGACCGGATTGATGGGGTTTGCAAATCGCTTTCCGGACCGTTTCTTTGATGTCGGCATTGCCGAACAACATGCGGTCACTATGGCAGCCGGCCTGGCCAAAAAAGGTCTGCGTCCGGTCGTAGCCATTTATTCGACTTTTCTGCAACGGGCTTACGATCAAATTATTCATGACGTCTGCTTTCAAAAACTGCCGGTTTTGTTCGTTTTAGACAGGGGCGGACTAGTGGGAGCCGATGGTCCGACCCACCATGGAGTTTTTGATCTGTCTTTTTTACGGCAAATCCCTGGCCTCATCATTATGGCTCCAAGTGAAGAAGGGGAATTGCGCAATATGCTATACACGGCGCTACAACAGGATGGCCCGGTAGCGATCCGTTACCCCAAATGCGAATGTTTGACTAATTCCGAAGATCAAAGCTATCGTTTACTCCCGGTCGGCAAGGGAGAAATCGTCATTTCGGGTCAGGGAGTGGCCATTATCGCAGTAGGGGCCATGCTCCAAAATGCTTTATCTGCCGCATTCCGGCTGAAGAGATCCGGAATTGACTGTACAGTCGCCAATGCCCGTTTTATAAAACCCCTTGATGAAGAGCTTGTTCTTCATCTGGCGGCTACTCACCCCAATATTATTATTGTGGAAGAGAACATTACCGCGGGTGGATACGGTTCGGCGGTTCTGGAATTGCTCACGGCCCGCCGGATTAGGGATGTATCTGTTAAACTGCTTGGTATTCCGGATCAATTTATTCCTCAAGGCCCTAGAGAACTTTTACTTCAACAATGCGGACTTGATGTTAACGGCATTTGCCGGGCTGTGAGAGAGTTGAATTTGCCGATAGTCGCCAGAAGAGTCAGAGTGTAGGACGATATATAATTGATTGTTGACGGTTTTTGACTTTAGGGCTATGATGATTAGGTAATTGTTGCTGAATTAGTAGAGCGTATCGTAAATAAATGGTAATCAGAAATGGGGAAGATACGCTCTACTTAAGTACAACGTTCACAATCATTGAGTGCGCGTGCGTGCGCACGCGAGTTATTTAGAGAACGTTTTACTAGAACGAATTTTGAGGGGGGATCTGGTTTTCAGGTTGACGATTATCCTAAATTGTCAAGAATACTATAGGGATTTTGGCGGTCGCAGCAACCCGCCTCAACAAAACTGGAGGAATTTAAATTGAGCCGTTTTCAATGTCGGTTTTCCCCGATTTTTCTGTGTCTAACCTGTCTTTTTTTGACCTGTCTCCTTATCTCCAATATCATTGCCGGAAAACTTTCTTTAATCTTAGGGATGACTTTACCCGCGGCTGTCGTTGTATTTCCAATTACTTATATATTTGGCGATGTCTTAACCGAAGTGTACGGTTATGAAAGGGCCAGGCTTGTCATTTGGATTGGACTTGCTGCCAATTTACTGATGTCCTTGATATTTACGATCACGGTAATGTTGCCTTATCCTAAATTTTGGACTCAGCAGGGCGCTTATGCCGCCGTTTTGGGGTTAACTCCCCGGATAGTGGGAGCTTCGTTGGTTGGTTATTTTGGGGGAGAGTTTGCCAATTCCTTTGTATTATCGAAAATTAAAGTATTGACCAAGGGACGTTGGTTATGGGTCAGGACCATTGGATCAACCGTTGTCGGAGAGGCAATCGATACTTTGTTGTTCATATTCCTTGCTTTTGCCGGTTCATTACCCTGGGGCATATTATCAGGGATGGCTGGGGCGCAGTATATTTGGAAAGTGGGATATGAAATTCTGGCGACACCCTTTACTTATCGTGTGGTTGGCTGGGTTAAACGCCATGAACAAATTGATACTTTTGATTACCAAACCAACTACAATCCCTTTCGTTTGGAGGAGCCCCATGGAACAATATGAATTTGAGGCGTTGGGCAATGCGGTCCGGGTGCCGGCAAGGAAACTTGAAATTTTTCCGAAACCGGAAGGTGTCGAGAAAGTGGTTTTGGAGAGTGATGAGGTGACCAGCTTGTGTCCTGTCACCGGACAACCGGATTGGGAGACTGTAACCATCGAATTTGCTCCTGACGGATATTGTATCGAAAGCAAGAGTTTAAAACTTTATCTCTGGAGTTTTCGGGAAGAAGGCATGTTTTGTGAAGCCATGGCGGCAAAGATTGCTCAGGACATTTTTGAGGTTTGCAAACCCCATTGGTGTACGGTGAATGTTTCTCAAAAGCCCAGAGGCGGCATTAGGATTGCTGCAACAGCAAAGCTTGGGGAGAGATTAAAATGTCAATGAGCGCAAACCAGCAACAACGGCAATACCGGTACTTCGATCTCATTTTAGGCCTTTTTGTGGCCATCTTAATCATCAGCAATATCGTTTCTGTGAAAGCGCTCACCATTCCCCTGCCTTTTACGAAAATCCATTTTTCCTTTGATGGCGGGACATTGCTTTTCCCTTTCAGTTATATTTTTGCCGACGTTCTAACCGAAGTCTACGGCTATGAAAAGTCCAGACGGGTCATATGGGCGGGCTTTTTCGGTTTAGCGCTAATGGCGGTGGTAGTCTGGGTTGTCGGGGTGATACCCGCCGATCCTCTGTGGAAATTACAAGGCTCCTACAAAGACCTGTTGATGACTGCACCCCGGATTGCCATCGCCAGTATAATTGCTTATTTTGCGGGAGAATTCAGCAATAGCATTATTCTTTCCAAAATGAAAATTTGGACTCAGGGCAGATTTTTATGGGCCCGCACCATTGGGTCGACGGTTGTGGGTGAATTGGTCGATTCGGCATTGTTTGTATTCATCGCTTTCAGCGGTGTGTGGGAACAGGCATTGTTAATCAATGTTCTGATTTCAAATTACATTTTTAAAACTCTCTATGAGATAGTTGCCACGCCACTCACTTATGGAGTAGTCGGCTGGCTTAAGAAGCATGAAAAAGAAGATTATTATGATTATCATGCCGATTACAATCCTTTCAGCATCAAATAGACCTTAAATTTCCAACAGGAAAGGCGTCCCATGAATAGAACCTGTCCGTATGTGATAAAATAAGAGTCTGTAAAAGGAGGTTTTATTTTGATGAAACGTTTTTCGTGGCTGGCTTTAAGTTTGGTGTTATTGCTTTCTGTAACAAGTCTGACGATGGCGGCAGGGGTTCTTGGGGTTAGCGATTTAATGTATACTCCGACCCCGACGACATTGGCTCCGGGTCATGTAGGAGCGGCGGTAAATTTCGCTGAGGATCATTTAAGCTACTTTAATTTGGATTTGGGTGTTGTGAAGGATTTTGAGCTTGGCATAGCAGCTTTCCATTATCCTGACGATACTGACTTTTCGGTTCGGGCCAAGTTCCGTATTCTCGAAGAGAAAAAAGATTCTCCAGGGCTGGCTGTGGGTATTCAAGACCTGGGCAGGGATGATATATCGCCTTACATTGTCCTCTCCAAGAATTTTAGGGATGCCGGTATTGATGGTTATATAGGGGCCGGTGGAGGATGGTATGACGGTGTATTCGGCGGTATCAATAAAGCGTTTTATCCCGGGAAGGGCAGCGAACTCAGCCGTGTCGACCTTTATGTGGAAGGAGACTCCCACCGGCTGAATATGGGAACCAAGTTATCTTTTGGTTCCCAGGTAAAGCTCAATTTTGGCCTGGTGGATATGGACCGTTGGATGATGGGAGCGACCTTTCTTTTTAAGTAATACTGGTTTCGATGAAAAAAGGCCAACTGGAAACTCGCAGTTGGTCTTTTTTCATTTGGGTTATGTTTGGAATCCTGTCATTAAGTTTTACGTTATATTATAATGGAAGTAAAACATAATTGGAATTTAAAATGGTAAAAAGGAATGATTGACTTGATAGAGCCAACCCGCCAATATATCCGAAGGAAGCAACACTACCGGCATCTTCAGGCTGCCCTGGAAAAAGGATTCCGCAGCATGATCCGGTACAAGTTGTGGGTGATTCTGGCCGGAATAGCCATGATGATTATCTTTATATTGAATAAAATGTACTGGTGGAGCGGGGGGGTGTTTATGTCCAGTGTGGCTCTGCTTGTGATGATTGATTGGAAGCACCGCCGAATTCAAGAAAATCAAAAATGGTCCGCCATTTTAGCGGATATGAATGATCAAGCGTTGTGGCGTTTTGACAAAAGATGGTCCGCCTTTCCGGATACAGGGGAAGAATTTAAGGACGATGAACACCCCTATTCATCGGATTTGGACATTTTCGGCAAAGCCTCTCTTTTCCAATGGACGAATAGCGGCCATACTTTTTTAGGCCGCCGGAGGTTGGCGACGCTTTTGACTCAGCCGCCGGAAAGCGCTCCCAGCATTGCCCGGCGGCAGCAGGCTATCGGTGAACTTTCCAAAAACCTGAAATGGCGGCAATGGTTTTCGGCCCACGGTATTGTGATGTCTGGGAAAAATCAAGACCCTTCGGAATTGGTGGAATGGGCTAAGCGCCTGTTGCCTTTTTATACGAAAAAAGCAGTAATCCTGGGGGTCCGCTCTTTGAGTTTGATTACTTTGGGGACTTGGTTGATACTCTTGACCACCCGTAAAATACCGATTTATATTCCCGCCGGGTTATTGTTGTTGCAATACCTATTTCTAAAAACTCATGGAAAGCAACGAAAAGAAATATTGAATACGGTGTTCTATTACCGCAAAAATTTAGAGCTTTATCGGGAATTGCTGGCTCATATTGAGAAAAAGAGTTTTACCAGCGCTTACTTGAAAAGCATACAAAAGGGACTGCGGAACCGGCAGGAAGAAACCGCCGGGATTCAACTGCGGCGGCTGGTGAAAATAGCCGATCAGGTGGCTACCCGGGATCATGCCATGTATGGAATTTTCAATACTTTAACCCTGTGGGACTATCATTGCCTCATCGCTTTGGAAAGTTGGAAACAAAAGTCGGGGAGCCATTTAAAAAACTGGCTAGACACAATCGGCGAGCTGGAGGCGCTGTCCAGTTTAGCCACGTTGAATTACGATCATCCGGAGTGGGCCGTCCCGGAGATTGTTGAAAATACTCCGGTGTACACTGCAAGAAGCCTTGGGCATCCCTTGCTTCCGGAGGCCGCCCGCAAAGGAAATGCTCTGGAAATTGAAAATCAGGTCAGGGTGCTACTGATTACGGGTTCCAACATGTCCGGAAAAAGCACTTATCTTCGGACGACCGGTATTAATCTGGTTTTGGCCTATGCCGGAGCCCCGGTCTGCGCCCGGTCTTTAACTTGCTCACGGATGAAGATTTATACCTGTATGCGGGTTAGCGATAACCTGGAGAAGAATATTTCCACCTTTTATGCGGAAATTCTGCGCATTAAAATGATTGTGGAGGCCACTGCCGTGCAAAAGAACGTTTTCTTCCTGCTGGATGAGATCTTTAAGGGCACGAACTCTATCGATCGCCATCTGGGGGCGAAAGTGTTGATCAAGAAATTAATCGGAAATCAAGCCGCCGGTATGGTTTCCACCCATGATTTGGAACTGGGCGAGCTTGAACAGGAATGTCCACAGGTAAAAAATTATCATTTTCAAGAATTTTTTCGTGATGGGAAGCTTGATTTTGACTATATGCTACGGCCCGGCATATCGGAAACCAGGAATGCCTTGTATCTGATGAAAGCGGCCGGCATACAAGTCGAAGAAGAGAATTAAAAAACAATCGTAAAATCTGCCTTTTGATAGTCTTTTTCCCCATAGTAAACTCCATGGACTTTACGGCCGTTTCGGTCCAGCAATGTGATGATCCCGTTTTCCTTCGTGAATCCATGCCCGTGCGGACTGGGTTTCGTAGATAAATGAATGGTTAGCAACTCCCCGGGGCGAATATCGCCGTAGAGTATCCGTTTGAAGCCTAAGTTATCGGTGAGAACCCAGTCGGTGATGTCGATTTTTTGATTGGTAGGATTGATAAGAGTTATACTTTCACGGTTTTTAGCCGATGGATTGACCAATGCGGCGACAATCCGAACCGTTTCGGCGGGTTGGGCGGCTAAAACGCCATCGTCTACCGGCTCACCGCTTACCTTATCCGTGATAAAGCTTTGAGATTGAAACGCCAAAAATATGGCGACCCATTTTTGAGTGGCCGGAAAATGAAAGAATAATCCTCCGTCTTGCCAGGAACCGTTATCTGCCGCCCATTTTCCCGAATTCCCCTGATTCATATGAATATCATGAATTCCCCGGCCCGGCTCAAACCCGAAATAGGAATCCGATTTTTCCTCAGGCCCCCATGCCGCTCCGAAAGCATAAAGTTCCGCATCGTCCATAGCAATCGCCCAGCGGACATACTTGGCGATTTTTTCATTGAGATCATTATCCGGACCGGGTACCTCTGCCGGTAAAATCTGCATTTTATCGGGTTCAAAGAGGTTCCCCCGGAGAAAATCCAATGCCGGAAATTGATTAACGCCGGCCAGTGATGTCATGCCACCGGTTAATCCAGATATTTTCCGGATGATGGGGTGGTCGAAATTTTCCTTACAGTAATACAACAAATCGGAGGGGGTTGTTTGGGAGCGAATATTGACGGCAATCCGGTAATGAATATTGCTTTGGTCCATACCATGAATTTGAAAATGGGGACTTTGTTTTTCCCCTTCTTTTCCTTCTAAGATTTTGCATTTTAGAACCGAATAAGATTTTAAAGGCATAGAGGCCTCCTGTACATATATTTTTCAGTTTCCTTCCGTTATTTATATTTTATCGGCAGCAGGGTTATAACCAAAAAGTCATCTACCCTGGCTTTGCCCGGGCAACTAAGTCGCGCATCGATGCGCGCGAAAATACCGCCAGGGTGGCTGTTCGATGGCGGCTCGCAAAACGAGCCCAAGAATCTGGGTTAAAATTATTTTCTAAGTAGGAAAATGGTAACCTTCGTCGAAAACAAAAGCTCTGGAATGGATAGATCCCAATTTAGCTCAAAGTTCAATTTCAACTGCGACTTAGGAGAGAAGATGCATAATTTATTTATTAACATTTTTATTAAGTTTTTCTTTCTGTTGACTCCGTTTTTCCTGCTTTCCACTTTTCTTTCGATGACCCGGGCCATGGAAATACCGGAAAAAAAGAAGCTGGCTATTAAAGTGACTTTTTCGGTGATCGTCATTTGCATCATTTTATTTCTTACCGGCGATGTCATCTTTTCATTGTTCGGGATTACCCTGAATTCGTTCCGGATCGGCACCGGGATATTGCTGATGTTGTCAGCCATTGCTCTCGTTCAGGGAACAGATAAAATTCCAACGAAAGATTCCAATGAGGACATTTCCGTGGTACCGCTGGCAATCCCGGTTACAGTGGGGCCTGCCACCACCGGAGCCTTATTGGTAATGGGGGTTGAGCTGCAACGTATGTGGGAACGGGTCATTGGAATCAGCGCCTTATGCCTGGCAATTATCGGTGTCGGGGTGTTGTTGTATCTTAGCGGTGAAATCGAAAAACTTATTAAAAAGCAGGGATTGACCATTATGTGTAAAATTACCGGCCTGGTGCTGGCGGCGCTTTCAGCCCAGATGATCATGAGCGGCGTGCTGGGGTTTTTGGAGAAAAAATAATGCCCAAGCGCTAATATACCCAGGCGATGATTGGAAATCTACAGAGAGACTCCTGAATTCATTTTTATCAGCAGAATTCACGAGTCTTTTTTAATTTCGAAATATTAACTTGAAAATATAATCTTTTGGTAACAGAAACCGATATATTTATGGAATAATTTAGAAAATTCAATCCGCAAAACAGTGAATGATGTCAAAATGCACAATAAGAGGAGCAATCAATGAAGAAAATTTTTATAAACAGCAATTCACAAATTCGATCAGGGTGGAAGATAATAATAACCTTGGCTGCTTCTTTCATCATGATTTTTACAGGTGTGATTACGGTCAGTTTGATCTGTATGATAGTTTCCAAAATCATCCCGCCTCATTTTTTGAATGCAATTTCTAAAGTATCCACAAGTAAGGTTGGTATACAATTTGCAATAAACATTCTTACGGAAGCAAGTATGATTTTTTCAGTTATTCTCTTTTGGAGATTGTTGGATAAAAAGCCCCTGTCTGGAATGGGCCTTATTAATTTACGATATGGGTATAAAGATTTACGAAGGGGACTTATTTTTGGAATTATTTCCATGAGCCTGGTGTTTGTTATTATATTAAAAATGGGAAATGTTATCCTCGAAAAGGAATTATTGAAACCAACTACTCTATTTCCATTATTTACGGGTTTCATTTTATTTGTTGTAGCGGGTGTAAGCGAGGAGCTGTTTTCGAGAGGATATTGTATTGAAGTTTTAAAACAAACGGGGAAAACTTCAATTGCACTGTTAGTTTCTTCTTTGATATTCACAGCATTACATTTAGGCAACAAAAATATTAGTTTTTTAGCGATATTCAATGTTTTTTTGGCTGGAGTTTTATTTTCAAATATGTATTTGAAAACAGGAAGTATTTGGTTGTCAACGGGTTATCATATTATGTGGAATTTTTTCGAAGGAACTATTTTTGGTTTTCAAGTCAGCGGACTTCATGTGAATGGTTTATATAAGGTAAAGAATGTTACCAATAATTATATCAATGGTGGCCAATTTGGACCTGAAGGTGGAATTGTTGTAACAATCATTATAACCTTAGGCCTTTTATATTTGTGGAAATTTTATAAACTGGGAAATACTAACATACAAGGATAACCCGAGCATTATTTGATTTGTATTTCACTGAAAATATCCCAAAGCCAGTGGCGATAACTATTGAAATTAAGTATGATAGCCGGGACCGTGATTTGTTATTATCGGAAAGGATGCTTTACCATAAACATTCTGATTGGATCGGTCCGTCCCGGCTGACGCATAAAGGTCTGTGTTATCACAAGGGTCATCCCATCTCATTTCAACCCGGGCAGCAATTCCGCGCAGTTTAAGCCTAAAATCCGTTCTTTATCCCTGTTGGATAGCCAGTCGATCCTATCCAATACTTCGAAATCTTGTTTGGGTGAGCGCAAAGGGAAATCGCTGCCGAAAAGGATTTTGTCCGTACCATGTTTGACGAATATTTTACGGGCAAGCCCTTGATCCAGATAGCAGAGGGCGCTTGAAGTATCCAGGTAAACATCGCGGCCGGCCAGGACATCGTAGGCTTCATCCCAAAAACAGTATCCGCCCAGATGGGCCGCAATAATTTTTATTCCAGGGAAATCGTCCAAAATGGCGGCGATTTTTTTCGGTGTGCTCATATTGTTGGGACGAACCACCGGATCGCCTACATGCATCATTAATATAAAATCATTTTTAACTTCCTCAAAAAAAGGCTTTAACTTCGGATCGGCGAGATCGATACCCTGAAATTCGGGATGAAGCTTAATTCCCTTGACCCCGGCCGAACGCAACCGCTTGATTTCAGAAAGCCATTCAGGATCATCAACGTGGAAGGTCCCGAAGTGTGCTATTTTAAGTTTTGATAACGCTTTTTCTTTTTCCTGACGGTATTGATTGACCATCGATAATACCCAGTCATTGGCAGGTTTTACCTGTTCCGGTTTGGTGGCGGCAACCAATAAAACCAGTCCGTCCAATCCTGCTTCATCCGCCGCAGCCAAGACATCATCCAGACGGCCTCCAAAGGGAGTGGGTATTTGATAATAGTTAATCAATTGATTAACGGCTTTATCTGCGATTTTATCCGCAAAAGCATGCATATGGCAATCTATAAACAACAAAAGCACCTCGATTCCGCTTGGACTTCGACAATTTGGAGGCAAACCCTGTTATCGGGAATTTAATATTAGGTAAAAACTCTTTATATGCCACAGGCCATAGAGTGAAAAAAACTTCCCTCTGAGAATTTTGTCTCTGTGGCTTATTATTCTTTTTAGAATTATCAACTGACTCTACGAAGTTGAAATGAAATTATGGCAGGATTTTGGGGAATAACGGTAAATAATAACATCATGAAAATTTTGCTCACGACTTTGAATGCCAAATTTGTCCATACTTCCTTAGCCTTGTGGTATTTATTCCAATTTAGCCGTCATGACCATCCCGGACTTTATTTTAGGGAATTCAACATCAATCAGGACTTATCTTGGGTTTGCGGAGAGATATTTTCCGAACGCGCCGATGTGGTAGCATTTTCCTGTAACATTTGGAATATCGGGCCTACCCGGATTCTTTGCCAAAGGCTGAAAGCTTTATCACCCGGGACGGTAATCCTTTTGGGCGGCAGTGAGGTTTCGGCGGATCCCCGGGATATTATGGAAGAATGTCCGGCGGTTGATTTTATCATCGCGGGTGAGGGCGAGTTAACATTCAAAGAATGGCTGGATGAACTTTCTTCCGGAAAGGGTGATTGGGGTTCCATTGACGGTCTGGTATTCCGAAAGGGAAGCCGGATTATTCAAAACCGTATACGGGAAGATATCACAGACCTGGGCGTGATACCTTTCCCATATCCGGAGGATTTGGCGCCTTTCCGTAAAAAGCTGGTTTATTATGAAACCACCCGCGGATGCCCTTTCTCCTGCCAATATTGTCTTTCCGCCAACGAACGCGGGGTGCGGTATTTCCCCTTGGAGAGAGTGAAAGCGGAATTATTGACTTTCATGAGGGCCGATATCGCGCAGGTCAAATTCGTAGACCGCTCTTTTAACTGTAATCCGTCCTGGGCCAAGGAAATCTGGAACTTTTTATTGGAAGCGCGTCGGCAATACCCCTGCGAGACCAATTTCCATTTTGAAATCGTCGGTGATTTGCTGGATGCGGAATCATTGGAAATCTTGGCAAAGGCGCCCTTGGGCTTTTTCCAGTTTGAGATCGGAGTTCAAAGTACCAATCCGGAAACCCTTTCCCTGATTGAACGGAGGATGAATTTCCCCAGGCTGGGGCAAAATGTGCGCAGGCTTCGGGAAACGACCAATGTTTTTGTGCATCTGGACCTCATCGCCGGGTTGCCGGGAGAAGACTGCCGGAGCTTTGCTAAAACGTTCAATGATAATCTGCTGTTGAAGCCCAACCGGTTGCAGCTCGGTTTTTTAAAACTTCTCCATGGTTCCGGATTGCGTAAAAAGGCTGCGGAATACGGATATTTGTATGCCGGTGAACCCCCCTACGAAGTGATGGCCAGCCGCTGGATATCTTATGAAGAACTTTTGAAATTGAAAGTTATGGAAGACTTATTGGAACGGTATTACAATTCAGAGCGTTTCCGGTTGAGCTTTGATTACTTAATTCCTCAATTTTCCACCCCCTTTCAGCTGTTTGAGGATTTTGCGGCCTGGTGGAAAAAACGGGGTTTGGATGAAACCTCTCATAAGGTTAAAGACTTATACGAATATTTATTGCAGTTTTACATTTCAACGGGTTTAGACGGCCGGGCTTTACAAAACCTGTTGAAATGCGATTTGCTTAGTTCGGAGCGAATGGTGGAGCTGCCGGCCTGGGCTGGAAGGTCCAATCCGGATTTGCATCCAAAGGGATATAAGTTTTGGCAAAAGCAAAACCACCGGCAACAATATATCCCGGAGTGGAATGATTTAGCGGTCCGGGATATTCAAAGGCGGGTGATTTTTGAAGAGTTTGATTGTAATCCGCAGGAAGTGGCGGCCTCCCCTTTGGAAAATCCCCAGTGGAATCCGCTGATCTTTTTGTTTATTTATCGAGGTTCTGAAGTAAGTGTATATCCGATTACCAGGGAGGAGTTTGAGGAATGAATAAAATCGTCATCGCCTTATTTTGTATTTTATTGGGTGTGTTGTTATTGTTAAAAAACAGCAATCTTTTACCGGAGAATTTCGGGACATTTTATTTGGAATTGGCACGGCATTATTGGCCGGCGTTGATTATTCTGTTTGGTTTGCAGCTGCTGGTCAAGGAGAAAAACCCTTATTTAGGGCGAATTCTTTTTTGGATAATTCTATTTTTATTGGGTTTGTGGTTGTTTTGCCGTATGACAACGGCTGATAATTGGGTAATCTAACCTTAAAATGATCCCATACCTTGTCTTGACATTTATCTTTCTTTCCCGTAAGATATTCTTGTTTATATTCATCAAGGAGGTGCAGCCATGCCGACATATGAATACGAATGCTCAAAATGTGGTAAATTTGAGCAATTTCATAGCATCAACACTGTACTGACAGAATGTCCGCAATGCGGCGGGGCTGTCCGGCGGTTGATCAGCCTAAACAATAATGTGATTTTTAAAGGTTCCGGATTTTACACCACGGACTACCGGTCCGGCGACAACAAAGGGAATGCGGCCAAGGATAAAGCCTCAAGCTCCGCGAGCTCTGCTAGCTCTGCCGGATCTACTTCAATGTCCCCGGCTTCCGACTCTAAATCCGGCGACTCCAAATCAACGGGCACGGCATCATCAGCAGCAAAAAGCGAAAGCAAAGCATCATAACGAAAGGTCACCGCGGTGGCCTTTCTTCATGACTTGATGGAAAATCTGTTTTAGCGTCAATGAAGGAGTTTTGAATGGAAAAGATTATTACTCGAAAAGTAAAAGAAAGCTTAAAAAACGCTTTGGAACAAGCAGCCTTCCGGGCCCGCGAGGAAGGAAAACTGGCGTTTGACGAACTTCCTCCGGTAATCCTGGAGGTACCCAAAGATAAGAGCCATGGTAATTTTGCTTCGAATATGGCCTTAATTTTGGCGAAAACCGTTAAAAAGGCGCCCCGGGATACGGCCCAAATCATACTTCAGTCCATGCAGCCTAATCCCTATATTGCCAAATCCGAGGTGGCCGGTCCGGGATTTATCAATTTTTATTTGAATGACAGTTGGTTGACAGAGGTCTTAGAGACCATTATAGTCGAAAAAGCGCATTACGGGGATAATTCGGACTTAACCGGCGTCAATGTTCAACTTGAATTTGTCAGCGCCAATCCGGTCGGTCCGATGGTTGTGGTCAACGCCAGAGCCGCCGCTCTCGGCGACACTTTGGGCAATTTGATGTCAGCATCAGGCGCCAAGGTATGGCGGGAATATTATGTAAATGACTACGGCGTTCAGGTTGAGACTCTGGGCCGTTCCATTGATGCCCGTTATCGGGAATTACTTGGCCAGAAGGTGGAGTTTCCCGAAGATGGTTATCGCGGTGAATACATCTATGATATCGCCCGGGAGTTTATTGCGGAAAAAGGCGACTCTTACCTGGAATTTTCCGAACCGGAACGGGTCAAAATTTTTAAAGATTTGGGATATACCCGGATTTTGGCTTCTCAAAAAGAGGATCTCGGTAATTATGGGGTCCATTATGATTGTTGGTTTAGCGAACGCAGCCTCCATGAACAGGGCGCAGTTACTCAAATCATGAACGATCTTGAGGAAAAAGGATTGACCTTTAAGCAAGACGGGGCATTGTGGCTGAAAACGACCGATTACGGCGACGATAAAGACCGGGTATTAACCACCGCCGATGGGCGGACCACTTACTTCACTTCGGATATTGCCTATCATGTCGATAAATTCAATCGCGGGTTCAATTTATTGATTGACATTTGGGGGCCGGACCATCATGGTTATATTCCAAGAATGAAAGCGGCCCTGGCGGCTCTGGGATATGATCCGGCTCAGTTTGAAGTGTTAATCGCCCAGCAGATTAATCTTTTAAAAGATGGTCAGCCTTTTAAAATGTCCAAGCGGCGGGGGGATTTCATTACCATGAACGATTTGCTGGATGAAGTCGGCAATGATATGGCCCGTTGGTTTTTCTTAATGCGCAGTCCCGACAGCCATCTTGACTTCGATATGGGGCTGGCCAAATCCCAAAGTAATGAAAATCCGGTTTTTTACGTTCAATACGCGCTGGCCCGGATTTGCAGTATTTTTAGACAGGCGAGCCCGGAACAGTTAAATCTGGTGTTTGGTCCGGAACTTCTTCAATATTGGGATGAAGAAGAAAAGTCTTTGGTGGAAAAGGCGGCTCATTTCCCCGATTTAATCGGCGAAACCGCCATCAAGCGGGAACCCCACCGCTTAACGGGCTATTTATTAGAGCTGGCCACCATGTTTCATTCATATTACAATCGGCGCCGTTTTATCACTGATGACATGGAGCAGACTCGGGCCCGGTTGGCCCTGGCCAAGGGATTAAGTTTTGTATTGCAAAGAGGTTTGGCATTACTGGGCGTATCGGCGCCGGAAAAGATGTAAGGATTGAGAAGAAGAGGTGTTGATGGATGATGAAAAAGTTACCGTTTTTTGCAACCGTGGGTAATACTTTGAAAAAAACGTTTATTGAAATTTACAGCTCAATGGGGCTTTCGTTTTTAATCAGTTTAACCTGGTGCATGAGTTTTTTGCCGATTTTGTTTACATTGTACGGGCTTTGGGGCGGTTTGGCGACAGCCCATGGATTATCGGCCGGCGGAGATCGTTTCGCCTTTTTTCTGCTGGGTTCGATATTCATTGCCTTCTGGAACGGACTGTTAACCGGGCCGATTACGACAGCTTTGTATGGCATATATCAAGTTCGCAAAGGGGATTATGTCAATTTTAAAAAGTTCCTGGAGATTTTCAAAAAAAGCTATTGGCGTTCTGCCGCTGTTCACTGGATATATTCTTTTCTTATTGTAATCATGCTGCTCAATATCGTGATTGCATTTAGAAATTCCAATTTGTTGTTGATTATTGCGGGCGTCCTGTCGGCCTATATGTTATTTTTATTCTCTTTAACGTCTTTTTATTTTCATCCCCTGATATATCTGGATAATACTTTGAAAAAAGTGATTAAAAAATCGTTTTTATTAACGATGGATAATATGAGTTTAACACTGGCCTTTAGCCTTTTTATGGGGCTCATGTTTGTAATTAGTATCGGTTTAGTATTCCCATTGTTGTTAGTTTACGGGGCTCTCGCAATTTATGTCATGGATTACGGATTTGAGCCCATTTATCAAAAATATGACGAATAAAATTAAGTTGCCGTACCCGGCAGGAGGTTTCTACCAATGGCTAAATATATTTTTATCACCGGTGGCGTAGTTTCATCGCTCGGTAAAGGGATAACCGCTGCATCGTTAGGGTGTTTGCTCAAGAGTAGGGGAGTTAGTGTTTCAGTTTTAAAACTCGATCCTTATATTAATGTTGATCCCGGCACTATGAGCCCTTATCAGCATGGGGAAGTGTTTGTTACCGATGACGGCGCAGAGACCGATTTGGATTTAGGCCATTACGAGCGCTTTATCGATGAGAACCTGAGTAAGAGCAATAATGTAACCACCGGAAAAATTTATTGGTCCATCATTACCAAGGAACGGCGGGGCGATTTTTTGGGAGGCACTGTTCAAGTCATCCCCCATGTGACCAATGAGATCAAAGAACGCATTCAGCGGGTGGCTAAAGAAAGCCAGGCCGATGTGGTTATTGTTGAAGTGGGGGGCACGGTCGGGGATATTGAAAGCCTGCCTTTTTTAGAAGCGATTCGCCAATTCAAAAGCGAAATCGGCCGCGATGACGTGATGTACATTCATGTGACACTGATGCCTTATATCGGAGCCGCATCGGAATTAAAAACCAAACCGACCCAGCATAGCGTGAAAGAGTTGCGGAGCATCGGCATTCAACCGGATGTTATTGTTTGCCGTTCCGAAAAGCCGCTTTCCAATGAGTTGAAAGCCAAGATCGCCTTATTTTGTGATATCAGCAAAGATGCGGTTATCCCCAATCTGGATGCCAAAACCATTTATGAAGTTCCGCTTTTGTTGGAACAGGCGGGGCTTGATGATATTGTCATCAAGCGGTTGCATTTGCAATGCAATGAACGGGATTTAAAAGTCTGGCGGGAAATCGTCGCCAAGATTAAATCTCCTAAATATAAAGTGACCATTGCGATTGTCGGCAAGTATGTTTCGCTGCCGGATGCTTATTTAAGTGTGGCGGAAGCGCTGCGGCATGCCGGTATCGCCCATGAAACGCAAATTAATATCAAGTGGGTTAACTCGGAGACCATTGAGAAAGACGGCCCAGAAAAGGTAATTGGCCAGGTTGACGGCATTTTAGTGCCGGGCGGCTTCGGCAACAGGGGTATTGAAGGGAAAATCGCCGCCATCAAGATGGCGCGGGAACAAAATATACCCTATCTCGGCATCTGTCTGGGAATGCAATGTGCAGTGATTGAGTTCTCCCGGAATGTCTGTGGAATGAAGAGCGCCAATTCCTCGGAGTTTGATCCGGCTTCACCTTATCCGGTTATCGACTTACTGCCGGAACAAAAAGAAATCGCCGATATGGGCGGGACCATGCGGCTCGGTTTGGATCCGGTAAAAATTGCCCCGGGAGAATCTTTGGCTTATCAGGCTTACCAGCAAGAGCTTATTTATGAGCGGCACCGCCACCGTTATGAAGTGAACAATCAATTTTTGGCTAAAATGGAACAGGCCGGACTCAAAATAACCGGTATCCTCCCGGATCGCCATTTGGTTGAAATCGTTGAGCTTCCAAGCCATCCCTGGTTTGTGGCTACCCAGTATCACCCGGAATTTAAATCCCGGCCCCACCGGCCGCAACCGCTGTTCAAAGGTTTTGTCGGAGCGGCATTGAAATATAACAAGGCCAATGCAGGAAAATAACTAAATAGTATAGATTTTTGAAAAACGGGCTGTTGCAAAAGAAGATTTATGAATAGTGATATACAATCTATGGGCACATATTTTCCGGAGCAATCATTGTATATTTCTTTTACTTAAATATATTTTGCATCAGTCCCTTTTTTTATATTTTATGGCGGTCTTTTCGAGAGCCTTTTTGGTCCTCTCCAGGGGAATAAGAATCGTTTTTGCAAAAACGATATCATGGAAAAGTTGCAAGCTTTCCAAGGATAATGAAACATGGTGTAGAAAAAAATAGGAGTCGGCTTTTTAATCCGGACAGGGAAGGGTGTTCCATGAAAATTATTTGCCCCGGATTCTTATCAGAGCGGGATCCTTTGAAAGCTACAACTTGTGGAACCGACCAATGATCCTATCGGCGCTCCAAAGGGGTTGTCAAAAATTTATCATCGGAATCAGCGGCAGCGCCACCCATGACTGCGGGGCCGGAATGTTTGCGGACTTTATTTAAAACCTGTTGACTCTCCACGTACTAGAGACTTTATCATAGAAAGAGAAAAATAATTCAATGGAGGAATCAATATGGATAGTCTCTTTCAAACAGTTTTAGTCCACAAGGTTTCACTGGGGCTGGCAATCATGCTTTTGCTGGTGACCCTTAACAGCACTTATTACTTTTTAGTCATTGCCAAGGTTAAAGCTGTAGAGTGGCTTGTTTTTAATGCTTGTGCACCATCCAATTTGGTTTTTTTAGTGGGATTTATGATTTATCTCTTCACTCAAAACAGATTGGTGATGAATATGGCAATTTTGCCGATGTTTTTCTTTGGGGGGCTGGGGCTCTTCCTTTTCCCATGGAAAGGATTTAATTTAGTCGCCCAGATCAGCCACATCGTCATGACCTTGAATGTTTTGTGGACGGTTTTTTCATTTTTCGTAGTAAAGGATTATCAAATATCGTTTACTGGTTTATTGTTGGGAATTTTATTTTTTTCACCGTTCATTGGGTTTCAACAAAGCTATGTTAACACTCATCCTAATGCTCTAACGAAAATATTGGGTGTAAATCCCGGCGATTTTCATGGTAAATACGGGCTGACGCCTGAAAGAAAGTGAAACAGAATCCATTTTTTAGGATGGGGATCTAAAAATAGCATAATTCTTGATTCTGATGCGGGTGGAAGCGGATGGAGTATCAAATCGGTGACTTTTCAAAAATAGCCAGGCTCAGTGTTACAACACTCCGGTTTTATCACGAAAACGGTTTGTTGGAACCGAGTTTTGTCGATCCGGAGTCCGGCTATAGGTATTATTCCGAGAATGCCTTAGAGAAGGCGAAGATTATTCAAGAATTAAAAGAACTCGGGTTTCCTTTGCGGGAGATTCAATTCATCTTAGATTCATATCAGGATGACGCGGAGCTTTTAACTCACTTGATCGAGCGATATCGAGAGATTTGTGAGAACATTGAAAAAAGCCGGGTGATTCGGGATAAATTGGCCTTTTATATTCAGCAACTTAAAGAAAACGGAGAGGTCAATAATACGAGTCCTACTCCACAGCTCATTACCAAAAAAGTTCCTGACACATTGATTGCTTCGGTAAGATACAAAGGAAAATACAATGATATTGGAAAATACCTTGGAGAATTATATAAACATTACGGAAGGTATGTAGCGGGTCCGCCAATGGCGCTTTATTATGATGAAGGATACAAAGAAGAGGATGCCGATATTGAAGCAGGGTTGCCTGTAAAGAGACAACTGAATGTCCCCGGGATAGAAAACAAGGTTCTCAAAGGCGGAGAGGTTCTTGCTGCGATTCACCGGGGAGCTTATGAAGCTTTGGGAGAATCGTATAAGGCGATGATCGATTATATCAATTTGCATCATTTGAAGATGCATCTCCCCTGTCTGGAGATCTACCTAAAAGGCCCGGGAATAATTTTTCCGCGGAGTCCCAAAAAATTGCTCACTGAAATTCGAATGCCCATTGAAGGATGAGAACTGTTAAATACAAGAAGAGTCATAAAAGAGGTTCCGGTTGACCATTATGTTGGGTGTATGGATTGTTTTTGGGCAGATTGCTTATATTTTCCTTTGAAATTTATCTGATAATATGGAAATGAGAGGTGGTCTTCATGCAAAAAGCGGTGGAAATGGAAAGCAGATCTTTGACCTTGCGGGGAATGCTTCATATCCCGGACGGAATAAGCGGAAAAATGCCGATGGTGGTAATTTTCCATGGGTTTACCGGCAATAAAATGGAACCCCACTTTATTTTCGTTAAACTGTCGAGATTGCTTGAGAAAAAAGGCATCGCCAGTGTACGCTTTGATTTCGGGGGCAGTGGGGAAAGCGACGGGGATTTTATAGACATGACCCTCTCCAAAGAACTTGAAGATGCCAAAAGCATTTTAAAATTCGTAAAAACTCTCGATTTTGT
The DNA here is from genome assembly GCA_023392595.1 of Bacillota bacterium. Classification (GTDB taxonomy): domain Bacteria; phylum Bacillota; class UBA4882; order UBA8346; family UBA8346; genus UBA8346. Next base: position 104,995 of record JAEVYU010000073.1, on the reverse strand, counting down.
AGACCGGGAGGGGATTGCCCTGGTCGGGCTGAGTATGGGCGGAGTGGTGGCCAGCATGCTTGCAGGTGATTGCAAAGAAGATATTCAGGCCCTATGTTTGTGGGCTCCGGCCGGAAACATGAAAGATATTCCTCCCAGAGAGAAATCCGATGCTGAAATGCAAGAAGCACACCGAACCGGCTTTATCGATGTCGGGGGATTGGCCCTGGGTATGGACTTCATCAAAGATCTGAATTCATTGGATCTTTTCAAAAGCGCCGTTCTTTATGACAAAAAAGTATTATTGCTCCATGGCGATAAAGATCAAACAGTGCCCTTAGGCACTTCGCGGCGGTATCAAGAAATATACGGAAACCGGATTGAGTTTCATATCATTGACGGCGGGGATCATACTTTTAATCAATTGAGACAGGAAAATGAAGTGCTTCAGCTCACCACCGGTTTTTTGGAAGCCCAGCTGATGAAGGCGGGAGCCAAGTAAACCTTCTCAATAACCGCCTGTCATTGTCCAGGTTAAGCTGCCGAAGAATCAGGGTTTCATCCTGACCTTTCAAAGGTTGACAACATTTTTGAAGAAGTTTATAATCTATAGCATCGGTTGACGGTTATATGAGAGTTAACGTACTGTGGTCTGCGGACTCGTACGCTACACCGAAGGGGCAAAAGCACCGCAATTAAGTTGGTTTATCTATCCGGAAAATGCAGTGAAGGTCTGGGAAATTGGGCTAGACCCCGGGTGGACGGCTACTTAAATTCCGGGGATTCAATCTCTCAGGTAAAAGGAGTATAACCCGACGAATCTCTGGAGAGACCTAAAGGGCGCCGAAGGGGTAATCAGCTCCGGAATGAAGAGGATTTATCCGATTCATGGAGGAGATGCAATCTCTCAGGCAAAAGGACAGAGGAGGCGTGTGTGGAACGCGCGGTTTATTTTCTTTTGTTCAAAATGGGGTCCCTCCGATCTCATTTTTTTATTTTGTTTCCAATCGGATAGGAGGAGAATGCATGTCGAATGTTGTTAACGCAAATGCCATTCAGGACTATTTGGCAACTACCAAACCCGAAAATATCCACTCCGGGTTTTTGGGATATTTGGCCAATCTCACCGAAGTAGCCAAAGTGGTACCGGCAGTGGCCAAATCGATTGTTCAGGAATTGAAGGATCAACGGAGTAATTTGAAATTAATCGCCAGTGAAAACTACTGTTCCCTTGCTACTCAAATGGCGATGGGTAACTTGCTTACCGATAAATACGCAGAAGGGTTTCCTTTTCACCGTTTTTATGCCGGTTGCGACAATGTTGATCATATTGAGGCTTACGCTGCTGAAACAGCATGTAAATTATTCGGGTGCGATCATGCTTATGTTCAGCCCCATTCAGGCGCGGATGCCAATTTAGTGGCTTATTGGGCCATTTTAAACGCCAAAGTGAAGGTGCCGGGTTTGGAAGCTTTGGGCGAGACCGAACCGTCCCATTTGACCCGGGAGGACTGGAATCAATTACGGTCCCGGCTCGGTAATCAGAGGTTGCTGGGGATGGACTATTATTCCGGGGGCCATTTGACCCATGGCTACCGCCAGAATGTGTCGGCTCAGATGTTTGATGCTTATTCTTACAGTGTGAACAAGGAAACCGGCTTGCTGGACTATGACGACATTGAAAAAATGGCGTTGGAAATCAAACCCTTGATTTTGTTGGCTGGATTCAGCGCTTACCCCCGGATCATCAATTTCAAGCGTTTACGGCAAATCGCCGACAAAGCCGGGGCGGTGCTGATGGTGGATATGGCTCACTTCGCCGGTCTGGTGGCGGGTGGAGTATTTCAGGGCGATTATAATCCGGTGGCCAATGCCCATGTCGTGACGACCACCACTCATAAAACGCTGCGCGGACCCAGAGGCGGGTTGGTGCTATGCACTGCGGAATTCGCCGAACATGTGGATAAAGGTTGCCCTCTGGTCATTGGTGGTCCATTGCCACATGTAATGGCAGCCAAAGTGATTGCCTTAACCGAAGCCTGTCAGCCTGAATTTAAGGCTTATGCCGCCAAGATAGTGGAAAACGCCCGCGTCTTTGCAAAAAGTTGTTTGGATGAAGGAATGGCGGTCGCCACCGGCGGCACCGACAACCACCTCTTTTTAATTGATGTCCGGCCTTTCGGACTCACCGGCCGCCAGGCGGAAAGCGCGGTCCGGGAATGCGGTATTACTTTGAACCGTAATTCGTTGCCTTTTGATAGCAATGGGCCCTGGTATACCAGTGGTTTACGGGTCGGTACCGCGGCTGTGACAACCCTCGGCATGGGCGAGGCGGAAGTGAAGGAAATGGCCGCCATTTTCAAATTGGTGCTGACGCATACCAAGCCGGAACAGATTCCTTCAGGTGAAAATGCCGGTAAACTCAGTAAAGCCAAGTACACGATGGATGAGAAAGCGAAGGCCGAAGCCCGATCCAGGGTGAAGACATTGCTGGACCGCTTCCCGGTTTATCCCGAGCTGGACTTGGAGTTTTTACAAAAATATTTCGGGTAAGAATTTTTTTAAGCCAAGTCTGCGCAACCTATCAAGGCGCAGGTTTGGTTCTATAAGAAGGAAACTGGAAATTGGCGGCTAATCTTCCCAAAAGAGTACACGCCAATTTTTTTATAAGGTTAAAATTTAATGAAAGCAGGGTTTGGTATGACATCCTTTAGGGCTCGGGAATTTTCGGAACGCATCGCTGGACTCCAAAACCTATTGCGCCAAAGAGCGGTTGCTTTGGCGATCCTCACCCAAAATTCCGACATTTATTATTATACCGGTTCGCTGCAGCCATTGTATTTACTGGTCCCGGATGCGGGAGAACCACTCATCCTGGCCCGGAAATCTTTGGACCGGATTCGGGAAGAAGCCGGGCATATTGGCTTAGGGGCATTTTATAACTCCAAGGATTTATTGAGGCTGCTGGAACCGTATCAAATCGACGCCGAGAAGCAAATCGGGTTCACGCTGGATGCCACTTCCTATACCACAGTAGAGCGCTTTCGGCAATTATGCGGCGGGGCGGGGATCGCCGATTTATCCTTTGATATCCGGAGGTTACGCTTGGTCAAATCGGAGAGCGAGATCTCAATCCAGGCTGCGGCCGGCAAAATAATAGCCCATTTGCCGGAGCTTGTGAAGGAGGAATTCAGGCCCGGCATGACCGAGTTGGAAGTAAGCGCGGTGATTGAAAATTATCTGCGTCTTAACGGTCACGGGCTTCTGGTGCGTTGCCGCAAGGAAGGGATCGAGTGTCTGGGAGTCTGCTCGGCGGGAGAAAATACGCTGGCGGGAACCAAGTTTGATGGGATTTGCGCCGGACTCGGAACATCTCAAGCGGCGCCCTATGGGGCCGCGATGAAGGTAATTCCCCAAAACGTTCCGGTACTTTTGGATTATGCCCTGGTTTTTGAAGGTTATCATGTTGACCAGACCCGGATGTTCAGTTGGGGTGAGCCCCCCTCCGAAGCGTTAAAGGCATATCAAGCCATGGTGGAGGTGGAAGGGGTTATTTTAGAATGCTTAAAACCGGGCATCCCTTGGTTTGAGGTTTTTGAGCGGGCTTCCGGGCGCGCTGCGGAACTTGGTTATGAGAAAGAATTTATGGGACTGGGTCCTGAAAAAGTCCGGTTTGTAGGCCACGGTGTCGGCTTGGAATTGGATGAGCCTCCTTTTTTGGCTCCTAAAATGGAATATCCGCTGGAAGCGGGAATGGTGGTGGCGGTGGAACCGAAAGTAGCCCTTCCGGGCATCGGAGTGCTGGGGATTGAAGATACGCTGGTAATTCGGGATGGGGGTCCCGAATTATTGACGAAGTGTTCGCCGGAGTTTCTCATCCTGAAATGAGTATACAGGATATATCAACATTGAAAGCGGCTGTAGGAAAAATATTTTTGTGTTCGAAGTAAAGATTTTGGCATGAATTTCTCCGGGACCCCATATATTTTGATAGGCTGTTAAACGGGGGCGGGCGAATGAAGAACTATGAAATTGAGAGAATCAGTCCGGGATCCGCATTTAAATTGTTCTTTTTGTTGGGCTTGGTTTTGGGCTTGGTCCTGGGCTTAGCAGCAATTCTTGTCGGCGCTTGTCTGAACAGCATTGGACTTCAACTGGGGATTGCCAGTTTGAAACACACCGGACTGTTGCAAATTTTGGCCATTATCATGGGAGCCATATTCGGAAGCATTGTTTACGGTTTATTATCGGGATTGACGGCGGTGATTGCCGCCTTACTTTATAACGGGTTTGCCCGGATGGCCGGAGGCATTGTGATCCGGCTCGATGAAAGGAATTAATTATCAGTTTATAACCGAAAACCAAGGATTCCATATTATGGACTTTCCAGGCTGAATGCCTGGATTTTTTTATAAAAAGAATATGGTCCATTACAAACTCCAGTTGAGCCCGATCACGCCATGTTGCCAGCGGGTGTTTTCTGCGGCATAAATTAAGATTTTGTCGCCTTTCTTGAAGCGTTGCTCCTCCTTCGCTTTCACTAAAGCGAGAGGGACGGCGGCATTGGCCAGGCTTCCGCCTTCCGGGCTGATGCTGATGATTCGTTCCAGGTTTAATCCGGGTAACTGATCGCCGATTTTTTCCAGCATTTTTTCAGAGTCTACCGGTAAGATGATGTGATCGAATTGATTGAGCGACATCCGGGTCTGTCTTATGAACTTTTGGATAGCCTCAATCAATACTTCGGGAATGGTCGTTTCGGTTTGAGGACCGGCTTGGGATAGCGGCCATTGCTCTCTGTCAATTGAATTTGTGGGATAGGGATCAATCGAACCCCCGACGGGCATGATTGACCCGAAAGGGACAAACGGCCTGGTGGATCCCAATTGGGAATAAAAAATACCTTCGTCTTCCGTAGCGCATTCTTCAAGAATTACGGCCCCGGCCCCATCTCCAAAAAGCATCAGGTTATATAAAGCTTTTAATGGAAAGTCTTTTTTATCATTTTCGAATAGAAAGGAAAACCTGCTGGATAAGAGCTCGGAACCTATCACCAGTACGCGGTGGACCATTCCGGTTTGAATATACTGTTGAGCGCTGATCATCGCCGCGCCAAAGCCGGAACAGCCTGAGCGGATGTCGAAACCCATACATTCCGCGATGCCCAGCTTTTCCTGTAAGATCGTAAAACAGGGCGGTATTAAGTAATCGGGAGTGGCTGAAGAGTATATGATCATCTCAATATTGTTTTCGTTGATTCCGGCCATGCTGAGCGCGGCCTTGGCGGCTTCAAACGCCATTTCCGTATTGGTCGTTTTGATTTTCCCAGTGGAAAGATCAATTAGGCTGAAGCGGCTGGCGTGGGGGATCTTTTCCGAGATGATGCGGGCTTTTTTGCCAAAAATCTCAATATACTCTTCATTGGTTATTTTGGGCGGCCTATAACCTCCGACCCCGATGATTCGCGCGCTCTTACTCATTAATGGATACCTCCCTGTTAAAGTTGGCGGCGGCTTCGAAGAATTTTCCGCTTCTTCCCTGAACTACGCATTGGGATGCCAGGAGTTCCGATAGTTCAATCGAATATGGTTTTTTATCATCATCGGCTGCCATTTGTTTCATGACTTTTCCTATTTTTCGCCCATAACAAGTTAAGCCGGAGTTTTTAAAATATTTTCCCATGGAAAGATAAATATCTTTTAGACTTTGCTCGTAAATATTTCCGAATACGAGGGGAACAGCCACGCAGGGTGTTACAAAACCGTCGTTATTAATGGAAATCAGGTGGCAACCGGCTCCGCATCCCAAACAATCTTGACTTTCATAATCACAAAATAAAAGGATGCTGGGATATTCCGGATTATTAAGAGTGTCCGCCTTGAATTTACGGAGTGTCTTCATGGCATCGATATACAATGGTTTATAGTTTTTGCCTTCAAGATTCCCTTGGGGAATCGGCAGAATGATTCTAATTTCATCAACCGCTAATTTAGTTACAAAATCGAGATAAGAAAAAATATCGTCGGATTTTAGCAAATCATTGGTGATGCAAAGCGTAACTGTGGTGTAAATATTGGCTTCCACAAGAAGATTAAGTGCATTCATCACATCATCATAGGCTCTGGTATTTCCCCGCCGGGTATTGATGATGTTTTATCAAAATGATCCAAGCTAACGACAAAACGGGTGAGGTTGGAACCGGCGATATTCCGGATAAATTTTTGATTGATTCCGTAGCCTGTCGTATAGAGCTGAATTTCCATGCCATCGGGAACATACTGAATAAATTCTTCAATATCGTCTCTCAACATCGGTTCTCCGCCGGTTATTCCGACGATGACCGTACCCAAATCATAAGCTTCTTGAATGCTCTTTTTAAATGCGGATAAATCCAAGTCATCATTATTTTTAAAATCGGAACGAAAACAATGCCAGCAACTGCAATGGCATTTGCCGGTCACTACGAAATCCGTCCAAAGGGGAACCCGCTCCCGGAGTCCTATCCTTTTTACACCTTCAAAGAAACGGTTCCAAGATTTTCCGGGAAAGGAGGGAAGAAGGCTGCTGATATAAATTCGGTTATGCAAGGTATCCGTAGTCAGTTTCTCCTCTTTAAAAAAATCAAGACTTCCTGCAATTTCTTCTCTCTGGTCAGGATTAAGAAGGTACTGGATTTTCCGGTCGATTCCAAGAATTTTGGAATGAAATTTCATGGCATGCACTTCCTTTCTGATTTACTAAAATATACCATAATATGGAATATATTTCAATTTAATGTTTATTAAAATTGTTACAATTTGAAAATAACATATTATAAATATTAATTTAATAAAATAATGTGTTGCATTATATTAAAACAAATGTTAGTATACTATTAAAATTTAAAATATTATTTTGAACTCATTGCGAATTTTTCCGGAAAATAATTGATGGATGGGAAGGGAAATGGGATGAAGATCGGAATCTATTATTTTTCAAGTACCGGTAATACGGAATGCGGAGTGAAGGTCTTAAAAAGGCATCTTGAACTTTCGGGTCATCAGTGTGAAACGATATCGATTGAAAAATATGCCGGGGTGAAACCTGATAAATTTGAGTTGCTGGGATTTGCCTCGCCGGTATTCCATGGATATCCTGCACAGATAATGATTGATTTCATTAAGAAAATTCCAGTTTTCGAAAAACAGCGGCTGGGATTTACGATTTTATGCCCCTGCTTTAAATTGCTTTCAATTGGTTATTGGGGAAGCCGGGAAAATTTTCGGGATTTGATTGAATCAAAAAACATTAAAGTCCTCGCCCAATTGGGATTTTACGGTGAAGCCAGCCACCCGTATGTCCGAAAGTTATTTTTAAACCGGTTCACGTCTCCGTTTTTTGCCGCTTCTTTCGGTAAAAACCGCCCGGATAAGCGGGATGAAAAAGTATTGCAGAGGTTTGCCGGAGAATTGAATGCCATTTGCGAGAATTACAGGGTGAATCGAACTTATAAACCGCATGACAGCAGCCTGCGAAAATGGCTATCCGGGAAAATGGTAAAGCCGTTGGTGTCGCATTTAAACCGATCGTTGTTAACGAAAGTAGTCGATGAAAAAAGGTGTACCCGGTGCGGGTATTGTGTTGAAGCTTGCCCGGTTGGTGCGATCAGCATGGAGAACCGGCCCACATTCGACATTGGAAAATGTTTCCATTGCCAAAAGTGTATCAACCTTTGCCCGCAAAATGCCATTGTTTATCAGAGCACAAAAGTGTTCAATCGTTATAAAGGGCGCCAGAGTACTGTGGAAAGGTAAGAACTGTTACCCCCCCTGAATTGGCAGGATGACTGGGTATTGGAAAAATAGGATGGCCTAGAAGGCTTCGTGACCTAACTCCGTGTTCCATGCAAGCTTTGTTTAAGCACGGTTTCATTCAGACGTTACAATCTTGGGCAAGGGGTAATTTTTAACGAAAATAGTGGTAAGATTGAATTTGGGATGGCATTAAAAAAGTTTTGACATATAGAGATAACCTATTACAAGCCGAATATGTAACGATTGAAGGTTCCCTGTCCCAGATGGCGGCTTTCATTGAGGGGGGTTGCGCTTTTAAGCGCGCAGCAGCCGGAGGTTGGTGAATAGGCCAACCGTAGCCTGAACTCCTGAACCGTCTCATCCAACAGCATTCGTTGATAGCTCGATAGCTGTTCATCAGCTTGTTCGGTTTGATACTATCGGCCCATACCCGGCATCAAGGATGCCGTTTGAGTCGGGATGAGGTAACACCTGATATCGATAAAAAGTGGATTCAAAATTAAGGAAGTTCCTATCGATACTTGTTTTATTGGCCAGAATGTGGTAAACTTCATTTAGATGTTAAACATTCTACAAGTTGATTTTTTCACGGTAATTTTATTTGAATTACCATAGAAATTTGATTCCAAAATAGAGGTATTCATGAATAGCGTTTCCATTGAAAGAATTGATCGGGTTGAAAAAGTCTTCGAATTGATGAAAGATCAAATTATCAGCGGGGAATGGAATGCCGGGGATAAAATTCCATCCGAAAACGAACTTTGTAAGATGTTTAATGTAAGCCGCAACACAGTTCGCGGTGCCATTCAAAAATTGAAGACAATTGGGGCCGTAACTACCCAACAAGGCAAGGGTACCTTTATTTTTAAATCCTTTACCGATAGTTATATTGATAGCTTTATCCCTTTGATTTCATTAGATAAAGAAGAAATGCTTGATATCATTGATTTTCGGGGTATCATTGAGAATGAAAGTGCTAGTTTGGCTGCGAAATTGGCTACGGAAGAAAATTTGAATCAGATCCAAAAAGCCTTCGATAATATGGTTGCTAGTTTGGACGATTATAAAAAATATTCAATTGCTGATTATCAATTTCATTTAAGCATCGTTAAAGCTTCTCAAAATAGAGTCTTTTATAAGGCGATGTTGCGATTAAAAGAATTTTTGTACCGGCATTTGGAGGAAATGAATCGCGTAGGCGATATAACACGGAGCATTGATGGACATTGCAATTTATTAAAGGCAATCAAAAATAGGGATGATGAATTGGCTAGGACGCTTTCTAAAAATGATATCGCGCAAGTAAAATTAGAATTTAACAGTCATCTCTCCAAAAAGGAAGAGTAGTAATTTTTTATTGTAACTTGTAGAACAACCAACAAGTTTACGGATTCAAATTCCATTATCATTGGCGAAAGAAGGTGAATCATTACTTTACGGGCAAAATCAAGTTTATGAAATGCCAAATCGCATAAAAAGGAGAAAAGAATTTGAAAATAACTAATGTTAAAGCGATCGTGACTTGTCCGGGAAGAAATTATGTCCTTGTCAAGATTGAAACGGATGAAGGAATCAGTGGGTTCGGCGATGCAACGCTCAATGGAAGAGAACTGGCTGTAGCCGAAATATTGGATAAACATATTGCTCCACTTTTGCAGGATACTGACCCGGATCGGATTGAGGACACTTGGCAATATATCTTTCGCGGAACATATTGGCGGGGAGGCCCAGTCTTAATGACCGCTTTAGCTGGAATTGACATGGCGCTATGGGACATTAAGGGTAAAAAGAGTAATCTACCGTTATATTCTCTTCTTGGCGGGAAAAGCCGGAATAAAGTTTTGTGCTATACCCATGTTTCCGGCCGGGATTTTAAGGAAGTTGCTGCCAATGTTGTTCAATATATGGAACGGGGGTATAAAGCCCTCAGAGTTCAAGTGGGAATTCCGGGATGTGTAGGGACATATGGAATTGAAAATGATCCGGGCGATCTGCCGTTTGTTGAGGAATGGGAACCCCGTCCTTACCTGCAGACAATTCCGCGATTGCTGGAGTATTTACGCGCGGAAGTGGGATTTGAATTGGAACTACTTCATGATGTTCATGAACGTTTGACTCCGGTAGAGGCCAAAATTTTGGCTAAAGATTTAGAGCCATATCAGTTATTCTTTTTAGAAGATCCTTTGCGGCCTGAACATAAAGAAAGTTTTAGTGTCATTCGGCAAGGCGCAGCAATTCCTATTGCCATGGGTGAGCTATTTAATACAAAATGGGATTGTACAACACTTTTTGAAAAACAACTCATCGACTACATTCGTTGTGATATTAGCCATATTGGAGGAGTTACCGAAGCCAGAAAGATTGCCAATTGGGCCGAGATTTATCATATTAAAACTGCGTGGCATGGACCGTCCGATATATCGCCTATCAGTCATTTGGCTAATGTGCATCTGGATTTGGCGGTTACCAACTTCGGTATTCAAGAGCAATGCCAATTTGAACCGCAAGTTAAAGATGTCTTTTCCGCAGTGCCGATTTTCAAAGACGGGTACTTAACTGTTCCCGACAAGCCTGGAATTGGTTGTGAAATTGATGAAACGGCAGCCGCACGTTATCCTTATAAACGAAGTTACCTACCGGTATCCCGGCGTAAGGACGGCACTGTTCAAGATTGGTAAGTTATCACTTTTTCATTGTCAGACTCCATGATAATGAATGCAGCCAGCTATTGCTGGCTTTATTGCAGCCGTTAAGAGAAAGATAATATTGCATCATAAAAGGAGATGGTTCATGGACAAACAGAAAACGGCTTAAAGCGGTTGGTTAAATGCAAAAAAAGGGAGGAATTATAATGAGTCTAAAGAAACTGTTTGCCTTAATCAGTAGTGGTATGATTGCTTTATTGCTTTTGAGTACGGTGAATTCTCTTGCAAGTGATAAAGTAACTATTCGGTATCTTACACACAGTGTATTGGAAGAACCTGCGCGAACGGTTATTCTAAAAGGGATTAAAGATTTTGAACATAAGTATCCGAACATTCATGTTGAAGTGGAAGCGGTTCCCAATGATCAAATACAACAAAAGATCTTTACTTATGCTGCGGCGGGAATGTTACCGGATGTCGTGGGATTGCAAGGAGTAGGGATTGAACCGTTTGCTTCCAATGGTAACTTGTTGGATATTGCGGCGCTTGTCAAAAAAGATAAGTTGGATAGAGAGTTTTTCAGTCTGGAAGCAGCGACCGGTTTAAATGGAAAAGTATATGGACTACCCCTTTATGGCGGTACAGACGCCTTATTTTATAATCCAAAGCTGTTTCAAGAGGCTGGCTTAAATCCCAATGAACCACCCAAGACTTGGGAACAGTTACTTAATGATGCTAAAAAATTGACGAAGCCGGAAAAAGGGCAATATGGCATGGGTATATACGGGAAGACGGTACATGCCTTGCGAATTATGCATTATATGAGTAACGCCGGCTCTAATGGCGACATTCTACGGCTCAATCGCAAAAAGAACAACAGTTGGGATATTTTGGTTAATAGTCCGGATTCGCTTAAAGCATGGGAATATTTAAAGAGCCTTGTGGATAATAAGGTAGTACCACCCAATACCGTCGAATTAACTTATCCTGATTTGATTAGTCTCTTTGCGCAGGGCAAGGTTGCTATGTTAACCACAGGTCCGTGGGGAATAGCGACGATTAAAGCGGCCAATCCAAATTGTGAGTTTCGAATCGCCATGCATCCGACACCGAACGGGAATCCTCCTAGACTAAGGACGGCGCCGCTGGTTACAGTGATTAATAAAAATACTAAATATCCAAAGCAAGCGTACACTTTTCTAAAATATTTAACAGTTAATATCGGTGCGGAAATGGCTGGAGAAGGGTATGGCATATTAACCAGAACTGCTGAAAATAATCCGAAAGTAAAATCCAATCCGGCTATGAAAGTTTTCGCCGAACAACAAAAATATGCTTATTTTTCGGCTCAAGAATTATTGCTTCCAGAATGGTTGAAATGTAAGGATCAAGCATGGGGTCCTGCTTGGGAAAGAATGCTGATCGGGACTGTTTCCCCCAAAGAAGCTGTTAATCAAGCGGCAAAGGCAATGAAAGAGATTTTGGGAGATAAGGGTAACTTAATATATCCTACAAATTAATATTTTGGTTCTCGGGGCTGTCCTCATAGGAAATTCATGCCTGATAAGAAATACAATATATTAAAAATAAAACGATTCAAAGAAACCGTATATTGTATTTCTTATTGATTTTAAAGTACTTTTTGGACAGCCTCAGATAACAAAGAGGTGGCAATTCTTGACTAAAAATAAAACAGGTTTTTCTTTGTCGTCGCCTGAGATAGCCCCATATGTATTTATTTTTCCAGCAGTGCTTATTTTGGCCGGTTTAATTGTATATCCTACTTTGCTGGCGATTCAGAATAGTCTTCAGACTGTTGCCGGATACCGATTCGATAATTATTTTAAAATTTTTAAAGACCCCTTAGTATGGCAAACACTTGTAAATACTTGCGTCTTTGCAATATTGTCCGTGATTGGCCATTATATTCTCGGTTTAATCATTGCATTATTGACGAATGACAAGATTTTTGCCAAAAGTTTTTTTAGAGTTGCTTTTTTAATACCATGGATGTTTCCGGCGGTGGTACCCGGAATAATTTGGCGTTGGATGCTTCACGGCCAATTCGGAATTATCAATAGTGTTTTACAGTATTTGGGTTTCGTAAAAGACTATGTTCCTTGGCTCGCAAGTCCCAGCACTGCTCTTATTATGGTGATTGTGGCCAATATTTGGAGAGGATATCCGTTGTATGTGGCTACACTTTTGGCCGGGTTGCAAACAATTCCGCAATCGTTGTATGAATCTGCCGAAGTTGATGGCGCAAATTGGTTTAAAACTTTTTGGTATATAACATTGCCCCAATTGAAAGAAGTATCGGTCGTTATGATATTGACCGACCTTATCTGGCAATTTAACAATTTTACGATGGTTCAAACGATGACAATGGGTGGGCCTAGTCACTATAGTGAAGTATTACCTACTTTGATTTATAAAAATGCGTTTAATTATAACGATTACTCGTTGGCTTCCGCTTTAGGAATATTCCTATTATTGATTATGCTGATTCCAGGTGGCTTTTATGTATGGCGTTCATTGCGAAAAGACGGCGGCCTGAATTGATAATAAAGAAAAACGGGAACCTCAAAAAGAAGGGGAGGCAGTAAAATTGCAACATAAAAATGAGTCTATTGTAACTACTTTCCGGACGATTATTAGTGCAATTTTGTTAATCGCCGTTTTGTTTCCTTTTATATCCATTATCTTAACTTCGTTTAAACCTTTAGAGGAAGCGATGAGTGTGCCCCCTAAACTTTTCCCATTCCACTGGACTTGGGGTGCTTACCAAAGATTGTTCGGCCCCCGGAATTTTGATATTTATATTACCAACAGCTTAGTCGTTGCTTGTTTATCGGTAGCTTTTTCTTCGGTAATTGGTGGTTGGACTGCTTATGGACTATCGCGTTTTTGGTTCAAAGGAAAGTCTTCTGTGAATGCATTTATTTTGATATGTTTGAGCTTTCCCGGTCCGTTGTTGGTTATCCCCTATTTTCAGATTATGATTAAGATTCATTTATTCAACTCAATAGTAGCATTGATCTTAGCCTATTTGACATTCACTTTGCCCTTTGTAACCTGGATGTTAAAGGCATATTTCGATACGATTCCCCGGGAACTGGATGAGGCGGCAATCATTGACGGCTGTTCCTATTATGCCATATTTTGGAGGATTGTTTTGCCATTGTCAAAACCCGGTTTTGTCGCAATCGGTATTTATGCATTTTTAAATGCCTGGAATGAATATATGTTTGGATTGACATTGACCAGTTCCGAAGCTTCAAAGACGATACCGGTTGCATTGGGTTCGCTGCTGGGCGAGTTTATGACGGATTGGTCTTGCATCATGTCGGGAGCAGTTATTGCATCTCTTCCAGTCCTTATCATTTTCTTCTTTATGCAGAAACAGTTGATTTATGGCTTAACCGGCGGGGCTGTCAAGGGGTAAGCGGCATTCGATTGCTCAGTAACTTTGCTTTTCCAATATGCCTTAAATTTTAACTGCGATATGTTTTCAATGCATAGGTTTGATTCATGAAGTGAATTCCAGACAACAAGGTTGACCCCGAATGGGGTTTTTTTTATTCAGTCAGACTTCATCCTCTTTTAAATCCCCCTTACGGAACGATAATGAATACCATATGAATGGGGAAATACCCCATTCATATATTCCCGATACTAAAAAAACTCCCACCGGACCCGCTTCGAACCTGACAAAAAGCATCCATCGTCAACGGAAAAGTGATGATAAAGACGACACTGTAAATCCTGTATCCGGATCTTTCTTTTTTGAAATCACCCAAGGGAGAAACGGAAAAAAGGATTGGAGAAATGAAATCACCCAAGGGAGAAACGGAAAAAAGGATTGGAGAAATGAAATCACCCAAGGGAGAAATGAAAAAAAGGTTTGGATATTCCCATCGATTACCCGGAGGGATGGGGGGAGATTAATCAGAATTAAAGGAAACGGGATGATTGGGGTTATCATATGTTAGTTCCGTGTCACCGGTCGACTCCCGAACCAAAACCCGCTCCGGCCTGAAGTTACCAAAGAGAAAGCGAACACTTCCACAAATGAATGAGGATGAACGAAAAAGCTTTTAAAAACGCCCAGTCCTAATGTGTGATATTTCTGTTACTTCATTGCATCATAGTTGACAGGCACTTGGCATTCCATATATAATGAAATTAGATCAGATGATCAAAAAAATTGTAAAAAAAGGTGTATCCACGTTAAAAGCGGAATAATCAAAAATATACTTTGATGGGGGGCGGTTGGCAGTTTTTGGTTGGTTTTTGGGAAGTATTTATTAAAAGGAGGTTTTTTTAGAGAAATGAGAAAGTTAATGAAATTAGGGTTGTTGGTTATTTGTATCGCCATGGTTGTGATGGCATTCAGCGCTGGTTATGCCGCTGATTCCAAATTTAAAGTTGCATTCATGTATGTCGGACCTGTCGGTGATGCCGGTTGGACCTATGCTCATGATCTGGGCCGCAAATATTTGGTCAAACAACTCCCCAATGTTGAAACCACCTATGTGGAATCGGTCCCCGAAGGCGCCGATGCTGAACGCGTTTTGGCCGATTTAGCCGAAAAGGGCAATAAGGTAATCTTCGCTACCAGCTTTGGATATATGGATCCAGTGATCAAAGTCGCCGCCCGTTACCCCAATGTAGTCTTCATGCACTGCAGCGGCTATAAAACCGCCAAAAATGTCGGGACCTATATGGACCGGGATTATCAAGGACGTTACCTCGGTGGTGTTGCCGCCGCAAAATATATTAAGAATAACCTGGTTGGTTATGTAGGAGCCTATCCTATTCCTGAAGTGGTCCGTTGCATCAATGCTTTCACTTTGGGCGCCCAATCCATCAATCCCCAGATCAAAGTGAAAGTTGTCTGGACCAATACCTGGTATGATCCGGCTGCCGAAAAAGCCGCCGCGATGAGTTTAATCAATGCCGGCGCCGGTTTAATCACTATGAATCAAGATACCCCCGCCGCCATGCAGGCCGCTGAAGAAAAGGGCTTGTTCGCCATCAGCAATGACAGCGACATGCGTGCTTTCGCCCCCAAATCCATTATCACCGGACAAGTCGCCGAGTGGGGCCCATACTATGTCAAAGTTGTGAAATCCGTAATCAACAAGACCTGGAAATCAAGCCAATATTGGGGCGGTTTAAAGGATGGCATTGTCGGCCTTTCCCCATACGGTACCTTTGTGTCCGCAGATGTTCAAAAGTTAGTCGAACAGAAAAAGCAGATTTTGATCAAGGATGATTACGCCGTATTTGCCGGTCCCATCAAAGACCAGAGCGGCGCCGTCAAAATCAAAGCCGGTCAAAAAATGACCGACAACGAGATGTTGTCCTTCGATTGGTTCGTCCAGGGAATTGAAGGAACCATTCCGAAACAATGAATTTCAGCGCCCACCGGCCAAAATCCGGTGAGCGAGTTCACCCCAATAAAATGAGCCACTGGCGGTAGATGTCATTTGACGGCTACCGCCGGTGTTTATTGGTCTGATATGGTAATTCTTGTTAATACCACTTGATGTTGCAGCGATCCTGGGCCGGATCCCGGGGTCAAAATTGATAAAGGGATGATCGTATGAATACCATTCCAATGGTTGAAATGATGAAGATCACCAAGAAGTTTCCGGGAGTTGTCGCCAATGACGGAGTGTCTTTTGCAGTCAAAGCCGGGGAAGTTCACGCTTTGCTCGGTGAAAACGGCGCCGGTAAAAGCACCTTGATGAGCGTCTTAACCGGCTTGTACCGGCCGGAGGCCGGGGAAATTAAAATAAACGGCATAAAAGTTGAGCTGTTATCACCACGAGATGCTGTGCGGAACGGCATCGGCATGGTCCATCAGCATTTTAAGCTGGTGCAGCCCTTTACGGCGGCCGAGAATATTATGCTGGGTCTAAAAGGCTTACAACAGGTTTATCGTGTAAAAAAGATTGAAGCTGAAATATTGGAATGTTCCCAAAAATATGGTTTAGCAATCGATCCCCACGCCAAGATCTGGCAACTTTCGGTGGGAGAGCAACAGAGAGTCGAAATCGTCAAGATGTTATTCCGGGGCGCGGAAATCCTTATTTTGGATGAACCGACGGCGGTGCTTACCCCCCAGGAATCGACCGAACTTTATAAGACATTACGCAGTATGGCAAATCACGGCAAGGCTGTGATCGTGATATCCCATAAAATGAATGAAGTGATGGAAAATACCGATAGTATTACGGTTTTGCGGGACGGCAAAAACGTCGGTACCGTGAAGACTAGTTTAACCAGTGAAAGCGAACTGGCTAAAATGATGGTGGGCCGCGATATTATTCGCAAAATAGAGAAGGAAAAACCTTTAGAGGGCGCTCAAGTCCTAAAGATTCAAAATATATCCGCCGTCGGCGACCGGGGACGCTTAACCCTGAAAGAGGTTTCCCTTGATATTAAGGCCGGGGAAATTTTGGGTATCGCCGGAGTGGCTGGAAACGGCCAGAGGGATTTGGCGGAAGCCATTGCCGGGCTCAGGCATGTCAAATGCGGCCGGATTTTCATCGGCAAGCGCGATTGCACCGGAACCAACAGCCAGAAATTAATCGACGCCGGGGTCAGTTACATTCCCGAAGACCGGATGACCACCGGACTGGTCCCCAATTTAAACGCCTTTGAAAACATGGTCCTGAAGAGTTACCGCAAGATGAAAGGCTGGTTTATTAATTGGAATAAAATCCGCAGCATCACCAATGAACTCATTGAACGGTTCGATATCAAGGTTTCCAGTCCTAATTATCCCATTAAGATGATGTCGGGCGGTAATTTGCAGAAATTGTTGCTGGCCAGGGAAATCGAATCCAATCCCAATTTAATCGTAGCCGTTTACCCCATGCGGGGCCTGGATATCGGGGCGACCGAAAGCATCCGCAAACTGTTGTTGGAACAACGGAAGTCGGGAAAAGCGATTTTGCTTATTTCCGAGGAGCTGGAAGAGCTTTTCGAGCTTTCGGACCGGATTGCAGTGCTTCATGCCGGTGAAATTATGGGGGTAGTCAATCCCACCGAGACAACTATCGAAGCCTTAGGATTGATGATGGCTGGGAAAAGGATGATGGAGTGTAATGCGTAACATTCTTAAAAATTGGTATTTTGAAAAGACGAATGAAACCTCCAAGGCCGCAATCTTTGGAGTTCCCATTATATCCTTGCTTATGGGTCTGATTTTCGCCGGAATTTTCTTCTCCTTGACCGGCAGAAATCCTTTTACCATATACCTCTTGATGTTCCATGGCGCCTTTGGTTCGGCCTACGGACTTTCGGAAACCGTGGTCAAGGCAATTCCTTTGATGATAACCGGTTTGGCGGTCTCGCTGGCTTTCCGGATGAAACTTTGGAATATCGGGGCTGAGGGCCAGTTTTTTATGGGGGCCTTCGCCGCTAGTGGTATTGCTTTAACGTTTCCCAATTGGCCGGCCTATTTTTTATTACCGGCCATGTTGATTGCCGGGTTTGTGATGGGAGGAATCTGGGGCTTGGTTCCGGCGATTCCCCGGGCCTATTTTAAGGTGAATGAAACCATCAGTACTTTGCTTCTGAACTACGTAGCCATCCTGTGGGTGGATTTCCTGGTTTTCGGTCCCTGGCGGGATCCCCACGGTTTCAATTTTCCCTATTCAACGCCCTTTTCCGCCGGGGCCACGTTGCCCGCTTTCGGGCATACCCGGATCCATTGGGGGCTTTTTGTGGGTCTGGCCATTGCGGCAATTTTTTATTTCGTTTTAAAATATACCAAATGGGGTTATGAAATCAGGGTTTGTGGTGAAAGTCCCAAGGCGGCCGGTTATGCGGGAATGAATTTTGCGAAGAATATTTTGCTGGTGATGTTTATCAGCGGAGGAGTCGCCGGAATAGCCGGTATGACGGAAGTCTCCGGAATAACTCAGCGGCTGCAGCAAGGAATCTCACCGGGCTACGGCTATACGGCGATTATTGTGGCCTGGCTCGGACGGCTAAATCCCTGGGCGATCATCGTGGTTTCCTTCCTCCTCGGCGGGCTGCTGGTAGGCGGTTTCAGCATTCAAACCTCGGGTTTTCCGGCCGCCACGGTATCCATGTTACAAGGAGCCATTCTTTTCTTTGTGCTCGGCGGGGAAATTTTGGGTCAATATCGCCTGAAAAAACGGTGAGATTTTTTCGATGGAATTGAGAATAAGATTAAGACGGATAGTTCCTTTGCAAAAGGGATGAAAGGACTGTTGTTCCATGGAACACTCGATTATCATGGCAGTTTTGGTTACCGGAATTATTTCGGGCACACCGCTTTTATTTGCGGCTTTGGGAGAATTGATATCGGAAAAAGCCGGCGTGATGAACCTTGGTGTGGAGGGCATGATGTTGATGGGAGCGGTAACCGGATTTGCCGTCGATGTTTATACCCATAACCAATGGGCCGGGATTCTGGCGGCAATGATAGCCGGCGGAATCGTCGCCATCATTCATGCTTTTTTAACCATTTCTTTACGGGCCAACCAGGTGGTAAGCGGCCTTGCTTTAACGATTTTCGGCACCGGACTCAGCGCCTATTTGGGGAAACCTTTAATCGGCCTGCCGGCTCCGGCCACCTTTAAGACGGTTCCCATACCGGGGCTTAGTGAGATTCCCTGGATTGGACCGATATTGTTTTCTCATGATTTATTGGTTTATCTTAGCTTTATATTGGTAGCCGTGATCTGGTTTGTATTGTACAAAACGAAAACCGGCCTGATCTTGAGGGCTGTGGGAGAGAATCCCGGAGCGGTCGATGCGGCTGGAATTAATGTTTTTAAAGTGCGTTATATTGCGGTCATTTTAGGCGGAATGATGGCCGGCGCCGCCGGGGCTTATCTCTCTTTGGCGTATGCGCCTTCGTGGCTGGAGAACATGACGGCCGGAAAAGGATGGATTGCAATATCCCTGGTTATTTTCGCCATGTGGAATCCGCTCCGGGCTCTTTTGGGGGCCTATCTTTTCGGCATCATCGATGCCCTGGGTTTCCAAATGCAGTCATTTGGAGTCACTGTTCCGTCCTATTTCCTAAAAATGTTGCCCTATCTTTTTACTTTCTTTGTACTCATCGTAATGACCCGCGAAACCAAAAACCGGAGGGTGGCGACTCCGGATGCTTTAGGAAATCCGTACTCCAGAGAGGAACGATAAAATAGCAAAGGTAGGACTTTGATATGGAAAAAAGCAGAGTCATTGCGGCTGCAACCGGAGAGATCCCTTTTGATCGGGTGATTTACAACATAAAGTTCATCAATTTGCTGACCAAGGAAATTTACGATTCCGAAATCGGAATCATCGATGGCCGGATCAGTCACATCAATCAACCCGGAGAAAAACCTCTTGAAGGCAAGGAACGGTATGATGGAGGGGGACGATATGCGGCTCCGGGACTTATCGATACCCATGTGCATATTGAAAGCAGCATGATGACTCCGGCCAATATGGCCAAAGCCATTTTGGTTCACGGTACGACCACGATTGCTTGTGATCCTCATGAAATTGCCAACGTCCTCGGTATTGAGGGCGTTCAATATATTATCGATGCCAGCCGGGACATCCCGTTAATGGTTTATGTCCTTGCTCCTTCCTGTGTACCTTCGGTGATTGGTCTGGAAACGGCGGGGGCCGCTTTCGGACGGGAAGAGATCGCCCGGATCATGGCGATGGAAAGAGTCATCGGCCTTGGGGAAGTGATGGATTTCCCGGGAGTGATTCATCAAAGCGAGCGGATGATGGCAATTCTGGAAACGGCACAAAAATACACCCGCTTTTTACAGGGGCACGCCCCCAATTTGACCGGCAGGGAGTTGTCGGCTTATCTCGCTTCCGGTGTCGGCTCCTGTCACGAGACCAATTTCAGTGATGAGGCCCGGTATAAGCTGCGGGCCGGAATGACACTGGAATGCCGGGAAAGTTCAATTGCCCAAAATATCAAGGCGATTGCTCCGGTTTTGAAGGAATGCCAGTACCCGCCTAATGCCACCCTTTGCACCGATGACCGGGAACCTGAGGACTTGTTGAAGGATGGTCATCTGGACCATGTTGTCAGAAGAGCGATCGCCGAAGGAATCCCACCGCTGGAAGCCATTAAGATGGCCACCTATAATGCGGCAAAGCTAATCGATTTACCGGAACTCGGTCTTTTAAAACCCGGGAACCTGGCTAACATCATCCTGTTGAAGAGCATGGATGACTTTTCCGTCGATGAAGTTTTTGTAAAAGGAGAACTGGTGGCCCGGAGTGGAAAATTAGTGAGGGATTTTCCCATGCAGGAATTCCCCCTTGAAAAGAGGAATACTTTAATCCTAAAGTCAAAGCCCACTGCGGAGGATTTTAAAATTTCCGCTTCCGGATCCAAGGTGAAGGTTCCCATTATCGCCTTTAATCCGCAAATGCCGATCATCACGGAATTAGAATATATCGAATTGCCCGTGAAGGATGGCTTTATAGATATATCCGGAAGAGATGACTTGGCCATGCTGGCCGTTTTTGAACGCCACGGTGTCAACGGCAACCATGGGGTTTGTTTCGTGAAGGGTCTTGGACTCACCTATGGCGCCATAGCCAGTACGGTAGCCCATGATTGTCATAATCTGATGGTTCTTGGAAAGAACATCCCGGATATGCTGAAAGCGGTTGATGTTCTCAGTAAGACAGGCGGCGGATATGTTTGTACCGCGGATGGTCATGTGGAAGCTTTATTGGAACTTCCAATAGCCGGTTTGCTTTCGGATAAGTCCGCTGAAGAGGTAGCGGTGCAAACCGGAAAACTGAAACAGACCATTAAAAAGTTCGGGATGACCGGAAACTTTCCGGCTCTTCTTTTACTGGTTACCTTCGCATTACCGGTTATACCCAATGTGCGGTTAACGGACCATGGTTTGGTGGATGTGAATACGCAGACCCTGATCCCCTTACAATAATTAGGCTTTTTTAAGTAAGGGAATTTTTGCTTTTAATTCATCGCTTGGGGTGAGAGGAAGTCTATGGCAACCGTTTCAATTCAGAATGCGAATATTGTTACCATGAATTCCAACCGGGATGTGGTAAATGGTAATATTTATATTGAAAATGACCGAATCGTTTCCATCGGGGCTGAGCCGGAGAAAGCGAAAGGGGCCGACAAAGTCATTGACGCCAAGGGACAAGTGGTCATTCCGGGATTGATTCAGACCCATATTCATCTTTGTCAGAGCCTTTTCCGGGGTCAGGCGGATGATTTGGAATTGCTGGACTGGCTACGGATGAGGATTTGGCCGCTTGAAGGGGCTCATGATCCCGAGTCGGTTTATCATTCGGCTCTGCTCGGTATTGGAGAGCTTTTCCGCGGCGGGACCACTTCGATTATTGATATGGAAACGGTTCATCATACCGAATCCGCTTTTGAGGCGATTATCCAGAGCGGAATCCGGGCGATTAGCGGGAAATGCATGATGGATTGGGGCGAGGGAGTTCCCGATACATTGTTGGAGAATCCCGAAGCTTCACTTCAGGAGAGCGTTGATTTACTTGAAAAATGGCACGGCGCGTCCGGCGGCAGGTTGATGTATGCCTTTACTCCGCGCTTTGCGGTTTCTTGCAGCGAAGACCTTCTGAAGGAAGTTGGGAAGCTGGCCCAAAAATATAAGGTAAAGATCCATACCCATGCTTCTGAAAACCAAGGGGAGATCGCCTTGGTTGAAAGTGAACGCCGGTTCCGGAATGTGTTGTATTTTGACCATTTGGGATTGGCAGGCGAAGACCTGATTTTAGCCCATTGCATTTGGCTGAACGAGCCGGAAATGGAGATCATTCAAAAGAAGCAAATCAAGGTGGTGCACTGTCCATCGAGCAATTTGAAACTGGCCTCGGGGATTGCCAAAATACCTGAAATGATCAAGCGGGGCATTAGAGTCGGTATTGGTGCCGACGGGGCGCCTTGTAACAATAATCTGGACCCCTTTGTTGAAATGCGGACGGCGGCCCTGATTCAGAAACCCCTTCATGGTCCAACGTCCATGCCTGCCGAGCGGGTATTTGAAATGGCTACTGTAAACGGAGCGGCTGTGATGGGCCTTTCGGAAGAGATTGGGACCCTGGAACCCGGGAAAAAAGCTGATTTGGTTATGGTTGACTTGCACAAGCTTCATTGTACACCCATAACCGGCTCCAATATATATGCCCGGCTCGTTTATGAAGCTCATAGTTCCGATGTGACGTTAACGATGGTTGACGGCAGAATCGTTTTTGAAAACGGTCGGTTGACTACGATCGATGAAGAAGAAGTGATTCGAAACGCCAACCGGCTTATCGGGCGGGTTTATGATCGGGCCGGCATTAAATAATCCAAGGAATCCCTCACCCGGCATGCCGGGGCAATCGACAATGTTTTTCGTCTTTTCTTTGCCTCTGCGTCACTTATAGTGCCGACGCCTTGACGGGAGAATTGATCTTTTAGGCTTCGAAGCTGTATTTTCTAGATATATAGGTTGAAATAAGTTTTTGAATGCCCGTTGAAGTGAGAATATTGGTGAGACCTCTCTCTGCGCCTTCGTGACGAAGGCGAGCTCTCCCCCTATGATGCGATACGAGGAGGTAAGTTCAGTGGGAGAGTAACCCCACGCACAAAGTGCGTGCTGCCTTTGGGGTCTAAAGAATTTAGGGGACATCGGCGAGGGTTACCCTTCCACTTGAATCAACAACTTGTTTTACTTCACAAGGGGAAGGGCAAGGGTTAGGTCTGGATAGCCCCCTGGGGTTTTATAACTTATCTGAACTTATAGCAAATTCATGGTGGAGGCTTTCATAATGGATTTGGTTATTAAAAACGGTACGATTATAACTGCATCCGAAACTTATTTGGCGGATTTGGCAATTCTTGGCGGCAAAATCGTCATGATCGGACAAGGTTTGGAGTTTGGAGATGCGCAAACGGTGGACGCTTTAGGAAAATATGTTTTGCCGGGAGCCATTGATGCCCATGTCCACTTGCAACTTCCGGTCGGTAATACCGTATCCGCTGATACTTATGAGACCGGTACCCGGGCAGCGGCTTGTGGCGGGGTCACCACTGTGTTTGACTTCGCATTGCAGGGCAAGGGTCAGGGACTGGTGGAAGCCGCCGACAATATGGTGAAGATATTTAAACCTCAAGCCTGCATTGATTTTGGATTGCACACCCAAATTACCGATTTAACCCCCGAAGTTCTTGGTGAATTTGAAAAATCAGCAACTTATGGTGTATCCAGTTTTAAGTTGTATATGGCCTATAAACATTTGATGGTCGATGATGGAGCCCTGGCGGATGCATTGGAAAAGTCAAGGGAGAGCGGGACTTTAATCGCGGTTCACGCTGAAAATCCGGCTTTGATTGAAAGACGCACCCAGCGCCTTTTGGCGGAAGGGAAGACTTCCGCCTGGTACCATTATGAAAGTCGGCCGGAGTTTGTTGAAGCCGAAGCGGTCAAACGCGCCATTCATTTGGCGAAAACATTCAACGCCCGTTTATATATCGTCCATCTGGCTTGTAAGGAAGGAATGGATGAGGTTACCAAAGCAAGGAATGAAGGATATTCGATTTATGCAGAAACCTGCCCCCACTATTTGAATTTTACCCATGAGGTTTACCGCCGGGAAGACGGACGGTATTTTGTATGTTCCCCTCCGATGAAGGGCCAGGAGAGCCAGGACGCGCTGTGGGACGGAATCCGCCGCGGCGATATCCTTACCGTGGCAACCGATCATTGCCCGTTTCCAACCCGGGAAAAAGATTGGGGAAAGGATGATTTTACCAAGATTCCCAACGGTTGTATGGGCACGGAAAACCTTTACCCCTATATGTTGAGCGCGGCCAACAAAGGCAAAATCTCTTTTAATAAAGCCGTAGAAGTCTGCGCCGCCAATGTAGCCAAAATTTTCGGCTGCGCGCCGGAAAAAGGCAATATTGCAATCGGCGGCGACGCCGATATTGTAATTTTCGATCCGGCCCGGAAATTCGTAGTTTCAAAGCATAATATGCATTCCAATGTTGATTACACCATTTGGGAAGGAACGGAACTTTCCGGTTATCCGGTCTTGACCTTCTCGCGGGGAAAACTGGTTTACAATGAAGGCCAGTTCGTCGGGGAGCCGGGTTGGGGTAAGTTTGTGAAATGCCGTAGTTTCAAAACAAAAATGTAAGATATATTCGAAGAGGTCTATGGAATATAACAATGAAGGGTAGGTCATCATGAAGCTTTTAAAAGAGAAAATATTGAGTGAAGGTAGAGTTGATCGGGAAGATATTTTAAAAGTGGATAGCTTCTTGAATCACCAAATCGATGTAGCGCTTTTGGATGAGATTGGCAAAGAATTTGCCGGGAGATATCAAAGTGCCGGGATTACCAAGATATTGACCATTGAAGCTTCCGGGATCGCCATAGCCTGCTTTACAGGAATTCATCTCCACGTACCGGTTATTTTCGCCAAGAAAACCGACTCCAAAAATCTTGATGACAATACCTACGAAACACAAGTTTATTCCTATACCAAGGACCGGTATTACCGGGTCCGGGTTTCCAAACGTTATTTGCAACCCAGCGATAAAGTTCTGATTATTGACGATTTTCTAGCCAATGGGAAAGCGGTTTTCGGTTTAAAGGAAATCATTGAACAAGCCCATGCAGAGTTGGTAGGCGTCGGCATTGCCATTGAAAAAGGGTTTCAGCAAGGCGGTCAATTATTAAGGGAACAGGGTATTCGCGTCGACTCCCTGGCGATTTTGAAATCAATCAGTCCGGAACGGATTGTTTTTGAGTGATACCTATCGTATGGGTGTGGTAAATTCCGGATTATCATCATAATCTTATTAACATGACCGTCCCTGTTTGGATTAAAATGTAATTACAAACAAACAACGATTACCGGGGCGGTTTCATGGGTCAAAGGTGGGATCTTCTTCTTCATAAAATTAGATTGACTAGTCAATCTAAATTGCTTAATATTACGAAAATTAACACTCAAAGGAGCGTAAACGATGATAGCTGAAAACTTGATTCAAAAACTCACCCAACTCAAATTTTCCAATATGGTGAATCGCGATTTTTTATTGACCTGGGAAAAGAATGATGATGAACTCCAGGCGGTATTTACGGTGGCCGATATTTTACGGCAAATGAGAGAGAACAATATTTCGGCGCGAATCTTCGACAGCGGCCTGGCGGTTTCGGTGTTCCGGGACAATTCCACCAGAACCCGTTTCAGTTTTGCCAGTGCCTGCAATTTGCTTGGACTTACAGTACAGGATCTGGATGAGGGCAAATCCCAAATTGCTCATGGTGAGACCGTCCGCGAGACTGCCAATATGATTTCGTTTATGGCCGACGTCATTGGTATCCGTGACGATATGTATATCGGTAAGGGAAATGCCTATATGCGGAGTGTGTCCGCAGCTGTTCAAGAAGGTTTCGATGAAGGAGTATTGGAACAAAGACCCACATTAGTCAATTTACAGTGCGATATTGATCA
Source organism: Bacillota bacterium (assembly GCA_023392595.1). GTDB lineage: Bacteria > Bacillota > UBA4882 > UBA8346 > UBA8346 > UBA8346. The sequence continues at coordinate 79,053 of JAEVYU010000073.1, read as the reverse complement.
TCCCACCCAATGCATGGCGGATCTGGCCCATTTAATCCACCATTTCGGCGGCTCTGAACGGTTAAAAGGAAAGAAAATCGCGATGAGTTGGGCCTATTCGCCCAGTTACGGCAAGCCCCTTTCGGTACCCCAGGGTGTTATTGGATTAATGACCCGGATGGGGATGGAAGTGGCTTTGGCTTATCCGGAAGGGTATGATCTGATGGGTGATGTTGAGGAGATTGCCAAGAAAAATGCCGCAACCAGCGGCGGTAAATTTACTAAAACCCACTCCATGGCGGAAGCTTTCCAAAATGCGGATATTGTCTATCCCAAAAGCTGGGCATCTTTCTCAGCCATGGAAAGACGAACCAATCTTTACGGCGAAAACGACTTTGCCGGGATTAAGGCCTTGGAAGCCGAATTGCTCAAGGAAAATGCCAAACATCAAGACTGGGAATGTACAGAAGAGATGATGAAGAAAACCAAAGATGGCAAGGCTTTATACCTGCATTGTTTACCGGCGGATATCAGCGGCGTTAGCTGCAAACAGGGTGAAGTGGCGGCCTCGGTTTTCGATCGTTACCGGGCTCCTTTATATAAACAAGCCGGTTACAAGCCCTATATTATCGCGGCCATGATTTTCCTCAGTAAAGTGAAAGATCCGGCTCATACCCTTGAATCTTTGATCAATGCCAATGTGAAAAGGTGCTACAGCTTTTCGGGAAGATAGTCATCCACCCTGGCTTTGATCGGGCAACGAAGTCGCGCATCAATGCGCGCGAAAATACCGCCAGGGTGGCTATTCGACGGCGGCTCGCAAAACGAGCCGAAGAATCTGGGTTAAAAGTATTTTATAAGTAGAATAAAAGAGTTTCGAGGTATGGAAGATGCCGAAGGATGTAAGCAAAAAAATCCTGGATGCAACGTTGGAAGTAATCGCCAGAGAGAAAATCAGTGGAACACGGATGCATTTGATCGCGAAAGAAGCTCATATGACCCAGTCCAATCTGCATTATTATTTTCCAACCAAAAAAGATCTGTTGATTGCGTTACTCAATGATATTCAACACTGGTTTTCCGCAAACCGGCAAAAAGTTGTGGATTTTCAGAAGCGATCATTCAGTGAAAACCTGCATGCCATCTTTAGTGAAAAGAAAGATGTCATTCTTCATAACAGAAAATTGGATTATGTCCAGTTTGACTATTGGGTTCAGGGGACTGTGGATGCTGAAGTACAGGCCACTTTTCAACAGACTTTTGAAACCTGGCGCAAAGATATCCAAAAGATAGTAAGCCAGTATGGGGAAGATTCCAGCAAAGACTCAGAGCATCAAAAGATGATACCCTACCTGATGGTTTCTTTAATGATGGGAGCATCCATGCAATATCTCATCGATGAAGAGGGGTTTGATTTGGACGAATATTTTAAGGCTGCGGAAAACTCGATTGTTAGTTTGCTCAAGTGAAACCAAAATAAAATGGAGGCAGTAAGATGAGTGATCGTAAAATTCCTTTTGGGCCGACCTACGAAGAGATGCTTCATCCGGAAACGATGGATGGGGCCATCAGGAGCAAGGCATTACAGGCATTAAAATCCAATGAACTGGATCCGGTTAATTTATTCAATATTACCTGGAAAGACGGAGAAAATCAGGTTCGTAAAATTGTATTGCCCAAAGAGTTAACCGGTGTCGATGCCAATATCGTGGTCATGCTGGGAAAGGACTTCCCTTCCGGATCCCATAAAGTAGGACCCGCTTATGCCACGTTAATTGAAGGGTGTGTCGATGGTGAAATTATTCCCGGTGAACACACCATCCTAGGCCCATCCACGGGAAACTTCGGGATCGGAGTTTCTTATATTTGCAACCTGATGGGTTACAAAGCAGTGGTCATTATGCCCGATAATATGAGCAAGGAGCGGTATGAAAGAATCCGTAAATACGGCGCTGAATTGGATTTGACACCGGGAACCGAATCCGATGTCATTTTGACATTGCAAAGGACCTACGAGTTAAAGAAAAATCCTAAAAACAAACCCTTGGCCCAGTTTGAACTTTTCCCCAACTATCGTTTCCACCGTCATGTTACCGGTAATTCGGCGGTTGAAGCAGTTAAAGGAATCGGCAATGGTAGAATAGCCGCCTTTTGTTCGGCGCCGGGTTCGGCGGGGACGATAGCCGCCGGCGACGCAATTAAGCAGGCTTTCCCGGAATGCAAAATTGCAGCCCTTGAACCCTATGAGTGTTCAACTTTGGCCGACGGCGGACGGGGACAACACCGGATCGAAGGAATCGGCGATAAGATGTGCACCCTGATTCACAATGTATTGACCACCGATTTTGTAACATTAATCTATGATGATGATTGTGTGAAAGCACTTAAGATTATTCATGATGCACCGGAAGTTTTGGTCCGGATGGGAGTTGCGCCGAAGCTTGCCGAGGGAATGCGGGAGTTGTTCGGAGTATCCGGCATTTGCAATATTTTAGGCGCGATTAAAATGGCAAAATACCTTCGACTTGGACCGGATGATAATGTAGTAACTATTGCCACCGACAGTTTTGACCGTTATTTTTCGGTTTTGGAGGATTTGGATAAACGGTATCTTGAAACCAGTGATTTTGTTTTGGACCGCTGGGCTGATGATATTTTCCACGAAACAGGGATTGAACATATTTACGATTTCCGCCGCAGTGACAAGAAAGAGCAGTTGTTTAAACAGAAGGAAAAAGATTGGCTGCCTTTCGGTTATTCCCGGGAATATTTGGACAGCATGCGGTCCATGGAATTTTGGGAGAAAGAATACCATAAGATTGCCGAATATGATCAAAAAATCAAATTAAAACGTTAAGCTTTACTTTAAGAAGAATATATCTCGGTCTCTGTGTCTCCGTGCCTCTGTGGCCGAATCAATTTGCCACAGAGACATAGAGCTCACAGAGAAAGAAATTTCAGCGGTTATCTTCGAAATGCAACTCAAATTATTTGGATAGGAGGTAATTCGCACGGGATCTCATAAGAAGGTTGTTATCGCTTTGGGCGGAAATGCCCTTCAAGAGCCTCAAATGCCGGCGACTGCCGAGGCTCAATTGGAAGTGGTCAAAAGAACCTCCGAAATCATCGCCGATATTAAATGTATTTTTGGTTATGAACTGGCTATTGCCCATGGTAACGGGCCGCAGGTGGGACGGCTTCTTTTGGCGACCGAAACCGCTTCCGGTGTAACCCCAGCCATGCCTTTAAATGTCTGTATCGCAATGACCCAAGGGTATATCGGATACCATATTCAAAAGGGGCTCACTTATGCATTGGCCAAGCGGAACCGGATATTACCGGTTGTCACTTTAATAACGCAAGTAGTGGTTGATCCGAGTGATCCGGCATTTCTAAATCCTACAAAGCCTATTGGACCTTTTTACTCGGAAGAGGAAGCGAACCGTCTCATGCAGGAAAAGAATTTCACGATGCGGGAAGATGCCGGACGGGGGTGGCGCAGGGTAGTTGCTTCGCCGATGCCGAAAAGAATCGTCGAAATTCACTCCATTAAAGAATTGTGGGATTCAACGATTGTCGTTACGGTGGGCGGCGGGGGAATCCCCGTGGTCGAGAAAGAAGACGGCTCTTTGGAAGGAATTGCAGCCGTTATTGATAAAGACCTGGCTGCTGAAAGATTAGCCGAGGAAGTCGGAGCCGATATTTTACTCATCCTGACCGAAGTCGAGAAAGTGTCATTGAATTATCATCGGCCCCAGCAACGGGAACTGGATCGTTTGACAGTGGGTGAATGTGAGCGATATATTGCTGAAGGCCATTTTGCACCCGGCAGTATGCTGCCGAAAATTCAGGCCGGGATGATGTTTGCGAAAATCTCCGGCAAACAGGCAATCATTACTTCACTGGATAAAGCAGTGGCGGCCCTTAAGGGAGAAACGGGAACGCTAATTTCCGGATAGTAAATAACGATGAATAAATTAGGGCGGTGAGTTTGGATGAGCAAGGTTTTAAAACTGAAATGTGTGAAATGCGGCCGGGAATATAATGAGGGAGAGGCGCTTTATACATGTGAGGATTGCGGGATTGACGGCATCCTGGATGTGGTTTTGGATTATGAACCAATAAAAAAAGAGCTCACCTTCGAATACTTCCGAAATAATCATAATTACTCGCTGTGGCGTTACCTGCCGGCAATCCCCCTTGAGAATACCGAAGGAATCCAGCCTCTGCAGGTCGGTTGGACGCCATTGTATGAGATGAATCAATTTTTTCCGGAGACAGGATTAAAAAGTTTTTATATGAAAGATGATTCCCGCAATCCGACGGCTTCATTAAAAGACCGGGCCAGTGCGGTGGGAGTCGCCAAAGCGATCGAACTGAACCGGAAAGTGGTATGCGCAGCTTCCACAGGAAATGCCGCTTCATCTCTATCAGGTTTTGCAGCCAGCGCCGGTATCGAAACCTATATTTTCGTACCGGAAACGGCTCCCGAGGCTAAAGTGACTCAGCTACTGATTTACGGTTCCCACGTCTTCCTGGTTAAGGGAACTTATGATGTAGCCGTTGAACTTTGTTTTAAAGCTGCTGCCGAGTTCGGCTGGTATAACCGGAGTTGCGCCATTAATCCCTATCTGGTGGAAGGCAAAAAAACGGTTTCTTACGAGATCTGTGAACAACTTGGATGGAAAGCGCCGGATATCGCGGTGGTGGCGGTTGGGGACGGATGCACCATCGCCGGGGTCTGGAAAGGTTTTAAAGAATGTCTGATTCTTGGGCTCATCGATAAAATGCCGAAGATTGTGGGGGTTCAGGCAGCCGATTCCAATCCGGTGAGCCGGGCTTTTGCCCAAAAGACTTGTCAGTTCGAATACAGAAAACCGCAAACGATTGCCGATAGCATATCGGTGGGAATCCCCCGCAACGGAATTAAAGCTCTGAATGCAGTCAACGAGTCGGGTGGCTGGATGGTCGACGTGACGGATCAGGAGATATTGGCGGCAATGAAAACCTTGGCTCAGAAAACTGGAGTTTTCGGTGAACCCGCCGGTGTAACCGGTTTTGCCGGAATGATGAAAATGAAGGAATTGGGGATGCTTTCAGGAAACGAAACGGTGGTCGGCATCGTCAGCGGCAGCGGTTTAAAGGATATTAAGAGCGCGGCCCTGGCTGCAGGGAAACCCTGGTTGATTGAACCGGATATCGAGGAAGTTCGTAATAAAGTTAGATGATTATCTGTGGGTCTCTGTGGCTGAATGAATTTGCCACAGAGACTCAGAGTTCACAGAGAAAAAAGGTGTCGGGTCCTTTGCCAACAAAGAGCATAAATGGAATCAAATTGAAGCATAATGGAGGTTTTTACCCATGATTGATTTTGCAGAAATTGTCAAGGCAGCCAAAAAGTACCGGCCGCAAATATCCGCCTTTTTAAGGGATTTGATTGCCATTCCCAGCGAAAGCGCCCAGGAAGAAAAAGTCGTGCTGCGTATCAAGGAGGAAATGGAGAAAGTCGGTTTTGACAAAATTACCATTGACCCCATGGGGAATATTTTAGGATATGTGGGTCACGGCAAACATTTGATCGCGATGGACGCGCATATTGATACGGTGGGAATCGGCAATCCCAAACTTTGGAAGTTCGATCCCTATCAGGGCATCGAAGATGAGCAAATCATCGGCGGCCGGGGTGCCAGTGATCAAACCGGCGGGATGGCGGCAATGGTTTATGCGGCCAAAATTATTAAAGATTTAAAGCTGGAGGACGATTATACTTTACTGGTGGTGGGGTCGGTTCAAGAAGAAGATTGCGATGGCTTGTGCTGGCAATATATCATTCAAGAATCTAAAATCAGACCGGAATTCGTTGTGATTACCGAGCCTACTTCCTGTAATATCTATCGGGGCCAACGGGGCCGGATGGAAATAAAAGTGAGCACCGCGGGGGTCAGCTGTCACGGTTCAGCGCCTGAACGGGGCGATAATGCCATTTACAAAATGGCCCCTATTTTGACCGAGCTCCGGGCTTTGCACGAGAATCTCATTACCCATCATTTCCTGGGAAAAGGAAGCCTTACGGTTTCCGAGATTTTTTTTACTTCGCCTTCCCGGTGTGCAGTGGCGGACAGTTGTTGGATTTCCGTGGATCGGAGACTCACGGTCAATGAAGATAAAGAACTTGCTCTGGGACAAATCAGAAATCTCCCCGCGGTCAAGGCTGTGGGTGCGGAAGTGAGTATGTATGATTATAAGAGACCTTCTTGTACCGGGTTGGTTTATCCGACCGATGCGTATTTCCCAACTTGGTATATTGAGGAAGATCATCCGGTTTGTAAAACTTTATCCCAAGTGTATCAGGGACTTTTTAAGAGTCAGCCCTTAATGGATAAATGGACTTTTTCCACCAACGGAGTTTCAATTATGGGTAAATACGGCATACCATGTATTGGATTTGGTCCCGGGCATGAGGAAGAAGCCCATTCCCCCAATGAGAAAACCTGGAAGGACGAATTAGTGAAAGCCACAGCAATGTATGCGGCGATTCCCGGCATGTTTGTTCAAAAGTATGCGGCTGAAATGCCGAAGGTAACCGAAAATCTGGCGAAATGAAATATGGATAGAGAAATTGAAGCTGTAATTGTAGCCGCCGGTTTCTCCAGCCGGGCCGGAGCTTTTAAGATGGAACTGGACCTGGATGGAAAGACAGTCATCGAACGGTGTGTCGAAGCGATGAGCCCGTATTGTTCCCGGATTATTGTGGTGGGCGGCTACAAAATCGAAAAGCTTGAAAAGATCTTAAAAAAATATCCTCAAGTTGAAATTGTTTTGAATCGGAGATTTGCCGAGGGCATGTTCACTTCGGTAAAAGAGGGCGTGCGTCAGGTCCGGGGGGAGAAATTCTTTTTTAGTCCCGGAGATTACCCGCTCATCAGCGGGGAAGTTTGCCGCAAGTTGTTGACCCAAAAGGGTGAAATCCTGATTCCGATATTTCAGGGGCATAAAGGTCATCCAGTGCTTTTTTCGGCAGGGATCGCTGAAGAATTGCTGGAGGCGCCCGATTCTTCAAACTTACGGGATTTTATCCAGTTGAAGGGGTATCAGACCGTAGTTGTAGAAGACGAGGGTATTTTAATGGACTTGGACACGCCCGATGATTATGAACAGATTTTGAAATGCGCGCGGGCGCGAAGTCGGGGAGGCGTTTTGATGAGCTGTGAAATTAATGTACCTATTCAAAAAGTTGATCACCAGGAGAAGGTTACCGGCCAGGCAGCTTATATCGGAGATATCAAATTCCCGGGAATGCTGTATGCAAAAACTTTACGATCTCAAAAAGCCCGGGCTTGGATAAAAGCAATCCATAAGCCGCAGTTGCCCGAAGGGTATTTTATTGTCGACTCCTCGGATATCCCCGGCCAAAACCGGGTCAAAATCGTTATCCATGATCAGCCTTTTTTTGCGGAAGATAAAGTTAACTATATCGGTGAACCGATTTTACTTGTGGTTGGTCCCGAAAAACAAACTATCCTGGAAATCTTGGCCCAAATTCAAGTGGATTACCAGGACATTCCGGCGATTTTGACCATGGAGGACGCTGAAAATCCGGACTTAAAACCGATTTTCGAAGATAAAAGATATTTTGCCGACTATCATATCTCCAAGGGTCATCCCGAAGCCGGCTTTGAAGAGGATCAATATATTTTTGAAGAGGAATTTGAAACCGGTTACCAGGAACAGCTTTATATCGAGCCCCAAGGAGTAACCGCTGTTTATGAAAATAATCAAATCACAGTCTATGGTTCTATCCAATGCCCCTATTATGTCAGGGATGCCTTGATGCAGGCTTTCGGCTGGGGCAGCGAACGGGTTAGGGTTGTGCAAACAACGGTAGGCGGCGCATTTGGTGGTAAGGAAGACTATCCTTCCTTGATTGGCGGACAGGTGGCCGTGGCAGCCTATAAAACCGGAAAACCCGTGCAATTGATTTTTGACCGCAGCGAAGATTTGGAAGTTACAACCAAGCGGCATCCTTGCGTCATCCGTTTAAAAGCCGCAGTTGATAAAGATTATAGCATTACTGCGCTGGAAGCGGATATCCGCTATAATGCCGGCGCCTATTGCGGGTTGTCCAATGTTGTTTTGCAACGGGGCATGTTTAACATCGCCGGAGTTTACCAGATACCCAATATGAAGGTTCGCGGCAGAAGTGTGGTAACCAATACCGTTCCCAATGGAGCCTACCGGGGATTTGGAGCGCCGCAGGCTATTTTTGCCATTGAGATGATGATGGAAATCATCGCCGGGAAACTGGGCATGGAAGTATTGGAATTGAAAATGAAACATTTGGTCCGAAAAGGGCAATTGACCACCACCAGCGGAACTTTCCGCCAGGAGATAAAGCTGCCGGAGTTAATTGAGACCGTAGACCGACTTTCATCCTATCGCCAGAAACGGCGGGAATTTGGAAACGGGGAAGAAAAGGTTTTGCGTGGTATTGGAATGTCGCTCTTTTTACATGGTTGTGGTTTTACAGGCAGCGGAGAACGGGACTTTATTAAAGCTCAGGTAAAATTGAGAAGGTCACCGGATGGAAAGGTTGAAATTTTGGCCGCCAATACCGACATGGGGCAAGGGCTGAAGACTACTTTTCGGAAAATCGTGGCCAGTTCTTTGGCACTGCCGGTAGAATCCATTATCTATCAAAACCCCGATACCACCCGGGTCCCCAATTCCGGTCCGACAGTGGCTTCCCGAACGGTCATGATCGTCGGGAAATTATTGGAGCAGGCGGCTTTAAAAATGAAACAGCGGTGGAACGAACCGGGCGAGATTGAAATCATTGAAAACTACCGCCATCCGGGGGATATGCAATGGGATGATGCTACTTTCAGGGGGGATGCCTACCCCGCTTTCTCCTGGGGGGTCAATGCAGTGGAAGTGGAAGTGGATCCCTTAACACTGGAAATCAATCTCAAAGGAATCTGGTCCGCCTACGATGTGGGTAAAGCCATTGATGACCGGATCATCAGGGGTCAAATCGAAGGTGGGATTTTACAAGGCCTTGGTTATGGAAGCCTTGAAAAAATGGAATGCCGTCAGGGGAAATTACAACAACGTTCGGTGACGGACTATATCATCCCCACAGCCATGGACGGCGTTAAAATGGAACACCGTTTAATTGATAATCCATATGCCGATGGCCCTTTCGGAGCCAAGGGCGCGGGTGAACTGACCTTGATAGGCGGAGCCCCGGCTTTGGCCGCCGCGGTAAGCAATGCTTTGGGAATCCCCCTTCACCGGCTTCCGATAACTCCGGAATACTTGATGGAGGTCCTTAAAAATGGCAAAGCGGATTGAATTTGTATTAAATAGCCGGAAAGTAGCCTTGGAAACCGAGCCTTTGCGCCGTTTATTGGACGTGTTGCGGGAAGATTTCGAACTTACCGGGCCCAAGGAGGGCTGCGGCGAGGGTGAATGCGGAGCTTGTTCGGTTTTATTAAACGGCCGCCTCGCCAATTCGTGTCTCATTGCAGTAGGAACGGTTGAAGGCCAGGAAGTTACCACCATTGAAGGATACCGGGACAGCGAGTGCTTTAAAATCCTTGATCGGGCTTTTGCCGATGCCGGAGCGGTTCAGTGCGGGTTTTGTACTCCCGGAATGATTATGGCTGCTGAAGCCTTGCTGAGAAAAAATGCCAAACCCAGTGAAATGGAGATCCGGGAGGCTATTTCCGGCAACCTTTGCCGTTGCACCGGCTATGAGATGATCATTGAAGCCATTCAATTGGCGGCTGAAAGGGGTGCCGGGTTGTGGTAACATTCACTCCGAAAACTCTATCCCACGCGCTTGAAATCCTCAATACAGAACGGGTAGTTCCCTTTGCCGGCGGTACCGATTTGATGGTCCGCAGGAGAAGCTGGTCGGGAACTGGTCCCAATTTTGAATATCCGGCGCTTTTTATCGGGAATCTTGAGGAACTGAAGAAAGTCGTCAAAAAAGGTGACATCCTGGAAATCGGGGCTGCAGCTTCCCTAGGGGAACTTCTTGAACATCCGGAAGTACCTGAAATCCTGAAGCAAGCCCTCAAGCTGATGGCTTCTCCGGCTATTCGTAACCTAGGTACCCTGGGCGGTAATATTTGCAATTCTTCACCAGCTGCCGATACATTGCCTCCCCTCACGGTTTTGGATGCAACTTTAGTGTTACAAAGCAAAGAAGGCCGGCGCCAGGTTCCGATTGGGGAGTTTATCAAAGGACCCGGACGAAATGATTTGAAAGAGAATGAATTACTCTCAATAGTCCGGCTTCCTTTAAGAGAGTATAACCATTGTTATTATAAAAAAGTCGGAACCCGTAAGGCTGATGCCCTTTCCAAGCTTTCCTTCGCCGGAGTCGCCAGAACCGCGGGTGGAATCATTCAAGAAGTAAAAATAGCCCTCGGGGCAGTGGCTCCACGAGTGGTCGCCAGCGCACAGGCGGAAGAGTTGCTTAAAGGAAAACCAATTCGTGATTTGTCCAACATATTGCCGGAACTCAAGCAAATATATGAGGAATATATCCGGCCTATCAATGATCAGCGTTCGACTGCCGCCTACCGGAACGAGGTTTCATTCCGGCTCATCGAATATTTTATTACACAGTTGAAATAAGGAGTAATTCAAAATGATACTTGTTGGAAACGGAAGGTTAGTCACCCGGGATACGGTGAATTCCGTTATTGAGGATGGCTGTGTCGCTTTTCAGGATAACCTAATCATGGAGGTTGGTTCCACTACGGCCCTTAAGTCCAGATATCCCCGGGCCCGTTTTATTGATGCAGGGAAAAAACTGATCATGCCGGGTCTGATCAATACTCATATGCATTTTTATAGCACCTTTGCCAGAGGGATGGCCTCAAAAACCCCTCCGCCAAGAGATTTTTTAGAGATTTTGGAACGGCTTTGGTGGAGATTGGATAAAACCCTGACTTTGGAGGACGTTTATTACAGCGCGATGATTCCGATTATCGAATCTATTCGAACCGGGACTACGACGATTTTTGATCATCATGCCAGTCCAGGTGCGGTTCATGGTAGTTTGTTCAAAATTGCCGAAGCGGCTTTAAAGGCTGGTGTACGTTCCTGTTTATGCTATGAAGTATCGGACCGGGACGGGGAGCAGATAGCGGATAACGGGATTCAGGAAAATATCGATTTTATCAATTATTGTAGTCTGGAAAATAACCCGATGATGAAAGGAATGTTCGGATTGCATGCTTCATTGACACTTTCCGATCGGACCTTGAAAAAGTGTATCGCCAAAAACAGTGGAACCGGCGCCGGCTTTCATGTTCATGTCGCGGAAGGCATTCAGGATCTGGATGACGCCAAGAAAAAGTACGGTATGGGGGTTGTGGAAAGGCTCCATCAAGAGCAGGTTTTGGGGGAGAAGAGTATCGCCGTTCATTGCGTTCACATCTCGGACAAAGAGATTGAGATTTTACGGGATACTAAAACCAATGTGGTTCACAATCCGGAATCCAATATGGGAAATGCCGTAGGTGTCTCTCCGGTTCTCGAAATGTTCGGGCAAGGTGTAAACATCGGCCTTGGTACGGACGGTTATACCGGCGATTTGTTTGAATCTTTCAAAGTCGCCAATTGTTTTCACAAACATGCCCATGGGAATCCCAGTGTCGCTTGGACCGAGATTCCCCAAATGGTGTTTGAAAACAATCGGAAAATTGCCGCCCAATATTTTGAAAATTCGCTGGGGATTTTGACACCGGGAGCTTTTGCCGATATTATCGTGGTGGATTATGATCCGCCCACACCGTTAGGAGCTGAGAATATTAACGGTCATCTCTTATTCGGCGTCAGCGGACGTTCGGTTGAAACAACGATTATTAACGGTCAAATCGTCATGGAAAACCGTAAACTACTAACCATTGACGAACAGCAAATTTGCGCCAAGAGCCGGGAACTGGCGAGCAAGGTATGGGAAAGGATTTAGGGCTCAAGAAGCGGCTATCAGCCTTTGGCTTTTGGCTTTCTGCTGCAAGAACCGATTTAATTAAGCCTTTGCCAATACCTGATAGCCATCAGCCAATAACGTTTTCAACAATTTCTTAATTAAAATATCTTCGGAGGCCAATATGAGCGACCGTATGAGTCCCATCCCATTTGATAAACTGATGACCTGGATTTTTGATGAATATACCCATCATAAGTCCATTTTTGGCATTCCCCAAGTTAAGTTTTATAAAAAAACAGTCGACCCGAGTCTGCAAATCTTTGGTACATCTCTGGAGAATCCGTTGGGACCTGCGGCAGGCCCCCATACGCAACTGGCCCAGAATATCATTGCCGCTTACCTTACCGGGGGACGGTTCTTTGAATTAAAGACAGTTCAGATTTTGGATGGAGAGGATTTACCGGTTTCCAAGCCTTGTATTTTGGCAAGCGACGAAGGTTATAATGTGGAATGGTCGACTGAACTCAAGGTTTCCGATGCCATGAGCGAATATATCAAAGCATGGTTTGCCCTTCATGTGCTTGCCAAAGAACTGGGCCTCGGATCAGCCGGGGGTTTTATTTTTAATATGAGCGTCGGTTATGATTTGGCGGGGATTCAATCGCCGAAAATCGACGCCTTTATCAATGGCCTGAAAGATGCATCGGGGACGGAGATTTGGCGGGAATGTCATGGTTATCTCCGGCAGCATTTGGATTTATTTGAAAGATTCAAGGAGAAGGATTTGGCTGTTATAACGCCCGGCGTATGCAATTCCATTACCCTCTCAACGTTACATGGGTGTCCGCCGGAAGAGATCGAACGGATCGCCAAATATTTATTGACTCAGAAGGGCCTCCATACTTATGTAAAATGCAATCCCACACTGCTTGGATATGAATTTGTACGGCAAACCATGGACCGAATGGGTTATGATTATTTGGTTTTTGATGACCACCACTTCCAAAATGATCTCCAATTTCGGGATGCCGTTCCCATGCTAACCAGGCTTCAAAAGGTGGCTGAGGAGCATCGATTAACTTTCGGTGTGAAGCTTTCCAATACATTCCCGGTAAAGATAGCCCATAAAGAATTGCCGGGTGAAGAGATGTATATGTCGGGCCGGGCTTTGTATCCGTTAACAATCAATCTTGCTTACCAATTGGCTAAAGAATTCAGGGGAAATTTAAAGATCTCCTACTCAGGCGGGGCTGATTTTTATAATATTGAAGCTATCTATTACACTGGTATCTGGCCGATTACCTTCGCCACAACCATGCTGAAACCGGGCGGATATTCGCGAATCCGTCAACTGGCGGAATTACTGGATCGGGTTGACCCGAATATTCAGGGGGAAGGTGCGCAGGCGCCTATTGACCTGGAACTTTTAAAACAGCTTGGAGAGAAAGCGATTGAAGATTCCCATTACCGGAAGGGGGAGGGCGCCGGTGGTTCAAAGCCTTCCCGTAAAGTCAATAGACCTTTACCTTTACTGGATTGTTTGGTGGCTCCCTGTAAAGAGGGTTGTCCCATCGGCCAGGATATCCCGGAGTATATTCGCCTGGTTGGGGCTGGAAGATATGCCGAAGCAATGGAACTGATAGTGAGTAAAAATCCATTGCCATTGATTACCGGAACGTTATGCAATCACCGTTGCATGACCCAATGTACCCGGCTTGACTATGAACAAGCGGTGGATATCCGGGGCGCCAAGCTGATTGCCGCCCAAAAGGGGTATGAGGAATATATTGGGAAAATTAAGGAACCGCAAATCAATCCCTTGGTTAAAGTTGCCATTATCGGGGCGGGGCCTGCCGGACTTGCCGCCGCTTATTTTCTGAGTTTGCAAGGAATTGCGGTTACGGTTTTCGACCTCAAAGATAAAATCGGTGGAATTATCCAGCATGTCGCCCCGGATTTCCGGATTTCCAGAGAGAGGATGGAAAGGGATCTGGATTTAATCCGTAAAACGGGTGCCCGGTTCAGGCTGGGTGTTTCGGGCGATTTTTCGGTAGAGGCCTTGAAACAGGAAGGGTTTCATTACATTTTTATCGCCATCGGCGCTTGGAAGCCGGGACGATTGAAATTGGATTCGTCTGATAGGGATGTCCTAAATGTACTGGAGTTTTTGGAGAACTTTAAAAAAGCCCCCGGAAGTTTACGGCTCGGCAAGACTGTGGCGGTTATCGGAGGAGGTAACTCGGCAATGGATGCTGCCAGAGCTGCTATCAGAGTGAATGGTGTGGAGAAAGTTTATTTAATTTACCGCCGGACCCGGAGGTACATGCCGGCTGATGTTGAAGAGCTCAACCTGGCTTTGAGGGATGGAGTTGAATTCAAGGAACTTTTAGCGCCAGTATCTTATCAGCACGGAATTTTAAAATGCCAGCAAATGATTCTTGGGGCTCCCGATATTTTGGGCCGGCGAAGCCCGCAAGCCTTGCCGGGTGAATTTGTGGAGCTGGAAGCGGATACGGTGATTGGGGCTGTCGGGGAACAGGTGGAAATAGAATTATTAAAGCGAAATAAGATTGCCATCGATGAAAGCGGCCGTGTCGAAGCCAACTTTGAAACGGGTGAGACCAGTGTCACCAATGTCTTTATCGGTGGGGATGCCCTTAGAGGACCGGCCACGATTGTGGAAGCAATCGCAGATGCCACCAAGTTCGCTAAAGAAGTAATCAAAAGAGAAAAATACCAGGACTTGGTCTTACAGAAAGCCGTTTCATTTGATCGGGAAAAGCAACTGGCGGAGATTGAGGGAAAGAAAGGCGTTCTTCAAAAATCTTGTCAAGCCGGGGTTGAACATCAACGCTGTCTTGAATGTAATGTTTTATGCAATCTATGTGTAGAGGTTTGCCCCAACCGGGCTAATGTGGCGATTCAAGTAACGGACGGGCACGGGGAAAGGAGACAACAAATCCTGCATATTGACGGCATGTGCAACGAATGCGGCAATTGTGCGGTTTTTTGTCCCTATGAAGGAGCGCCCTATCGGGATAAATTGACTCTTTACGAGAATGAAGCCCAATTTTTGGCGGGGGAAAATGCCGGGTTTGCTTTGGTTGATAGAGTATCCGGGCGGATGAAAGTCCGGGTTGGCCAGGAAATTTCCGAGCTTTGTTTCGAAGGGAGCCAACCGACAAGGAGTATTCCCTCTGAGGTCACCCAGGTAATTTTGACCATGATGAAGGAATATGGATATTTGGTAAGATAAAATCTTTAGCGGGCGCATTCGCCGCTATTTCCGGTCAGGGTCGCGATGGCATGTTCTAAAACGGGCAAAACCACTTCAAGGCATTCCCGAACGGCTTTAGGACTGCCCGGCAGGTTAATAATCAGGGTTTGGCCACGGGTGCCTGCGACTGACCGGGAGAGGGAAGCCATTGGAGTAATTTCCAGACTTTTAGCGCGCATGGCTTCGGGAATGCCCGGAATTTGCCGGTCAATGATATCCAAGGTTGCTTCAGGAGTCACATCACGGGGAGAAAGGCCGGTTCCGCCGGTGGTCAATATCAAGTTGGCCTGATTACACATTAAAATAAGTTTTTTCGAGATCAGGCTTTTTTCATCGGGTACAATAGCGTAATCTATCAGCTGGCTACCGGTTGAGAGCATGATTTCTTGAATGGTTTTTCCGCTGTGATCTTCGCGAAGCCCGGCTGAACCTTTATCGCTGATGGTGAGAATACTATAACGGATCATTGAAATCTTCCTTTCCGAAAAAAGCTATGAATATTGTAACATATCCTCCAAAAAAAATTACGATGGATTGGAACTAATTTGGAGTAAATAAGTTATATATTGATAATAGATGATAGAGGGAGTAACGGGGGCTTGTCGGGAAAAATTCCAGACGGCCTCGACAAAGTCGTCAAGACGGCTATTTTGGCCCGGCTTTGTTGATGTAAGTCGTGAGACTCTATTTTCAGCCTTCGCTGGAAATAGAGTTTTTTATTTTTTCCGGGTATATAATCGGTTATGGAGGTGAGGCCATCACTTTGAGTATGGGGATGTTTTGATCCGAAAATAATACCCTTGATCCATGTTGTGAGGAGGTAATTCATGTCCGATTCTTTGAACCGTCCGGCTTATCAACAAGAAATTCCCGAAGTATTGAACCAATTGAATACTGATTTAAAAGGCTTATCCAATGAGGAGGCCGCTAAAAGACTTAAAATATATGGCCCCAATCAATTGGATGAGGGGAACCCAAAAAATTTACTGAGTATGCTGGCAGAGCAGTTTAAAAGCATCATGATTGTCATCTTGTTGATTGCTGCCTTGATTTCAGGTTTGATGCATGAATATACGGATGCCATCATCATTTTGGCGGTCATTATCATTAATGCCATCCTTGGAGTCATTCAGGAAAGTAAAGCCGAAAAAGCACTGGCTGATTTGAAGAAAATGTCGGCTCCCCATGGAAAGGCCAAGCGGGAAGGGAGCATTTTGCAAGTGCCCACAACGGACCTTGTGCCTGGGGATATCGTGTATTTGGAAGCGGGCGATTTTGTGCCGGCAGATTTGCGGTTGGCGGAATCGGCAAGTTTAAAGATTGAAGAAGCTGCCTTAACCGGGGAATCGGTTCCGGCAGAAAAAATCATTGCTCCAATGCGAGAAGCGGAATTGCCGTTGGGGGATCGGTTGAACATGGCCTTTTCCGGGAGTGTCGTGACGTATGGCCGGGGCTATGGTATTGTGATAGCCACCGGTATGAATACGGAAGTCGGTAAAATCGCCAAGCACCTCACGGAAACTGAAACCCAGGAAACACCCTTGCAAAAGAAATTGGCGGAGATGGGTAAGGTTTTATCCATTGGGATCGTCGTGATTTCAGTGATTATTTTTACAGTTGGAGTGCTTCGCGGCAGGGAATGGCTGGAAATGTTTTTAACAGCGGTCAGCCTGGCGGTGGCGGCAATTCCGGAAGGCCTTCCGGCTGTCATTACCATTGTATTGGCTCTGGGTGTTCAAAAAATGGCACGTAAAAATGCAATTATCCGTAAACTTTCGGCAGTAGAGACTCTGGGAAGCACGCAAGTGATCTGTTCTGATAAAACCGGTACCCTGACTGAAAATAAAATGACGATTCAAGAGATTTACTTGGGTGGAAAGATGGTCAAGGCAGGGGGGATTGAAAGTCATCGGGATTTGGAAACTCTGATGAAAATCGCCGCACTTTGTAACGATGTTCATCCGGTAAAAGATCAAGGGGAAAACGGCGGGTTCAAGGGAGATCCGACAGAAATTGCCCTGGTCAAAATGGCGGCAGATTATGGTTTCGTTAAAGAACTATTGGAACGGAGCATGCCGCGTATTCAGGAAATTCCTTTTGATTCCGACCGCAAACTGATGACTACCATTCATCAATTGAATGGCGGTGAACGGACGGGACTGACCAAAGGGGCTCCGGATCTGCTTTTGGAGCGTTGTGACCGGATTTTGTTGGACGGCCAAATTCAAACATTAACTCCGGATTGGAAACAACGGATTCAACAGGGAAACCGCGCAATGGCTCAAAAGAGTTTGCGGGTGCTGGCCTTGGCAATGAAAGAGATACCGGAGGATATCTCTCAGTATGATTCGGCGACAATCGAAAAACAATTGGTCTTTGTCGGGCTGGCTGGAATGATGGATCCTCCCCGGGCGGAAGTCCGGGAAGCTATCAGGGTATGCAGGGAAGCTGGAATTCGCCCGGTGATGATTACGGGGGATCATCGGGATACGGCAGCGGCTATAGCCAGAGAATTGAATATTATCAGAGAGGAAAGCCAGATTATCACCGGTAGTGAACTGGATCGGATCGATGAAAGTGAATTTGAAAAACGGGTCGGGGATTATTCGGTTTATGCCCGGGTAAACCCGGAGCATAAGGTAAGGATCGTTAAGGCATGGAAAAAAGCAGGCCGGGTAGTGGCGATGACCGGGGATGGCGTGAACGATGCGCCTGCTTTAAAAGCGGCGGATATCGGGGTTGGTATGGGTATCACAGGTACGGATGTAGCTAAAAGTGCTTCAAATATGGTTTTGGCTGATGACAATTTTGCCACTATCGTATCAGCGGTGGAAGAAGGACGCAAGATATACGATAATATCCGGAAAACGATCCAATTTTTACTTTCATCCAATCTCGGTGAAGTGGTGACGCTGATTATCGGGACGATGTTGAATTGGACAGTATTATTGCCGATTCATATTCTTTGGGTCAATTTGGTGACCGATACCCTGCCGGCGCTGGCATTGGGAGTCGAAAAAGCGGAAAGGGATGTGATGAAGCATAAACCTCGCGAGGCAGGAAGCGGATTTTTGAGCGGAGGCATGGGTGTAACTATTGTTTATCAGGGTGTTATTAAGGGTCTGATCACTTTGGCTGTCTTTTATATCGGAATCAAGTTCTATACACAGGGTGTTGCCATTACCATGGCCTTCATCACACTTGGTTTAATCCAACTGGCGCATTCCTTGAATGTCCGCTCCAGCACCAAATCTTTGTTTCAATTGGGATTGTTTACTAACGGGAAATTGATTGCCGCAATCGCTATGGGGTTCATTCTTCAAGCCGGAGTCGTACTCATTCCCTTTTTCAATGGTATTTTTAGAGTGGAATCCTTGAATCTATGGCAATGGTTAATTGTTTTAGCGGCTTCCCTATCGATTATTCCCATCGTTGAGCTTGGGAAAATCATTCATAAACGTCATGGCCGTGATTTTGACGGTGATAAGGAGGACAACGGATGAATTTGATCATCAACCGTGAAATGCCAAAGGGAAAGGACGGATCCGATAAGGAAGAAAATTTGGTTGCGCCATGGAAAGAAAACTTTCGGCCCAGCATCATTCATCAAGTTTACATGAATGATAAATTGATAGAAGCTCCTCTATTTCACGAGAATGATGGAAGCATGGCTGTTTTTATGCAAATACTGGTTTTTTGTAATGATCGAACCACCAGAGAGAGAAAAGAAGAGGGGGCTGCCGGAAATTTATTATTGGATTTTGCGGCTCGGAAAGGGTTTCATAAGAAGTTATTTGAGACCATCGTTCCCAAATTCACTCTCTATCGCTTGAAAACCAGGCCCTGGATTACTTCGGCCGTTATCAAGCTCAATGGCAATTACCGGGTAATTCTCCAGGACGAGCCGGAAAGAATCCTGGATCAATGTGATAAAATGCTGCTTAAGGGAAAGCGGGAAGGGATATCTGCAAGTAGGTTCAAGCGAATCACCGGGTTGTACGAGAAAATGGCGGCGGAGCATTCGCAAGTCATTGCGCTGGCCTATAGAGATATTGAGAAACCGACCAACGAATTTCAAAATATTTTTGCTTCATCCAATTTTACCTTGGTGGGTATGATAGGCCTGAACTAATCGTAGTCAGAAAAGATTTTCTTAAAGAAACTGTCTAAAAAGCACTTTGCATTCGAAAAGATATGGAAATGCCGGGTATCGACGATGACTTGGCGCATATCTTGATTGATAAAGTGACTTTGCAGGCAGTTTTTTGTGTTATGTAATTGTCATGTATGTGTAAAAAGGCACTTGATTTTTTAAAAGTATAACAATATAATGTCATTATAATTTGTTTATGTTAGCTTGTGTTGGTTAAGGAGAGCCGAGATATAACATATATATAACAAAAACTTTAAATGGGGATTGAGGAGGTAAGGCATGGATAGGGGAAATGTCCGAAAGCGGATATTACATACGGAAGAGCCGCCCCGAGGGCATCTTAATTTGCTGGGGTACGTGGTATGTCCGTTGAAACAGATTTTTCGGGAAGGCATGGAAGAAACACTTGTCCGTGAACATGATGGGGGAAGGGATTTCGACTGTTTTGTTCCGATGGGATGCGGGGGTACGGACCCTTACGAGAATATATGGCAAGTCGACTCTATCGATGCGTTTCCGGATATGGTAGTCTCGGTGGGATTTGATAATCTTTTTAAAAAGCGTTTCATGGAAAAATTTATCAAGGGCGGCGACTTCCAATCGGTTCAAATAGCGCCGACGCCAGCTGCTTTCACCGAGTGCGGGATACCCGATCCGGAGAACCATTATACCATCTATAGTATTTTTCCCTATATTTTTTTAGTTGATCAGCGCCGCCTGGGAACGAGGCCTGTACCGAAACGATGGAGTGATTTATTGGAACCGGTCTATCGCCGGGAAATCATTATCGGCGGTTCCGAAGACGAAGTCAACGAATTGTTGATGCTCTCAGTATTCAAAGAGTATGGAGTCGAGGGGTTGAAACAGCTAGCTGCAAACACCAAGGATGCCTGGCATGCATCGAAAATGGCGAAAACGGCCGGCAACGGCAGTCCGTCCGGGGCTGCTATTTATGTGATGCCGTGGTTTTTTGCCAAAACTTGTCCCCGGACCGAAGTCACTTCGATTATCTGGCCGGAAGATGGAGCTTTGGCAAATCCTATGTACTTGCTGGTTAAAAAAACGAAGCTTCAAAAGTTAAAACCTTTATATCAATATGTCACCGGAAGGGAATTGGGAGAAAAAGCGGCCAAGTCATTTTTCCCGGTGTTGCATCCAGCGGTGGATAACCAACTGCCTCCGGGCGCTAAATTCAAATGGCTCGGATGGGATTATATCAACCAAACCGATATGGGGGAAGAAATCCAGAAAACTACCGGCTTATTTATAAGAGAATGGAAGAACGGGAGGTAGAGAAAGATGCGCTTGATTACAGTGGCCGGGCCACCCTCTTCCGGAAAAACCTCAGTCATTTTGAAGACCGTTGAGGCCTTAAAATCCGAAGATCTAAAGATTGGAATCGTTAAATTCGACTGCCTTTCCACCTTTGATGCTCAGCTTTATGAAAAAGCAGGATTGCCGGTACGAGTTGGCTATTCCGGCAATCTCTGTCCGGATCATTTTTTCGTCAGCAATATTGACGATTGTGTCGGATGGGGGAAGAGTCAAAAATTGGATTTATTAATTAGCGAAAGCGCAGGTTTGTGCAACCGCTGTTCACCCCATATCAAAGGGGTATTGGCGGTTTGCGTGATCGACAACTTGTCGGGTATTCAAACGCCGAAAAAAATCGGACCGATGCTGAAGTTAGCCGATGTTGTGGTGATTACCAAGGGCGATATCGTGTCTCAAGCGGAACGGGAAGTATTTTCTTTTAAAGTCAAACAGGCCAGCCCCAAGTCTTCCATGCTTTTTGTCAATGGAATCACCGGTCAGGGAGCTTTTGATTTGGGACTGCGGCTTAAGGAGGCTCCGGAAACCGGATCGTTGGAAGGTAACCGAATCCGGTTTTCGATGCCTTCGGCGATTTGTCCTTATTGCGTTGGAGAGACCCGGATCGGAAAAGATCACCAGCATGGCAATGTTAAGAAAATGACCTTTTAAAAACGGTTATTGGCGGTTGGTTGCCGGTTGTCGGGTTTTGGCATCCATTTGGGCCGTTAGTTTGGAGCTGAAAATTAACCGTGATCACCAAATGCTATAACGTATGGTAATAGCCAATAGCAAATTGCTAACCGCCAAGCGGATGGGATGTGACAAATTGAAGGATGAAGATTTGCTTTCTTTACCAGTGGATGAAATTTTGGCAAGATATCCTTTTGCGGTTGATTTCTTTCATTCTTGCGGATTGCAGAAGATTTCCGGCGGGATTGGGATAACAAAATGGATCTCTGATCTTGAGCCCGAATATTGGGAAGATTCGGGGATTGGCCAAGAGCAGTTTTTGAGTAATTTCCGGTCTTTTATTCAAGAGATGCTTGCGCATGAAAAAGCCTCCGCTCTGAAAATTGATACCATTACAGTTCTCGGCGGCAAGGATAAGAGTGGATATCCCGAAAATGTCAGCCTTGTTTTAAAACCCGGTCAAATCGTCAGTATTGTCGGCCCGACTGGTTCGGGGAAGAGCAGGTTGTTATCGGATATCGAATGCCTGGCCCAGAGCGATACGCCGACCCAAAGAAAAATCTTATTGAATGGGGCTCCTCCGGATCAAAACCAACGGGTTTCGCTGGAACAAAAAATAGTCGCTCAAATCTCACAAAATATGAATTTTGTAGTGGATTTGACAGTGGATGAGTTTGTCATGATGCATGCCGAGAGTCGAATGATACCGGGGGCCCGGGGGACGGTTCAGGATGTAATCGCTTGCGCCAATGAACTGGCCGGCGAGAAATTCTGTCCGGAGATTCCGATTACCCAGCTCAGCGGCGGCCAGTCGCGGGCTTTGATGATCGCGGATACGGCGTTGCTCGGTGTTTCACCAATCATACTGATTGATGAAATTGAAAACGCCGGAGTGGACCGGAAGAAAGCTTTGGACTTGCTGGTCCGGAAAGAAAAAATCGTCTTGATGTCGACCCATGACCCGTTGCTGGCCTTAATGGGTGAGCGCCGGGTCGTCATTCAAAACGGAGGAATCCGGCAAATTATTGAGACAAGCGAGTTGGAAAAGGAAAATATGAAAGTGCTGGAAAAAGTTGATGCCAAAATCATGGAGTTAAGAGGAAAGCTACGCAACGGCCAAAGGATCGAATTTGATTTCCGCGCTTATTTGGCTTCAGTTATTGAAGGGGATTTCGAGAGTGAATCCGGTAAACCGCTCATCAAGAATTAAGTTCCCGGAAGAGCGGGGTTAATCGTGGGATGGAAGAACGGAGTCGATTTTCAAACGGGGTAAAGGTCCGCTAAAGCTGAAAAAGGAGTTGAATTATCTTGGGAAATAAGGCTTTGGAGTTTGACGAGATTGCTAATAATGTTTTTGCGCCGATCTATCCGGTTATCGCCAAACAAATCATTGAATCTACCGGAATCACCAGAGGTAAATGCCTTGATCTCGGCAGCGGCGGGGGACATCTTGGAATTGCTCTGGCCCAAACAACCAGTTTGCAAGTAACTTTGTTTGATTTTTCTTTTGACGCCATTCAATTGGCGGAGGAACGAATCAAAGCGTTGGGATTAACGGACCGTGTGGTTTCTTGCCGGGGGGATGTCCAACGAATGCCTTTTGATGACGGATCGTTTCAACTAATAGTTAGCCGGGGCTCCGTTTGGTTTTGGGAAGATCATCGGAAAGCGTTTGGAGAGATTCGGCGGGTGCTGGAACCCGGGGGTAAAGCATATATTGGCGGGGGTTTTGGCACGGAAGCATTACGCCGGGATATTGTGAAGACAATGTCCGGTCGTGAGCCGGATTGGGAAAACAGGGTCAAAGGGTATAGGGGGAGACACACGGGAGAAAGTATGGTTGCAACTTTAACCGATTTAGGAATTGAGCGTAACGGTATAAAAGTTATTGATAATGAATCGGGGTTATGGATTCTTTTTGAGAAGGCATAAAACCATTCGTTTTGCGAGTGTGCGATATATGACAATACAAAACATCACTGGGATGATAAGATGAATGCGGTTGCTGCAACCGGAGTGCTTTTTGGGAGACCGGGCGGAGTTAAAGGCTAAGTTATGAAAACCAAAAAAAGGAGTGAAGAGAATGATTGCGATACGTTCTAAAATGCAAAAAATGAACCGGGCTCTCTTATATTCGTCCTTTTTGGATACAGCCAAGCAAATCCAACATAAGGCCGGAATTCACAGCGGAAATTGCCTGGAGATATCTGCCGGTAACGGGTTGCTTGGGATCGCCATAGCTCAAAATTCCCATATGCATGTATTTTTAATGGAGAGTTCTAAAGATATGCTAAGCAAGGTAGGGGCCAATCTCCGAGTCAGCGGTTTGGAAAATCAAAATCAGGTTCGGCTCATTAAAGGGGCTCCGGTTAAAATTCCACTGGGCGATGCCACAATGGATTTAGTAGTCAGCCGTAGTTCGATTTTTTTTTGGCAAAACCGGGTCAAAACCTTTCAAGAAATCTACCGGGTTTTGACGCCGGGGGGTATGGCTTGCATCGGCGGGGGATTTTGGAATGAAGAAATCAAACGCCAGGTTGAGGGAAAGCTGGAAGAGTACAATCCGAAACTATTGGGACAATTGAGCGGTTATATTTGGAGGCAGAGTGCCGAATCTTTGGCTTCGCAGATGATTGAAGCCGGAATCAATTCCTATGAAATGAATTGCGGCGATGACGGACTGTGGATTTTTATCAAAAAATCCATGACCAAACAGGTGGTCTCGTGATCAGAACCGTAAATGACTTTGTGATTCCGGTATTTTTTTAACCATCTCCTAGGAGAGATGGTTATTTTTATGTTATATATATGTTATATATGTGTTGTATATTTTCAAAATTGGTATTGCATTTTAAAAAAATATAACATATAATTAGCACCGAGTTAGTTTGTATTAGTTAATGTTTGTTTAAGATAGTGAACGGCGAATCAGAACAATCAATAAATAACATACATATAACACAGACTGGCTTGCTTTAATAGTAAATTCTTTACCAAGGAGGCATTATCAATGAAAAAAGCATGGATACCGGTTTTATCTTTTATTTTATTGATTCTATTCAGTTCAGTCAGTTCCGCAGCGGTGTCGGTCGGCGGTAATTTTAGGGCTTGGTATCAAACGGCTGACGATGAATCATTACCTTCCAATTCTTCTATCAGCACCTTCCGTTTTGAACGAATCGCTTTCAGCGTTACTGCTGATGTTAGCCAAACTAGCGGTTTCTCCGGGGGGATCCAGTTTCTTCAAATTGGCAAAAATAGTAATGACCCCAATTCGAAAGTAGATATTCGGGTCGATAGTGGTTATTTTTACCAAAAAGCAATTTTGAGCGATAGTGATGAACTGGATTTCGGCTATTTTAAATTACCGTTTGGTATTGAGAAAGGGTTTCAAATCATCTCTCTGGATAATTCATTGAGTGGCCAAGCGATGGGTTCCACAAAAAAATCTATAGGCCTCAAGTATCAGGGAAAAGCAGGAACCTTCGGATATGCATTTGCCGTTGCAAATGCCAATAACGGCGGAGACTATAATCAATCGTCCGATAAAACCAGTAAGGGATTTGATACTGCGCTCCGTTTAACCTATGGTCCCCTGCCGTACTTGAAAATGGGGTTGGGGTATATGAATGACGTTGTTAACAGCAGTACTGCCAATTCTTTGGGAGTATTCGACGCCACTTGCGGGGTTGGTCCTTTCAATCTTTCCGCGGAGTATGTTTCGGTGACCCCTGATTCCTTAGAGACAATGACAGGCATCTATAGCGAGTTGTCATGTCAACTCAGCAAAACATTCAGTGTCTACATGGGCAGGGCTGTGAGTTTGTCCGGTGAAAATAACGGCAAGAAATTAATCGAATATTTGGTCAATACGAACAAAAATAATTGGTACATATTGGGGAGTTCAACCGGAACCGGTTACAATTTCGCGGTACAAGACAACTGGACACTGATTGGCGCTAAATATCAACTTGCATTAAAGACTGCGCTACAAGCGGAGTTTCTGCAACAGGATGCCGATAACGCCAAGTGGATTGGCGGCATACGGGTGATGGTCGAGTTTTAAGACCGGATTGGCGTATTTTGTTTGCAAGGGGTGAGCGGCTCAATGTGCGAGAAGGAAATGGAGTTGCAGGATAAATCCCAAATCAGTGAATTATCGATCCGTAAAAAAACGAAGCGCTGGAATTTGTCGGCGATGTCGGTTCTTGTTTTATTATTGCTGCTAACGGTATTTGTTTCATTGGCGATAGGACGCTATAGGATATCTTTGCAACAGTTCATCCAGATTGTTGGCGTGAAAATTTTCGGCTGGAGGCTATCAATACCTCAGACACTAAATACGGTGATATTTTCCGTCCGTGTGCCGCGAATCTTTGCAGCAATGCTGGTTGGAGGTGCCTTGTCGATATCGGGGGCCGCCTATCAAGGTTTATTTCGAAATCCGATGGTATCGCCGGATATATTGGGGGCGGCGGCCGGAGCCGGTTTTGGAGCGGCTATTGCCATTTTGTTTTCCTTCAGTGTGGTTGGTATTCAGCTCTCCGCTTTTGTATTCGGATTGATTGCCGTAGCCATCACATATTTTCTTAGCGCAATGATCAGCCGGGGCAATCATGCCGTTTTAGTTTTGGTTCTTACCGGAATGGTAGTTTCGACCCTATTTTCTTCTTTTATTTCGATGATCAAATATGTGGCGGATCCATACAGCAAACTGCCGGCTATTACTTTTTGGCTGATGGGCGGTCTTTCTTCAGTGGGCGCAAAGGATAATCTTGTTGTGCTGGTTCCGATGCTGCTGGGGGCTATTCCATTAATGCTGTTGCGTTGGAAATTGAATGTGCTTTCCTTCGGCGAGGAAGAAGCGAAGTCCCTGGGAGTTGATACTTCTAAGCTCCGGTTGGTGGTCGTTGTTTGTTCGACTTTGTTAACGGCCGCCGCGGTTTCCATCAGCGGAATGGTCGGCTGGATCGGTTTAATTATACCCCATTTGGCTCGGATGATTGTAGGACCCAATTATAAAATGCTGCTTCCAGCTTCCATGTTAATCGGGACAACCTTCTTATTGCTGGTTGATGATGTAGCCCGCAGCGCCTTTGCCATGGAAATTCCCTTGGGGATATTAACGGCTCTGATTGGAGCTCCTTTCTTTATTTATCTGCTCATCAAAGGAAAGAAGGGATGGCTGTGAGGCTGGAAGTCAATCGGGCCAAATGCGGATATGGGAACCGAACCGTCTTGGAGGGTATTTCATTGGACCTGAATTCGGGAGAAATCTTATGCCTGCTTGGTCCCAATGGAGTTGGCAAAACGACTTTGTTTAAAACCATTTTGGGATTTTTAAAAATGCAAGGCGGGGAGATATTGCTGGATGGCGAGAATATTCGCCATTGGTCCAGAAAACGATTGGCCAAAGCGATTGGTTATGTACCGCAGGCTCATACTCCGCCCTTCCCCTATAAAGTCTTGGATGTGGTGGTAATGGGACGGACGGCGCACTTAGGCCCGTTTGCCACTCCTTCCAAGGAAGATATCCAAATTGCGGAAACCGCTTTGGATACTTTGGATATTTCTTTTTTGAGAGACCGGGTTTATACCGAAATCAGCGGCGGGGAACGACAGATGGTCTTGATTGCCAGGGCTCTGTCCCAAGAGCCGCAAATTTTGGTAATGGATGAGCCCACTTCCAGTCTGGATTTCGGCAATCAAATCCGGGTGTTGTCGCAAATAAATAAATTGGCGCAGCAGGGGTTGGGTGTAATCATGACCTCGCATTTTCCCGATCATGCTTTCCTCTGTTCCACCAAAGTGGCCCTGCTCCAAAAGAACAACGCATTTTTGATCGGCGCCGTCGATGAAGTCGTCACAGAAGAAAACCTGAAAGCGGCTTATGGGATTCATGTCAAAATCGCCAGTACGGTGAATGATTTCGGTGAACCAATTAAGGCTTGTATCCCGTTACTCAATTAAATATAGCAACTCTATGTTCAATCAATGAACGGGAGAAAGGAAGTGAGGAAGATGAATAAATATTTGCGGGCCCTTGTTGGGGCGATGGTTTTAGGACTGCTCGTTTGGTGCGGAACGGTAACGATGGCGGTTAATGATACTTGGACCATCATTGACATGGCCGGACGGAAGGTAACGACCCCGAAGAGAATTCAAAAAGTCTTTTCTGCAAGCCAGATTGGGACCATTTTTATGTATACCCTGGCCCCTGAAAAAATAGCCGGCTGGAGTTTCGCGTTTTCGGAGACTGATAAAAAGTATATCCGGCCGGAATATCTTAAATTGCCGGTGCTGGGTACTTGGTCGGGCAAGAACGGCACCATCAATATTGAAAAGCTAATTCAAACCGCTCCGGATTTGATTTTATCGATTGGGTCCTTAACGGAAATGGATATATCGAGCGCCGAACGCCTCCAGGAACAATCAAAAATCCCGGTGGTTTTGGTAGACGGTAGTTTGACCCAATTGGATAAAGCATACAAGTTCGTCGGCGATTTGTTGGCTGAAAAAACCCGTGCCAAGGAATTAGGCGATGATTGCCGAAAAACCATTTCAATCATTGAAGAGCAGAAGGCGGTGGGCTCTTTAAAAAGGTTAGTCCGAGTGTATTATGCCGAAGGACCCAAGGGACTTGAATCGGACCCAAAAGGCTCTTTTCATACGGAAGTGCTGGATTTCGTGGGTGGAATCAACGTAGCGGAAGTTCCTAAACTGCAGGGATACGGTAGAAGTCAAGTATCCATGGAACAATTATTGGCCTGGGATCCCCAGGTGATCCTGGTTGGAAACGATCAAGACGTGAATGTGGGGGCTTATGATGCGATAATGACCAACCCGGACTGGGCAGGTATTCAAGCAGTAAAAAATCATCGGGTATACCGAATCCCTGCCTATCCCTTTGACTGGTTCGACAGGCCGCCGGGGGTGAACCGGGTTATCGGTGTTCGTTGGTTGGCCAACTTGCTTTATCCGGGTGTTTATCAAATGGATATCAAAGCCGAAACGAAACGCTTTTACCAATTGTTTTATCATTACAGGTTAAAAAGTCAGGAAGTCGATGAGATCTTGTCAGGCGCGGTTGTAAGATAAATCATCAGTAGAAGTATTTTGAAACCATGCCGGTGTTGCATTTTTTCCCGGGCGGCAAATTTTTTCAAATCATATGAACTTTTGCGCGGCGGAAATTAACCGTTCCTTTGCCAAGCCCAATAATCACTGGCGGTTCATTGAAGAGGCCGGCGGTTTTTGAGTGAATCGGGCAAACGGCGGGTTACCGTCGTGTGAAGTTTGTGTTATAATGTAGAAGAGTATTCCATTCGATGCGTTATGACATAAATTACAGGTGATGAAGATGAAGCGTATGGAAACCCTGTATGGGGCCTTGCAGGGAATCACATCGTTTGAATTGTATCCGGACGGGAGTCTTAAAGAATGCGTATTAGGCGAGGCTAATACTTTGAAAACTCCTTATGGCGATATGGTTCCTCAGTTTCAAAACGATGGTCTCCGGCGAAAATATGTCAAGTCGTTGTCATTTTATCCGGAAGGAAATTTGAAAAGCCTTTCCCTCCAAAAACAAGTAGCGTTCCATACTTCGATAGGGATTTTTCCAGCCGAACTGGTGACCTTTCATCCAAACGGCGGAGTGAAGCGGCTTTTCCCTCTGAATGGGAAAATCTCCGGCTTCTGGAGTGAGGGGGAAGAATACCGGTTGGCCCCGGAACTGGACTTTCATTTTCCTTTTGGGGAATTTAAACGGAAAGTCATCGGAATTCAGTTTTACGAGACTGGGGCCGTGAAAAGTCTCACTTTTTGGCCACGGGACAAGGTCGTGCTGAACTCGCCGGTTGGTCCCATTGAGACCCGGATTGGATTTTCGCTCTATCCGGACGGGCGGCTGAAATCGCTGGAGCCGGCTAAACCGACCTTGACGCCGACACCGATTGGAGAAATTGAAGCTTTTAATGTTGATGCTGTGGGCATCCATGGCGATATGAATTCGCTCGGCTTAACGGCGGATGGAAAAGTCAAGGAACTGGTCACTTCCACAGACCAAATTACTGTGATCGGACACCATCAAAAGTTTATCTATCAACCCGGCTTAAAACCCAGTTTGTTTGATGAGGAGAAAATGGATACAGTGCCGTTAAAGATAGAATTTAAAGGGGATCAAGTCCGTTTTGGCGGCATGGAGGGCGCCTGGTATGACCGAAAGCAATATCAGTTTGCCATCCGGCGGATTTCTTTATCCCAAAATGGATGCAAAGGTTGTTCGGCGTGGATTACAAGTTGAAGGGAAAAAGCAGTCCGGTAAAGGCAATATGAAGTCAAGGTTAAAATTTTAAAAGCTCCTAATTCCCGCCCCTCCGGAGAAGGAAGTATTTAGTTTTGGAGTCCCATGATAGTAGACTTGCGATCCGCCGCTGGCGTCGACATCCATGGATTCGATCACCAAAACCTCGGCTCTGCTCCCGCCTGAGAGGATAATGCTGGCTCTATCTACTCTAAAGGAATCTTGCAGTATCCGGCTGCCGCCGGAGGCTCTGATAATTAGCGTATCCGCGGCGCCGGTAAGATTACTTAGGCTTCCTCCGGAAAGATTGAGTTCGAGACGTTGCGAATGGAGAAGCCCCGATAGTTCAGCGCCGCCGGAAAGACTGGCTCCAAATGTTTCTGGGATGACATTCATCATAACATTGGCCTTACTTCCGCCACTCAAGTCGATTTTGGTTAGCTCCGGCATGGTAATGGAAATTTTAATCGGGGCGGTGGCAAAAGAGAAAGGGGGCAGATAAAACTGGAGCATGTTTCCGACTTGGGCCACTTTGACCAGCTTAAGCTGATTTTCCTCAGTGCGGATTACTATTTCGTATTGTGTACCTTGTTTTACTTCCAGTCTCATACCAGAGGCAATGCTTAGGGCTGTAAATCCTTTGTTTTGATAATGCCTGGAGATTTCGGTATCTGCCCCATAAATGGGTAGTACTAAGAAGGCGGCAATGATGAAAACCGCGAATACTCCATAAAATTGTTTTTTCATAATTTACTGGGCTCCTTAAGGGATATCTTCTTTGCCAGTAAAACGAATGGGTGAGGATTTTTATTTCAAAAAGTATAGATGATTATGATTATAAAGATAATCAGCTTGGTTTCGATTCGGGCCGCCTATTTATTCTCCCTAGAGGCGTCAGTACCTTTTTGCGCTGCAGGCGCTGAGTGCGAGATCTTTGCAAGATATTTTGGTAATATAAAAAGGATATGTTTCGGCCAGAAAACATATCCTTTTTGACTGCGGTTACCATTGGTTCATTTCCCATGTATCTTTCCCTGACCCTTCCCGCCTAAAAATTTCAATCGTTAAAAAAGAATATTGTCCCTAAGGTTTTATTGTGATATAGTATAACTAAAAGGATAAATATGGTAATTAAGTTAAAATAAAGAAAAACAAACCAGTGTCACGGAGAAATGTAAGCATAACGATATAAGAAATGGACCGGTTTTAAACTCCGGCACCGTTCCTGATTTCTTTGCCGTTCCTTTTTCGTCATTCACGGTGAGTACGGTGCGGCATGGATAACCCAAGCGATGCCTCGGAAGGGGGGAGACGTTGCAATAAGATTCATAGTGATTGAGGAAGGGAAAGAGTTTTTTTAAGCGGGAAACCAAAAAGAAAGGATGGTTTTGGTCATGGTAAAAAAATCTTACGGGTTACGGTATGTCATCCCCGTCATCATGATCGGTCTTTTGGCTGCCACCTTTACTTGGACATCCCAGATTTCCAAAGCGGCCAACTATAATGTCAATATCGATACGAGCACAACCTATCAAACCTTGGAAGGGTTTGGCGCCGCCACGGCCTGGTACACCAGCTGGCTTACCCTGCATCCCAACAAAGCCGAGATTTATGACTTGCTTTTTAACGGGTTGGGACTGGATATCATCCGTTTTCGAAATACCTATGGAAGTCGTAATGGAGAGTCTTTTGCCCCTGATGAACCGGAAATTGTACAGCAAGCGGGCCTATCGTTGGGGCATCCCATTAAAGTACTCGTCAGTTCCTGGACTCCGCCTTCGGATTTGAAAGCGGGCGGCACTTTAAACGGAGGAACCCTGGCCAAAGTAAGCGGCGCTTTTAATTACAGCGGCTTTGCCGATTACTGGTACAACTCCATTAATGGTTATACCGGTAAAGGGATTACCCCCGATTATATCAGCATTCAAAATGAGCCTGATTATGAAAACACAGGGTGGGAAACTTGCATTTTTAAGCCGGCCGAAGATTCAAATTATCCCGGCTATGGTAAAGCCTTGGACGCCGTTTACAACCGCATCCAATCTCTGGCAAACAAGCCGAAAATCCTGGGGCCGGAAACCGCCGGCATCGACAGCAACCTGGTGCAAAACTATTGCGCCAATATGAATCTTTCGGAAATTTACGGTATTGATCATCATCTATATAATGGCGGGGATGCCAATAGCCCGGACAGCTTCAATTCCGCCCTTCAAAGTTTAGCCCGTTCCTATTATCCGGGCAAACCGCTTTTCCAAACCGAATATGATCAAGGCACGGTCTTTACCACCGGCCAGTTGATGATTAACTCCCTGGTTTACGAAAACGCCAGCGCCTATTTCTACTGGGATCTGATCTGGACGATGGACCAGAGACCGCTGGTGAATTTGGAAGACCCCAATAACCGCAGCGGTTGGACGACAGCCCGGGGTTATAAAGTCTCCGACTTCTATTATGTGTTCAAGCACTTTAGTAAATATACCGACCCCGGATATAAGCGAGTGGCCGCTACAGCCGACAACAGCAATGTCCGGACTGTGGCCTTCATTTCGCCGGACCAAAAACAATTGACGGTTGTCTTGCTGAATAACAGCAGTTCACAAAATTCAGTGGCCTTAAATCTGAACGGTTACCCGGTGGGAAGTTCGGCGATTTACCGTACCACTCCCGGAGGCAGTGAAAGGTTTGCCAGTGTGGGCGCTTTAGGAAGTGACAATACCGTCACCTTACCGGCCCAGTCCATTGCTACAGTGGTGATTACGAGTTCAGGTCCGACTCCGACGGTAACACCGACTGTGACGCCTACAATAACTCCGACGATAACACCGACTGTAACACCAACAGTAACTCCCACGCCGCCAGTCAACGGTGTTACGGTAACCTATGCCATCCAAAATGATTGGGGGAACGGAGCGACCATCAATGTAACGATCAAAAACAACGGTACTTCGGCAATCAATGGTTGGCAGCTGTCCTGGACCTTTCCGGGCAACCAGAAGATCACCAATCTGTGGAACGGCAGTTACACCCAAAACGGGGCGAACGTAACTGTGACCAATCTCAGTTATAATAGTGGCATTCCTGCGGGGGGCGGCACGGTGAATTTCGGATTCAACATCAGCTATAGCGGTTCCAACGCCGAACCGGCCGGTTTCACCCTTAACGGGACCCCAACCCAAGTTCAATAAAATATAACCAGGGGAGCCGGATAACCGGTTTCCCTGCTTTAGAACCGATACTTTAATTGGTTTTCTAGGTGAGTGGGTAAGGATGGAAAAAAGAGTTTTTTGAGATTTCACAAGAAAACTTTGATAGTTCCGGACTGAAATTTTTTAAACCCGACTTCTCCATTATTTTTCAGCAACCGGTTCCTCTTTTAATAAATCCCGGATAACTTCCCCCGCGATGATTAATCCCGCGATCGGAGGAAGATAGGACATACTCCCGGGGATCTTTCGCCGTTTGGTGCAGTTCCAGCCCGGGTCTTTATCATCCCGGTGGGGGCAGATGCATCCGCCGTGACAAGTGACTACCCCTTCTTTGGACTCCACCGGAACTTCCGTCGAATAAACTACTTTGACGCCGCTTTCGATTCCTTTTTCCCGCAGGGCTTTGCGAACCGATTTGGCCAGCGGACAGGTATGGGTTTTACTGATATCGTCAACCCGGAAGGATAAAGGGTCGAACTTATTGCCTGTTCCCATGGAGGAAACCACCGGAATACCGTTTTCTTTACAGTAACGGATTAAATCCACCTTGGACCAGACGGTGTCGATGGCGTCAACCACATAAGAAATTCTGCCGTGCAAAATGACGTCGATATTTTTGGCATCTAAAAATTCTTTCCAGGAGACCACGACAGCCTCGGGATTGATGGCCTTAACCCTTTCGGCCATGACTTCGACTTTGGGACGGCCGTAGGTTCCTTCAATGGCATGAATTTGCCGGTTGGTATTGGTCAAACAGATTTCGTCGAAGTCCACTAAAATGAGCCAGCCAACCCCAGCCCTGGCTAAAGCTTCAACCGTATAAGCTCCAACACCTCCCAGACCAATTACAGCGACCCGGGCGCTGTTCAACTTGGCCAAACCTTCGCTGCCAATTAATAATTCAGTTCTGCTAAACCGGTGTTGGGATTGCTCGTTCATAATATGCCTCCTGAAATCACCATTTTTTCACAAGTTGTCTTCTCTATTAAAATTAGAAAACCCTTTTATGTTTACAAAAGTTAAAATGATAAATTGAAAGGTTTTTTACTATTATACCCCCGGAAGGATTGAAATTGCGTTAGGACTTGACATTTGAAGGAAGCTCTAGCCTGAATCGAGATCTATACTTTACCTATAAGGGGTTAAAAGCTAATAATGACATTAGTTATAGGAAACGTGAGAGTGAGTAAAAAGTTTTGCCGGATTGGATGATGCGCCGTGAAAAGTGGCGATCTGCTGCGTTGCTCGGTCGTTCCAGTCCTCGGCGTACATCGAGTACGCCTCCGGTCTTCACTCGGTCGCGCCTTGCATCTCACCACTTTTGACGACGCGAATGAGTATTCAAGAAGTTCATCCAATCCGGCAAGTTTCACCTGGCGCAATGGGGCTTGGCGCCGGACTACAAATTCGTTGGCTAAAGGAAGTACTCTTGCTGACCTACTATATATTAAATTCTAACCAATATTAATATATCATGGATCATGATGAATAGTTGATACCATATTAAAAAAGAAGTCTAATTAGGGAATGGGAGAGGGGGATGAAATCTAGACTGATATTCCCGACAGTTTTTATTATTGTGGATGTTTTAAGTTGTTTATTGGATTGTAGCTGGGGCATTGACGGCGATGGTGACGTTTTAAGTTGGATGGAATGTATCTACTAATTTCGCAGGAGTTTACATAAAAATATTAAATATTCAAAGGAGCGCTTCCGGTGAAGAAAACTGTGACATTAGGAATGAACATTGAAGATGCTTTAAAGAAGGTCCGTAAGGGACTTGAGAACATAAAGTATGGCGAAATTATGGTGAAAGTTGAGAACGGAAAGGACATATGGGTGGACAAGTAAGAACAGGAAAGGGTGGGGTAATTAATGGGGGTCTCTTTTAATTCTATTATAAGTGTTATTATTGCTGCTATTTTAGGGTCTACGTTAACTCTTCTTACTTATCCTGTTTATAGAAAATGGAATATTAAAGATAAGGAATATGAATGGTACAAAGAAAAAGTCTATAATCCTATTATTGAGTTCGTTTTGGGAAGTTTAAGTATACTAGATGAAGCTATTTGGAGCTATGATGAAATTGATAATGAAATTAAAAAGAAACCAGACTTTCGAATTTTGGAATATGACAAAATTCTATATCAGGAATATAGGAAGTTTTTTAAAAAAGAAAGTATGGTTTATGCATTAATAGATGTCTATGATGATGAAAAGTTAAACGCTTTAGTTAATGTCTATCTTGATTATTTTAAAAATTTTTTATACCGATTGGGTGAAAATCCTGAAAATAATGAAAAAGGCCGAAATGATATAATTGCTCAGGCCTCTAATGTAGTTAGATATATAAGCGAAAAGATAATGCGAGGCAAAAGAGTAGCTTCAAATAAAGATTTGGAAGATTTATACTAGTTTAAATCCTATATACGAACACCACAATGCGATGCAAACATTCTGGGAACAAAAGTTTCCGGGTTGTCAGCTTTTTTATTATTTAATAAGGTGAATAAAAGTATATAGAAAAAAGCCGCCGGAAATTTTACCAGGCGGCTTCCTAAATTTCAAAAAAACTCTTATTTCTGCGAAATTGTTAAAGCTTCATCGAGCGCTTCAATGATATCATCGGGATGTTCCAAACCGATGGATAACCTGATCAAGTCGGGAGTAAGTCCGCTTTCACGCTGCTGTTCCTCGCTCAATTGGGAATGGGATGTGGAGGATGGATGCAAAATTAAGCTCTTGGCATCGCCTACATTGGCCAGATTCGAGAACAACGTGATGTTATCAATCAGTTTTACCGCCGCTTCATAGCCGCCCTTCACTCCGAAGACCACCATGCCGCCGAACCCATTTTTCAAGTATTTCTTAGCGACCGGATAAGTTGGATCGTCGGGAAGACCCGGATAACGTACCCAGGCCACTCTCGGGTCCTTTTTCAAAAATCCGGCGACTTTCAGGGCGTTATCGGAATGTTTTTCCATACGTACCGGCAACGTTTCAATACCTTGGGTAAAGATCCAGGCATTATCGGGGGAGAGGGTAGCCCCAAGGTTACGAAGAGGCACGGTACGGAAACGCAATGCGTAAGAAATTGGGGAGAGCGTTTCCGGAAGATCATATGCCCACTTCAAACCGTGATAATTGGGATCGGGCCGGGTCATTAAAGGGAACTGATCGTTTTTCCAGTTAAATTTGCCGGAATCGGTGATAATTCCTCCAATAGCTGAACCATGACCTCCAAGCCATTTAGTGAGTGAATTGATGACGATATCGGCGCCATAATCGATAGCCCTCAGCAGATAGGGAGTTGTAAATGTACCGTCAACGATTAAGGGGATATGATGGGCGTGGGCAATTTTGGCAACTTCGTCGATATCGGTAAAATCAAGCACGGGATTGCCGATGGTTTCGATATACAGCAGTTTGGTTTTCGGAGTGATGGCTTTTTCAAAGTTTTGGGGATCTTTGGCATCGACAAACTTGGTGGTAATGCCGAATTGGGGTAAGATAGCGTCAAACATCGTATAGGTCCCGCCATAAAGGTTGTTGGCGGAAACGATTTCGTCCCCTTGTCCTGCGATAGTAATGATGGCATAGTGGATTGCGCTGGTACCCGAGGCGACGGATACAGAAGCGGCCCCGCCCTCGAGAGCGGAGACACGATCTTCAAGAACTGCATTGGTGGGATTACCGAGCCGGCTGTATATAAAGCCAAGTTCT
Source organism: Bacillota bacterium (assembly GCA_023392595.1). Classification (GTDB taxonomy): domain Bacteria; phylum Bacillota; class UBA4882; order UBA8346; family UBA8346; genus UBA8346. The sequence goes on along the minus strand of JAEVYU010000073.1, from coordinate 42,462 downwards.
TTCAAACCAAAGAGATTGGCGCCGTGTTCGGTATTTTTGAATACAAAGGAACTGGTGCGATGAACTGAAATGCCCCGCGATAAAGTTGTAGGATCGGGAACCTGCCCCGCGTGAATGGAGAGTGTTTCAAACCGGTAATTATTTTTGGCCATTGCAATTCTCCTTTATAAAGTATTTGATTGAAAAAACCAGAATATATCCGTTCAGTTTTTACTCCGGTTTTGGGCCCCTGTTGAATGTTTTTTGGTTATCCGGAATCGTCAAGAAAAAACTAAATAAAACCTATATGTTTAGTGGGGAAATTAAATTATAAAAATTATATCTTACCGATCCAATGATTGTCAACAAGAATATTTCTTAATCAAAAAATACTTGGATTCCGGCATGCAACGAGGAGGTCAAATTCTTAGCGAAGCACTGAAATCGGGATAAACGCCTTTCATTAAAATTATTGGATAAAGTATCATGCACTTCGAACCCGGCATACATTAAAAAAGATGTAGGAAATTCATACCGATCGAAACCGGTAGGAGTTTTAAAACTTAATCAAATCCCGGTCTAAAAAAACAAGCGTCGCTCCGGATAGAGCCGAGGTTATTTCCTAAGTCTAGTAGAGCGTATCGTAAATAAACGGCAATCAGAAATGGGGAAGATACGCTCTACTTAAGTAAAACGTTCACAATCATTGAGTGCGCGTGCGTGCGCACGCGAGTTATTTAGAGAACGTTTTACTAGTTTGATAATGAAAGGGGTAGCAATAGATGATCACCGAATTAAATATTCTGCCGGGTTTCAATAAATCCGGGATCCAGGAAGATTTTGAGGAGCTTACACTGAAGGCGGGGGAGACCATATCGATCGTAGGCCCGACCGGAAGCGGCAAAACTGCCTTTATTACCGATATAGAATTACTGGCGCAAGGGGATACATCCACCAAACGGCATATATTGCTCAACCGGGAAGTGCCTGAGGACAGTATCCGCTATAATCCGGCTTTGAAACCCATTGCCATGATCACTCAAAATACCAAATGCTTTGCGGATTTAGCGACTGAGGAGTTTCTGCAAATCCATGCCCGAGCCCGCTGTATTCAAAGTAAAACCATCATTGAGGAAACCATTGAATTGGCTAATATTTTCACCGGTGAAAAAATTCAAAAGAATAATAAAGTCACGACCCTTTCCGGCGGTCAAACCCGTTCCCTATTAATCGCCGATGCGATTTTGATAGGGGCGGCGCCTATTGTATTATTGGATGAGATTGAGAACGCCGGCATTTTTAAACAGGAAGTATTGGAGATTATCCACGGGGCCGGGAAAATTATTATTTTTGTGACCCATGATCCGGTGATCGCCTTACATACTGAGAAAAGGGTGATTATGGAGAACGGTGGCGTCAAAAAGGTCCTTCAACAAAATGAGTTAGAAATATATGCCGCCCGGAATCTGGTTGAACTTGATAAAAGAGTGGGAGTCATTCGGGAGGAGTTACGAGCTGGCCACATTATTACGAGGGAACTGGCCAATTTAAATTTTGCCTAAAAGGTGCGAAGGAGTTGTAAAAATTGAAGTTAGTGATTATAGCCGGACCACCGTCTGCCGGAAAGACTGCGCTTATTAAACAAATCGTGGGCAATCTTCGCGATTCGATGCGGATTGTTTTTCTAAAAATTGACGTGGTAAAAGCTTATGAAGATATTGAACTTGAAACGGAATTCGGGATTCTGACCAAAAAGATTTATTCGGGGGATTTATGTCCGGATCATGCCGGAGTGATGGTTCTTGGGGATGCGATTGAGTGGGCCTCCGCCAACAAGGCCGATTTGTTTATCGTTGAAAGCGCCGGTTTATGCTTGCGTTGTTCGCCGTACTTGAACCAGGGACTGGGGATTGTGGTCTTAAGTTCTATTTCGGGAATTCATACCCCTGAAAAGATGGGGGCTATGGTGAGTTTGGCCGATGTAGCAGTCGTAACCAAAATTGATTTGGTAAGTCAGGCCGAACGGGAGGTATTAATTCAAAAAATCAAGGAGATTCACCCTGCTGTGATATTGCTGGAAACAAACGCTCTTCAAGGCACGTCCTTGCAGCGGCTCTATGAACTCATTCGTAATTCAGGTGACATTTCCGAAGATAATTTATACTTGAAAGGGAATCCGCCGCTCGGTACTTGTACCATCTGTGTGGGCAAGAAAGATATTGGGTGGCGCAAACACTTTGGAGTTGTCAAGAAATTGGAAGGCAATATCGCCGACTATTTATATCGGGGTGAATGAAATGACCATTGCAAAACTGTGGCATCCACCGGGCAAAAATTGCGGTTTGTGCGGGGATGAGTCATGCAGGGATTTTTTACGGGCGGTTATTAACGAACAAAAAAGTTATAGCGACTGCCCTTATTATCAAGAACAGTCCATGGCGGCGGAAGGACAGATACGGGAAGCGATTTATACCGATTTGGATGTCCTAGGCCATCCTTATGATTTTGTTTTGAGCCCAATACCGGGGGAGATCTCGGCCCGGAAAATCGTATTGCCTTTCCGGGGCGACCTGGTTGAAAAGATGGAAATTGTAAAGGGTGATTATGTCATGGGCCGCCCCATGGGAGCCGGATGTCCGATTCCCCATGTTTTGGAAGTGATTGAAGCGGATTCGGTTACGGGGCTGCTTACCACATGGGTGGTAGGACCGAAAGTGTCCCGGGAAAAATCGGTCAAAGATGTCAAGGCCTATCATATGATAGGTTTTGACGGCCTGGCTGAACATGTCCGAAGAAAACCAGTGGTTGGATATAGAATGTCCTTTCTGCCAGGCTGCTGTATGATGAATTTGAACCATACCGGCCTGGTTAACATGGTGCTTGAAAAGAGTTACGGCACCCAAATCCGGGTGGAAGACATCAGGATACTGGCCGGACCTGAGGGGTAATGGGTCTGCTTATATTTCACCTTTGAAATTTTAATGAAAGAGACTCTCGCAAAAGGAAATACGCCCCGGGCACGCCCGAAAAGCGCGTACACGCGACGTATTTCTCATTGAACAGCCTTTAAAATTTTCATTAAAATTGATATCCTAGTTTGACAGAACCCTCGTACATTAGATCCGGAAGTTTTAGATTGCCGGAACCAACCGTAACGTTTTCGTCGCTCAGGTTGTAATGAAGGGCAGCCCAAGGATTGATATACCAGTGATCGCTAAGTTTATATACATACCCGCAACCGAGGGTGAGGATTTTCTGAGAAAACTTGCCACCAACACCGGTATTTTTGTTTTGAATCCGGCTGTCCCAAAATTCGACGCCTCCTGCCAACCACAAACCCTCCCGGTTTTCGTCCGGGAAATAATCCACAATCACCGCATTGACATCCAAATCCCAATCCTTGTAGCCTTTTGGAGTTACAAAACCAGGGATGGTGGTTTTCGTCCGAATCAGCCGGAGATTATAGTGGTCAAATCCTATCACTCCGCTGATGTAATGTCCTCCGGAAAGATAAGGCAGCGCATCAACTTCCACTCCAAAGGTGATTCCGGGATCGTTTTGAGAAGCCGCAAGGGTTGTCATGGATAAACCCAGTGTCAGCAAGACTCCCAGGATGCAAATTCCGATAACTTTCTGTATTTGATTTTTAAACATCGATGATTCCTCCTAAATTTGAGTATGATGACTATGGAATGACTGGAACCGGCCTCCGGTAGCTAACCGGGTGACCGTAATTCTTAACATAACCAATACGTAATAACATCTGGGCTTGCCCTGATATTCCCAGCTTCGTTGAAATTTCTTCTTTCCACGGACTTTCTTCCAGTGGGGCACTGATAGGGTGGACTGCCAGCTTTTTTCCGGTCGCCATGATCAGAAATTTTTCCAAAGACCGGCCGCTACGGATTAAAGAGGCAACGGAGTTATCCTCGGATATGAGGATAAGATAACCGCTGCAATTTTCGGCTTGTTTTTTTACTGTGGCGATGGTTTGATTCCTGAAAGATTTCGATACCACCGTATTCTGGGTGAAGAAAGTTGATACAAACCACCGGGTGATACCGGAGAGCCCCATACCTTCCGGGGTTAAACCGTCTTTCTTTTCTTCAGCTTCTTTTTTAGAAAAACGAAATAACCCCGCCAATTCTTTTTGCTTTTGATCATTGGCAACTTGTTTTTTGGTAGCCTGAATCATCGATTCTCGAACATATCGCCCGGCTGAACTTTTGAGTGCACAATATTGGAACTGGGGCCCCAGTTGCTTTATCCATTTTGCATCCTGCTCCGTCAATGGCTGGGGTAAGTATGGGATGCGGATGGTATGTCGGTTTTTGATGTCGTCCAGTCCATCCGGTAAGGGAATGCTGTTTTTCGGATAAAAGGTCAATTCGGCAATTTCCTGATCGTCCCGATTTTGTGCCAAAATTCTTACTTCCGGTTGTAAACCGAAATGGGGAGCTGCTTCAACCATATTTTCAATAAATGCGCCCAGCGAAATGAATGTTTCCCGGTTTTCGGGGTCGACTTGCGGCAAAATGTGTTGGTCATCAACCATGATCCGGATTTTATTTTCTGTTACCATTTTAATCTTCCACATTTGCGCATTGTGGGTGCTGGGAGCGAAGGAACCATAACGAATGATTTCATTGATTTTGGTCTTCAAATCCTGGCCTTCCAGGTTTCCTTCTCCTTGAATCCTGCAGTCAAAACTGATGATGAAAAGACAGCCTAATAATAGAAAGAGTCGAAATTTTTGATTCCTGTTAATCTTTATCACCTCTTATTTTTTAAGATTGAACGGCGCCGGAATGACCGGCATCCTATAGCCTATGGTTTTAAGCTTTTGGTAATCAGCCGGGTCATCTCTGCAATCAACGAGGGGATATCTTTTTGGTAAGTATGGGCGATATATTTTTCTTTTTTAAGGATAATGCTGATAAAACCGATCACATTGCCGTAGAGTATAAAGGCTGTGTTTACAGGGTCAAGCTCTTTGGATATACTGCCGTCTTCAATACCTTGGCGGATGCTGTGAATCAGCAAATCGGCGCTTTTATTTCCTTCAATGTAGTTGGCTCTTTTGTATTCATCCTGAGAAGATAAATCTTCATCACGGTTTTCATAGTCGGCCATCGCTTTAAAATAATGGGGATAGGTATTGGTAAACTCCAAATAGATTCGACCGATGAATAAAACTTTTTCAAGCCCGTTGGCCGGCTGCTGCTTTTGAAGCGTGTCGAAGGTTAGCCTGTTTAGTATTCCGTAAGCCCGGCTGATAATGGCGTCATAAATTTGTTCCTTGCTGGAAAAGTAGGTATAGACCGTCCTTTTACTGTATTCCGCAGTCTTAGCAACCTCGTCCATGGTGGCGTTATGAATTCCTTTGGCGAAAAACACTTTTTCAGCCGCGTTAATAATGTCTTCCTGACGTAGTTTCCGGAGTTGATTTTTCCGTTCTGTGGCGCCCATGGTTCCCTCATTCCGATCATGTAATGAGTAAACTGTTAGTTTACTTTTTTAGTATAGCACAAGCTCTTAAACTATACTAGTAAAAAGTTATACTGTTAGTTTACTTTTTATCCAATTTTTTTTGAGAGTTTCAAATTAGTTGTGAAATGGCGCTTTCTATTCCCTTGACAAGAATCAGAAGTTGAGCTATAATGACTTTAAACTCATTGAGTGTGGAGTCAATAAAATGAAAATTTCAAAACGAAAATTGCAAAAAGACCAGACCAGGGAGGGGATACTTCAGGCGGCTTTGCATGAATTTGCTTCCAGAGGCTTTATTGCCACCCGTACCAGTGATGTTGCCGATGTGGCGGGAGTTTCCCATGGAACGGTTTTTGCGCATTTTGCCACCCGCGAGGATTTATTAATCGCTGTTATCGAAGAGTTCGGACGCAAGGTCGCCGGGCGAATTCATGAACTGGCAAGCCGGGGTGGGAGTGTGAGAGAGGTCCTTCAGGCTCACTTGGAAGGTCTTATTGAAGAAGAAGCTTTCTACTCCAGAATGGTTTCGGAAAGGTCCCTGTTGCCAGCTAATGCCCAAAGTGCTTTAGTGGCAATTCAATCAGCGATTTCCATCCATTTAAATCAAGCGGCAAGCCGTGAGATAGAATCGGGAGTGATTCGCCCCATTCCCATGCACTTTTTTTTTAATACCTGGATGGGATTGATTCATTATTATCTGAGCAATGCCGATTTATTTGCGCCGGGTGAGTCGGTTTTAAAGCGTTATGGATCGGAATTACTTGAGTATTTCATGAGCCTGATGGCTCCGTAAAGTTTAAAACGGAGCGGCAAATTTGAAAGGGGTGCTACGATGGATCAAAGACCGAAGACGCAAACAATTGAAAGCCTTTTACTCAATTCCGGCCTCCCGGGTCCCAGAGGAAATTTGGAACTGCTTTATTCATTCGCCCATCGTGCCACCGCCGCTGAAATTGAAGAATGTTTGGCCTATTATCATGATCATCTTAAAAACTCTCCGGAAGAGTTCGTGGTCATGTGCGGAATTGTCGGATATTGTATTTTGAATCAGAATAACATCAAAGATACGATAGGGGAAATCAGGAGTTATGCATCTCATGAGAGCTGGCGAATAAGAGAAGCGGTTGCCATCGGAATTCAAGAGATTGCTGAAAAAAATATGACGGAGATAATTGATAGTCTAGAAAAATGGATGGATGGCAATGATTTGGAAAAACGGGCCATAGTTGCCTCATTATGTGAACCCAAATTATTGAAAGTGAAATCCATTAATCGCAGAATTTTAAATATCCTTACCCAAATAACGTTAGCGTTCACGATGAATAATAGGAAGCTTTCCGATCATCAGAGTGTGTTACGAAAAACTCTGGGTTATGGCTGGAGTGTAGTGATTGTTTCACTTCCGGAAGAGGGAAAAGCTGTGTTTGAAGATGTAGCCCAAAACCAAAATAAGCATATTCAATGGATAGTTAAAGAGAACTTAAAAAAGAATCGTTTACGGGTAATGGATAAGGAATGGGTTAAAAAGATGCTGATTAAGGAGATAAAGAAATGAAAGATTATGATAATTTTTTTTTACCTGCTAATGACCTGCATAAAGGCAAAGAATTTTATCAAGGAGTTTTGGGTCTGGATGTTAAGTTTGATTTTAGTAACCGAGGTATGATTGCATTTAAGGTTGGGGAGCAAGAACCGGCAATTATTCTTAAAGCCCAGCCAAATGCCAAGCCTACTATTTGGTTTACAGTTGATGATGTTAAACAAGAATTCGACCGGTTAAAGACCAAGGGTGTCCAATTCTGTTCAGAACCGTTTCCCATTCGCACCGGATTGGCAGTCGAGTTTGAAGACCCATTCGGTAATCGCTTAGGAATTACTGATTATTCAGATGTTCAGATAAAGACCAATGAAACTAATTTTGCGGGGAGAGATTGAAAATGAAAATCTGTATCGCTTGCGGTATGCCGATGGTGAAGGAAGAAGAATTTGCGATGGGGGATACTTCGAAGAATTATTGTGTCTATTGCGCGCGTCCTGATGGAACCATGCAATCTTATGAAGAAAAATTGGAAGGCATGACTGAGTTTATCGTGAAAACTCAGGGATTTGATGAAAAGGCAGCCAAAAACGCCGCCCGGGAAATGATGGCAAAGCTTCCGGCTTGGCAGGGAAAGTTTTAAGGGATAAAGGATAAGAACGAGGATGTCTTAAAATAAAATTTAGTGGAGTCAATTTAAATTTTTATAGTTGATTTTTCCACCAAAAAGTATTATCATATCAACTAAAATATAAAAACGCTCTTATCCGGAGAGGGGAAGGGACTGGCCCGATGAACCCTCGGCAACTGAAAGCGGTTTGACAATTTGAAAGTCCGCCTCACAGTGCCAATTCCTGCAGGGGAAACCCGAGAGATGAGAGGAAAATGGAAAATTATAGCCTAGCTATCGCTTCGTTATAGAAACCTCTTCCTCGTGGAAGAGGTTTTTTATTTTTAATTTCAATTTGGACCGTGAAGCAAAAGAGGGGGAGATAACATGCCGATTCGAATACCAGACAATCTACCAGCCACAGAGATTTTGAGCCGGGAAAATATCTTTGTAATGACGGAAGACCGTGCTTGCCATCAGGACATCCGCCCGTTAAAGATAGCGATTCTTAATTTGATGCCGACCAAAATCACCACAGAAACCCAGTTGTTGCGATTGCTTGGGAATACTCCGCTCCAAGTGGAGGCGATTTTGCTTCAGCCCAAAAATCACCAGGCCAAGAACACGCCGGAAGAACATTTGAAGAATTTTTACAAAACCGTTGATGAGGTCGCCGATGAAAACTTTGATGGCTTGGTAATAACAGGGGCGCCGGTTGAGCAATTGGATTTCGAGGAAGTTGATTATTGGGAGGAACTGACTGAAATTTTGGATTGGGCTGAGCATCATGTTTACTCAACTTTTTATATCTGTTGGGCGGCTCAAGCTGGACTTTTCTATCATTATAAGATTCCCAAATATCCTTTGCTTCAAAAAAAGTTTGGTGTCTTTGAACATACCGTCAACCAAAAATATACCAAATTATTGCGGGGGTTTGATGATGTTTTCCTGGCGCCTCATTCCCGTCATACCGAGGTGCGGCAGGCCGATATCGAAAGAGTCCCTGGACTTGAGATTTTATCGACTTCTAAGGAAGCCGGGGTTTATATCGTAGTTTCCAATGATGAACGGAGGGTGTTCGTGACCGGACATTCGGAATATGATCCGTTAACTCTAAAAGCCGAATACGACCGGGATATTGCCAGAGGCATGAAGATTGATGTCCCGCGAAATTATTATCCCAACGATGACCCCGGTAAGGAACCAATTGTAAAATGGCGGAGCCATGCTCATTTGCTTTACTTTAACTGGTTGAATTACTATGTATACCAAGGTACTCCGTATGACTTGAATGACATCCGTTAAGAATTCGTTTTGCATTGGATCTTTTATAAAAATCAATCCGGATCGAAGTGAATAGTTGGCAAGAGTTTTGGAAAACATTGAAAAAGGATGAAAACATCAAGAATAGGTTATTCACCTTATATGGGAATAAATCTTGGAGGTAACAACATGTCGGTACAAAATGCAATGACTGCCGATGATTTGCGTTCTGCTTACGGTGGAGAGAGTATGGCTCACATGCGGTATATTACATGGGGCAACCAGGCTGAAAAAGAAGGCTTTCCCAACATCGGTAAGTTGTTTAAAGCCATATCCTATGCGGAACAGGTTCATGCTACCAATCATTTTAAAGAGCTGGGATCACAAATCGGTGATAAAACCGTAACTGCCGGCGCGGTTTTTGGAATGGGCGCCTTGGTGGATAATTTACAAGGAGCCATTAACGGCGAACTCCATGAAGTCGAACAAATGTATCCGGTTTATTTACAAACAGCACAATTCCAAGCTGAAAAAGGCGCGGAACGTTCATTCCATTTCGCATTGGAAGCGGAAAAGATTCATGCCGGTTTGTTCAAAAAGGCCCAAGAGGCAGCCAAAAGCGGGAAAGATTTGGAGTTGAAATCAGTAAACATTTGTCCTGTTTGCGGGCATACCATTATTGACGGGGCGCCGGATCATTGCCCGGTCTGCGGGGCCAAAAAAGAAATGTATGTAACTTTTTAATTCATGTTACTTCTGCAAAATGATTCTAAACAGAGGCTGCTTCCCATTTCCGGGAAGCAGTTTGCATTGAGAGGGAACCTTGCCAATATTGACAAAGCTTTCATTTGGATATAATATCAAAATAAAATAAGATGTATTAAGCTACAATTGATGGAATTCTTTTGGCGGAGGTTTATGTTGAATGTCCAAAATTGCCCAGAGTTTAACGGATCTAATCGGTAACACTCCTTTACTGGAGCTTAGTAATTATAACAAATTTCAGGGACTCAGCGCCAGAGTGATTGCGAAACTGGAATATTTTAATCCCCTCGGCAGTGTAAAAGACCGGGTGGGTTTTGCAATGATTCAAGACGCCGAAGCAAAGGGCCTGATCAATAAGGATACGGTCATTATCGAGCCGACCAGCGGTAATACCGGCGTCGCTTTGGCTTTTGTCGCCGCATCCCGGGGCTACCGGTTGATTTTAACGATGCCGGATAGCTTCAGTATTGAACGGCGCAACCTGTTAAAAGCTCTGGGGGCTGAATTGGTCCTTACTCCAGGAGTTGAAGGAATGTCGGGCGCAGTGCGCAGAGCAAATGAATTGGCCGCTCAAAATCCCAATTCGTTTATTCCCGGGCAGTTTAAAAATCCGGCAAACCCGGAGATGCACCGGAGAACGACTGCCGAGGAAATCTGGCGCGATACCGACGGAAAAGTGGATATTTTTATTGCCGGGGTCGGTACCGGGGGCACTGTCAGTGGTGTTGGCGAAGGTTTGAAAAAGAGAAATCCCAAAGTACAGATCATCGCTTTTGAACCTTTTGATTCTCCGGTTTTATCCGGCGGGAAGCCAGGATCCCACAAGCTTCAAGGGATTGGCGCGGGATTTGTACCCGAGGTTTTCAATCGCTTTATGGTTGATGAAATTGTTACTGTGAAGAGTGAAGATGCCTTTGCAACTGCCAGGCGGCTTGCAAAACAGGAAGGCTTATTGGTGGGCATAACATCAGGCGCAGCTGTATTCGTAGGAACTGAGGTTGCCAAACGTCCGGAGAATAAGGGAAAGACGATTGTAGTATTGCTGCCGGATACCGGGGAACGGTATTTGTCGACTCCTTTATTCCAGGAAAGTTAATTTGAGCAAAAGAAAATGAACAATAATTTGTTTAAAAACAAAACGATAACGCATATCTTGGTTATCGTTTTGCTATAGGATTAGGATTTTAATTGGGAGGAATTCGAATGATATAGCAGAATTTCGGATTCGTTTAAAAAGATGCTTTGCACGTAAATAAAAAAGGGTTATCCAATTGACTATTAAAATCATTGGATAAAAGTTTTAACAAGGGTGAACTAAATTTGGTGAAAATAAAAACTAAGGTAGTTAGTATATTCCTATTTGTTTTATTGTTTCTTTTTGCTTTTCCCTGTTTCTCAATTGTGTCATATACGATAAAATTGCAGATGCAACCGATGTTTGTTCATAGTAATGACTTCTATATTAAAAAAGTCCTGGATGGCAGAAGTGATAGAAGTAATATCGGGTTCATTCAAGCAGGAGTTACAAATTACCAAGTACCAGCTTGTTTGGATGGAGATTTGGTAGAAGTACTTCAAACCTACTTCAACTTAAGTTTTCCTGTAGATAATGGGAAAACACCGATTATTATAGTTGTTGATCGGCTAAAAATTAGCGAAAGGGAGCAATTTTCCGGGGAATATGCCAGAGCAGAAATAAAAATGGAATTTTTTAAAACTGCCGATAGTAAAGTTGGAAAGGTATTTGAAACAGAAACTTTTTCTGATATACGTAGTGGCTGGGATGTTACGAAGTATCACGAAGAAAATATTCGTAATGCTATCGAAAAATGTCTGACGTCATTTATTAAATCCAATTGGAATTCCGTTGAAGTGAATTGGAAGGACGAAAGCACATTTGAGAGCATTTTGGATAGGCTGCAAGTTTTCTTTTGATGATTGTTGTAATTTAAGCAGTAATTGGTACGGCACTCCGGAGGATTACAAAACAATTTTGGGATATGGAGGCTAATTGATGAGTTTCAGCGGTATCGTTTTCGATTTTAACGGCACTTTGTTTTGGGACACTCCCTTGCATAATCAGGCCTGGGATATTTTCATGCAGGAGCATAACCTGGAGCGGCTTACCGACGCCGAAAAGAATCAGAAAATGCATGGTAAGTCCAATCATGAGATCCTGCCGGTGCTGTTTCATAAAGAATTATTTCCTGCAGAACTTGAAGGTTTTATTCACAAAAAAGAAACCATCTACCAAGAACTTTGTTTGCGGCAGAAAATGGAACTAGCGCCGGGAGTCTTGCCTCTGCTCGATTTTTTAAAAGAGCGCCGGAAAGCTTTTACGATCGCCACCTCGTCCGGCATCGGCAACTTACGGTTTTATTTTGAACATTTTCATTTAAGCCGGTGGTTTGATTTTGAGAAGATTGTGTATGATGACGGTTCACTCAAGAGTAAACCGGATCCGCAGATTTTTGAGGCGGCGATGGCTAAAATAGGGAAAAACCCCAAAGATGTGGTCATATTTGAGGATTCATTCGCCGGAATTTTAGCTGCCCAGAGAGCCCATCCAGGTAAGATAATTATCGTTGATTCGGTTCATGAAGATTATAGCAAGTGGGATTATCAGGTTATCAGGAATTTTGCCGAGATTGATAAGGAAATGTTTTGAAAAACCATGTATTTACAATAAATGTAGGAGATGGAACAGAGGATAAATCCATTGGAAATACGCCGGAGCATACGGAAATATTTGGAGCGGCCGGTGGAGGATGAAAAATCAGGCGGTTGCTGGAAAGCGCAAGGCTAGCCCCTTCCGGCAGTAACACTCAGCCTTGGCATTTTGTTGTTGTAAAAGATCCTTTGATACGGGGCAAGTTGGCGGAAGCCTCGCACAAACAAACATGGATGCTGTCTGCTCCGGTGTTTATCGTCTGCGTGGGGGATATCATGGTTCGCATGGAGAATCATTCGGAAATGATTGTGAATGAAGACAGTCCGGAGGAAGAGGTCAAACTTATTATTCGGGATTCTTCAATTGCGATAACTCATTTGATGGTGGAAGCCGTCAATTTGGGTCTGGGTTCCTGCTGGGTCGCCTGGTTTCGACAAGATGAAATCCGCCCCATTTTAAACATTCCTCGGGATAAATATGTGGTAGGAATTATTACGGTTGGTTATGCAGATGAAAATCCAAACCCGAGGCCCAGAAAAAAGCTTGAGGATATTGTTCATTATGAACATTGGTGAGGACTAAAATTGATCAAGGGTAAGGCGTGATGTTCATATGCAAACAAAAAATGTCAAGCTTGTGTTTTATATCCGGTTTCTTCAATAAAAAACAAACAGATGGGTCAAATGAATTAATCCCGATTATAAAGTTAATTCAGCAGAATATTTGAATGTAGTGATTTATCAGCTACCTATTGATTTAAAATCAAAAGAATATCTCCCCCAAAGGCGTTGTCACCATGGTGACGCAGGCGCAGAGAAATGGCGAAGTGCTTTGAGACTAAGTTTTCTGGCCTAGACGTTTCCTATTCACCAGTTGGCAACCGATATCACGAATTACCAAAAAATATTTTGCAAAGCGCATCTCTCACTCTACGCCTGCATCACCAAAAGGTGCCGACGCCTCTGCGTGAGAATAAATAGACGGCTCGATTTGAACCAAGCTGATTTATCTTTATAACCATGTGAATTAATTCTCCATGGACGGCTTCGATTTTGATGGCGCTCATTGCAATTGAAGCTTCCACAACTGATAGGAGTGGGAAAAAAGTATTGATTATTTCTTTGTGACAGTCTATGATTATTTTAAATTCAGAGACGTATCTAATCATTGAAAGGGAGAAAAGAGGAAAATTCGATGTCGATGTCTGCATGGAGAATAGAAACCAAATGCCTCCAGGAAGGATACAAGCCTGGAAATGGTGAGCCGCGGGTACTTCCGATTTATCAAAGCACTACTTACAAATATAACTCAACGGAACAGGTTGCCAAGTTATTTGACTTGACGGAACCGGGCCATATGTATAGCCGTATCAGCAATCCTACCGTGGCATGTCTTGAAAACAAGATTGCCGCCCTGGAGGGTGGCATAGGAGCCCTTTGTACATCATCCGGACAGTCGGCTACCTTAAATGCCCTGTTGAACATTGGCGAATGCGGGGACCATATCGTATCCTCCAGCACCATTTATGGCGGGACCTATAACCTACTGGCCATTACCATCAAAAGGATGGGGATCGAGGTTACCTTTGTCAATCCGGATAGTTCCGAGGAGGAGATTCAGAAGGCATTCCGCCCGAACACCAAGGCTCTCTTTGGAGAAACCATCGCCAATCCGAAGATCAGCGTCCTTGATATCGAGAAATTCGCGCGCTTAGCCGGAAAAAATCAGGTTCCGCTGATTGTGGACAACACGTTCGCCACTCCGGTTCTTTGCCGGCCTTTTGAATGGGGCGCGGATATCGTGATTCATTCTACCACCAAATATATGGATGGACATGCCACCTGTATCGGCGGCGCGATCGTAGATTCCGGAAAATTCGATTGGACAAACGGCAAATATCCCTTGCTGACTACGGCCGATGCATCTTATCATGGGGTTGTTTATACCAAGGATTTCGGAGCTGCGGCCTATATCACCAAAGCCCGGGTCCAATATATGCGGGATATCGGTAACTGTATGAGCCCCAATAATGCCTTTCTGACTAATTTAGGTTTGGAAACGTTACATATTCGAATTGAACGCCATTCGGAGAATGCTTTAAAAGTAGCCCGGTATTTGAAAGATAGCAATAAAATCATATCTGTCAGTTATCCCGGATTGGTTGACGATCCTTACCATCGTTTGGCCGAAAAATATTTGCCGAATGGATGCAGCGGGGTGATTTCATTCCGGATCAAGGGCGGTAGGGAAGGTGCGGTGAAATTTATGGATAGGTTGAAGATGGCCGCCATCGTGGTTCATGTGGCGGATGCCAGGACCAGTGTGCTCCACCCGGCCAGTTCCACCCACCGTCAAATGACCGACGAACAACTTTTACAAGCCGGAATTGAGCCGGATTTGATCCGTTTTTCGGTGGGTCTCGAACATGTTGACGACATCCTTGAAGACATCGAACAGGCTTTGGAGTAAAAAGCAGAGAGTCATTTTCTTGAGAACTTTCATGACCGGGAGAATTTAAGCGCAGCTATTGATTTAAAATCAAAAGAATATCTCCCGCAGAGAGGCGCGGAGAAATGACGAAGCGCTTTGAGACTATGTTTTCGGCCTGGACTATTCACGAGTTGGCAACCGATATCACTAATTACCAAAAAGTATCATGCCAAGCGCACCTCGCACTTGGCGCCTGCAGCACCAGAAGGTGTTGACGCCGCTGCGCGAGAATAAATAGGCGTCTTGTGGAACTAAGCTGGTTTATCTTTATAAACATGAAATAATATTGCAAGGGAGGGGATTGAATGCTTTCCGAATTATTGAAAAACGGTTATGGAAAAGATCGGGATTTTAACTGTGCTGAAAAAATTTTATACGGGGCCAATGAAGCTTACCAACTTGGACTGAACAAGGAAGCTCTTAAATTATCCTCCGGTTTTGGAGGCGGAATGGCCATCGAAGGGACCTGCGGAGCTTTAACAGCTTCCATTATGGTGCTGGGACGGCTTTTTGTCAAAGACACCGCTCATGAAAGCACCCGGATCAAAGAATTAACGAAGGAACTGTTTGAGGAATACCGGAAGGCAATGGGAGATATTGACTGCGCCCCTTTAAAAGCAAAATACCGTACGGAAGCGATCGGGTGCCGCGATGTCATTTTCAAGGCGGCGGAGATTTTAGATGGAATGATAGCGAGAGAACGGAAAAAGGATCAACCGTAAATCTTGATGCTTGGGAAGGGTCTGTTGCAAAATAAGATTGATCGGTAGAGAATATAGTATATGTAAAACTTTACCGTTATTTATGGTATAGATTGTATTTCTCATTGATTTTAATCCTTTTTGCAACAGCCTCTTTTTAATGGATGACGGACAGTTAATCTACATGAAAGCGGTGGATCTTATTAAGTAGTTGGCTGGCTATTTCTGCCAAATCTTCCGCAGAAGAAGCGATTTGCTGCATATAGGCGGTCTGTTCTTCGGAAGAAGCCGAGACCTCTTCCGAACCGGCGGCAGTTTCTTCGGCTATGCTGGCAATTTCTTCGATGGACGTTCCCGCGTGATTGGCGTTGCTTGTTAATTCATCTGCCGCTTTGGAAACAGTTTTAATTCTTGCTGTGATGACCTCTACGGATTCCGATGCGTTCCGGAACATTGAAATTAAATCACGCAATGATTTTTCTCCTTCATCGGCAACGGATTCCATTTGGTTCATTTCTTCTACAATTTCTCCGATATGGGCTTGGAGAGTATGAACGATGGAACTGATATTTTCTACAGAGTTTCCGGACTGTTCCGACAAAGATTTGACTTGTTGAGCGACGACCGCAAAACCTCTCCCCTGTTCTTTGGCGCGGGCCGCCTCTATTGCTGCGTTAATAGCCAGTAAGTTTGTTTGTTCAGCGACGCCCCGAATAACGGAGAGGATTTCTTCGATTTCGGAAGACATTTGGGTCAAATTATAAATGGAAGTGTTAACTTTGGCCGTTAACTTTTTATTTTCTTCCATCTTGCTCTCCTGAAGCTGGACAACTTTATGCCCCTGATTCATGTTTTCCCAGGTTTTTGTCGCCAGTTCCTCGGAATTTTCCATTGCGGCCGCAATTTGACGTAGCCCTTCAACGATATCTTTGATCTTGGTATTTCCCTTTTCGGTCAAAACTGCCTGTTCGGAGGCTTCTCTTGCCAGGTCGGTGATGGCGCCCACGACATGTTCTCCTGCCTTGGTAACTTCTTCGGATGAAGCCATCATTTCTTCCGCCGATGCGGCCACTGTTTCTCCCAGAACCTGAATCTCATGGACCAATTCCTTGACATTTCCCACCATAATTTTTAATGAGGACAGGAGTTGTCCGATTTCATCCCGGGAGATCTCTGATTCGGGGATTTCAACGTTGAGGTTCCCGTCGGCAACTTGTTTTAGCACGCTGACTGCTGTCTTTAACGGTTTAATGATATTCCCGGCTAAAAAGAACTTGACCATAAAATAGGCCAGCATTATCAATAGGAGTGTGATAACGGTTACACTTAGTAATACAATATTACTTGTACTATAGACTTCCTTCAAAGATTCACCGGCAAATAACACGCCGATGGGCCGGTTGTCCGGACCCAATAACGGCATATAGGCCGTTATGTAGGGGATGCCGAGAATTTTAGTTGTACCAAGATATTGACGGTTATCGGTTAATACCACCTTGGCAATCCGGGGATCGAGACGGGTTCCGACTGCCCGGTGACCATCTTTTTGGATGGTGGTTGCAAGCCTAACATCATTGAGGAAGATGGTGGCGTCCGTTCGAAAAGTTTTCTTAATATGATCGACGATTTCCGGCTTTTCCAATCGGTATCCTGTAGAGATGACTCCAATAATATTTCCGGCTTCATTTTTAACAGGAACCCCAGCCCGGGCCGATATTTTAACGGCCGTCCCTTTTTCAATGGTTGCAAAAGCCTCCCCTTTAAGAGCCATCTCCACGTTCAACTGGTTTGTTATACTGTCTCCGTAGTTCGAAGGTTCGTGAGTCCGCGCAAGTACAATACCGTTGGCATCCGTAACCGTTACAAAATCAATATGAGCTTTTTTAATCAGGGGCGTTAAATGGTTCAACAAGGATGATGTATTATGCTCAGCGACTGCTTTTGCTATACTGGGATGGCTGGCAAGAATGGATGCATAGTTTAAGGCTTTATTCTTGTACTCATCGAGGGAAAGGTTCAGGCCATTCATTCCGTTGATGGCATTTTTTTCAGCAACGGCATTATTGTGTTGTAAAAAGAATAAAAGAGTGGTTCCGACAGTTAGGAAGACAGTAATCACGATGCTGAACATAATAAACAGTGGGAGTTTTTTATTAATACTAATATTCCTGAGTTGTACCGATATGGGTTGGGGCAAAGTATAACTGGGAGTTGGCGCCTGAAGTTTTCTGAAGGGTAGTTTCATGTTGCAGCTCCTTTCGACCAATATCAAGTTGTCTTATAATTATTTATCGGGATATTTGACCACAAGTTGAGACATTTTTTTGCCACTCCAATAGCATATTTCAATGGAAAAAACCGCCGGGCAACTTTGGTTGCAACATTCCCAAAGTATTACCGGCGGCCACCAAGGGCGCTAGGCTTTATGAATCCATCTTAAATGAATAAATTTACATTTCCCTGCTCGGCGGCAGCCAGGTAGGAAGCAACCCCGCCGACTTCCACGCCTTCGATTAATTCCTCTTTCTTGATGCCCATAACATCCATGGACATTTGGCAGGCTACCATTTTGATGCCCATCATTCGGGCTTCCCCGATCATGGTTTCCAGCGCAGCAATATTCTTCTTTCGCATCACCATCCGAATCATCTTCGGTCCGATGCCACCCATATTCATTCTTGATAATTCTAACTTGAATGAACCCCGCGGCATCATCATGCCAAACATTTTATCGAGTAAGCCTTTTTGAACTTTCACTCTTTTGGGCTTGCGTAAAATATTTAACCCCCAGAAAGTAAAGAACATGGTCACTTGTCGGCCCATCGATGCCGCTCCGGTCGCAATGATGAAGCTCGCTATCGCTTTATCCAAATCACCGCTGAAAACTACAATCGTTTTGTCCTGAGGTAAAGTTGTAATCACCGTTGGAGCTTTGGCAGTTGCTCCTTTACGAATCCGGGCTGTTATTTGACCGGCCCCCCGGTCTAGGTGAATTAAGGTGTTGCCGGTTCTGGAGCACCAGGCTTCCGCATCATTGGCAAATCCGGGATCGGAAGCGGTTATTTCCAGAATATCGCCCTCGTTTAATGGTTGCATCCGGTTATATAATTGCAGAATTGGACCGGGGCACTGTAAGCCGCAGGCATTTACTTTTACAATTTCCATATTGGTATTTTCCTCCTTGGGATGGGCATTAAGCGGAACACCGGCGATTTTGGGCTTTACGGACCCATCTAAGAAACTTCGTTCCTGCCTTGCAATATGATAAGTTTTATAACCGCCACTCAGATTTTTCACTTTGGCAAAGCCGTTTTGAAGCAGGATACGGGATGCGATGTAGGCCCGTAAGCCAACCTGACAGTTCACAATGATTTCTTTGCCCTTGGGCAATTCTCCAAGGCGTCCTCTAAGTTCATGGAGGGGAATATTAACAGCCCCAGGTAGAGTACCCAGTTCTACTTCAATCGGCTCCCGGACATCCAGGTAAAAGCTGTGCGGGTGGCTTTCCAATTGATCCCAACTCAGTGCGTCCACATCTTGATTTATGATGTTTGCGGCGGCATAACCGGCAATGTTCACCGGATCCTTAGCCGATGAAAACGGTGGGGCATAGGCTAGCTCCAAATCCATCAAATCGAAAACCGTTTTTCGGAACCGGATGGCAGTCGCCAAGACATCAAGCCGTTTGTCGACACCTTCATAACCAACGACTTGGGCTCCAAAGAGTTGCCCACTTTCCGGAGCAAAGAGCAATTTTATCGTAAGGGGTGAAGCTCCCGGGTAATAAGCAGCATGGGAATTGGGATGGGTTATTGAGGTTAAGTATGGAATATTCCATTTTTTTAGAGCCTTTTCGTTTAATCCGGTGGAACCGGCAGCCAAGTTAAAAGCTTTCACAATTGACGTGCCCTGGGCGCCATGATAATTTTCGTCCCGCCCGGCTAAAATATCAGCCAGCAAACGTCCCTGACGGTTAGCCGGTCCGGCTAGCGGAAGCCATCCGGGTTTTCCAGAGATGATTTCTTGGATTTCCACCGCATCCCCCACTGCATAGATATTGGGGTCGGAGGTTTGCATCTTTGGATTGACTTGAATGGCTCCGGTAGCGCCGATCGTTAATCCGGCCTCTGCGGCAAGCTTAGTTTCCGGTTTCACTCCCACGGCCATGATGACCATATCGGCAAGAATTTTTTGTCCGCCGCTTAGAACGACTTCAAGGGCTTCATCATTCTGATTGATTGCAGCCAGGCCGTTTCCAAGGATAAGGTCGATTTTTTTGCCCCGTAATTCTTGATGAACCATAGCTGCCATTTCATAATCAAGATTGTTCAATACTTGAGGCGCCATTTCGATGAGCGATACTTTAATGTTTAAGTCCGACAAATTTTCAGCCATTTCAAGGCCAATAAAGCCCCCGCCGACCACGACCGCGGAGGCAACATTGTTATCCGTCAGATATTGTTTGATGCGGTCGGTATCGGGAATATTTCGTAACGTAAAGACTTTCGATAAATCAACACCAGGCGCCTTGGGAACAATCGGTTTCGAGCCGGGGGAAAGGACGAGCTGGTCATAGGATTCCACATAGGTATTACCTTGTTGCAGATCTTTAATAAATAATTCGTGTTTTGCCGGATCGATTTTTAAAACCTCATGATTAACCCGGACGTCAATATTAAAACGTTTCTTCATGCCTTCAGGGGTTTGCACGAAAAGATCATCCCGGTCGGTAATAACCCCGCCGATGTAATAAGGCAATCCACAGTTGGCATAGGATATGGCATCACCTTTTTCCAGGAGAACGATTTCCAGTTGTTCATCCAAACGCCGTAATCTGGCCGCGGTACTGGCTCCACCTGCGACCCCGCCGACAATGACTACTTTTTTCACCATGACAATCACTCCTCGTATTCATTTCAACAAAAATAGATTTTAATATTATTATATTTTGATAATATGATTTAAGTTGTAAAACAAATTCCCATCTTCACCATTTGATCCGTGAAAAAAATTACAAACGATGATATCAAAGAGTTTATTCTTAAGAGAATAAAGCCTTGACTACATTTTGGACATCTTCGTTTACGACTTGATAATATATTTCCACACCCTGCCGGTTGCCCTTAATAATTCCGAGATCCCTTAATTTACCGAGATGTTGGGAGATGGTGGACTGAGGAATTTTAAGACAATCCTGCATTTTGTTGACATTGCATTCGCCTTGTTCCATGAGGCGCCGAACAATACAGAGCCTGACCGGATGAGCAATTGCTTTTAAGAGCTCTGCTTTGGAAGCTAGAGTTTCGAAATCATTGGTATGCTCCATGAGGATCTCCTTTTTAATAGAATCATTATATTACAATAATACGATATACACAAGAAGGGTTGTCGAAACTTACTGTTTTGATTTACCCATTGCCAGGTTTCGTTAATGATCATTTCGGATAGATCAAAAAGGTGGCTTAAAACCATATTTTCTAAGTAAGGGGGAAACATGGCGGTAGTGGCTTTTGTTACCCCCAGCGTCATCGAAAGTAAGGATAATGGTTTTTTAGGGAATAATTCCGGGTTTTTTCGGAAATTTAAATATTCAGCGAACGGTTATAAATATTTACCGGGCAACATGTTCTTCATAAATAGAGCCCCCTAGAGCGGACAACTTTTGCGGACGTCATCCCGGTAGATATTAACGTGGGGGTTGGTACTTGACAAAAGACAAAAAAACAGTAAACTAATTATGCGCATATGCACATAACGATGAGGTGATGGAATTGCCCCGGTGTAAAAAAACGTTGTTGTAGGTGCCTGGAAGGGGAGATTCTTTATAAGCCGGTATCATTTTCCTGCAAAGAATTAAACGAGACTTCTATTTTACCGGATGAATTTGAAGCCATGCGGCTTTGCGATTTGGAAGGGCTTGACCAAACAGCCGCTGGAGATAAAATGGGAGTTTCCCGAGGTACAGTGCAACGTCTACTTGTCGGCGGTCGGCAAAAATTGATTGCTGCCCTTATGAACAATGAGGTTATTCATATTCAAAACTCATCAAATCAAATTTCGGAGGAATGATCATGAAGATTTGTGTTCCAACGGTCGGGCAAAAGGGATTGGAAGAGAAAGTCAGTGAACATTTTGGGGGAGCTCCCTACTTTACAATTACCGATACGGCAACCGATCAAACGGAAAGTATCCCCAACCAAAACCAGCACCATAGTCATGGCCAATGCCATCCCCTGGGTCAACTTGCCGGAAAAAAATTGAAGCCGTGGTGTGTGCCGGGATGGGGCGCAGGGCGATTGAAATTTTGAATGAAGAGGGTCTTAAGGTATTTATCGGAACCGGGGATACTGTGAAAACTGTGGTTGACCAGTTTAAAAAGGGTGATTTGAAGGAATCGGCTGCAGATCAAGGCTGTGCAGGACATGGTTGCCACTAAATGTTGGAATGATTCGCGGATAATCATTGCCCTCTGTTAATCCGGCAAGATGTTCATGTCAGGAGCTAGCGTTTTAGGGTAAAGAATCCCCCTAGAAAACAATAATTTTAAAAACCGTGCACCTTTGCACGATTAGAATGAGGCGTATAGAGGATGTCAGATGAAACTACAGTTAAGCATGGGATATTTGAGAGGAGTGTAAATCCTTTCGGGGAGATCAAGCATGTTATTGGAGTGATGAGCGGCAAAGGCGGAGTGGGAAAGTCTTCAATCACCGCGCTAATGGCTTCGGCACTCAACAGCCGGGGGTTCTCGGTAGGCATTTTGGATGCCGACATTACCGGGCCAAGCATTCCCAAACTCTTCGGCGTCAAGGGCCAGGTGGTTAATAAAGGGCAGGGCTTGGAACCGCTTCAGTCAACTTTGGGCATCAAGATGATGTCGATTAATTTTTTGTTGGATAAGGAGGATCAACCGGTCATTTGGAGAGGGCCGATGATTTCGGGCGTGGTCAAACAATTTTTCTCCGAGGTGGTATGGGGTGACCTGGATTATCTGTTGATAGACTTGCCGCCCGGAACCGGTGATGTACCGTTGACTGTGATGCAATCACTACCTTTGAATGGGATGATTGTAGTGACTTCACCTCAAGAACTGGTGGAAATGATTGTCAAAAAGGCTATTCATATGGCTGAGCAAATGAGTATTCCGCTTGTGGGATTTATCGAAAATTACAGCTATATAGAATGCCCCGACTGCAAGAAAAAGATCGAGGTTTTTGGACCGAGCAGGGCGGAGCAAGTAGCAGCCAATACCGGGCTGGCGCTTTTGGGCCAATTGCCGATTGTACCTGAAGTGGCCAAAATGGCTGATGATGGGAAAATAGAGGCGGTGGAAGCGGTTGTTCCGGAATTCTTCGATTCAGTGGCCTCCCGTGTTTTGGAAATGATTAAAGATTGAATCTTTCAGGACACCCAAAAAACGTTTTGGGTATAGTCTCTAAGGTTTAATCAACCCGCAAGCAGGAAAATTCCCAAAAAGAGCGAAGTTTTTGTGAAAAGGGCTGTCTCAAAAGTAAATTCGTGGGTTGACGCACCCACGATCAAGAAATGCAATATATGGGTATCCGATATTGCATTTCTTATTGATTCAAATTGGGTTTTAGACGGACTCCATTTTCATGAGGGTTCATTATGGAAAAGACTAAATTTTTTGATATTCTACATCGTGAGCTAGTAATGGCCCTGGGATGCACCGAACCGGTGGCCATTGCTTATGCTGCTGCATTGGCAGGCAAACAGCTAACTTCCAAATCGGCTTCTCGGATCAGGGTTCTTGCAAGCAGTAATGTAATAAAAAATGCAATGGCGGTGAGTATTCCGGGAACTGGCGGTTGCGGCATCAATTTAGCGACAGCTTTAGGAGTATTGGCTCACAATACGGATCGTAGTCTCGAATTATTGACAGGCTTGACCAAAGAGGATATTGAAAATGCAAAGGCAATGATTCAAGAGGGCATTGTAACCGTAGAGATAGCCAATTCACCTAAAAAATTATATATCGAAGTAATTGTAGAAACCCCAGAGTCTTATGCCAGGGTCGTCATGGAAGACACCCATACCAATGTGGTATTGATAGAAGTGGATCGGCGGATTATCAAAGACAATCAGGTTTGCAGCACTGCTTTACTGGATGAAACAGAAGACATGAAATTCTTAACCCTCGATTCCATATGGGAATTTGTATGTTTCATCGATGTTGAGGAATTGGATATCATCGATAAAAGCATTGAAATGAATCGGAAGATTGGTATGGAAGGATTGAAATATCCTTATGGATTGCAAGTGGGCCGGATTATGAAATTGAATATGGATGCAGGGCTTCTGTCCGATGATACCCCCACGTATGCGGTTGACTTAACGGCGGCCGGATCCGATGACAGAATGGCGGGGTGCGCCATGCCCGTTATGAGTAATTCGGGCAGCGGCAACCAGGGTATATCGGCGACTCTTCCCGTGGTTGCTTTTGCCGAAAGACTTCATCTAGGGAAAGAAAAAATGCTCCGGGCGGTTGCGCTCAGTCATTTAATTACGATCAATATTAAATTGAAGTTCGGCCGGTTGTCAGCCCTTTGTGGGGCGGCGATTTCCGCCATCGGAGCCAGTTGTGGTATAACTTACCTGTTGGGAGGGGGCATTGAGGAAATTAAATCGTCAATTCAAAATATGCTCGGCAATGTAACCGGGATGCTTTGCGACGGCGCTAAACCCGGGTGTGCGTTAAAGATCGCCACTTGCACCAGCGCGGCTGTTCAATCAGCCCTCATTGCCATGCGCGGAGTGGCAATCCAATCCACCGGCGGGATTATCGAAAACGATCCGGAACAGACTATTGAGAACCTTTGCCGCCTCGGAAACCAGGGAACAGTCGAAGCCGATAAGATCATCCTGGACATCATGTTGAAAAAAGCTAACTGCTAGCAGTGTGTTTACGTGCATCTGGAAATCAATCATTGAAAGATTTCGGCAAAAAAACCCGGAAGGTAGTACCTTTGCCTCCGGCGGATTTCACTTTTAGATCGCCATTCATTTGTAAGGCCAGCTTCTTGGCAATAGCCAGTCCCAGGCCGTAGCTTCCTTGCTGTTGACGACAATTGGCTTGAAATGGCTTAAAAAGATTTTGAATGACTTCGACCGGAAGTCCGGGACCGGAGTCGGAGATCGTAACTTCAATCTGCTCGCCGGGGACCTTGCAATCAATGTATACAGTACTATCCGCCGGGGTATATTTAAGGCTGTTATCGAAAATATTTTGCAAAATTTGTTGAAAACGCACAGGATCAGCCCATACACAGATTCCCGGGGAAAAAGAAGCGAGCCTGAACTTAGCCGCTCGTTCTTGATAACCGGATAGTACATCCTCACAAAGGTATTTTACACTCACCGTCTCGGGACTGAAACGAATCTCGCCCAAATCAAGCCGTGAAAATTCCAATAAATCCCCGATCATTCTGTTAACCTGTTCTAACTTGGCTAGTCCAAGGTTCCTTTCTCTTTCGCCGGAAGCCTCGGTATTTTGGGAATGAAAAAACGCAGTGATGGAAGTTAATGGGTTCCGCAAATCATGGGCAATCATGGAAATATATTGAGCCCTTTGCTTTTCGTGATCCTGGAGACTGACTGCCATTTCGTAAAATGCCGATGATAAGCGGGCGATCTCGTCACTGCCTTCAACGGGTGAGTATTTAAGCTTTTGCCCTTCGCCAAACCGTTGACTGGCTCTGGTTAATTCTTTAATGGGTATGACAACTCGCCCGGCGGCCGCATAAGTAATAAGACCGGTAACAACAAAAATAACAATCATCATCAAACTGAAAATCAAAATCACTTTGTCACGGATGACATAAATTGTTTGCCCGGGTGGGACCTGAACGATAAGTCCCCAATTGTAAGGATTTAATGGTTGATAGGCTGCCAGAACATAATGGCCCTGCTCATCATGATATTGAGTGGTGCCGATCTCACCATGAAGTATTTTTTGTACGACTCGATGCCTGATCCAATTAACCCCCAGTTTGGATCGATCCAAATGAACCAAAATATTGCCTTGATGATCGATTAAGATGGGTGTGCCGCCGTATTTGGCACCCTGGGAGGTAAGAATGGCATCTTCAATTCGGCGCAGATCGATGGTTACAAGCAGAACCCCACTTACTTCACTGGGGAATTTTTCGATCGGAATCGCCATATACCAAAAGGGCCGGTTTTCTTCCATAAAATTATCCCAACCGGAGAGTCCAATCTGGTCATTTCGGGCCGTTAAGAAAATCGGGTTGTTGCTGAAATCGGGTTTTGTTTCGGAAAAAATCCGGAGCCGCGAAACACTGACCAAGGTATGGCCATTTTTATCAATAATGTAACCTTCCAAAAAATTCTTATTATGACTCAACAGCCGTTCAAGAGCAACCTTCAGCCGGTCTGGTTCTTCCAAATTACGCATGGTATCCGACAGGAGAAAAGCCGAGATGGTTTCTTTGTCGTGGTCGATGATATTGGTGATATCTTTGGCGGTTTGCTGAGAATAGGCAATAATCTGAGTCATGAGGTAGTTGTCTAGATATTGTTTAATTAAAGCAACAGTGATACCAAAGGTTAGAAATAAGCCAATGGTAAACCAAAACAACGGATAAAAGGTTAATCTTCGTTGTAATGACTGTTTATCGAATAACTTCATTTGCATAACTCAAAACATCCTCATGGATTGAAAAATTTAGTTTTTCAAGTAACGCCTTATTGATTGTGAGCTTATAATAACTGGATAATTCGATCGGTAAATATTTAACCTTGGCGCCATGGAAAATTTTTACCGCCATTTGGCCGGCTATTTCTCCTATTGTCTCCGGTTCGGCATAGTAAGTTAAAACGCAACCGGATTGATATTCGAGATTGTTGCTAATTGCCGGAAGGCTAGCTTTAATTAAGGCAGCTTTAAGTAAACCGGCCCGGAAAATTAATTGAATGTCATAAGGCAAAAATATAGCATCGGTTTTGCCTTTTAAATTCAAGATGGTTCTTTCCAAGTCCGGTAAAGGAGTTGCGAT
Source organism: Bacillota bacterium (assembly GCA_023392595.1). GTDB lineage: Bacteria > Bacillota > UBA4882 > UBA8346 > UBA8346 > UBA8346. The sequence goes on along the minus strand of JAEVYU010000073.1, from coordinate 15,920 downwards.
CTGATTGAGTTGGATGCCTGTTTTTTGGGCGGCTTCACTAAGCCTTTTATAATCAGTCCAGGCCGAATGGGGCGGAAGAATTAAAGTAAGTCTTTTAAAATGAGGAATGATTCTTTGAGCCAGTTCTAAGGTGCGGTCATAGGGAGTGAAGTAAGAAACTCCGGTGATATTTTTCTCATCAATAATGGTTTGAATGGTCTCTTTTGTAATGGGGCGGGAGACTAAAGTATAAATAATGGGTTTATCCCTAAAAGTATGGGCCGTCGTTATGGTCAAGTCTTTTCCGGTGGTAATCAATACCTTAACCCGTTTTTGGGCAATTTTGCGTAGAGTTGCCATAGTAACTTTCGGGGTTGAGTTTTGAAAGTTTTCAACCACCAAATCCAAATTTTCTCCTTGATAATAACCCTGTTTGGCAAGACCGGTTTTCAGTCCGGCTAAGAATCGAAGGGTGGTTGGATTGCTTTGATAAAAAAGCACTCCTACTCTTTTGGGCTTTGTTTGAATGGGATTAAAAACATAAAGGAATCCAATACTCACAATCAAAAAAAGCACCAGCGTTACCGATATCAAGCTTTTTTTGGAAATGCCCATTGATTTCACACCTTTATAAAGCTTAACATTTGCTGCACTTCGTCCTTAGTGAACGGTTTGTTCAGGACAAACTGAACTCCCTCAGCGACCATTTTTGACAACAACTCTCCGTCGGTGGAACCTGTGATAACGACCACAGGAGTGTTTTTGCTTGAAACAACTATTTTTTTATATAAAGTCACCCCGTCCATATCGGGTAATTTAAGATCCAAATAAATCAAATTAAATTTTTGGTTTTCAAGGGCCTTGAGAGCATCAAAAGCAGTCTCCGTCAGGATCACGGTATGTTTTTTTGATAAGGCGTTTTTAATTGTACTTCCAATGAGAGGGTCATCATCAATGACCAAAATTTTTGACGGCTGAAACTCCTGAGCCTTAATCCAGGACTCAATCTCCTGCCGCTTAAATCGCCAGCTACCAAGAATTTTACTAGCAGGGATCTTCCCTTGCTGGGCTAAACGGTAAATTGTCATGGGGTTCATTCTCAAATAATCAGCCACTTCATTGACAGTCCATATTTCATTGCTCTCATTTACCATCCGGTTCACCTCATAATTACTCAATATATTCCCGCTTGTTTGTCAATTCCCTTTTACCATTTGCAATATGTTATATTATTATAGCACGATAGAATTTGACATTGAAATATAAAATAGTATAATATAGTATAAATAAAGTTAAAAAAATCCAATTTGGAATCAGAGATAGCGATGAATCTGGATGAAATAACGAAATCGCCAAAACATTAATTGAAAAAGGGGCTGATGTTAACGGCAAAGATCAGGACGGTAAAACCGCTTTGATGTTTGCAGCGGAAAAAGGGAACGTTGATACAGCCCAATTGCTTTTGGAAAATGGGGCTGATATTAATGCTACGGAGGGCGGGGGTAAAACTGCTCTGCAAATTGCCATTGATAATAATCAAACAGCAATGATTGAATTGCTTAGAAATTGGGGAAAGAAGTCTCAGACCCCTACACCGGCTTCGGTTAAAGATTCAAAGCCGGCATTGGGAATTACCACGATTATTCCGAACAAAGCAGCCAATAACGGTTCTGTTTTCGTGGAAATCCAGGGTGCTCAGTTTGTGAGCGGCCTTCAAATTAAACTGGTAGGCAAAGAAGGCGAAATCATTAGCTCCAACATGAAAGTCGAAAATGAGACGAACGCATCATGCTTCTTTGATTTAAGTGGTAAGCAGGTCGGACAATACCGGGTGGTATCAACAACTCCCGATGGACAGACTTTCTCGCTTGAAAATGGTTTCCAAGTGGAAAACTTTATCTCCCCTCAAATCAGTCAAGTTTTAAAATCGATCTTCTTTAATTTCGATAGCGCGGTGATTCGGGAGGATCAAATAGCTACCCTGAATCAAAACTCGACTCTTTTAAAAGAGAATACCGGTTTATATGTCATTTTAGGCGGTCATGCCGATGAGCGGGGTTCCCGGGAATATAATCTGGAACTAACTGCTAACCGAGCTAAAGCGGTTTAGGATTACCTGGTGAAGGAGGCCATTGCCAAAGAACGGATTATTATTTATGCATACGGCAAAGATTACCCGGTGCAAAAAGGCCATGATGAAACAGCTTGGCAATATAACCGCCGGGTCGATGGTTTGGAATGAGAAACCGTACTTACCAAAGAACAAGTTCTTGAAAAGACAATCAAGTAAATAAAGAATTGATTAAGCTTTTCCGAACCTCCTATAGATCCCAACAAACTGGACCCTCATCCGGTTTGTTGGGATCATTGAAATGATTGCTTTTTAGCACTTTACGGAGTGATAATCATATAACTTTAGGTAGAAGACGATGATGAAAATTAGGCAACGGCGAATTGTATTACAGAAACCCCGGCGGTTATTTTTATTGATACTCGTTTTTATCAGTGTAATTATAGCCGGAACGGCAAAATTGGTTGAATTTCCCAATGAAGGCCGGGATTATGAGAAATTAGATTCGTACATTACGGAAAAAATGGATAAACACCTTGTTCCGGGCCTTTCAATAGTGATATTCGATGACCAAAAAACCATTTATCGGAAAGGGTTTGGAGTTAAAAATGCCCGCACCGGTGTGCCGGTAGATGTTCATACGGTCTTTCAGGCTGCTTCATTTAGCAAAACATTAACGGCTTACGCAGCAATGATTCTGGTAGAACAGGAAAAGCTCGCCTTGGATACCCCGTTGAATCACTACATGAAACGGCCATATATACCGGAACCCAAAGATGCCAATCGTATAACCCTCCGAATGATTCTCAATCATACCTCGGGGCTTTCCAATGATTCCGATGGTGGCGATCGGAAAGTGTATTTTACACCCGGGAGTCAATTTTCATATTCCGGGGCCGGTTTCCGCTATCTTCAAGAAGTCATTGTGAATGTAACCGGAGTGCCTTTTGAAAGATTCATGAAGCAAGTGATTTTTGAACCCCTTGATATGAATTCAAGTTCTTTTGCATTTAGTAAAAAATTTCAACCGTTGATTGCCACCGGTCATGAAGCGGGCCTGGCTTTTCCTATTGATAAAAAAGAGGTCAATGCTGCCTATAGTTTACTTTCAACTCCCGGGGACATGGCCAAATTTATCAAGGAAGTCATTCGCCCGACATTATTAAAACCGGAAACCGTAGCCCAAATGTTACAGCCTACGGTCAAATGGCAAAAAAATATCTATTGGGGGTTGGGATTTGGAATCTTACAATCACCGAATGGGGATTTCTTTTGGCATTGGGGTAATAACTATTACTATTGCAGTTTCTTGATTGTCAGCAAGAAGTCCAATCAGGGCGTAGTGATTATGACCAATGGCAACACCGGTATGAAATTGGCGGAACGGCTGGCGATGAAAGTTGTTAATTCGTATTTTTGTAAACCCGGTGCAGGTCTTAACCGGGGGACCTTTGATTTTATTCAGTGAATGATTGCAATTTTAACTTATAATAAAGCGGAGTCACTGAGATGATTATAAATCGAGATTTTATTGTTAACTTTTTAATCTTCATCGAACTTTTTATCATTCTGTTCGGTGAGTTTAAAACTGCAGGCGATAAGCGAAAAAAAGTGAAGGATCATTTGAACCATAAAATCATTGCCGTCTTGATTAGGCACGGTGGGAAGATGAGTTGTTTGGCGATTAGCCGGTATCTTAATTTATCCATGGAAATCGTTACCGCCAGAATTGAGGAGATGGAAAAAAAGAAATTGATTTCGCGAAATGGCGATGAGTGCATAGTTAATAAAAATAATTAAGTTTAGGGGGTCGGCGCGGTGGGCGTAGTGTATCGTAAAAAACTTAACCATGAATGGGATAAATTATTATCGCCAGAACAAAAAGAATTGCTTGTTAAGCCGGGGTTTGGATTGTCAAAGCATTTCCCTTATATGAATGCGGTGGATGTTAAAAACTGTATGGATGAAATTGAAAGCATCATGAAAATCATGGATCCATGAAGAAAAATAATCTGCGGCGAAGTTATATATGAGTCAGCCGATCGTGAGTCAAAGCATTGGTGAGTTGATGGTACCACATATATTCGAATATTTGAATATTACGATTGACAAAATTGCAAAATCATTTTATGATCATATACAATACCCCTGCAGTTAAATTATATGGGAGGTTGTTTAAATTGAAACACTTTTCAAGGTTCCTTCATCAGTGGGCTTGGGTTATACTGGTTATTTTTTGTATTTTGGGTTTAATCTACCCGGCTATTGGCATTGGAGCTGTTATTTGCATGCTGGCTCCGATTGTGGTTGCCTTTTTCAACGGACGCAAGTGGTGTGGAACTTATTGTCCCCGCGGTAGTTTTAACGATGTCGTTCTTTCAAAGGTGAGTTTCAGACATAGAATTCCCGCACTCATAGGGGATAACCGGTTCCGGATTTTTTTCCTGGTTTTGATTTTAGCGGGATTTGGTATTCAATTGGTTTTTGCGTGGGGAGATATATCCAGTGTTGGCCGTGTTTTCGTAAGAATGATTATTATTACCACTTTGGCGGCGGTCATCCTGGGGAGTGTATTCAACCATCGGACTTGGTGCTTGATATGTCCGATGGGGACGATGGCCGGGTTTACAGCTAAGAAAACATCATTGAAAAGGGAGCATGGGGGGATTCGGTTTAATCAAGATAGCTGTATCGATTGCAAATTGTGTACGAGAAGTTGTCCGATGAATATTGATGTTCATCGTTATAAAACCCAAGGAAAAGTGCTCCATCCTGACTGTATTCAATGTGGAACGTGCATAGAAAAATGTCCCAGGAAGTCCCTGCATCTTGGGTAATTAGTTTTTTAAATAAAATACATGGGTTCCTCGGGAAGAACCGTTTTGGCCCGCTCTGCCAGATCCTGAAGGGTAACACTATCTAAAAATTCGTTAATTTTACCACGGAGTTCCTCCCAGAAGGAGCGGGTGATGCAGATTTTTTCCCGTTCACAATAAGAAGCGTTACTATTGCCATCTCCCACACAATGCACGGGAATAATCGGTCCTTCTAAAGCTCGCAGAATTTGTCCCACGGTAATTTCAGCGGCTCCCTGTCCCAGTTCATAACCGCCCTGGGCTCCCCTGGAAGCTCTAACTAAACCGGCTTTGCGTAAACTGGTAAAGACTTGCTCCAGATACGATTCGGAAATTCCTTGGCGTTCAGCTATGACACGGAGGGCTAAAGGACCCTCTGTTGTATGAAGAGACATATCAACCATCGCGCGAAGCCCATAACGTCCGCGTGTTGAAATTTGCAAGGTAAATACTCCTTTCCTATAAAGGACAGTAAATTGATAGGTTTTAAAATTATTCTACCATAAAAGGCACAGACAGGCAAGTAAACATGATATCTTCATCAGAACTTCAAAATTTTTTGGTAAAATGGGGCAAAGGTAGAGTTATAATATGGATAAGGAAAAGATACAAGGAGGTTATCGCGGTTGTGAAGATTAAACAGCTTTGGCAGTCTGGTTTAACATGGATTTTGCTTTTGTGGTGCATTTTATCAATAATTTACCATTGCCCGTTATGGGTGGTGATCTCCGGGGTGGCGGCCTGGGTTTTGGTGGTATTCTTATGGGCACCGGGGGTTTTTTGGAATAATTGGAGCCATTTCACATTGAATCAGCAGAAAAAAGAAAGATGGCTTACCAAGGCAGTCAGTTATAAGCCATTAATTTTTCAACCTTATTTGTCGCTGGCAACGATATATATTCGTCAAAAGCGTTGGACGGAAGCAACTTCGGTTTTAGAATCCGCTGTTGAATTGGATCATCCCCGTTCCGGACAGAATGCCAGGATTCTCTTGGCGATTGCCTACCGGGAATCCGCTAACTATGATAAAGCAGTAGAAGTGTTATCCAACTTGATTCGCCGGGGAGTAGAAAATTATGTGGTCGATCTCAATTTGGCGACAACCTTATTTAAGGTCGGTAGGCTGGAAGAAGCCTTAAAAGCGGCGGAAAAGGCCCGCTCTTTGGATTTAAAAGCCACCCAGCCGGTCTTGTTAATGGGACGTATCCATTTTGAGCAGGGAGAGTTTGATAAAGCCAGGGATGATTACCAATGGTCGATTCAGCATTTATCATGGCCGGTGGAGTCATACTACTGGTTGGGCCGGGCTGAATATGAACTTGGGGATTTAGAATCAGCCCGTGAGCATTTAAAAATTGCGGTAACCAAAATCAAGGATGATCCGGACATGTCCGATGTTTCAGCGTCAGAAGCAGAAGCGTGGGAAAAGAAGCTTGGCTGAAAGAATCATTTTTAACCTCGATCCGGCAAGTAAGTGACAATTTTTCTGCGATGACGCAGAAAAATTGGCCGGATCGGGTTCATTGTTTGAATCCGGCAAGTTTAAATGCGACTGAGGTTTTCGGGGTTACTTGCCGGATTCAAGTTTAATTGTTGAGAGAATTTAAAGCAAAAAGTAGTTAAAATATAAAATTGAATCGGGGAGAACTTTGATTTGGCGGAAACAAAAAAAATCCTCGTTGTCGACGATGAACCTAGAATCGTTGAAGTGGTAACCTCTTATTTAATGAACAGCGGATATAAGGTTTTTCAGGCCGAAACCGGCCAGCAGGCGCTGGAAGTTTTTCAGAAGGTCAATCCGCATTTAGTCGTATTGGATTTGATGCTGCCGGATATGATGGGGGAAGAAGTATGCCAAAGGCTACGCCGGATCTCCCGAGTTCCAATCATTATGCTGACTGCAAAAGTGGCGGAGGAGGATCTTCTCAACGGATTGCATCTGGGGGCTGATGATTATCTGACCAAGCCTTTTAGCCCCAGGGAATTGGTGGCCCGAATCGAAGTGATTTTCCGGAGGACTTTTCATGAAGCGGTACCCCTTGCCGCGCATCTTTCGTTTAACCATGACGACTTGATAATTGATGCTTTAAAACACGAGGTTCGAAAGCAGGGTCATGTTATCAATCTTACCCCCAATGAATACAAAATTTTGATGTCACTTGTAAGGTATCCCCAAAAGGCCTTTACCCGGGATGAATTGTTAACTTTGGCATTGGGAGAGGATTATCAGGGCTTTGATCGCACCATTGACACCCATATTAAAAATTTACGGCAAAAAATCGAAACCGATCCCAAAAATCCGCTCTATATCTTGACCCTCCATGGTGTGGGCTATCGTTTTGGTGGTGAATAGATGATACTAAGCCTTAGACATCGTTTGTCCTTATCCTATATTCTGGTGGCCCTGATAGGGGTTGCTATTATTGGAGTGCTGGCTAACTTTTTGCTAGAACAGCAGTTTCGTAAATATGTCCGTCAAAATCAGGAACGTCTGAACATGCAAATGATTACGGCCATCAGCCGGGAATATAATACCGGCGATTGGTGGAATACCGAAGCCATTAATGAAATCGGAATGAACGCCTTGGAACAAGGACTGATTTTGCGGGTTTGGGATACCGGCGGGCGGATGATTTGGGATGCCATGACCCATAATCGCGGTATGTGCCAGCAAATGATAGTCCATATGGCCCGTAATATGCAAAGCCGTTATCCCAATTGGAAAGGCGGCTATACTGAACGCAATTATGATTTGCTGAATCGTTTCAAAAAAGTAGGGAGTGTTAAGATTGGTTACTATGGACCCTTCTTCTACACGGACAGAGATTTGCTTTTTATTAATACTCTGAACCGTCTGCTTTTCGGGGTGGCTATATTGGCATTGTTGACTGCTTTGGCGGCCGGTTCATGGACCGCCAAGAGGATTAGTAAACCGATTTCAGGGGTTATTCAAACGGCCCAGTCAATTTCCGGCGGATACTATCAGGTTCAGCATTATCCGCAACACAATATCCGGGAAATAAACCAGCTTAATCTGGCTATGACTGAGATGGCGGCAGCTTTAAGGAAACAAGAGACTTTGCGTAAACAATTAACCGCCGATGTGGCCCATGAACTTCGAACACCGTTGGCTACTTTGCAGAGCCACTTAGAAGCGATGCTCGACGGTATCTGGGACCCGGATCACTTGAGGTTGAAAACTTGTCATGATGAAGTCAAACGGATTTCCCGAATGGTTAAAGATTTGGAGCGGTTAAGCAAATATGAAAGCGGCCGGTTAATTCTGGAAACCACAGAATTTGATGTAAAGGAACTCATTGATCAATTGCTGCTGAATTACGAGCCTGAGGCCGACAAGAAAGGCATTAAATTAGTTTCTAAAGGTGAGCGGACGTTAATACGGGCCGATAGAGATAAGATGAGCCAATTGTTGATCAATTTGATCGCCAACGGTCTTAAATATACCCCATCCGGAGGGATTATCGAAGTAAACTGCCAAGAATCCGTTTTGGAGGTTATAGTTACTGTCCGTGACAGTGGATGCGGGATCCCTACGGAAGACTTGCCTTTTATTTTTGAGCGCTTTTACCGGGCTGATAAGTCTAGAAATAGGCTCACGGGAGGTTCGGGGATCGGTCTTACCATTGTCAAGTCTATCGTTGAAGCTCATGGCGGTGTCATTCGGGTAAAGAGTGAGTTGGATACGGGAACGGAGTTTACCATTGTTTTTCCAAAAAACAACCAAGAAAAACATCAGGGAGTCTAAATGCCATGAAACCGAATGAAATTGATATCATTTACGGCCGTTCTCCCCGATTCCCAATCCGATATCTCGGTAAAACCAAAGAGAAATCAAATTTTACGATGCCACGGTTTATTTAGATTTGCGTTTCCCAATTCCAACAGGTAAATCAAGGGCAGGGTTAGGGTGATGACGGAAACGGCAATCAGGATGCCGTATAACCGGGAATTAGTGTCTATATAAGAATTCAACATGAATTTGAATAGAAAAAGCAAGGGTTTATGGGTTGCTAAAATGATCAGGGAGTGGTGGCCAAGAATATTGAAACCATGAATGGAACCGATTTTATAACCGATAACCAGTAAACCCATAATCGCTATGATGGCTGTCAGATAAAAGAGAAAATAATTTCCCAGATTGTTACTGAACATGCTGACTTTCGGAATTCCACTCAGGTTGATGTTTAAACGCGCCAGGTAAAAGTGGAGTGCCTGACAAAAAATAAAAAAAAGCATTACTTCACTCCATTTTAATTTTTTCATCCGTTCTGTCCAATTCCATTTTCGGAAGCAATGGCCCAGAAAAAAGAAAACCAATGCGGTGAATGCCACATCCGTTTTAAAAGGCAAGAAAATCCGTTCCGCCCCTAAATAATAACCCACACCCGATATAGCCAGAACGGCCATTACAAGGAATCCAGGTTTTTTCAATGAATTATCCAGGCACCAAAACAGCAAATTGACTACCATTAAGCAGGTGAGAAACCAAATGGAATCATTCCCGCCGTTTTTTCCGCTTCCATTGAAAAGGGAGAGGATTTTGGGGAGATGGGGGCCGATTAAATCCTGCCGTTCCTGGAAACTAAGCATGACCAAATAAAATGTCCATGACAATAGCGTAAATAGAATATAAGGCACATAGAGCCGGATGATTTTCGATGACAAGAATTCTTTCAGGGGTTTATTTTTATAAAGAAACCCGGAAATAAAAAAGAACAATGGCATATGAAATGAGTAAATCAAGACAGAACGCGGAAGCATGGTATGTCCCCAGACAACCAGGAAAATGCCGATGCCCTTTAATAGGTCTATAAAGCCGTATTTTTCAGAGTTATTCATCTTCACTTGGCGCCATCCCGTATCAACCATCATCGTTGTACAAAGTTAATCTATTTTTCAGCATGGAAGGGTTACTTCCTATGTCAAAAGTGTTAAAATTAATCTCAAGACTCAAATCAGCAAATGAGTTCCATTACTTGGGAATAGGATTCGTTCATGCATTATACGATGATTAAACAAGGGGTTTTTTTGGAACGTCCCAACCGGTTTATCGCGAATGTTCTGGTTGATGGCGTCATTGAAACGGTTCATGTCAAAAACACCGGACGTTGCAGAGAGTTGCTTATCCATGGAGTCCCGGTGATTCTGGAGCAAGCGGTATCCTTGCCAAACTCCGGCCGGAAAACCAAATACTCACTTGTTGCGGTTTATAAAGAGGACCGGCTTATCAACATCGATTCCCAGGCCCCGAACCTGGTAGTTTATGAGGCCTTACAAAGAGGTGAACTCTCCGAATTTGGAAAGCCAACCCGGATTGTTCGAGAATCCCGCTATGGTGGTTCCCGTTTCGATTTATATTATGAAAACGGAATGGCGAAGGGATTTATCGAAGTGAAAGGAGTTACCCTGGAACGGGACGGAGTCTTGTTCTTTCCGGATGCGCCCACGGAACGCGGGTCGAAACATGTACGTGAACTTATTGAGGCCGTCAAATCGGGATATGAAGCGTGTATCTTTTTCCTGATCCAGATGGAAGGAGCTGCCTGGTTTGAACCCAATGGGGTAACGGATCCTCAATTTGCCGAAGCTTTACGTAGCGCTTCCACTCAGGGAGTCAAAACATTGGCCTATGATTCACGCGTTACCGAAGATGAAATCGGCATCGGCAGACCCGTTGCTATTAAACTATGATGTTTCAATGACAATATTTCTTGAGGAGAGTAACCAATCATGAAAGTTTTATTGATCGGAACAGGATCGGTGGGCCTGGCTATGGCAGCCGCCCTTTATGACGCAGATTGCCAGGTGGATCTGATCTCCCGGGGTAATACGGGTGAAAGTATTCTAAAAAACGGGATTATCCGCAAAGGCATTTTTAAAGACATTACCATACCTGCAGAAAAGGTTAGAGTTTTTACGGATCCGGGGGAAACGGGGACTGTTGGGTATGATTATATTTTGGTATGCGCCAAAACGACAGGCAATAAAGAGATCGCGGCAAACATTGGCAAATGTGGCCGGGGATTGGTCAAAGAATCCGGGAGCCTCATTTTATGCCAGAATGGTTTCAGAAATGAACAGTATTATTTTGAAGTATTGGACAAAAACCGGATTTTTACGGCCAGTTTTGCGATCGGGTTTCAAAGACCCGAACCCTATATCAGTCAGGTTACCGTTTTTGCGTCCCCGGTTGCGATGGGGAGTTTATTTGGCGGCGACGTAACGAGTTTAAATCCACTGGTGAAAGCTTTGGAAAACGGAGGTCTGCCCGCCGGAGTGTCGGAAAATATTGAACGGACTTTATGGGCTAAAATGCTTTATAACTGCGCTTTAAATCCCTTAAGCGCCATTTTGAAGGTCAATTACGGCGCCCTGGCTAGCAGTCCGGATGCGGTTTTCATCATGGACAAGTTGATTGAAGAAATCTTTGCCGTTATGGAAGCCGCCAAGTTTAGCACTTTTTGGCATGATCCGGCCGAATACAAAAGGGAATTTTACGGAAAAATCTTGCCGCCGACTTATCAACACCGTTCTTCAACACTTCAGGACATGGAGCGCCGGATCAAAACGGAAATTGACAGCTTAAGCGGGGTGATTGTCTCGCTTGGCCGGGAATACCAGGTTGATGTACCCTATCATACGATGATTTTTCGGATGATCAAAACTATCGAGTTTTTGTACTGAAGAAATCCGGAGAGCGTTAGATTACCCCCATACCCGATTTTCCAAAAGCCTCCAACCATGAATCATCTCAAATCAGGATTAGGCCTCTTCAAACTGTGGCACTCTAATATTAAGTTTGACATAGTCTTAATTTGCAAGCCCAACTAAATTTAAATCTTGGTGATGATGATTATTAACCGCAGGCAAGCCAATGCCCTTTTTAAAAAAATGACGGAAGTTGAAAGAAAATTGGAGCGAGCCAATTTGGTTGAGTTTATGCAGTTGCTGCATAGACCAACGCGGTTAATATTTTTAAACTTTTTAGGGGGACTGGCCCGCGGATTTGGGATCGCCGTCGGGCTAACCATCATCGCCAGCTTGTTTATTCTTTTTTTAACAAGGCTGGCATCTTTGAATCTGCCGGTGATTGGCGCCTACATTGCCAAATTGGTGAAAATCGTCAATCATCATCTTCGAATGTATTCTTAAGTGAATAGGCGTTGATTCTATGGGGAAGATTAGGTAATTCATACGGATAACTTTAAAAGGGGGAAAAGGGATGGACAGCGGGAAACTGAATCATCTCAGAAAACGTTTATTAGAAGAAAAAGAACGACTCGGATCCAAACTCGGGAATGCTTCGGATTTTCAACTGAATCAAACTTTGTCGGAGTCGATCAGCGAGTTATCGGTATATGACAACCACCCAGCCGACATTGCCAGCGAGACCTTTGAGAGAGAAAAAGATTTGGCGCTTTTCAACAGTAACCATGAAATTCTGCAAAAAATCGATGAAGCGCTTGAAAATATCGCCCAGGGTACTTACGGATTTTGTGAAAGTTGCGGTCGGGAAATTGATGAGGGGCGTTTAGAGGCCATTCCCTACACTACTTTTTGCATTGAATGCGAGCGTAAAGAGGAAGATGCCTATATCAACCGGGAGCGTCCCGTGGAAGAGGACGTCTTGGAACCGCCTTTTGGAAGGACTTTTTTAGATGGCTCCGATGTTGTGGGTACCGACGGAGAAGATGTTTGGCAAAAGGTAGCCCGGTATGGGACGTCGGAAACCCCTTCCGACTTAGGCGGGGCGGACAATTATAGCGATACTTTTTATGACGCGGAGGAAGACCAAGGTATCGTGGAAAAAGTGGAAGGTGTAATCAATCATAGTCCGGATGAAATCCCTCCGGATCCCGCAAATCCTGATCAGAGAGATTGATCCGCCGGAAGCTAAAACCAGTTCATTTTTCAATCTTGACTGCCGGGGCTTTCCCTCTGGGCGGGTTTATCATAAGGGAAAAGGGTTTTTAAAAAACTACGGCGAAATTATTCTTTTCTTTCATTTCGGTATTTCGGCGGAGCGGAAATGGGGATTAAATATAGAAGGGAATCAAAAATGCCATATTTTTATCTTACATTATGCTTGATTTTCTTGGATCAAGCCTCCAAGTGGTTTGTGCAAACGAAAATGTTCCCCATGCAATCCATCGACCTTATTAAAGGGTTGTTCTCAATTACCTATGCCACCAATTATGGGGCCGCCTTTGGAATATTACAATCCCAAACGTTATTGCTCATTGCAATTTCCTTGGGCGTAATCATTGTAGTTTGGATAAACCGCCGCAAAATAAATTCCTATCCCCGGATTATGCAAGCGGGTTTGGCGGTTGCATTGGGTGGAGCCTTCGGCAACTTAATTGACCGCATTCGCCTGGGTTTTGTGGTGGATTTTTTAAACTTTTCAATTTGGCCGATTTTTAATGTTGCCGATACGGCAATTGTAATGGGAGTCGGTCTTATTTTATGGGGTATTTTTTTCAATAAGGCTCAAAATACCCAAGAACAGCAGAACACCGATATTACTCAAAATCCCATTTCCGGAGAGGAGAAATAATGAGACCCGTATTATTCAGTATTTTTGGATTGCCAATTTATTCTTACGGATTTTTGCTGGCTGTTGCTTTTTTAGTGGCCATTATCGGGCTTGGCAAATCAGGTAAAAGATATGCCATCACCTATGAGAATATTATTGATTTCGCTACCTGGGTTTTGATCGGCGCAATCATCGGGGCAAGGCTGGCTTATGTTATAACAGAATATCGATATTTCCTGAATTCACCCTGGTGGGAAGTTCTTAGGATCAGTTCAGGGGGGCTGGCTTTCCATGGCGGTCTAATCGGAGGCTTTATGGCGGGATACGGCTATACCCGGTACAAAAAGATATCAACCTGGAAGTTGGCTGATCTTGTTGCTCCTTATATCGCACTGGGATATTCTATCGTGAGAATCGGTTGTTTTTTAAACGGCTGTTGTTACGGCAAAGTCACCAATGTAGCATGGGCGTTGCGGTGCGAGGCCAATGATACGGCATTACGGCACCCAACCCAGTTATACTCGGTGCTGGGGAGCTTCATCTTGTTTTTGATTTTGAGGCGGCTTCGCAATCACAAACAATTTGACGGCTTTCTCTTTTTGTTGTATGTCGGCTTATATTCTGTGATGCGGTTTATTGTGGAAATCTTCCGGGAAAGCCCGATGGTTGAGCCTTGGTTGAGTCTTGCTCAATTGGTATGCATTATTTTAGGAGTTTTAGCGTTTGGCCTCATGGGGTTCCTGGAATGGCGCGCTAATACAAAATTGCGTTCAAAAAGCACCAATAGCATTTAAGGGTGTGACCCGTATGAAGGAGGCTGACAAGGATGCAGCTTCAGAGGTTCGTGGTAGATGATCAAGATCAGGGAAAGCGCTTGGATCTTTTCTTAAGCCAGACCGGGGTCTGGCCTTCTCGTTCTTTTGTCCGGAAAATCATTGATGCCGGCGGAGTCCGTAAGCAGGATAAAGTTTTAAGAGCCAGCTACCGTTTGGAATCTTCCGACCGGATCGAAGTAACCTGGAATGAACCGGAACCATTAGAGGTAACGCCGGAGGAGATACCCCTTGAAATATTATATGAAGACTTTGATTTAATCGTAATTAATAAACCTCGGGGTATGGTGGTTCATCCGGCCGCAGGCAATTATCACGGTACTTTGGTCAATGCTTTACTGGAACACTGCAAGGATTTGTCCGGCATCGGAGGGGTTATCCGGCCGGGAATCGTGCACCGATTGGATAAGGATACTTCCGGAGTGTTGGTAATCGCTAAAAATGATTTGGCCCATGTGGACCTGGCGGCTCAAATCAAAGCCCGGAAAATGAAACGGATATATCAGACGATTGTTCATGGCCATCCTCCCGAAGATGGGCGAATTGAGGCTCCCATAGGACGCCACCTGGTAGAGCGGAAAAAGATGGCGGTTGTTGCAAACGGACGGAGTGCCGCTACCAATTACCGGGTCATCAAGTACTTCGGAAACGGCTCGACCCGGTATGCTTTCCTGGAGGTACGCCTGGAATCCGGCCGTACCCATCAGATCCGGGTTCACCTAAGTTATCTGGGATATCCGGTGGTGGGAGACCCTTTTTATGGATGGAAGAAGGAACCCGCGCCCATTGAAGGACAGGCTTTGCACGCGGCCCTGCTTGGCTTTGTTCACCCGCGGACCCGGGAATACCTGGAGTTTACCACGGACATTCCTGGAGTGATGGAAGATGTTTTGAAGTGGTGCGAAAAAGTTTAGAGATCGGCAAATCCAGGTGGTCATCCAGGATTACGACTATCGAATCGCCGCAGTTCCGTAAGTTTGCGATGTTGAGGTTTTATTATCGGTTTTTATTGAATGGTAAAAAGGAGACCGCTTTTTTGGCGGTCTCCCGGGAGGAACTAATTTAACGCCATTAAGGCATTAATGCACACTGGGGCGCGTCATATCAAGCAAACCTAATACGACGTGGGCAAGACCGAAACCTAGGATGCCGGCTCCCCATTTACTTTTCAAAAAAAACGCCCCGATACCTGAAACAGCCGCACCGGTTCCGGTAACGGCCAAACTGGTAGTAGTTGCCTTCAAGTTAACACCTCCCGGGAATATTTTCTCCGATCTTTTGCTGATTATGAAGGAATAACCCAAATGACAATTTTGGATGTCTGTGGAATTGGACCCATTACTCAACGAGTATCAACGGGTTTGGAATCAAAACACAGGTTGTCGAAAATGAAAACGCCGGGAGTTTTTGATTTTTGATGACCATAAGGGACTTGTGGCGCTGTAGAATAGTGGATAATAGATGGGTGGAGAGGAAGCCTCGGGCTGTCCTCTCTTTTTTTTGAAGAACAGTAAAGATGATGAAAAAAATGATTGGAGAAATGCAATCACCCAAGGGAGAAATGAAAAAAATGATTGGAGAAATGCAATCACCCAAGGGAGAAATGAAAAAAATGATTGGAGAAA
>JAEVYU010000041.1 GCA_023392595.1 Bacillota bacterium | reverse complement strand
TTTATATTGCAATGGCCATCGCTTTGTTTTGCATCATTTTAGCTTTTAAACATAAAGAGAATACTTTGGATGGATTAAATCATTTCTGCAAGAGTGAAAGCTACTATATTATGGTTGGTGGGCTTTTGCTGGTGTTAGCTTTTTCCAGATTGATTGGAACGCAAATTTTATGGCAAGATTTATTAGGTAAGTCATATATTCGGGTGGTAAAAAATGCAGTGGAAGAAATAAGTGAATTAATGGCCTATATGCTTTGTTTGATTGCTGCTTTCAAATATACTGGTTCTTTACGAAAGATGAACGTTGAATACTTTGCGTCACAGGGATGCTGAATATTGTGGAGATGTCTCCTTTACAAGGAGTGAACTAAGAATGTTAATAGGCATTATGGTGATATTTGTGGTTTTGATTTATATGATCGGTTTTGGAATGATAAGAACTTTAGATAATTAATAAATATCACTTATCGATGAAGGCCGATTTATAAGTTGGAGGAGCAATTGGATGAAAAAAGCGATTATACAGCTATTTTTAATCGGATTATTTATTTTCTCAGTCCGTTCAGACGTTTTTGCAACTTACAACAGTTTTTATCTTAATGGCAATATCCATCATTTTTGGTATATTTCAGAACTTTCTCAAGATGACTTCAACTGGTATCCGGTGGGTTTTGAACACATAAGCGAAATAAATCGCAACAAATTAAATATTGAATGGTTTGATCCCATCCAAGATATTTCAGCCAAAGGGATCATGGTTAAAAATGGGATTGTTTTGGAAGAAGAAGATTTATTAACGTTGTACGGTAACTTTTCAGTTATGGGCTTGAGTATGGACTCGTCGGGAATTGATAATGACTTTGGTACGACATTACTGGGAATCGAAACCCGGTACATAATGGATGAAAGATCTTACCTCGATTGTAGTATTGATTTTTCTATCACTGGCCTTGGTGGCAAAATTTTTGATTCCGGATACAGGGCGGCTAAAATAAGATTGAATACCCTCTGTACCCCCAATATGGGTTTCTCGTTTGGGTATAATTGGGCAAGAATAAAAATCAAGGATAATGACATCAGCTTGAAGGCCAGTGGTAACGGATTAAATTTGGGAGTGGTTTATTTATTTTAAATATTGGGGTTATGGAATAAATTTAAAAATACATTTATGGATGCCTGTGTTCATGATGGGGATGTCGGGGTTGTTGATATAAAATATGCAATACTCATTACACAGGATACTCCAAAAGCCAGAGTTCTTAATATTGATTTGTTTATGTAGGGTTTGTTACTTTAAAAACTTCACAAGGGCGAGGTAATCATGAGAAAATTTAGTCTTCTTCTTTTCATCGCAACAATTTTACTAATCATGGGTACGACAAATGCATTTGGTTATCTGGAAAAACAAGATACCCAATCCGAGATGGAAATGGAATATTTCGGACCTTTTCATAAAGAACAAGGCTCTCCTGATATGAATACCATATCGCTTAATTTACAAAAAGTAAATTATTCCGACTACTTTATATCGGTTCATAGCGGATGGACTCTCACCCGGGCATGGGGAACCATGGAAAACCGTGGTGTGGAAAGTGAATGCAATGCTTGGGGCATTGGTCCAACGGGTATGATTCGGCTTCGGTTATTAGGCTTGAATTTTTTGGGGTATAGCGGAGGGGATGTCATTGAGCTTTCTCTGGATATGAGTGGAGCGGTGCTCATTTGGAACAAGGATTTTCCAACCCATGGCGATTTCTATGATTTTATGTGGCGGGTTGGGCCCAAAATAAGCTGCTTAATCGGGGAAAAGACTGTATTGAATGTTGGGTACAAATGGATGCATGTTTCAAATGGGCAATGGGAATGGGATGGTTTAAAAACAAATTTTCGGGGCACCAGAAATAACCCTTCTTGGAACGGGAAGGGAATCACCGTTACGATTGTGACTTATTTGTGAATGGAGAGCGGATGAATGGAAAAGAGAATTGAAAAAGTGATCCGGACAATTGGTTGAAGGGAAAAAATGATTGGATGATTGGGCAAAAGGATCGGAATATGAATATTTGTTCATTCGGGAGGATATTTTGAGGCTTTGGGGAAAATAGGAGTCAGGTGAATCCATTGGATAAAAGTGCTTTAATTCAGATGATGAATGAACTCGGCCTGCTCCTTGAATTAAAAGGTGAAAATCCCTTTAAAAGCAGGGCTTATTACAACGCGGCCCGGATTTTGGAAAATCTGAATAATGAGGATTTGGAGGTCTTAATTCAAGAGCAAAGACTGTGCCAAATTTCCGGCTTTGGGGATGCCCTGGTTAAAAAGATCAATGAATGGGCCCAAACCGGTACGATAGATGATTATGAAAATCTTAAAGCCTCTATCCCCGAAGGCTTTCTGGAATTGCTGAGGATACCGGGACTGGGTCCCAAAAAGATCAATCAGATTTATCAAGAACTCGGCATCGCAAGCATTGCCCAGCTCAAAGAGGCCTGTTACAATAATCAGTTAGCGGCTTTGCAGGGTTTCGGGGTAAAGACACAGGAGAAGATTTGCGCCGGAATTCAGTTTATCGAAGAACACCGTAACGATTTTTTATCGATCGACGCTTTGCCGTTGGCTTTTGATATCAGGGATCATTTAGCCGGGTGCAGGCCCGTTCAAAAGATTGAACTGGCCGGAAGTATCCGGCGTTTTAAGGAAATGGTCCATGATTTGGATTTTGTGGTGGCCAGCACGGAGCCGGCTGAGGTAGCCAACTATTTTACGGCATTGCCGGTGATTGATAAGGTCACTTCCAGCGGCAGTACGAAAATATCGGTCATCTTAAAATCAGGGATAGCTGCTGATCTCCGTATTGTAAAACCCGAAGAATTCCCCCATGCGCTCCAGCACTTCACGGGAAGCAAGGAACACAACACCAAATTACGCCACATGGCCAAAGAATTAGGATATAAAGTGAATGAATATGGCCTTTTTAAGAATGGGGGGACGCAGGCCGCGTATTGTTTGGATGAGAACGCTATTTATGAAACATTCGGGCTGAAATATATACCTCCTGAGCTTAGAGAAGATCTCGGCGAGCTGGAAGCGGCGGATGCGGGAACCCTGCCGGTTTTAGTAAAACCCGAAGATATACGCGGCGTTTTTCATGTTCATACGACTTATAGCGACGGCCGGAGTACACTGCGGGAAATGGTTGCGGAAGCCGTGAGAGAAGGATTTGAATATCTCGGAATTACGGATCACAGCCGGAGTGCCGTATATGCCCACGGCCTCTCGTGGGAAACTTTGCAGAAACAATGGACGGAGATTGATAGCCTGGAGCAGGAGTTCCCCCAATGTAAAATATTCAAAGGCATCGAAGCGGATATATTGCCTTCGGGAGAATTGGATTATGAGCCGGAAATTTTGAGCCAATTTGACTTTGTCATCGGTTCGGTTCATTCCAATTTCCGGATGAATAAAACCGAAATGACCAAGCGGTTTATGAAAGCGATGGATAATCCCTACTTGACCATGCTTGGACATCCGACCGGACGGATTCTTGGAGAGAGGCCAGGTTATGAAGTGGATTTGGAGGCTTTGATCCAGAAGGCAGCCCGAGGGAGTATCGTTTTAGAGTTCAATGCCAACCCCTATCGGTTAGATTTGGACTGGCGCTGGTGCAGGAAGGCCAGGGAGCTTGGGGTATTGATAGCCGTCAATCCGGATGCCCACAACAGCCAGGAATTGAAATTAGTACAGAGTGGGCTCATGGTGGCGCGGAAGGGTTGGTTAACCGCAGCGGATGTTTTAAACGCCAAAAGCAGAAGGGAAATCGAAAATTTTATCTTCAAGCGGAAAACCAAATGAACGGTCTCTTGCATGAAGGCCAAAACAAACAAAGGAGTAAAGTTATGCCCATCATTGAACCTGCGATTCGGCCACCGGCAGAGGCTAATAGTTTTTTGTTACAAGTGACCAGCGGTTGTTCGTCCAATTTATGCACTTTTTGCGGAGTCTATAAAGGAAAACCATTTCGAATAAAAAGTGAGCGGGAAATATATCAGGATATTGAAACGGGGGCGGCGTTGGAACCGTTAAAAAGGCGGGCCTTTTTAATGGATGGCGACGCTTTGGTGATTCCCAACGCAAAGCTGGTGCCGGTATTAAAAAAAATCAATACTTTATTTCCGAAGATGACGCGAATCGCCAGTTATGCCAATGGCGACAATATTGTAAAACGAACCGGAACAGAATTAGGGGAATTAGCTGAGAACCGCCTGCGATTAATTTATATCGGTTTAGAAAGCGGGAGTCAATCCATTTTAAATGATTGTAAAAAGCGATCCAGCGTCAACGAAATGATTGAAGCGGTTCATAAAGGGGCGGAGTCCGGCATAAAATCTTCGGTTATGGTACTGCTTGGACTGGGAGGATGTAGCAAATCGAAGGCTCATGTAAAAGAGACAATCCATGCCTTAAATTTAATGCAGCCCCATTATCTTTCCTTTCTTTCCTTGATGCTGATTCCCGGTACGGAAGCTTACGACCGGGCGCAGAAGGGTAATTTTGAAGAATTGAGCCCTCCAGAATTGTTGCAGGAAACCTATGACATGATTGCCGGGTTGGACTTAAAAGCAACTGTTTTTCGGGCGGACCATGCATCCAATCTTTTGCCTTTGGAGGGAAGGTTGCCTGCCGATAAAGGGCGGTTATTATCAACAATTGAAATGGCGATGAAAGGGAAGATGATTTTGAGGCCTGAATATTTAAGAGGCTTATGAAGATTAGCTATCAAATAAAGTGGTATGGACCATAACCAAGATGCCAATAATGTATTGAAGGGGATGGCATTTTGGGCAAAAAGCCGTTTTTCATGAGCGTGATAATCCTATGGATAGCCTTAAACTCTTATTTCGTTGCATTTGGGGAGACGCCTTCGCATTCGCCGGAAATTCCCGAGATTACCGGGGAGATTGAATCGATTACTTCCGATACCGTTCGAATCATCCATGATGGATTGGTAAATGTTTATCCACTATCATCCGGGACCAAAATCATTTGCAATGGAGTGCCGGCTACCTGGAAAAGTTTGATTCCCATTACTTCAGAGGCTTTTTTCGAAGCAACCTTGTCGCTGGATAATAAGGGCCTGGTTTTGATGATTGACGGCTCTTATCAAGGAGAAGAGGGTATTATCCGGGGATGGTTTTACCATGCAGGGCAATTGAATTTACAAATTCATCCCGTTGAGAAGAAACGACTATTTTGTAAACCTGTCAGAAAAGACGCAAGGCTTCCCCGGGGAGGGTGGCTCCATGATGGGCAATTGGTTTTTATAGTTTATGACAGGATTGGTCAAATCCGGGCGGTTTATCTGCCGGATTAGCAGTCCCCAATCACTGTTAAGATCCTGGCAATTTTGGACCTTACCCAGGATTGATGGATGGAAAAGCCGTTTCGAAGAGAGCGAAAATTCAGTCCGGGATGCCCCATAGATAACAGGCTTGTAAACATGTTTTAACCAGGGATTAAAATAGCAGGAAATAAAGCTTTCATGTTGAACTTACCTTAAGTTTATATTACTGGTTGATCAAGAAAGGGTGGCAAAATTGCCAATTCGAGTTCTGGTGGTTGATGATTCCGCTTTGATACGACAGGTGTTATCCGATATATTGAATAAGGAAGCGGATATAACGGTTGTTGGTACGGCCAATGATGGGGAAGATGCACTTTCGAAAATCAAAATTTTGAAACCCGATGTGATTACACTCGACATCGAAATGCCAAAGATGAATGGTTTGGATTGCTTAGCCGGAATCATGGAGCAATCGCCTACCCCAGTCATTATGGTAAGTTATTTAACAACCGAAGGGGCGGAATATACTCTTAAAGCCCTGGAAATGGGGGCTATTGACTTTGTTACCAAACCGAATGCTCCGGAGCCCGATGCTGCATCTTTAGATAATGTAGCGATTGATCTGATCCAAAAAATCAGAACAGCTTCGGAAGTTCATTTGGCAAAAATAGTATCTCAATCACCCCTGACACCTTCTCTTGCACAACAATCGATTGAAGCGAATAAGGGGCTAAAGTATGATCTTTTGGCGATTGGAGCTTCAACTGGGGGACCTAAAGCTCTTTATTATTTGCTAACCCAATTTCCTGAAGATTTTCCCCTGGGTGTTATTATTGCACAACACATGCCCAAGGGTTTTACGGGATTCTTTGCCAAAAGGCTGGATACATATTGTAAATTAGAGGTTGTTGAAGCAAAGACCGGGGATGAGATGAAACCCGGGCGGGTTTTAATTGCCCCTGCCGGCTACCAGACTAAATTACGCAGGGAAGGCGAACGATTGGTGGTGGAAGTTTCAGAAGAACCAAAGCTAATCCTGAAGCCCTCAGTGAACTATCTTTTTGAGTCAATAGCTGAAGTGAGCGGTAGTAAGGTTTTGGCTGTGCTGTTGACCGGTATGGGAGTCGATGGGGGTACGGGTATGCAGCATTTGCACCAATTAGGAGCCCGGACCATTGCTCAAGACGAAGCCAGCTGTGTTGTCTATGGAATGCCCAGAGCTGCCGTAGAATTGGGTGGCGCCGATTATGTCGAAAGTTTAACAGAGATTTATGGCCGGATTGTCAATCTTCTTAATGAGTAGTTTCCATTGGCGGAACATGGGGATTTTTTCCTTGGTATAAGTGCCAAAAAAAGGAGGAATTCATTTAAACTACGCCGAAACTTAATATGAATCGGAATGGAGGCGGTCGGTATGATAGTATCTACCCAACGAAGTCTGGCTTTGCGATGTCCGCTCTGTGGAAGATTAGAAAATCATACGATTTCCTTTTTTAATATCACAAAAAATAAACCTTTGAAAGTCATTTGTAAATGCGGGTTTAATAAATTAACTATCAATACCAAGAACTTTAAAGATTATTATTTGCAAATCTCTTGTTTGCTCTGTGAAGAGATACATATTATCAAGCTTACCCGCCAGGAAATATGGGAACAACCGATAGTGGTAATTCGGTGTATTGAGACGGGACAGGAACTGGGATATATAGGGGATGAGGCTTCACTTGCCAAGATCATAAAACAAAAGCAGGATGATATTGGAAGCATCATGAACAATATCGGCTTTGACGATTATTTCAGCAATCCCCAGGTCATGTTCGAAGTACTGAAACATCTTCATCACATTGCTGAACAGAATCAAATGTTTTGTCAATGCGGAAATCATCAAATTGAAATTGATGTATTTCCGGAAAAGCTGGAGCTGCATTGTCCGATTTGTCACAGTCTCCATATTATTTATGCAGAAACAATTGAAGATTTAAGAATTGTAAAAGAAGTAAATTCAATCGCATTAGCGGAAAAGGGTTTTACCAGTTTTGATGCTAGTAAGGTCCATCCTAATTTAAAACCCTAAAGCAAATCCACTTTACTTTCTATACCGACGCATGCGCCATCTATACTATCCTTTGAGAATCCATGTGTTAGAAAATATAAAAACGAATAAAATATATTCGTAGGATTTCTTTTTTGTCCATATGTGAGAATTAATTTCGACAAAATGCTTAATTCCTCAACAATCAAACTGAATACTACTGTTCGATCCACTGTTATAACAATACGAATAAATCCTGATGATTATAGATACCAAGGAGGAAAAAATCGATGCAATTGGCGGAACTTGAATCAAAAACTTTGCAGGAACTTCAAGAAATGGCCCGAGAAATGTCCATCGAAAATTATTCAAAATTTCGGAAAAGGGAAC
Organism: Bacillota bacterium; assembly: GCA_023392595.1. Taxonomy (GTDB): domain Bacteria; phylum Bacillota; class UBA4882; order UBA8346; family UBA8346; genus UBA8346. The sequence goes on along the minus strand of JAEVYU010000041.1, from coordinate 41,633 downwards.
TCATTTTTGAATTACTCAAAGTATTGGCAGTTAAAGAAGGATTGATATTTTCCCAAGGGATTTTGGAAATTCTTCCCGATGGATTTGGCTTTTTAAGAGTAGAAGGTTACAGCCCGGGCCCCGAAGATATATACGTTTCAGCCTCGCAAATCCGGCGTTTTAACCTGCGTACAGGGGATTTGGTTTCAGGACAGGTACGTCCCCCGAAAGACAATGAGCGCTATTTCGCACTACTGAAAGTTCAGGCTGTTAATTTTGTCGATCCGGACTCCCTGCGAACCCGGAATCATTTTGAAGAATTTACGCCGGTTTATCCTTTTGAACGAGTCCGATTGGAAACTCAGCCCAAAGAAACCGCCATGAGGCTTGTTGATGTAATGGCTCCTATTGGTAAAGGCCAACGCGGCATGATCGTAGCTCCTCCGAAAGCCGGGAAAACCACTTTACTGAAAAAAATCGCCAACAGTATTACCGAAAACCATCCCGAAATTATTCTCCTTGTTTTATTAATTGATGAGCGTCCAGAAGAAGTAACGGATATGTCGCGTTCGGTCAGAGGAGAAGTCGTAAGCTCAACTTTTGACCTTCCTGCGGAGAACCATGTCCGTGTTGCTGAGCTTGTTTTAGAAAGGGCCAAGCGTATGGTTGAAGTTGGCCGGGATGTTGTAATTTTATTGGATTCCATTACCCGTCTGGCTAGAGCTTACAATTTGGTGGAGCCTCCCAGTGGCCGGACCCTTTCCGGCGGCGTTGATCCCAATGCGCTTCATAAGCCCAAGCGCTTTTTTGGAGCGGCTAGAAAGATGGAAGAGGGTGGAAGTCTTACCATAATGGCCACTGCGTTGGTAGAAACCGGTTCGAGGATGGATGAAGTAATCTTTGAAGAATTTAAGGGAACCGGAAATATGGAGCTTCATTTAGATCGTAAATTGGCAGACCGAAGAATCTTCCCGGCCATCGATATTATTAAATCCGGAACACGTAAGGAAGAATTGCTGCTCAAACCGGAGGAACTCGAATGCACCTGGGTCTTACGGAAAGTGCTGGGTTCCTTGGGACCGGCCGAAACAATGGAGCTGCTGCTTGATCGTTTAAGTAACTCAAAGTCTAATACGGAATTCCGGGAAATGATCATGAATTCAACATTTGCCGAAAATGTCTTAAAAAAGCGAAATAGTGAGTACTAGTAGAGCGTATGTAAGTAAATGGAAATCAGAAATGGGGAAGATACGCTCTACTTAAGTAAAACGTTCACAATCATTGGGTAGTTATTTAGAGAACGTTTTACTAGTTTTCATAAAGCCATTGGGTAAATGGATCTCCCCAACTTAGGAATCATATCCTTCAAGTATGGAAATAATACTTGAAGGATTTTTTTTCGAAAGGAGCAGCCATTATTGAAGCCAGTAGGCAAGAAGTTGCACATGATTTTTTTACTGGGTTTTATTTTTCTCGGAGTATTAAGCTTTTCCGGTTTTTCCTTGGTCTATGCAGAACCGAATGATGGATTTCATCATCACTATCGGGTAGAGATGTCTCAAAATTTTTTTGTTATTGGAGAGGACTTCGCAAGAAAAGCTTTACTGGATGTGAAATTACAAAAATATGTGGTTAAAAAAGGTGATGTCCTTTCCGGGATCAGTCGTTATAGCTTCACATCGATTAATTCTATTCAACAGATTAACAAAATCTCCAATCCTCACAAGTTGTTCGCAGGTCAAATTCTTTACCTGCCACCTCCTGACAAGAGTCAACCAATTTTTCAAAGATATCGGCTGAGAAAGGAGGATTCTATGGAAACGCTTCTTCAAGACTATCATTTAACAGATTGGCAGTTTTGGAGACTTAACCCTCAATTCGGGTCGTTAAAATCAGGTGACATGATATATTTGCCGAAAATACCCACCAAAGAAAAAGGCAGTCAAAAAATGCCAATTTGTCTTATGAGGCCATTGAGGGGCTTTTTGACTTCGCGGTTTGGAAACCGGTGGGGTCGGATGCATTATGGGGTCGATTTGGCAGCACCTTTTGGCACGCCGGTCAAAGCGGCGGAAAATGGAAGAATCGTATATGCCGGTTGGATGGATAGTTATGGATTATTGGTCATAATTGATCATGGAATACTCAAAACCTATTATGGACATTTATCGAAGATATCTGTCCGTAAATATAGCCCGGTATTGCGAGGAGAGGTAATTGGCAAAGTTGGCGCAACAGGCCGTGCTTATGGTAGTCACTTGCATTTTGAGGTTGAAAGAAACGGGGTCAAAGTAAACCCTTATCGATATATAGAGGAATCTTACAAATTTTAGAGAAAAATTGCGATTGAGAGTGATATTAATAAGAAAAGGATAAAAATGGCTGATTTTTGGGAAGGAAGATTTAAAGCCTTCCCTTGTTTTTTAAAAAAAATTTCGTTACAATAAGGTCAAAGAAGGTCAGAGGTAATTGAAATGGGAAGCCTAGCTGATTTTATTGAACAATATCTACGGGGAATTTTAATTCAAAACAAAGTGATTGAGTTGCAACGGAGGGAGTTGGCAAAAATGTTCCGTTGTGCTCCTTCGCAGATTAATTATGTTTTGGAGACCCGCTTTAATCTCGAACATGGTTATATTGTTGAGAGCAAAAGAGGCGGCGGCGGTTATATCCGAATTATTCCGGTGACTTGGCGGAGTGCAAGTTATCCGGATTTAATCAATGAAATTATTCCTGATGAGTTGAGTGAGAGCGATTCGGAGCAGTTGATGGAAAGATTGGTAGAAAATAATATGATTGAGGCGGATTCGGCTCGTTTGATTTTACGAGTGATGATTGATGATTTTTCTGGCGTTGAAGCCTCACAAGGCGATTTCTTGAGAGCCAAATTTTTGAAGGCGTTGTTAATGGTATTGGGTAGTAGAACTGAAGCATAAAATATTTAGTCATTCTTTCAAATAAAAAGAAAAGACCCAAGAATGAGGTGATTGATTGTATGTTGTGCCAAAACTGCGGTGAAAGACCGGCTACGGTTCATTTAACTAAAATTATGAACCACGAAAAAACTGAACTTCACTTATGTGAGGTTTGCGCCAAAAATGTAGGAAATGAATTGGGAATTATTTTCGAGCCCAGTTTTAATTTTCAAAACTTTATTGTCGGGTTGCTTGAAGGCGATTTGAATCTTTATCAACAACCCAACACCAACCAAGAAATAAGTTGTAAGAACTGTGGTTTGACTTTCTCTGATTTCATGAGCAGCGGATTATTGGGGTGTGGCGATTGTTATCAGTATTTTCAGACGGGGCTAGAGCCATTGCTGAAGAAGTTACATGGCAGCGTTCAACATACTGGAAAAGTTCCCAAACGTAGCGGGGGGAAAGTAAGAGTACGAAAGGAAATTAGCGATCTTCGCACCGAACTGCAACAATCGATTGGCCGGGAGGACTATGAGAAAGCAGCCTTTTTAAGAGATGAAATCCGTCGCTTGGAAGCTGAACTATAGGGGGTTAAAAGATGAACACTCAAGATAATGGAGGGGATTTTTTTCCATCCTGGACAAAGTCTGAAGGAGAAGCCGGCGATGTAGCCATCAGCAGCCGGATAAGATTGGCCCGTAATATAAAAGGGGTTCCCTTTCCCAGTTATGCCAACGAAACGCAATTAAGTTCCATCAATGATGAAATCAGCAGAGTGATGAAGGAGAAACCTTCGATTGAACCATTGGCTGTCATTAAAGTAGAGACGCTAACCTCGAATGACCGGGCGATTTTGGTTGAAAAACATTTATGCAGTCCGCAGTTTATTGAAAAACCTCATCTACGGATGTTACTTGTTAACCAGAATCAATCCATCAGTGTGATGGTCAATGAAGAAGATCATTTGCGGATTCAAGCCATTACGCCGGGATTTTCTTTGGACGGGGCCTTCAATATTGCCAATCAAATGGATGATTATTTGGAGGAAAATTTGGATTTATGTTTTGATGAAAACTATGGATATCTTACCGCCTGCCCGACGAATGCCGGGACTGGCTTGAGGGCATCCTTAATGCTTCATTTGCCGGCTTTGGCAATTGTTGATCAAGTTAAAAAAGTTTTATCGGCATTAACGCATATTGGGATTAGCATCCGGGGTTTATATGGGGAAGGGACTGAATCGATTGGAGATATTTACCAAGTCTCCAATTCGGTTACCTTGGGCCGGAGCGAATCGGATTTGAACAGCAATTTAAAAAGTGTATGCCGTCAAGTAATTGAGCGGGAAAGAGCGATCCGGGAAACACTTTTAAAAGATTCCAAAGTTCAGTTGGAAGACCGGGTGTGCCGCTCTTATGGAATTTTGACTCAAGCGAGGATGCTTACCTCTCAGGAAGCCTTAAAATTATTGTCTGATGTCAAACTCGGTGCCGAACTGGGTATAATACCAAAAGTCGACAAACTAATCGTAAGAGAATTATTATTTACGATTCGCGCTTCCATACTGCAGAGAATTGTCGGTAAAGAACTGTCTTCGGCTGAAAGGGATTTTCATCGAGCAAAGATAGTACGGGAAAAACTGAAAGTAAGCGAAGGCGAAGTCGAAGGGGTGTGAATGAAATGTTTGAAAGATTTACGGAAAGAGCGAGGAAAGTGGTATATTTGGCGCAGCAAGAGGCAGCCCGGTTGGGCCATAATGTGGTTGGTACCGAGCATTTATTGCTGGGCTTGCTATCGGAAGGTGAAGGAGTAGCTGCAAAAGCCTTGGAATCTCTGGATATTCGATTGGATAAGATTCGCGATGAAGTGGAGAAAATCATCGGGAGTGGAGAGACGAATCCCTTTGGAGAAATTCCTTTTACACCTAGAGCTAAAAGAGTATTGGAGTTGGCGGTGGATGAAGGACGGCAGTTAGGACACAATTATGTCGGTACTGAGCATATTTTATTGGGTTTGATTCGGGAAGGTGAGGGAGTAGCGGCTCAGGTATTAAAAAATCTGGGTGCCGATTTGGATCGGGTTCGTAAAGAAGTCATCGCTTTACTGGGAGGTAATACCGGTGGCTATTCGGAACAGCCTGGGGTCCCCCGGGGTTCCAATAAAACACCAACTTTAAATCAATTTGGCAGGGATTTAACCGATCTGGCTAAAATCGGTAAACTTGATCCGGTCATTGGCCGTGAAAATGAAATTGAACGGGTAATTCAGGTTTTATCAAGACGCACCAAGAACAATCCGGTTTTAATCGGTGAACCCGGAGTCGGAAAGACCGCGATCGCTGAAGGGTTGGCTCAAAAGATTGTTAACGGTACCGTACCGGAAGTCCTTCAAAATAAAAGGGTGATTACACTCGACATGGGTTCCATGGTCGCCGGTTCCAAGTACCGTGGCGAGTTTGAAGAGAGAATGAAAAAGGTGATGGAGGAAATCCGTAATGCCGGTGATGTTGTCCTGTTTATCGATGAGATGCATACGCTGATTGGAGCGGGAGCGGCCGAAGGCGCTATCGATGCAGCCAATATTCTTAAGCCGGCGCTAGCCCGTGGCGAGCTGCAATGCATTGGCGCCACAACTCTTGATGAGTACCGGAAACATGTTGAAAAGGATGCGGCTTTAGAACGGAGGTTCCAGCCGATTAAGATCGGAGAGCCGTCAAAAGAGGAAGCTGTGCAAATTCTTAACGGATTGCGTGATCGGTATGAAGCGCACCACCGGGTTAAAATTTCTGATGTTGCGATTACGGCGGCGGTAAATTTATCGGATCGTTATATCACCGATCGGTTTCTCCCGGATAAAGCCATTGATCTTATTGATGAGGCTGCTTCCAAAGTCCGCCTTAAAACAACGATTACGCCTCCGGATCTAAAGAAACTGGAAGACCAAGTAGGAGTCCTTCAACAAGAAAAAGAAGCGGCCATCAAAAATGAGGAGTTTGAAAAAGCCGCCGATTTGCGGGATAAAGAACAAAAACTCCGTCAACAGTTGGATAATTTACGCAATGAGTGGAAGAACAAACGCGGGATGAATGAACCGGTTGTATCCGAGGAGGATATTGCGGAAGTCGTGGCTAGTTGGACCGGAATCCCGGTATCGAAACTGGAACAAGCCGAAACTGAACGTTTGCTGAAAATGGAAGAGATTTTGCATGAGCGGGTTATTGGACAAAATGAAGCTATTGAGGTGATCTCAAAAGCGATTCGCCGGGCCAGGGCCGGATTGAAAGACCCAAAACGCCCGATCGGTTCTTTTATCTTCTTAGGGCCGACTGGAGTCGGTAAAACCGAATTGGCAAGAGCAGTAGCGGAAGCGATGTTTGGAGATGAAAATTCGGTCATCCGGATCGATATGTCGGAGTATATGGAGCGGCATACTGTCTCCAGGCTGGTCGGCTCTCCTCCGGGTTATGTCGGTTTTGAAGAGGGAGGCCAATTGACGGAGCGGGTCCGCCGTAAACCTTATTCAGTCATTTTACTAGATGAAATCGAAAAAGCCCATCCGGAAGTGTTTAATATTTTACTTCAAGTATTAGAGGACGGGCGTCTGACGGATTCCCACGGTCGGACGGTGGATTTTCGGAATACGGTCGTAGTCATGACCTCCAATGTCGGGGCGAATCTGATCGATCATCAAGGAACAATCGGTTTTCAAGTGTCCCAGGATGAGGAAGAAGACAATTACCGGAAGATGAAAGAAAAAGTGCTTGATGAATTGAAAAAGACCTTCCGGCCGGAGTTTTTAAACCGGGTGGATGAGGTAATTGTTTTTCATGCTTTGACCCGGGATCAAATCAAACAAATTGTTGATTTGATGATTTTGCCGGTGACTAAACAATTAAATGAAAAAGGGCTTGGCTTAGAAGTCACCAATGAAGCAAAGGATATTTTGGTACAAGAAGGGTATGATCCGGTGTTTGGAGCCCGACCTTTACGCCGGGCCGTTCAAAGGCTGATTGAAAATCCCTTATCGGAAGAAATATTAAAAGGAAATCTGGAGCCGGGGAAAACAATTCGGACCAAAGTTGAACAAGATCATATTTCCTTCCAAACCGTGTAAAATTTTATGGTTATACCCTCAACAAATTCGCATAAATAGAAAAATTATTACGGATCATTTTCGTTATCGTTTAACTTATGATTATTATATAAATAAATCCTTTTTCGAGGATTTATTTTTTTTAGGTCTTTCGTTTCGATTAGCAGGAAAACATTACAAGTATGCCGAAATTAATAAAATGTTTACTATTAGGATTCATTATTCTTTTAGGCCAGGAGGTGCCAAATGAAAGTTGAATTTATTAATCCATTTGTTTCGGCCGCTTTTATGGTACTGGAAAAGGTTGGTAAAACCAAGGTCAGTAAAGGAAAGTTAAGTTTGACAGCTTCTCCCATTGAAGGCAAAGATGTTAATACTGTGATTGGAGTCACCGGTGATATTTTGGGGCAGGTTATTTATTGTATGACGACGGAAACTGCTCAGAAACTTGCTTCCACAATGTTGATGGGAATGCCGGTTGATGATTTTGATGAAATAGGCAAAAGCGCGATTAGTGAGTTAGGTAATATTATTACCGGAAATGCTGCGACTGAACTGGGTAATAATGGTTTCTGTTGTAACATTACTCCCCCGTCTTTATTTATGGGCCGAGAAGTCAAGGTATCCATAAAAGATTTGCAAATTTTAGTAATTCCTGTACAGACGGATCTCGGTGAAATTACGATTTATGTTGCATTACGAGAAGCAGATCAGTAGTCGGGGAGCTGTTCATCATGAAACCTGTTAAAGTTTCCGCTTTGGTACCGGGCATCGTTATTGCAAAAGATGTTTTTCAAGACAATGGAATTTTGGTGCTGAATCAAGGGACTGTATTAACCGCTGAACTCATTACCAAACTAAAATATTGGGGTTTTTCCGATGTCGTAGTGGAAGATCCTCAGCCCAGTTTCAAAGAGCAACAAGAGGCGTTAATTGCTCCTAAGATTGCTGCAGCTCATGACCGGATGGTAGGAATTACCCAAAATCTGATGCGCGCAGACAGTGTGAAAGAAGCGGACCCGTTTGTATTGCGGGGAATGGTGGGGGATATTGAAAGCCAAATTGATTTAAACAGCAACTTATTGCTGAATTTAAGTCATTTGAAGACTTATGATCTTTATTTGTTTTCTCATGTCGTTAACGTTTGTGTCCTATCGGTTATAATCGGTAGAGAATTAAAGATGTCTTCGGATGAGTTAAAGGAATTGGGAATGGCTGCGCTGCTTCATGACTTTGGGATGATCCAAATCGACCCGTCCATATACAATCAGGAAAATAAATTGACGGCGGAGCAGTGGCAGGAGGTCCGGAAACATCCTGATTATGGAGTTGAATTGCTTTCGGGAAATGATTTTTCTCCTGAAGTTTTGCAAGGGATCCGGCAACACCATGAACGAATCAACGGCAGCGGATATCCCAACGGCCTTAAAGGAGCGGAAATGGGCCAATATGGTAAAATTATTGCTGTAGCTGATGTTTATGATGCTTGCATCTCTCCCCGGAAACACCGCAAACGTTTTACTCCTTATGAAGCCCTCAAAATTTTACTCGGCGATTCTCATCTGTTTGAAATTAAAATATTAAAAGCCTTCATTGCCAGCATGGCAATCTATCCAATCGGCAGTTATGTCCGCCTCAACACTGGAGAAATCGCCAAGGTTATTGGAATTAATCATGGGGCGCCTTTCCGGCCTGAAATTCGGATCTATTTTGATTCTTCCGGGCAAAAGTTGGATGAATCCGTTCGAATTAATTTAATTGAGGAAGAATATACTCAGACTTTTATTCGGGAGACTTTGGAAGGTAACGAGGCAGAGAAGGTATATCAGAGTTTAGAATCATAAACAATCCCAAGAGAGCCCCTTATGCTTAGCTTTAAAATAGAGCTGCTTGAGGGCTCTTTTTTATGGAAAAATTACGTCCCCAATTGGACTCCTCCCTAAGGTCGGGGATAACATTTTTTATCCGATTCGTCAAATCCTCAATCAAATTCATGTCTACCTCAAGTTAATGTAAGGAGATCCATCAATCGCCTCTGTTATGATCGTATACATTATGATAAAATTTTTATGTAAACTAGCATTTGGTCCTATTGATCCGGAAAGATAGCTATCCGGCTTAGTGGGCATTGATTCCGAACATGCACTGGTTCCCGGTTGGAGGATAAAGGCCGATTCGTGGTTCCGCTTTCGAGCTTGGTTTAAAAAAAGTTTATTGAGAACAATCATAATAGAGTGGGATCTTTAAGCATTTAAAAGTTAGGGGGAATATAGTTTTGAAACGGATTAAAGATTTGCAAATGGGTCTGATTGTGCTGGCTTTTTTAGCTACGATCGGGATGCTTTTTGGTGGGCAAGCCTTAACAGCCAAATTAAAAGTGGAGAATCCGCTGGAAAAAGATTTGCAGCAACAGAAAGCAATCCGCGATTATAAGGTCAAAGAGGAGAAAGATGGGCTTGCTGTAACGGTAAAGTTACAGAAAGTCGATGATTTGCAAAAGGTATTGGATTATGTAAAACAAAAGGTCGCTAGTTATTACAACCAGCCGATAAAAAGCTTTAAAATCATTGATCGGCGAAACCATGAGTTAGAAAGCCTCCGCTACCAACTATCATTCTATCTTGAAGAGGCTGTTGTATCGGGCCATTACATTCAATTAAAAACGGCTTTGGAATCTTGCCCGGGTGTAAAAGCGAAAGCGTATTTCAGCCAGAACAGCATGTATTTACAGCTTGAAAAAGGGCGGAATTATCTGTACGAAGTGCTGCCCAATCATTTGCAACCGGATAAAGGTGACATCAACGGGGGTGAACGAACATGAGGAAGTATTTAGAATATCTTATTGGGGCTGGTGTGGGTGTCTTGGTATTTTTATTTTGGCGGGGGATTGATTTAACGCCATTATTATTAATTGGAGTTGCTTTTGCTGCTCTATACTTCTTTACTCAGGGAAGGATGGCCGGTAAAAGTCCGGAGATGGTTGGCGGCAATGTAAGTCATAAATCATTTCCGGTTAGTTTTGATGATATTGGCGGCCAGCAGGTTGCAAAAAGAGAGCTGCTGGAGGCCTTGGATTTTGTCCGTGGCGACCAGGAGGAACTCAATAAATTAGGGATTCGTCCTTTAAAAGGTATTTTACTCACAGGCCCTCCCGGAACGGGAAAAACTTTGATGGCAAAGGCGGCAGCCAGTTACACCGATTCGGCGTTTGTTGCCTTGGACGGTTCCGGTTTTGTTGAAATGTATGCCGGTGTGGGAGCTCAACGGGTCAGACAACTTTTTAATAAAGCAAGACAACTAGCCCAAAAAACCGGCAAGAAAAGCGCAATTATTTTTATTGACGAGATCGAGGTCATTGCCGGTAAAAGAGGTAATCACAGTTCCCATTTGGAATACGACCAAACGTTAAATCAGTTGTTGGTGGAAATGGATGGTTTAAAACCCAATGAGTCAGTAAGAATTGTTTTAATTGCAGCTACCAACCGGGCTGATTTATTAGATACGGCTATTTTGCGTCCTGGAAGGTTTGACCGGCAGGTAAAGGTGGATTTACCCGATAAAGAAGGACGTATTCACATTTTGAATATTCATGCCAAGGGGAAACCGCTGGCTGCAGAAGTCAGTCTAGAAGAAGTCGCTAAAGATACGTTTGGATTTTCCGGAGCCCATTTGGAATCGTTAATGAATGAAGCGGCTATCTTGGCTTACCGACGAAACCATCACCAGATTGCCATGGATGATATTAGGGAGGCGATTGACAAGGTAATGATGGGTGAAAAACTTGAACGCCAGCCGAACACCGGAGAATTGAAACGTGTAGCCATCCATGAAGTTGGCCACGCTTTAATTAGTGAACTCCTTCGCCCTGAATCCGTGGCCACTCTGACGGTGGTTCCACGGGGTAAAGCATTGGGATTTATGCGACAAGCGCAGCTTCATGAACAATATTTATATACGAAAGAATATCTGGAAGATCAGATCTGTATTTGTTTAGGTGGCGCCTTATCCGAGGAATTGATGTATGGTAATTGGAGCACCGGAGCTTCCAATGACTTTGAACAGGCGACTCATATTGCAAGGCAAATTATTCTCACCGGATTATCACGACTTGGTATCGTTCAGGAAGATTGCTTGGGGAAAGAACGTATTTTTGAAGTGATGACCGAAATTCTTAATGAACAAAAGGAACGGGTCCGGGAGCTTCTTAAAAAGCACGGACAGATTATTGATAAGATCGTTATCGATTTGCTGCAGAAGGAAAAAGTGTCGGGTAATTGGTTAAGAGAGCAGTTGAAAGCGGCATAAGAGGCCAATTTTATTGAACCGGGCTGTCCTGAAATTTTTAGTGGACAGCCTTTTTTGATGCCGTTTCTTTAGTGCCATAGTTCTTGGGCCCTATGGATGAGTTTTTTGGGGGGGATATATTTATGATAAAATATTGAAAAAAGCTTAAAACATAAAGAGGCCAAGGGTTGGATTTTTTAAGCGAAAATTTAGTAAGATAAGAAAGGGAAATAATGGATGACCCAGAAATAATGGAATAAGAAGAGTTAAAAATAGGAGGCCCTTAAAGATATGGAAGTGGAAGATTTGCTGGAAGAAGCCGATCAATTATTTGAACAGGCAGAAGCGATGATTGTCAAAGAACCCGGTGAGGGATTGAAGAAATTTAAGATTGGAGTCAGTAATCTTTTGAAAGCGTTTTTGATTATCCAAGAAAAGGAGCCTGCCGGCGAATTAAAACAACTCTTTATGCAATGTTGTGAGATTGAACCTGAATTCGAAAGAATCAGAGATGAATTGGACTATTTTTATATCCCTCAGCTGGCCGAGAGCGACTCGGAGTTAATTTGCGATGCTGCCAATGAGGTATGGGACTTGGTTGTTAGTCTATTGCCGGAGTAATGAAGGCTTCCTTCCATTGGTTAAATGATATGGGGCGCAAGAAAGAGAAAATCTTGGCATATTTCATTTTTTGTTGTATATAATGAACTATCGATGAGTTGGTTGGTCTATGAAATCGAGGTGCGAAAAACGATCGTGCCTCGATTTCTTCTATTTTCATATAATTTAAATTAAAATAATTTTATTAAACAAAAGGATTTATAAATTAATTATCCAAATAATTGTATAAAATACAAAATATTTGGAGAACGTCATGAAAGTTATCACTTCCGCGGTAACCGGGCTTAGTTTAGTATTTTTCTTCACTTTGACATCGTCAGCGACATGGGCAGTATCTGAACTGGGTGTTAATCGGGTTAGTCTCTCTCAAGAGTATTCGGAAGGAGATCCAACCCCCGCCATACTCCGTTTCAATGGCGGCGCAGCTTGGGATTGGTTAAAGATAGGATTGACGAGTAAACTCCTATTGAATCCGGTTGAGGATACTTATTCCTCATGGGATCTAAAGTTTATTTTTCCGGAGCTATCTAAAACTCTTGTAGTGAAAACCGGATTTGATTGGAATGATAGGTATAAAATCCATAATGAAAAAGTAAATTACAAGTTTTTTCCCTTAAAGACGGTTCAGATGGAAATAGGCTACCAAAATGAGGAACGGGAAGCCGAATTGGCTACGGGATGTCCTTATCGTTTGAATAACCAATCCTTCGCGTTGAACTGGCAGCCAAAAACCTGGAAATATACATTGAATCTAACACGGAATGACAAAGACTATTACGAAGATGCTCAATATACATCATTGAAGTACCAATTGACAGAGACCTTAACCTGGTATCTGCGTAGGAATATCGAACTGAAGGTTGGGTATGAAGAAAATACGGGTGATTATATTACTTCCGGTTATAAGGATTTTTGGAAGAAAGAGTGGAGCTTTGATGGTAAATATAAAAGTAAATCGAAATGGCATTGGGAATTGGATTATCGAAAATTGTTTTGGGAACGGGGCTATGAACCGTATCGTTCCAGTCATAAATTACAGATTAAAATGGGAAGGAGCCTTAATCAAACTGCAAAAGTCACCTTCAATACTACCTACAGGGATTTAAACTATTATTCCACTTCTCAGGATTATAGTGAACCTGGGGTTTATTACAAAGTCGAAAACGATCTAAAGAGCAGAGTCGAAACTAAAACCGGCATGGAGTTACAACTGAACACCTCAAATTTTACTTGGAAGCTTGGGCCTTTTTGGGGACATACGGACTATGACTCCGCTTCGGCAAAAGATGTCAACCGGATGGGTGTTTATGCGACGATTGTTTGGAGTTATCGTAATTTTGAGGTTACACTTAAGATGGCGCCCAGAGGGGATCTTTTAACCCAGAATGAATATTATCTTATGGAGATGGCCTATAAACCAAGGGTAAAAGAGGCGGTTAACGTTGAGAGAGCGCTTGAAGCCGGAAAATGATGAAAATAAAATATTAGCGAATACCAATTCAATGAGACTGAATCCGATAAATTATGGTAAGATTAAATCAAAACGTTCGGAAAAGATTCCAATGGAATGGAATAAGGAGTGAGGTAATGATTAACCTAGGAGTTTTGGTGCCGCATCCTCCGATTATCGTACCGGGTATCGGAAACACTTCCGATCTTGAGCAGGTATCCGATACAATCCGGTCAATGAATGAAATCGATGATTTACTGGCGCAAGATCCTCCTGAGACATTGGTGGTTTTTACTCCCCATGGGACTGTTTTTTCGGATGCCATCGTGGTTTATGGGGATGAACAATTAAAGGGAGATTTAAGCCGCTTCGGACTTCCTAGGACTTGGGGATGGCCCAATGATTTGGAACTGGTCCGGAGAATAGTTGATATCAGTCAAACAGCCAACTTACCTGTTTTGGAATTGGATCAAAATATGGCCAGACGGTACCGGCCTCAAGGCGCCCTTGATCATGGCGTGCTGGTGCCCTTATCCTACTTCTCAGAACAGTGGGCGGGCAAAGTGAGACTGGTAATCATCCCCTTGAGTTATCTTCCGCTGGAAGAATTATATCTTTTTGGTTCGAAGATTACCGAGGCTGCGGCCGAGCTAGGAAGGAAGGTAACAATCATTGCCAGCGGAGATCTCTCCCATTGTCTAAAGCCGGGAGCGCCGGCAGGTTATGATCCTAGAGGAGCAGAGTTCGACCAAAAGTTGATGGATATACTCAAAAATAGTGAATTCATGGAGCTGTTTCGTATCGATCCGGTCCTGCTGGAAAAAGCCGCTGAATGCGGATTCCGAAGCGTAATGATGTTAATGGGTACTCTGGACCAGCTTGATGTTGAGGTGAAAATTCATAGCTATCAAGGAACTCTTGGGGTGGGTTATGGGGTTGCCTCCTTTAGACCAACGGGCCGCAGCCACCGGAGCATGATGGAAGAAATTTTTAATAACCGGGCTCAATCCATTGCCGACAGGCGTAAAGAGGAAACTCCGCTTGTCAAGTATGCCCGGCAAGTGGTAGAAGGCAGTATTCAAGGAAACCCGTTTCATGAACCGGAGGGTTTGGAAGCATTCAAAAATCAAAGAGCCGGGGTGTTTGTTTCTATTAAAAAACACGGACAGTTGCGGGGCTGTATCGGTACAACCGAATCCACCCAAAAAAACATTGTGGCGGAGGTTGAACAGAATGCGCTTTCGGCATCTACCCAAGATCCGCGTTTCGAGCCGGTGGCCCGGGAGGAATTAAAGGATTTGGTGTACAGCGTGGATGTTTTAAAACCCGCCGAACCCATCGAAGATTTGGAGAAATTGGATCCCAAACGTTATGGAGTGATTGTCACGCAAGGACACCGCCGGGGGCTTCTATTACCCAATCTGGAAGGGGTGGAAACGGCGGAAGAGCAAGTGGCTATCGCCAAGAGGAAAGCCGGTATCTCGGAGAATGAAAAAGTGGATCTGGAGCGGTTTGAAGTGGTGCGGTACTATTGACCCGGCTAGGATTGACCGGATTTGAGGATTGTGCGGCAACTTAGGCCATGGAGTTTGTTAAAAATTTGAGGGAGCCGATAGCGAGTTGAAGGGGAAAATGCATACGGCAAGTTATTATCAAGTAGGACCGGACTTAAAGATTCATTGTCTTTTATGTCCGCAAAGCTGTAATCTTGCTCCCGGCAGCACCGGATTTTGCAAAGTCAGACGGCATGAAGCGGGTGAACTAGTCAGCGCCAATTATGGCAAAGTTTCAAGTATCTCTCTGGATCCCATTGAAAAAAAGCCATTATATCATTTTTGTCCGGGGAAACCCATCCTTTCCGTCGGAACGGTGGGCTGCAGCCTGGCTTGCCAGTTTTGTCAGAACTGGCAAATTTCTAGGGAAGAAGCTCCCTGCAGGATTGTTCAACCACGGGAATTAGCTGATTTGACTTTTGAAACTCATCAAACCGAGGATAATATCGGGTTGGCATACACTTATTCCGAGCCTGGAGTATGGTTTGAATTTTTAATGGAAACCATGCCGATGGTTCACGAATATGGTCTCAAAAACGTATTGGTTACCAATGCTTTTTTAAATCCCCGGCCATGGTCCGATTTATTAAAATGGACGGATGCCGCAAACATCGATCTAAAAGGGTTTGACGAAGGGTATTACCGGAAACTCTGCCATGGGAAATTGCAGCCCGTGTTGGATAATATTAAGGCCGCCGCTGGACGGATACATCTAGAGCTTACCACGCTAATCATTCCCGGAGAAAATGATGACCCGGAACAAATCGGCGCCATGGCGGAATGGATTGCCGGGATTGATTCCGAGATCCCCCTGCATCTTTCGCGGTATTTTCCCAATTATCGGCTTTCCATACCCGCCACGTCGGAAGAGACGATGCAAGAGGCGGCAGAGAGGGCCCGCCAATATTTGAAATTTGTATATCTGGGCAATGCCAATGGCCCCAGTAATACAGTTTGCCCGGATTGTGGGACTCTTTTAATCGCCAGGGAAGGATACCGGACCCGGATTCTTGCCAAGGGGGCCTGCCCAAAATGCGGACTGAACTTGGAGGGAATCATTGAAGGAGCCTAACCCGGTCAGGGCACGTGAATCGATAGGAGGTTTTAACGAAAAAATTAACATAACCATGGAGGAAACGCTTCAATTGGGTGGTATAATTAAGAAAAGTTTGTAAAGCAAACCAGGAGGATGTTTCCATGAAGGTGACGTTGGCCCAATTGAATCCGGTAGTTGGCGATATCGACGGTAATATCGAAAAAGTAAAGGAAGCTCTGGAAAGAAGTACGATTGATCAAACCGACTTGATAGTTTTTCCGGAACTTTTTATAGTCGGTTACCCACCGAAGGATTTATTGGAAAAAGGTTGGTTTATCCAAAAAGTGGACCAGGCCATTAACAAGCTGACCCAAATATCGTTGGAATATCCGGAAACCGGTTTGATTATTGGGGCTCCGTTACCGACGGGGCAAGATAGAGGAAAAGGACTAGCCAATGCTGCGGTCCTGATTTACCGGGGGGAAGTCCTACTGGTGCAACAAAAGTCATTATTACCCACTTATGATGTGTTTGACGAAGCGCGGCATTTTGATCCGGCCTCAGAAATAGAGATTATATCTTTCAAGGGTGAACGGCTTGGAATTTCCATCTGTGAAGATGCCTGGAATGACCCGGATTTCTGGCCCGACCGGCTGCTATATGATGAAGATCCTATCCGGAAACTGGCCGAACAAGGCGCTACATTGTTGATTAATATTTCCGCTTCCCCGTTTCATCTGGGTAAAGATGAACTTCGTTACAACCTGATTCGCAATCATGCTCAAAAACACCATATTCCCTTTGTCTTTGTAAACCAAATCGGAGGGAACGACGATCTGATCTTTGACGGGGGTAGTATGTGCTTTGATAAGGAAGGCAATCCGATAGTCGTTGCGCCTTTATTTCAAGAATATCTTTGGACAGTCGATATGAACAAGCCCGGAGAAGCAGATCCTTTTAAACCTTGTGAAAAAATTGACTCCGTATACCAGGCGTTGGTGTTGGGTTTGGGGGATTATTTAAAAAAATGCGGATTTAAAGGAGCTGTGGTTGGTTTGTCGGGCGGAATAGACTCGGCCCTTACTGCGACCTTGGCAGTATCCGCTCTCGGTAAAGAGAACGTACTGGGCATAACGATGCCTTCTCAATTCTCATCAGGCGGCAGCGTGGAGGACTCGCGAAAATTGGCTGAAAATCTGGGGATTCGGTTTGAAATCATTCCGATTGCACCGATTCATGAGGGGTATTTGCAGTCGCTGAAGCAGTATTTTGCAGGCAAAGAGAGTGACGCCACGGAGGAAAATATTCAGGCCCGGATACGCGGTAATATCTTAATGGCTTTCTCCAATAAATTCGGATATTTGTTATTATCCACCGGCAATAAGAGTGAACTGGCAGTTGGATATTGCACCCTTTACGGCGATATGAGCGGGGGATTAAGTGTAATTTCCGATGTGCCCAAAACCATGGTTTATGAACTGGCGGAGTATGTGAACCGGCAAAAAGAAATCATCCCCCAAAATACCATTGAAAAAGCGCCATCGGCTGAACTCCGCCCGGATCAGACCGATCAGGACACCTTACCTCCTTACCCGGTTTTGGATAAAATATTGCATGATTATATTGAAGAAGGATATTCTGTGGATGAAATTGTCGAACAGGGCATGGACCGGGAAACGGTCCTTTGGGTGGTGAGGACGGTCGATCGCAATGAATATAAGCGTAAACAGGCAGCTCCAGGATTAAAAGTGACTTCCAAAGCATTTGGCGTCGGCCGTCGCATGCCGGTGGCCAAAAAGTTGGCCTATTAAATTTTTAGGGGAATTTGGAGGTTGATTGTAATTTACAAAAGAGCTTCTGGCTTCTGAGTCAGAAGCTCTTTTCAATGTTTGGAGCAGAACCGTAAAGTTCATTTTGTTTTTGTTCTTCCTTTGTACCCCGGTAGGTATTTTGTACCCATATCGAGAATTCACCATAAGGAATGTATGGGGTTTAAGCGGGTTCATATATTATCTTTTGGCTCCTAAAAAACCCATGAGGCCGGGAATTCTTTTGGTTTATGGCCGGTAGATTCGGGGATGAATCAATGGGTTTGTGAATGTTTATTTATCATGGTATAATTTTCAAGGACAAGGAGAGAGGCCATGTTTTCAGTTCAAAGGCTGGAGGAAATTACCCGGATACTTGAAAAAGAAGGGGCCGTCGATGTAAATTCCCTTTGCGAGCGGTTTAATGTCACAGGGAAAACGATTCGCCAGGATCTGACGAAATTAGAAGAGTTGGGTTTGGTGGAAAGGTTTCATGGCGGCGCCTCATTAAAACAGAACGGCAATAATATCTTTCCGATTTTGCAACGCAAGGGGCAAAATGTACCCGAAAAAAAAAGAATCGCTGCGGCAGCCCAAAAGTACATCGAAGAACGGGATATCATCATTATCGATGGCGGGAGTACCAATCTTGAAATTGCCAAAGGGTTGGGAGATAAAGAATTGACCGTCATTACCAATGATTTGACGATTGCCGGGGAACTCATTTCCAGGGAAAACATCACACTTTACGTAGCCGGCGGCAAGCTTAGGCGGGAAGGAGTTCTTACTTTACTGGGGAATGATGCTGAAAAAATGATTCAAAGGTATAACGCAAATAAACTTTTTTTAGGCACCAGCGCTTTGGATTTTAAACAGGGGTTGACCGTGTTCTCCGCAGAAGAAGTAGAGGTAAAACGGGCCATGATTCACTCCGCAAGACAGGTTATCTGTTTGGCCGATTATAGCAAGTTTCATCAATTGGCTTTCGTTTCATTTGCTTCCCTGGAAGATGTCGACATCTTGATCACCGATAACCGGCTCACCGGCGAAGATCGGACATTTTTAAGCCGGAAAAATATAAAGTTAGAGGTTGTTTAATCCAATAATCCATTGGGGATGGATTCATTTTTTGAAACGAAAGGAAGATCATCGAATGATTATTGAAAATTCAAAAGTAATGCCAATCTCAGTAGGACAGGGGGTTGAAAGGAAGATACTGGCAGCGGAGGGAAGCTTGATGACGGTGGAAGTAAAATTTAAAAAGGGAGCCGTTGGAGCTGTTCACACTCATCCTCACGAACAGGTAAGCTATATTGTTCAAGGTAGTTTTGAATTTGAACTGGATGGGAAAAAAACCGTGATCAAAGCCGGGGACAGCTATTATGTGAATCCCGAAGTACCCCATGGCGTGACGGCTTTGGAAGATTCGATTATCATCGATATATTTACCCCGCAACGGGAAGACTTTTTCCCTGTAAATTAGCCTAAAGTCCTCATTTTCTTTCGGACGTTGACGGGAGGATGTTATTGTATTATAATAAACACTAAATTATGATGATATTGAAAAAAGCTGTGATGGGGAAGAGTACCACTGTAAGCTGGCAGTAGAGAGCCGGGCCAGGTGAAAGCCGGTGCAGAGCGAAGATGGGAAAATCGCCCCGGAGTTGCGTTTCAGAAAGTTTATTCCTTAAAAATCCCTAAGGATGGATGGCAAGGGAGACCGTAAGAAACGCCGGCGTTCACCGTTATCGATGTTGAGGCGAAAAAGCAATCGTTAAAAAACGTGCCCTTGAGCGAGGGCGGACTGCTTTTTAAAGCTGGGTGGTATCGCGGGTAAACTTACTCGTCCCATTTTTAGGGGCGGGTTTTTTTATTATCAAGAGGTCGGAAAGATGCTTTATGGATCTGAAGAGGCTAGATGAATGATTTTAGCGCGGGAAAATACTGAAAACGGTGAAGTGATTTTAAGAGAGGGAGCGGCCGGTTACGAAATTATCATGGATGGCCAGTTTTTGATGTCTTCGGCCAGCGGCAATTCATCGGGGGCATTGGTGGAAATCGGTTTGAGCAGGCTCGCCCGCCAGGATTGTTTACAGGTCCTGATTGGGGGGATGGGCTTGGGCTTCTCCCTTCAAACGGCCTTAAGTAACAGGGCTGTGACGGAAGTGACCGTGGTTGAATTGGAAGCGGAAATCATTCAATGGCACCGCCGGGGTTTAATCGGAAATACCTCGCAATGGGTAACGGATCCGCGCACCGAAATCGTAAACCGGGATCTTTTGGGGTTTATCGATGATTGCCGGCAAAAATATGATTTAATCGCCCTGGATATTGATAACGGCCCGGATTGGTTGTGCCATGAAGGGAACGCGCCGCTTTATGGTGAAAATTATTTGCAACGGCTAAAGGAAATGCTAAAACCCCAAGGTACACTCACGATCTGGTCTGCAGCGCCTTCCCTTCAATTACAGCGCCATCTGCATCAGGTATTTGGGAATGTGGCAGAGGTTGAAGCGATGGACCATAACGGTGAAGGAAAGCTTATCACAGCTTATATAGATGTTTGTGAGAACAATATTTAGGAAGGGGAAAGATGGATGCATCAGTTTAAAGAGGTCGATACCAAGATACCGATCAAACAAAAGGAAGAAACGGTTTTAAATCATTGGCTCAGTGAAAAGGTCCCCGATCGCAGCGTTACGGCTCGTGAAGGGTCACCCCGTTATATTTTTTATGATGGACCGCCCACCGCCAATGGCAAGCCTGGCATTCACCATGTACTGGCCCGTACTTTAAAGGATACCGTCTGCCGCTATAAGACCATGCAAGGGTATCAAGTTCACCGTAAGGCCGGATGGGATACGCACGGATTGCCGGTTGAGATCGAAGTGGAAAAACAATTAGGCATCTCTTCCAAGCCCGAAATCGAGGCCTATGGAATCGAACCCTTTAATAAAAAATGCCGGGAATCGGTTTTTACCTATGTACAAGAATGGCGGCGGCTGACGGAACGGATCGGCTACTGGATCGATATGGACCATCCCTATATCACCCTGGATAATAACTATATCGAGACCGCCTGGTGGATTTTGAAACAATATTTTGATCAGGGCCTGATCTATGAAGGCCACAAAATTATGCCCTATTGCGCCCGCTGCGGGACTCCCCTTGCTTCTCATGAAGTTTCGCTGGGATATAAGGATGAGACCATTGACTCCATTTATGTGCGGATGAAAGTATGCGGTAAAGAGGGCGAATATTTTCTGGTCTGGACTACCACCCCCTGGACCCTTCCTTCCAACGTGGCGTTGGCGGTAAACCCCGAGTTCACTTATGTAAAAGCCCGCAAGGCCGGAGACGAAGCCGTCTATATTTTGGTTAAAGACCGGGTTCATGCGGCTTTGGGAAAAGACAGCGAGATTTTGGAAGAGCTCAAAGGTTCCGATTTGGTGGGAATGCGCTATGAACAGCTATTACCTTTTTTGAAGGCCGGAGAGAATGCCTTTCAGGTTTATCCCGCCGATTTCGTATCCACCGAAGACGGTTCCGGTATCGTTCATATTGCGCCCGCCTTTGGCGAAGACGACTATCAGCTGGGCAAAAAATTCAATCTTCCGATTTTACAGCCCGTCGATAAACAGGGTAAATTTACGCCGGAAGTCCCGCTCTGGGCGGGCCGTTTTGTGCGGGAGACGGATCTTGATATCACCCGCTATTTGAAATCCGAAGGGAAGCTCTTTTCCAAAGAGCGCTTGACCCACTCCTATCCTTATTGCTGGCGTTGCGATACTCCTTTGCTTTATTATGCGCGGCAATCATGGTATATTGCCACCACAAAATACAAAGACCGCATGATTGAATGCAATAAACAGATTCATTGGTATCCGGAACATGTAGGAAAGGGACGTTTCGGGAACTGGCTGGAGAATATGATTGACTGGTCCCTTTCCCGGGACCGTTATTGGGGGACGCCGCTTAACATTTGGAAATGCGAGTCCTGTTCCAAGCTGGCTTCGGTCGGTTCCAGGCAGGAGCTGGCGGAGCGGGCGATTGAAAAGGTTGATCCGGATACGATCGAACTGCACCGGCCCTATATTGACGGGATCCATTTAAAGTGCGAATGCGGCGGCAGGATGACCCGGACCAAAGAGGTGATTGACTGCTGGTTTGATTCCGGAGCCATGCCTTATGCCCAGCAGCACTATCCTTTTGAAAACAAGGACCATTTCGATAAACTTTTCCCGGCCGATTTTATCTGCGAAGGAATCGATCAGACCCGGGGCTGGTTTTATTCATTGCTGGCGATTTCATCGTTTATTTCCGGTCAACCGGCTTATAAAAATGTAATGGTCAATGACTTGGTGCTGGATAAAAACGGCCAAAAAATGTCCAAATCAAGGGGAAATGCCGTGGAACCCTGGGGATTGATGGAGAAATACGGCGCCGATGCCACCCGCTGGTATCTGCTGGCGGTGTCTCCTCCATGGACACCGACCCGGTTTGATGAAGACGGGGTGAAGGATGTTTATGCCAAATTCTTCGGCACGCTGCAAAACGTGTTTTCCTTCTTTACCCTGTATGCCAATATCGACGGCGCCGATCCGGCTGTTTACGACATAGCGGTGAAGGACCGGCCGGAAATCGACCGCTGGGTGATTTCCCGCTTGAATTCGCTGATCAAAGGCGTCCGCAGCGATATGGAAGTTTTTGATTTAACCCGGGTGGTCCGGGTCATTCAGGCTTTTGTGGTGGATGATGTTTCCAATTGGTATGTACGCCGTACCCGGGACCGTTTCTGGGCCTCGGAAATGAATCAGGATAAAAAGGCCGTTTACCGGACCCTGTGGGAAGTGTTGCTGGCTGTTGCCAAGTTGATAGCTCCTTTTGCGCCCTTCATGGCCGAGGAGATCTACCAGAACTTGGAGGCTGACGGTAAAAAGCTCTTTACGGTCCATGTGGAAATGTATCCGGAGGGGGACGAAACCTTTATCAATTCCGACTTGGAGGAACATATGGGATTGGTGATCGACCTGGTCTCATTAGGCCGGGCGGCCCGGAATAAGGTTCAAATCAAGGTCAGACAACCGCTGTCTCAGATCATGGTGGATCTGAAAAAGCAAAAGATCCTGGCGCCCATGGAGGGACTGGTCAGGGAAGAATTGAACGTCAAAACCATTCAATATGTGGAAAACCCCGACCAGTACGTATCCTATACCATCAAACCGAATTTCCCGGTTTTAGGGCCCAAATACGGTAAATTCCTGAAGGGCATCGAAGGGGAACTCTCCAAAGGGAATGCCGGAGAGTTTGTGAAGACCCTGCGGAACAGCGGTGAGTTGAATTTTACCATTGGCGGCAATCCGGTTACTTTGAAGGAAGAGGATGTGGAGATCCGCACCAGCGAAGAGCAGGGTTATGTGGTGGAAATGAGCAAGGAGAATTATGTGATCCTGAATACCGCTTTAACGAAGGAACTGGTCCAGGAAGGCCTGGCCCGGGAGGTGGTTTCCAAGGTTCAGAACATGCGCAAGAACGCCGGTTTTGAGCTGACGGATCGCATCGAACTGAAATTCGTCAGTGACGATGAAGTGGCCGCAGCGGTGGAAGCCTTTGGGAAGTATGTGGCCGACGAGACGCTGGCGGTTTCGGTGGTCAGAGAAAAATCTGCCGAGAGCGGTTTTGAAAAGTGGGATCTTAACGGGCATGAAGCTGCCATTCAGGTGGTCAAGGCGTAATCCCAAGTTCGAAGAGATTGATTGACCTAACCCCGGACCCAATGGCCATTAAGAGGAAAATGTACGACGACGGTATGTCGATATTAAAGATGGCAGGTGATTTGGAATGAAGGTTTATGAAGCGGCAACTCAGAGAAGGACGATTCGCAAGTTCAAACAAGATCCGATGGAAAGGGCTTTGCTGGAAAAGTATGTGGATGCGGCCAGGCTGGCGCCGACCGCTTCCAATATGCAACCCTTAAAGTTCATGATTGTCGATAAGCCCCATAAGGTGGCGGCGGTTTTTGAACATGTGAAGTGGGCCGCATATATTGCTCCGGCGGGCGACCCCAAGGAGGGCGAAAGACCGGTGGCCTTCATTGTCATCCTGGCGGATACCGAAATTAAAAAGGCCGGCTATGAACTGGATGCGGGAGCAGCCGCCCAAAGCATATTTTTGACTGCCTGGGAGGACGGAGTGGGGACCTGCTGGATGGGAGCCATTGACCGGGATAAGATCAGGGAAGTGTTAAGCATTCCGGAACAATATGTTATTAATACCGTGGTGGCCCTGGGGTATATGGCGGAACATCCGGTGGCTGAAGATATCAGCACCCAGGGGGTGCTGAAGGACTCGGTGAAGTATTATCAAGACGGCCAGGGAGTGCTGCATGTGCCGAAACGGACCCTGAAGGAAGTTTTGGTGGATTTCATGTAACGTAACCAAGAACCCCCTTGGCGGATTAACGACTTTCTCAACGTATGCGCTGGAGAGTACCTATTATATCGGTAATGGTCAGTTATATCGCGCATTACTCAATATTGCCGCCAATAACGTACCCGGTTTAGCCCTTGTTTTTCTCGGACTTTGGCTCGGTAAGGCCATTTAAAGGAGGTTTCTTCATGTCGATTCAGTAGAAAAGAATCGTCATGATTCAAGATCCGGTTTCGATCCGAGAAGAAGCCACAATCGATAAGGCGGTCAGGCTGATGGTGGAAAAGGGTTTGAAATGGTTGCCTGTGGTTGACGATTGCGGGGTATTTAAAGGATGATTTGCAGGGATTCCGTTTTACAGGTTGCGGCGAAGTGAGCTGCGGGATAAAGATGACCTGAGTTAAGGGGATTTGAGATTAATCCCAACAATTTTCAGTAAGCTCCAAAGGGTAACGAAGACAGGATGAACAGGATTTACAGGATAAAAGAGCGGCGGCGCGCCCGGTGAGGTAGTAAACCCAGCAGATTGGTTTCCTAAAACTTAAAAATTCGCGCGCGCTCAACTTCCGGGTCTGCGAGGCTGGCTAAAACCCAATGCGGAATCAATAAGAAAAAGTAGCTCGGAGGGAGCTTTTTCTAGCTCGGAGATACCTTTTAGTAGCTCAGAAGGAGCTTTTTCTGGATCAGAGGGAGCTTTTTCTGGATCAGAGCGAGCTTTTTCTAGCTCGGAGGTACCTTTTAGTAGCTCAGAGGGAGCTTTTTCTGGATCAGAGCGAGCTTTTTCTAGATCGGAGATACCTTTTAGTAGCTCAGAAGGAGCTTTTTATGAAATTCCGGTATCGTTCTTCTCCATGAAAGAAACATGGATATATTTTATACAACCCCCATTTGCCCCACTGCCCCACAACCCCGGATGCCGTCTTGGTTTCAAGAGTTGGCCTATGAGGAGGAAGATTTCTCTCTCACAGCCGGAGTTGTTTTTCGATTTCGGGACGGTCGAGGATAAACAATAAATTTCATAACGCCTTGCTCAAGGGTGTCCCCATGGCTTAAAGTCCAGCAGGGAATGGGTTTATGGGCGATGTGGGGCAGATACACCCGAAACAAAATCATCGGCATCTCAGGATTGGAAATCCGCCATCATCGGCACCGGCTCCCTGGATCAACTCTATATCGAACCTCGCGAGGTATTTATGGCCGCCCTGATGAAGCGCATGCTAGCATGCGACGCCAAATTAATCATCGCCTTCCACAACCATCCCAGTGGTGATGCCGCACCCAGCCGAGACGACATTGATCTCACCCACAAACTCCAGGAAGCCGGGAAAATCATGGGCATTGAACTGTTGGACCATGTGATAACGGGAGAGCGGAGTTATGTTAGCTTAAAGGAAAAAGGATTTATCACCTAACCCCCGATCCCCTTCCCTCATTCTGAAAGTGTTATTGTGCGCCTTCTGCGCACAATTGATCTGGGACAGGGAAGGGGTGTCATTTAAGGGGCGTTGTGATGAAATAGAGAAGATTCGAATAATGTTCGCGATGTATTTTGGCAAAGATTGCAAGTCTACAAGCAATTAATTAAGGTTGTAACGAGTAAGAACCTGCCTACAATTAATCATCAGAGTACCGCAATAAGGCACCCATTCCCTGGCCTAGATCACAGCTTCTCCTAAGAGAAGCTGAAACTTGCAAAAAAGGGAAGGGGTCGGGGGTTAGGTGAAATAGGCAATTTATTCTTGCAGTAACCACAACTGGGCGGCGAAGCTACTCCCAGTAAGACGACATTGATCTCACCCACAAACTCCGGGAAGCCGGGAAAATCATAGGCATCTGTCGGACTCTGGGATAACAAGAGAGCGGAGTTATGTAAGCATGAAGGAATAAGACGGAAGAACAAAAGGATTTATTCGATAAAATTACGACTTTCAATATTAGCGCCAGATAAAGAACTATCTCCGTCGAGGCGCAGCAAGGCCAAGAAAAAAAGTATCAATCAGGGCAATCATTCAAACCGATTGCCCTGGTGTTTTGTAGATGGCTGCTTTTTGCAAGCAGATTCATTGACTGGTTTTCAGAATGAATTATTTGGCTGGAGGATTGGGAGAACTTGAGTTTGGCATCGCTGATCCGGCATCTTCTTTGGCAGCACCGGTTTCTTCTGCTGCCCCACAACACTCACCTTTAATCTGTTCCCCCAGGTAAGTCGGCAGTTGTAAACCGGCAGTCCGGAATAGTTCATCGAGAGGCGGGATTGATTTGAGCATACCCGCCAGAAAATTGGCGGTAGTCGGTGAACCGTTATTCCCCATCGAATCCCAAACCGTGATTTTGTCAATTTTCAAATTCTTAATCGCTTCGACTTGGGTTTTAACGATCTCCGGGAGTTTGTCCGCGATCATCAACATAGCGGCTTTATTGGCATCGCCGCCGGCTGCCTCAACAATTTTTTGGAAACCATCCGCCTGTTTACTGAGGATTTCATTAATGCCTCTGGCCCGGGCTTCCATTTCAAGCAGGATTCCATCAGCTTCACCTTTGGCTAAACGGCGGGTTTTTTCGGCCTCGGCTTCAGCGGCGATTTGTACCTGTTGTTTATCGATTTCAGCGGGGATTACGATATCTGCTGTTCGAGTAGCGCGTTCCCGTTCCGAACGGGCCAGTTCCGCTTCTTGCTCGGCTTGATAGGCTTCCTCAAGAGATTTGGCAGTTTGGACTTTCTCCGCCGCAGTCGCTTTGCGGTTGGCTTCAGCCTCTTTTTCGCGCCGGTCGGCCTCGGAATTGGCAATCGTTATTTTGGCAAGGTTTTCACCTTCAACTGCTTTCGAGTTGGCCAGGGAGACCTGAATCCGTTGATCCCGCTGAGCGTTGGCCTGACCGATGGAGCCGTCCCGGTCTTTCTCCGCGACACTCTTTTTGGCGTCATTGATGGCCTTGGCGGCGGCTTCTTTTCCCAATGCTTCGATGTAACCGGATTCGTCTTTGATGTCGGTAACATTGACATTGATGAGTTTTAAACCGATCTTTTTCAACTCGGCTTCAACGTTGTTGGAGACATTGGCTAAGAATTTATCCCGGTCGGAATTGATCTCTTCAATATCCATGGTGGCGATGACCAGACGGAGTTGACCGAAGATGATATCTTTCGCCAAATCCTGGATGATTTCCAGTTTAAGCCCGAGCAGTCTTTCGGCGGCATTGGTCATTATGCCTTGTTCGGTGGAAATACCTACCGTAAAGCGGGAGGGGACATCGACCCGGATGTTTTGTTTACTGAGCGCCTTGGTTAAATTGACCTCGATCGAGAAAGGAGTCAGATCCAAGAACTGATAATCCTGAATGACCGGCCAGACAAATGCGGCGCCGCCATGAATGCAAGTTGCCGAGCGGACGCTGCCGTCCTTGGTCTTACCGGTCCTACCGTAGACAACGAGAACTTTGTCTGAGGGACATCGTTTGAAACGCTTGAGCATGGATGCGAAGGTAATAAAGATTACCACCACAATAACAATAACTAATATCAAAAAGTATTGATCGCCGAACATTGTTCAACCTCCTTATATAGTCAAGACCATTGGAATGATCAACTTTTTTTAACCACTAAAATCTGGTCGTTAACAACTTCGGTCACTGTAACCGGCGTGCCGGTGGGTAAGGCGTCTTCCTGGGTCATGGCTTCCATTTCCCGAACCGAGCCCTGAATCGTGAGTTGCACTTGTCCCATACCGGACATTTTCCCGGGAATCGGGAGATAGACACGGCCGGGGACGTTAATGGCGTTGGTCAGACGGATATTGCCGCTTTGGGTAAGCTTGGTCATGAAAAAAAGAATTCCCGTTACCGCAAACATTAAGAACGAGCCGACCATAAAAGCAATGAGAACAGTGACAATGGGGTTAAAACCGGCGTGAACGGCGAAAATTCCGGCCCATCCGAACCCGGTGAAAAAGATGATGAAGTTACGCAAAGTAAAAAGGCGGAATCCGTCCATGGAATCGGCATCGTGATTGACATCAAAACCATCGTGAACATCGAAGTCGGTATCATGCCAGTCAATGCCGATCATAGTTAAAATAAGTTGCAACGAAAAAACAATGGTGAAGGGAATAGCAAAATACCAGAATATTTTTTCGAATGCCGGAATACTGTTCCACCACTGCCCCATTTTTTAACTCCACCTTTCGTATGATCGGGTACTAATTTTAATTTCACCATTTTTTATATATTTCCTCCTTTATGAGTTATTTCGAAACCAATGGAAGGAAATGGTCTGGAAAAGGTGAATACTAAATCCAAGAAAAATTGGATCTAGGTGATTGTTATGTCGCGCATCATCGGGATTGATGTTGGCGGTACCAACACCAACGCCGCATTACTGGAAGGGGGGCGTCTTGTTGACACCGCCCGATGCCCCACGAATCATCAGAACTTACTCGATAGTACACGAACCGTTTTAGAAGAAATACTTCAGGCGAATTCCCAATCCAAGCCGAAAGAATTAAGCCTTCATCTTAGTACAACTTTAACGACCAATGCCGTCGCGGAAGGACGGGGTGAACCTGCGGCGGCTATTGTCTCTCCGGGACCCGGCGGGAGCCTTGCCGATATGGAGTTTCCATTCCCCGTATATCCGGTGAACGGCTCCATCGATCACCGGGGCCGTGAAACGGCGCCCCTGGAATTGGACCAAGTACGGCAAGCAATGGGGACAATCGCGGAAAAAGGATTCCGGACCCTGGCTATCGTCGGTAAATTTGCGGTTCGTAATCCCGAACACGAATTGGCGATGGAAAAATTGGCCCGGACGGAATTTCCCGACATTACCCAGGTGAGCTTGGGACACCGGCTGTCCGGAAGACTTAACTTTCCCCGCCGGGTAACTACGGCGTTGCTGAATGCCGGCATCGCCCATATTCAGTCGGATTTTGCCGGTATGATCAGGAAACTCGCTCATGATTACGGTATTGACGATCAAGTATCTCTTTTAAAAGCCGATGGCGGGACGATGAGGTTGGAAGAATCGCAGGTCCGCCCGATTGAAACCGTGCTTTCCGGACCGGCCGCCAGTATTATGGGTGCGCTGGCTTTGGGAGATTTCGGTCATCAAACAACCGTAACCTTGGATATTGGAGGAACCACCACGGAGATTTCCGTTTTGGTGGAAGGAGAACCCCTGGGGGAGCGGGATGGAGCCATCATCGCCGGATACCGGACTTTAGTGCCCGCTTTGCTCACCCGCTCCCTCGGTTTAGGCGGGGACAGCCGGGTTTATTGGTCGGAACGGAAATTGCAAATCGGTCCGAAACGGGAAGGTCCGCCGTTTTGCTTGGGAGGGCCGGCTTTAACTCCAACCGATGCAGTGGTGGCTCTGGGTGAAGCCTCCTTTGGCGACAGGGAAAAAGCTCTTGAGGGACTGGAGCGTTTGGGAGAAGAAGCGGGACTCAATCCGCTGGCCTTAGCCGAAAAGATTATCGAGGCATTTTGTGAAAAAGCGCTGCATGGAATCGGGAAAGTATTGGATTATCTGAACCGGATACCGGTCTATACCGTGTCCGAAGTGCTGGCGCCGCGGGACTTGAAGCCCGCTAAAATTATTGGAATGGGAGGCCCCGCCGGTTATTTTATTCCTAAAATCGCAGCCAAAGTGGGCCTTGACTATCAGGTATTACCCTATGCCGAAGCGGCCAACGCCATCGGTGCGGCAGCCAGCCGTCCGACTGCGGCTATTCATTTGCGGGCGGATACAGCCTTGGGAAGAATCGTTATCCCGGAACTGGATGAAATAATGGAAATTGGGCGGAGCATGCTTTTCGACGGGAAGCAGGCCCGGGCTTTGGCGCTGGAAAAAGCGGCCCTTTACGCCGCAAAGACCGGAGCCTGCCCCGAATGTCAGGATATTGAAATTACCGATGAAGAAGTGTTTAATGTAGTTCGCGGATTTCACA
Organism: Bacillota bacterium; assembly: GCA_023392595.1. GTDB lineage: Bacteria > Bacillota > UBA4882 > UBA8346 > UBA8346 > UBA8346. The sequence goes on along the minus strand of JAEVYU010000041.1, from coordinate 11,518 downwards.
CGGCGGGGCGGATCTATTCCCTTACAGCGCAGGTTAGACCGGGAGTTTCTCCGGTTCAAGATGGAGTCGGAAGAAAGAAGGAGTCATCCAAATGAGAAGCGCCGCGAAACGTTTGGGACTGGTTTTTTTTCCCGCTTTCGACTGGGCCATCAGTGCGGATCATCCGGAACGGGAAGAACGGTTGCTTTATACCCGGGATCAAATCCTGGAAGAAGGTTTACTGGACATCCCCGGGCTGGTGGAATATAACCCGGGAGTTGCCGGGGAATTGGATGTCCAGCGGGCCCACATCTGCATTCCCGATGTGAAAACGATTGTTACAAAGTCCCATCGGGTGGCTGCCGGGGGCACGATTACGGCAGCTGAAAAAGTTATGGAACATGAAGTGGATCGCGCTTTTGCATTGCTGCGGCCGCCCGGGCACCATTCCCACCGGTTAGTTCATGGTTCCCGCGGTTTTTGCGCCATTAATAACGAAGCCATTATGATTGAACATTTACGGCATGTTTACGGCAGCCATTTGAAAATCGCCATTGTCGACACGGACGCCCATCATGCCGACGGCAGCCAGGATATTTATTACAATGACCCGGATGTGTTACATATCTGCATGCATCAGGATGGGCGCACCCTCTATCCCGGAACCGGCGATGTGAGAGAACTGGGAGGGCCGGGGGCCTATGGATTGACGCTCAATGTCCCGCTGCCGCCGGAAAGTGGCGACAGTGAAATTTTGTACGTATTGGAACATTTGGTTTTGCCGGTGCTGGAGGATTTTAAACCGGACATCGTGATCAATGCCGCCGGACAGGATAATCATTATACGGACCCCTTAACCAATATGAACGTAACCGCCCAGGGCTATGCCAGGCTGACGGAATTGCTCCAGCCGGATATCGTGGTTTTGGAAGGCGGTTATTCCATTGAAGGAGCATTGCCTTATGTCAATGCCGGATTAATCCTGGCCTTGGCGGGTCTCGACTATTCGGCGGTCCGGGAACCCGATGCCCAGCCGGGGGAGGCCCCAAAGTCAGTGAAGGAAGCGGTCCGACGGACGGTGGGTTTTTTACAGGAGGTGTGGCAGAAACGCGGCGAGCTGGATTTGGACAAAATATTCGGCAGCGGGCCGGTCTTTAAACGTCAACGCCGTATCTATTATGACACCGACGAGATTATAGAGCAGCAGCAGGAAGAAATCCGCCGTTGCCATGAGTGCGGCGGATACCGGGTCATCATTTCCACTGCTGATAAATATCACCGTAAGGGTAACCGGATTGGAGCCGTATTGATCCCGTGGCATGTTTGCCCTCAATGCCGCAAGGAAGCCGAAGAGGCTTTTGAACGGCTGAAATCCCAAAAGGAATTGGAATATGTGTATTTACAGGATGTAGAGGGAGATCGTTATGGGGTCAATAGTTGAAATAATCAATGTCGGCTCGATTGGCGAAGAACGACCTCTCCCCGGCCCCAATGTCATCAAGGGATAATCCCATATTATGTAAGGATTCCAATTGCCTATTTTGTCCTCACCCCGCCCTCTCCGGCGATGCAACTCAGAGAAGCAAATTCACGGCGAGGGATGTTAGAGCAGTAAACTTGGGCCTTTTTAAAAGCCAAAAATTTGAAGCCTAAAAGATTGGCACGAATTTCATTCGATCCACCTCTCCCCGTCGAATAGCCGTCATTGAAACCGCGCGCGCGACTTCGCCGGGGAGAGGCCGGGTGAGAGGTCGGCATTTAGACCCGAGAGTTTTGGGAAATTTCTCCATGATAGCCTGATGACATTGACCCCGGCCCTCTCCTAACGAAGTCATTTCAAAAGAAGCGGTTTCAAGGAGAGGGATGACGGAGCAAGAAAATTTGTTTTTTTGTCTGACGTTTCAAAGATAAAGATCATAAACCATTTGCCGAGGAAGAGTGTCAAATTTTGCTCTTTGAAGCGGATACCACTTTAAATACAGGAAATGTCAAAGATGCTTTTACCACAGAGAATTTGGAGTGGATACAGGCGGGAGTCTGTATACTACGAGGATTCATAGATCTCCTTCAGTAACAACGCATCCTTTTCCAGAATAGGACTTTCACAAATGATGCAGCCCTTCACATCAAAATCTTTCAGCGCTTTCAGACAGGCGGAATATTGGAAATCACTCTCCTTAAACTCCAGGTGGTTTCTCTCTCCTTTGGGAGTATACTGAATGCCGGAGAGATGAATGTGCATATCGTTTAAAGCTTCTGCTCCCAGACCTTCCTTGATTTTAGAAAGAAGTTCGGCAAAGTCGTCGTAATTTTTGAGGGCTCCATTGCCTCTGGCGTGAATATGGGCAAAATCCACACAAAGACGGCAAGTGGGCACTTCCTTGCATAAAGAGATCAGCTCGTCCAGACTTCCAAATTGAGTGGGTTTTCCAGTAGTCTCCAGCCTATAGTTCACTCCCAAGTCGGGCAGTTTCTGCAAGTTATCTTTAATCGTGGTATAAGTATCCGCCGGAGAATCACTTAAATAAAAACCGGCGTGAAATATCAAGCTTCTGCCGCCAACTGATTCCAAAGCTTTTGCACCCTTGATAATTCTTTCCAGGGACTGTTCCTGCTTTTCAAGTTCATCGGCATTCAGATTGATGAAGTAAGAACCATGGGCGGAGAGATAGAAATCCCGGGCCTTTTTTTCTTCGAGTATTTCATCCTTGTTTTTTGCGGTCACATTGACGTTGCGGACAAAGGGAAGCTCCATGGCATCCAGGCCGATAGATTTTAAATAGGTGATACCGCTTTTGTAATTAAATTTGACACTGCCGTCTCCCAATGGGAGACCGGAGATGCCAAAAAGTAACCGTTCCATGGCATACGCTCCTCAAACTTTCGTTTAACGATTCTAACTTTTTCAATCGTATCATGATTCATTACACAGGTCAAATGGTTTCTTTACTCTGGAGAAGAGTACCCAGGTAAAGGCGGCGCCCCAAATTCCGTTACGAGATTTTTTCCGTAATCCGGATCAAGCCGAATTTCAACTTTCACCGGATGGGAAATGCATATCATTTTTGAAACCTTTTCAAAACTGGATGAATCTTTATGTACAAAAACGGCCAAGAATCTGCCGGTGGTGGTCAATCCTCATGGTGGACCTTGGAACAGGGACCGCTGGGGTTATAACTCGGAGGCCCAGTTTTTCAAGATGCTGAATTGTTACGCGCGGCTTCCCCTACGGTGCGCCGACCAATTGCAGAGCTTTGGCGTCCTTCAGAACCCCCAACACCAGAAATAAAGTAAGCCCCAGTTCACTTAAGGGATACTCAACCTTGGGCGGTATTCGGTGATATGCTTTACGTTGCCTCAAGCAGGAAAGAAACACAAGATAGCGAAATTGCAATCAAAAAGGATAGGCAAAAGAGGGGAAGAGGGGCGTACGATTTCCTTTCCCCTACAAGGATGGAAAACACAAAAAATGGTGTGGGGTCCAAGCTAAATGACAAACTTCGGGCGAGATGAAAATTTGCATAACGGTCTGAAATGTGAATTAATAGCTACTATTGAAACCGGCGGCGCTTATGCCCTTGACTGGCGGGAAACGAATCGAGGCTTGACGGAAGAGGACGTTGCTTTTGAGCAACATTTGTATCAGGCTTATCGGATAGATGCCGATGTGGCCTTGTTTGAGTTGGGAGCAACCCCAAAAACGGTGGAACTGTCTGACTCGCTGGAATATCTGTATCGGATGGCGGCAACTTTCGTAAAGAACCTGGCCCGGAATCCGGCCTTGGAAACATTGCGGGAGAAGGCTACCGCTGAAATGGAAGCCGAGGAACGGGAGGCACTATTGACGGCGGCTCCATACCTGAATGGAATGGAGCATTTAAACAGCCGTTGGTTGGAGTTGGTCTGGACTCGGCTGAACCAAGCGTTTGCCAAAGCGGTTCAAAAGCATCCGGGAAGTGTGGCGGAGTATCTGAGTGACCGGAACCCCGAGCTCCATTTTGCCGGGAAGGTTTATTTTCATTTAGTAGAAAGCAATCAGGGAGATTTCCCCTTTGCCTTTTTGGCTACCTATGCGGTGGAAATGTCGGTTACCGGTAAGGCCAGGCATCTGCCGTTAAAAAATGCCTTGCTGGAATATGGGGAAAACAGCCAAAAATTGTTGGAACTCTTGTCAACCGTCAACAAGGCGGCAGGGCGAAGTCCGTTCGTGGCGGAGCTGTTGGAGACCGGCGAATTGTTCCATCCCATTGGGCTTAATCCGAATGAAGCCTACACTTTTCTAAAAGAAGTACCCCTTTATGAAGAGGCGGGCATTCTTTGCCGGATACCGAATTGGTGGCGGCATAAAACGGATTCCATGAAAGTAGTCGTCCGGCTGGGGGCCAAAGCCCCATCTTTTGTGGGACTGGACGCTTTGATGGATTTTAATGCCCAGTTGGCCCTAGACGGGGCGACCATCACGGCGGAGGAATTGCAAAAACTGCTTGCCCAATCGGAAGGGCTGGCCTTTATCAAGGGGAAATGGGTGGCCGTGGATCATCAGCGTTTGCGGGAGACGCTGGCTGCCTATGAACAGGCCTGTAAGATGGCTCAAAAGGGTGATTTGACCCTGGCGGAAGCACTACGAATGCGTCTTTGGACCGCTAAATCCATGAATCTAAAAGAGAATAGCTGTGAAGTAGAGGTTACCCATGGGGAATGGTTGGAGAAGGTCCTTTCCCAGTTGGGGAGAATAGACACTATGGAAACGGTAAGTTGCGGAGCTGATTTTAAGGGGACATTGCGGGAATATCAACAAAAGGGTTTGGGGTGGCTTTCCACGATGAAGTCCCTCGGTTTAGGCGCCTGCCTTGCCGATGACATGGGGCTGGGTAAAACAATCCAAGTGATTGCCCTTTTAAATCATATCCGTACCGTGAAAGAAGAAAAGACCCTGCTGATCGTGCCGGCTTCGCTCATCGGTAATTGGACCGCCGAGATCGACCGGTTTGCACCTTGTCTGCCCTATCACCTGCTTCACTCGCAGGGAATGAAAAATACCGTTCAACAGCAGGATTTGGCTGGGGCGGTTTGTATTACCACGTATGGGATGGTAGTCCGGACCGATTGGTTAAAGGCGATCGAGTGGGATCTGGTGATCGTAGACGAAGCCCAGGCCATTAAAAATCCCGGGTCCAAGCAGAGTAAAGCCGTAAATCAGTTAAGAGCCCACAGCAGGATCGCCATGACCGGGACTCCGGTGGAGAACCGACTGTCGGACCTTTGGTCTATCTTCGATTTTCTGAATAAGGGAATTTTAGGCAGTGCCAAGGAATTTACGACCTTCACCAAAAAAATACAGGAAAGCAAGAATGGCTACGCCAAGTTGAAGCAAGTAGTAGCGCCTTTTATCCTGCGCCGGCTTAAAACGGATCAAAGCATCATTACGGATCTGCCCGAGAAGATTGAAATGAAGGTTTATGCGACGCTCACGAAAAAACAGGCGGCGCTTTACGGTTCCATGGTGGCCGAGCTTCAGAGTAAACTGGAATCCTCGGCAGGGATCGAAAGAAAAGGACTGGTGCTGGCAGCGTTGATGAAATTTAAACAGCTGTGCAATCATCCCGACCAGTACTTGGGACAGGAGGCTTATGCGGAAAATGAAAGCGGCAAGTATGAAAGATTGCGCGCAATTTGTGAAACGATCTATGAGAAAAGAGAGCGTGTTCTGGTGTTCACGCAGTTCAAGGAGATTACCGCACCGCTGGCGGCGTTTCTGAAGACCATCTTTCATCAGGAAGGATTGGTGTTGCATGGTGAAACGCCGGTGGCCAAACGAAAGGATCTTGTAGCCGAATTCCAGGGCCATGAATATGTCCCGTTTATGGTATTATCCCTTAAAGCGGGCGGGGTGGGGCTTAACCTGACCGCGGCCAACCATGTTATCCATTTTGACCGATGGTGGAACCCGGCTGTGGAAAACCAGGCAACCGACCGGGCATTTCGAATTGGCCAGCGGAAAAATGTATTGGTGCACAAGTTTATCACTAAAGGGACCGTGGAAGAAAAGATTGACAGGATGATAGGGGAAAAGACAAAAATGTCGCAGGAGATTATGGCGGATATGCACGAAGGCTGGATCACTGAAATGGACAATGGGCAATTGATGGAATTGTTCAAGCTGACGATCTAGGAGATCCTCTCATCACCAAGAATTACGGCAACGAGGGTTTGACCGACAGCAGGAAAGGAAATAACGATGGCATATTATGGATATCCCGAATATGTACCGGTGGCGGAGAAAAAAAGAAAAGCACAGCAAGCGGTGGCGAAGCTTAGTAAAAAGGACCCGGCGATTGCGCCAGTCATCCTAACCGGTAGAAAGTTGGTCGCGACTTGGTGGGGGAAAGCCTGGAACGATAATCTGGAGAGCTATTCCGACTACGCCAACCGCATCGGCCGTGGCCGGAGTTATTTACGTAATGGGGCGGTACTTGATCTGAAGCTGGAACGGGGCATTATCAAGGCTTTGGTCCAAGGAAGCGCTTGCGAACCGTATCAAGTGGAGATAGCCATCCGTCCGCTTGCCGCCAGAGTTTGGGAGAAGATCAAAAAAACCTGTGAAGGGAAGATAGAGTCTCTGCCGGAGTTGATGGAAGGCAAATTTCCCAAAGCGCTTGGAGAGTTGTTTGCTGCCAAAAGAGGCGGTCTGTTTCCGACGCCGCAGGAGATTACTTTAAACTGCAGTTGTCCCGATTGGGCCATGATGTGTAAACATGTGGCAGCCGTATTGTACGGGGTGGGGGTCAGATTGGATGAAGACCCGTCCTTGTTTTTTACCCTGCGGGGGGTTAAGATCGAGGAATTGATCAGCGAAGCCATCCGGGGCAAGGCTCAATCCATGCTGGGTCATACGGGCGTCAAAAGCCGCCGGATTTTGGAAGACGTGGATGTTGCCGCCATGTTCGGAGTCGAAGTGGCGGCAGTGGAGATGGTTCCTGTAAAAAAGAAAAAGCCGAAAACCGGAAAACGGAGAAAAAAGTAAATTGAAGCCGAAGAAAATCGAATGAGAACTTTATCGGCCTTGGTTTTTGAGGAATCGGGTTCCATTCATTTTATAAGCCATCTCTTTGAAGAGAAGGATATTGCCAAACTTATTTTTGACAACGTGCGGGACAGGCTGATAAAACCGGTCTTTTAATGCATGAAGGGACTAATGAGCATGTATAACCCAGACCGCGAAGCTGGTTGGCGAAGACGGCACGGTAGTTTAGGGTGTCTCAAGAAGGCCATCTTATGCAGATGGCCTTCTGCTATTTCTATGGCGCTATAATCGAAATGGAAGTAAGGTCAAAAGGATTCCTATCAAAGACCGCGGGGCATTTCGCTGCGGAAACACTCTCCTTTTTTGAATGGGGATAAAGATCGTTGACAAGGGTGGAATGTTGATCTATACTGAAGGTACACTTAGCGAACAAGTGGACAGTACAACAATTTAATATAGAAACCTTCCCGATTCATTACCCATTCGTTTTTGGAAAATGATATAATTTAAAAACAAGCGCAGCGACTCTATTTTTCAAAAAGGATGTGCGATGCATGGGTAGAGAAGGCAAACTGAAAAAAGTAAGCCTGCCCGATCAAGTTTATAACGTGATTCGGGAAAATATTATATCAGAAGAGTGGGAGCCGGGTTCTAAGATTCCGGCGGAAAGTGAACTGGCGGCGCTGTTCGGTGTGAACCGACTGACTGTCAGGATGGCTTTACAAAAGCTTAGTACGTTGGGTTTGGTTGAAACCAAGGCCGGAGAAGGGACTTTTGTTAAAAAATTTAGTTTTCATCAATATCTCAGCGAAGTATCCGATCTAATCGTCCGCCCGGAAATGCTGGAGGATGTTTGTGAATTTCGCAAGGTATTTGAACTCGAATGCATTCGTTTAACCATTGAGCGGGCTACCGATGCTGATATTCATCTATTGGAACAGGCTATTTTGCATTACGAAAGTGTCGCCAAGGTATTCCACAACGTGGATGATGAATATGTGGACCGTTATGTAGAAGAAGATTTGAAGTTTCATTATTTGATCTGTAAAACATCGAAGAATACTCTTTACCCGTTGGCCTATTCGGCGGTGCGGGAACCGATATTTCAATATTTACGATCGTTATTTATTCAGCGCCGGGACAACCATATCGCCACCGGCCGCTCCGCGGTGGAAGGATTCATTCAGAGCCTGGAAACCCATAAGATCATTACCGGGGCTATTCAACGGAGAGACTTTGACACTTGTAAAAAAACGTATTTACAGATGATCGACTATAAGATCCCAATTTGACAAAGTTTTTAGCGAACCTTTGATACATTGACGATGGTAGTCACAACGCTGGGTTGTTGATATATATTAGAGCATTTACCGAGACCGAGGATTTTGGCAACGTAAGATGAAAGGAAATGGCTTTGATATTCGATAACCGGCGTGGGACTACCATTTTTAATGGGGGAAAGGATGATGGGATATGAAGATCGTCAGCGTCGATGTGATGGAGTTAAAACCGAGGAATAATCCGATTTGGCGGCCGATCGTGTGCAGAATCAACACGGATGAAGGTATTTACGGATACGGTGAAGCGGCAATGGCCTATGGTATAGGAGCCTCGGCCGCGTTCGGCATGATTAAAGATCTGTCGAATTTGATCATTGGCATGGATCCACTGGAGAATGAAGTCATTTGGGATAAGCTTTATAAAACGACATTTTGGGGACAAAACGGAGGCCCGGTGATTTTCGGCGGGATCAGCGCCATCGATATCGCCCTTTGGGACATTAAAGGAAAATATTTTAATGTTCCTGTTTATAAATTGTTGGGAGGGAAGAAAAGAGAAAAGCTCCGTTCCTATGCCAGTCAGTTGCAATTTAGCTGGACGGACGCAATTACTCCCCAGTATGAGACGGCGGGTTATGCCCAAGCCGCAAAGCAGGCGGTTTCGGAAGGGTATGACGCTATTAAAGTCGATTTCTTCACATATACCGATGACGGCAAGGCGTTTACACCGGAAGATACAACCCGCTTATTAAAGCCGCGTACCTTGGATTTAATCGAGGAGAGGCTGGCGGCGGTACGTTCGGCGATAGGACCGAAGGTGGATATCATCATTGAAAATCATTCATTTACCGATGCGCAATCGTCGATCCAAATCGCTAAAAGAGCCGAAAAATACAATATTTTTTGCTTTGAGGAGCCGACTACGCCAACGCCGAAGATTACCAAATTTGTGGCGGAAAACATTAATATTCCGCTGGCTAGCGGTGAAAGAATTTATTCTCGTTGGGGTTATGCGCCGTATTTCGAAGATTGCTCCTTGCAGTTGATCCAGCCGGATTTGGGCACTTGCGGCGGAATTACCGAGGGCAAAAAGATTTGCGACATGGCGTATACCTATGATGTGAGCGTACAGGCCCATGTTTGCGCCAGCCCGTTATCGACTGCGGCGGCGTTGCAATTGGAAGCGGTGATACCCAACTTTTGTATTCACGAGCACCACGCCGCCAATCGCTGCCCTTTTAATATCGAATTGTGCGTCCATGACTATCAGCCGGTGAATGGTTATATCTCCGTCCCGGAACTGCCGGGAATCGGCAATGAATTATCCGACTATGCGCTGAAAACGGCGGACAAGGTCACTGTTACCGGCGGAATCTCCTGGAAGATGTAAAAATTGAGCAAGCATTTTCTCTAAGCGGACATCAAAAAAGGGAGGGTTTATGGATGGCTTCTCAAAAGGATGGCGAAAAGGGTGATTTGCAAACATTGGGTGAACGCACTCTTCAAAAAGTAAAGTGGCACCTCATTCCTTTTGCATTTTTGCTTTATTTCTTCAACAATATGGACCGGGTCAATATTGGCTATGCGGCGCTTCAAATGAATAAGGCTTTGAATATTACCAGTGTCCAGTTTGGCATGATTACTTCTTTTTTCTTTATTTCTTATTTTGTGTTTCAGATCCCCAGCAATATGATGGCTCAGCGCATTGGTATTCGGAAATGGATTCCAACGATTATCATTATTTGGGGTCTGATTACCGGCATCACCTTTTTTGCCCATAATGCTACTTTTGTTATTTGGGTCCGGTTTTTGCTGGGTATTGCCGAAGCCGGCTTTTTCCCGGGCATGATTTATTATTTTACCTTGTGGTTCCCCGCACGGGAACGGGCGGAGGCCACTTCTCTGTTTATGATGGCCATCGCGGCCTCCACCATTTTTGCTTCGCCGATTTCCGGATGGATTGTGGAGCACGGAATGTTAGGAGGATATGAGGGCTGGCGGTGGTTGTTTGCTTTTGAAGGTGTCATCACCGTCATCTTGGGAGTTATTGCGATTTTTGTATTTACGAATAGGCCCCAAGAAGCTCGGTGGCTTGCGGATGATGAAAAACGTTGGCTGGTCAACGAGTTGCAAAGCGAGCAGAAAGACAAGAAAGAGACGGCCAAGATATCCATTGGCCAGCTTTTAACCAATGGAAGATTGTGGAGATTGGTATTGATCTATATGTTTATTCAAGCCGCCGGACAAGCCGCTTCATTTTGGCTCCCCAGTATCGTAAAGGGTTTTTCGAAAACATTTTCCGACACCGGGGTCGGTGTGATTATGATGTTTCCGTATATTTTAGCGGCGATCGCTATGCCGTTTTGGGCTCGCCATTCCGACCGGACCAAAGAGCGGAGATACCATGCGGCGATTCCCATGTTATTGGCAGGACTGGCTTTCATTATCTTAATGTGTACCAGCAATGTAGCGATCAAAGTCATTGCCCTCCTCATTTTTGGAATCGGCAGCTTGAGTTTTTACGGACCCTATTGGACGTTCCCGCCGGCATTGCTGGCGCCTGAAGCCATAGCGGCCGGAGTTGCCATTATCAATTCCGGTTCAAGCATAGGAGCTTTCGGGTCCAATTATATCATTGGCTTCATTTCCGGTTCGGCCTGGGGAATACAGGGCGTCTATCTTTTTGAAGCCTTGCTGTGTTTGGTTTCCTTTGTCTTAATGATCACTTTGAGGGCTAAAGGCAAAGAGCGGGTTTGAAATGTACGAAACGCCGATGAAACAGTTGATGACCTGAAGGACTGCCTCCAAAGGGAAAAATGGAGGCAGCCTTTTTTATTCATCAAATGCGCCGGTGCTAAGGAACCGGAGACAAGAAAGAAAAGGATTGTACTCATGTTTATACTGCTCAGCGCTTTCGGAGATCAGAACCCATGATAGCCCTTTTCCATATTGTCGGATTTGGGAGAGGATAGACTTCACTGAGCCATTTCGGCCTTTGCGAGAATTCTTTCACCGGTAATCGATATCGAATATATGATTCTAGTGCAGAAAGTACGTTTCAAAATTAGGGAACCACTGATTTAATCGGAACTTTTTAAGGGGAACATTACTGCGAGATATCGTATAATTAAGGTAACAAAAACAAGGAGAAATCCATGAAACAACAAACTTTCAGCGATTTCGAATACGCAAGCAGACGGCGCCAAACCAAGCGAGAAAACTTTTTAAACTCAAT
>JAEVYU010000085.1 GCA_023392595.1 Bacillota bacterium | reverse complement strand
GACCAGGGTATAATCGCGTTCATTGAGCTTAAAAAACTTTCCCGTTTGGTTTGGCGTCGCCTATTTGCATATTCCATATCGCTGAAAGTTTGTTGTTTCATGGATTTCTCCTTGATTTTGTTACCTTAATTATACGATGTCTCGCAGTTATGTTCCAGAAATCCCTTGAATTGTTCCGTTTTAATCAGTGATTCCCTAAGAATCGGTGATATTGAAATTGTGGACTGTGGAGCCATGATCCTTGATCTCGGTGAAATGGAATCATACGGCATCAAAGTGGACGGATTAATCGGCGATAGTTTTTTGAAATTTCTGTTAGTAAAGATTGATTACAGGAATAAAATATTGACTTTATCCAGTAAGACGGATGAAAGTATGATGCCGAGGCAGGGTTACTCTTTTAAATTACGCCAGGACCATTATGGAGCTATCTTTGTGCATCTCAATCCCGGAAAAATACAAAACAAATTAGTTGCCCAAATTGATACCGGATCCGGCGGGGAAAGTTATCTAACGTTTCCCAGCAATTTGCTAAAAAAATTGAAACCGGAATTGAATTGCAAACTGGTGAAATCCGGAGTCGGCGGAGTGTTTGGAACCCAGAAAGCTTTCTATTCACGTTTAGCCACTCTGGAGATGGGCGAGGGGCTTAAAGTCAACAATTTGCCAGTGGAATTTTTCGCATTTCCCAACATCGTTATAACCAATGCCTTCTTATCCCATTTTACCGTGACCATAAACTATCCCTAGTCGAGAATGGTTTTGGAACCCAATGAGGAGCCGTTTAAAACGAATATCACTTCCTGCGGAATCTTTCCCAAGAAGGATGAAGACGGCAAAATAAAAATCATTGGACTTGTGGAAGGCTCACCAGCGCAGAAAAAGGGATTAAAAGTTGGCGATGAAATTACCGGTTTCCGTGTAGACGGGACAGCGGGGAAAGAAGATATTATGAGATATTTTCTGGATGATGCGGTTATCGATAATGAAAATAAGGCACTCACTCTCCAGATTACGAGGAAGTCCGGCAAGCAGCGGGAAGTTGTGTTGAAAAAGGACAAATTATTACCGGTGATCACCAATCAATAGTATTGTTTATTCTTTTCTCTGCGCGCCTCTGCGGGAGAATATTTGAATCGGCAAATTAAATGAAATCAAGGGGGTGTTTGTGATGTTATTCATCAAAAGGGTTCAATGGATTGGAATGATTGCAATTTTCATTTTGTCCCTTTTGATAGCGGGAATCGGTTATTCCGAAAGCAATATGGACAAAGACTCGGATGGTGACGGTCTTTCCGACTTCCAGGAAATCCACAAGTATTTTACCGATCCGTATAACAAGGATTCCGACAATGACGGAATCCCGGACGGCGATTGGACCGAGAGGCGGGAATTCACTTACTCCATTAAAACGATCATCCGGATTATCCCGCTGGAAAGTGATTTTGCTTTTGATGATGACTTTCAGGATATTCGAGTGCTGGAAAGAACCCCGGATTATACTGAACTGGAAGTCATTCATTATCCTTTGAATACTTGCAATGAGATGATTTCAGAAAACCCCGACTGGCAGAAAGATGACGCCCAAATGCAGGAATACCTCCGGCCACGACCCTCCGCCGATTGGGATCTTAAAATGAAAAAAGATCTGATTGCCGCTTTAAAGAAAGACGGCATCGAAATCGATAAGCTGACGGACAAGCAAGTGGTTCAGCAGGTCGTCCCTTGGCTGCTGGCGCGGAGTCAATATAACAGCAAAATGTTTACCACCTATTATGTTTATTTTCCAGGCGGCGTTCCGGAAATTTATCCGGGACTTGAAAAAAAGGCCGACTCATCCAAGGGCGCTCCCAACTGGAGCATGAAGAAGGAAATGGCTCATGAAGTGTTGGGCCGGGAAATGTTTTATAATAAAACCCATGGTTCCTGTACATCCACCGCCATCTACCTGACCACCGCCCTTCGCGCCGTCGGAATACCTACCCGGATGATTTTGACTATGCCGGTTGTGGATGCGAACGATCCCCAGGAGATCAAACTCATTCAAAATGGAGTCTCTCATAACAAAGTAAGAAAAATCATGCTTAATGGTCTATCAGGGCTTAGCAACGCATGGGCGAATCATACTTTTAATGAAGTCTATATTGGGAACCGATGGATTCGGCTAGATGGGACGAAATTAGGCCCCAATATTCTTTCCAGAAATTCTTTTGGACTAATAACCCATCTGCTTACCTTCAACGATCTGAGTGATGCCAAGTTGGCGCAGACCTGGGGCATCAATTGTCCGTGGGTTAAAAAGAGCCCGTTTTTTGGAAAAAATAATCCCTATAACGCTAGTTCAGTGAGTGACTTATTTGGAAGCCACTGTCGGTTGCAAAACCCAGACGCAGACCTGAAGGAATTGAAGGTGCTGGGAGCCTACTGGGATGGCGACTCCTATCTTGAAGGTTTGAAACCAAAAAAACGCAATAGTTTTTTCATCGAGACCGACTGGGATCGGGAATATTTCTCTTTTTCAGTGCTCGACCCTTTTCTTGATAAAGCAGGCCCTGAATTTGAGCTGGTGAAAGATGAAAAAACCAGAATCACTGCACGATTATATGAAGGGAATTGCTACCACACTTCGAAAGGGAAAGAACTTTGCGGCTTCTGGGTAACAATTTATGATAAAAAATATACTCAGATTGATCGGGGAGTTCCCTATAAGCTGGTGCCGAAGAAACAGGATGGGGAGTGCAAGTGGGTTATGGGAGAGGATATAACGCTGACCAGGCCCAAATAGCCAACCTCTTGGTTTTGTTGAAGCAATAAAGAACTTCCAAGAACACCGATCCCCGGAGGGGATTTGGAATGATTTGAAATACACCTGCCCGGAAGAAATGATACTCCCGGGTCTGGTGTTGTTCGAAAAGCGTGTCATTATGGATATAATGGCGCTTTTAATTCTTTTTGACATTGACAGCTTCCTGGATTTGCAGCACTTTCGTTGCCAGATCTTCCAGGGAAGCGCCTAGAACCAGAATGAGTTTTTCCAAATTCAGACGATCCGGAATTTCAACGATATCCGGTAGGTGATTGCAACTCTGTAATACTTTCTCCAAATCATGGTGAAAATCTTCATCGGACTGGCGATAGTCTTTGGGGACCGGCATTTTTACCGTTTTAAAATCAGCCTGGCCGCAGGCCCGGAGGATTGCTTCATTGCTTCGCAGGTTCATGATGCAGCGGGCTGCGGGGAAATATTTTTTGACGGTCAACAGGGTGCTTCCCATATAGGTGCTGGCGCCCATTTCCACTTTACCCAGGGGCAGGCACTGTTCTTTGACCCTGATGATCCGGCCCGGAACAGCGGCTATTTTTTCAAGCGTTTCACTCTCCGGCGTGGCATAGGCGATGTTGGCTCCGATCTCCGGGATCAGTGGGTGGATATTGGCCTGGCATAAGATGTCGACGGTATTTTGAAGCTCTTCACACAGCTTGAAATCGCTTTTTTCATCAGAAAGGGGGGGATTTCTTTTAATGAATGCCGCGGGATTGAAGAAGACCTCCCAGAATTGATCTTTGGCGGGCGGAACTATGGGTGTAGCTTGGCCGTTTTTAACCAAGACACAGCCTTTTCCGGGAAAAGTTACCTTGCCGATCACTTTCGCTTCAATTCCGGCCTTCCGATAGGAGAGTAACAATTCCGCGGTTTTTTCCGGGGAGCAGGTGAGAATCAGTGTTCCCTCGCTAATGATTTCACAGGGATTTAGGTGAAAATAGCCGCAAATACTTTGGATATCTTCCGGAATGAAGATATCATCCCCGTTGATTTGAATTCCCTTTTCCGAAGCCCGGGCGATTTCCCAAACCCCTCTTGTCAGCCCGCCTTCGGTTGCGTCATGCATGGCATGAACACCGTCGTTTTGGGTAGCGATGAGAGCATCCTTGACCACGGATATTTCGCGCATTCTGGCGATGGCCCGTTCAATGGCATCCGCCGGAAGATGCCGGAGAAGGGGTTCTTTGAATTCATAAGCCAGAATGGCTGCCGCTTCGATGCCCGCGCCTTTGGTGATGATGATATTATCATTTTCCCGGGCATTTTTGGGTGAAATATAGCCGGCGCCGTTGCCCCAGACTGTGATGCCGCCGATGGTGGGAACGGTGACCGCCCCGTAGAAACCGGTATGGCCGCCCGCGATGGAAATATCCAATTCGGCTGCATATCGACTGATACTTCCAATCAGGGTCTGAATATAGTTTTCCGGGGTTCCAGGAGGGAGCAGCAGCGAATAGGTCATAAACCGCGGCTTAATCCCCATGACGGCTACATCGCTGGCTCCAATATGGACCGTCAGAAAAGCAAAATCATCCGGAGTCATGCTCATAGTGGGGAAAATCGGATCCTCGGCAATGGCCATATAGCCGTCCGGAATT
This sequence comes from Bacillota bacterium, assembly GCA_023392595.1. Lineage (GTDB taxonomy): Bacteria > Bacillota > UBA4882 > UBA8346 > UBA8346 > UBA8346. The sequence goes on along the minus strand of JAEVYU010000085.1, from coordinate 130,819 downwards.
TTGATGATGGCCGAATCCACTCCCATGCTGGGACCGATAATTAAATCCCGGTCTTCACGGCCGGTATGGGTAAGTATGTTTTTTTGAAAGAAAACGTCATTTACTTTTCCAATCATCTTCAGGATTCTCCTTTTTTAGTTCAAACTTTTGAAATGAATAATAAAAAAGCTATACGCAGCAAAGGCGTATAGCTTAAAAAAACTCTCTTCACTCCCTTCGCAGGCATTACCCAGATCAGGTTTATGGGTCGGAACAATGCGCACGCGCGTGTATCGTAGTTCCCTCTCAGCCGGATTGATCCAGCTCCCCAGTAAATTTTTGATTGAATTATAAATTTCATTTTATTACAAAATTCCTTGGATGTCAATATATAGGATGGGTTTTGAATTATATTTTATGATAAAAATAATTTTTTAAAAAAAGGTTAAAAAATTTTTAAAAAAGCCGATAAAAAAGTAGGGATTGATGTAATTTTGTATTTTCCTTGATGATTTGCTCAAATTAAACCTTTGTTATTTTGGATATTCCAAAATTTTAAAAAAAGAGGCGTTGACTATGAAAACAGTGTTGATTGCTGATGATGCGGCTTTTATGAGAGCAAAGCTAAAAGCGATTGTTGAAAAAAATGGGTACCAAGTCGTTGGGGAAGCTGAAAACGGAAAAGAAGCGATTGTAAAATATTTTGAACTGAAACCGGATTTGGTTACCATGGATATAACCATGCCGAGTATGGATGGTTTAAGCGCCTTGAAGGAAATCAGAAAACGGGATCCGAAGAGTAATGTCGTGATCATATCGGCAATGGGGCAGGAAGCAACCATTCGGGAAGCGATCATGGCGGGCGCGAGAAATTTTATTGTAAAACCATTTAATGAAAGCCAGATCCTGGATACTTTCGCTAAAAGTATTAAATAAGTAAATTTTCTATAGTTGCCAAGCAGCTAGCTTGTATCCAAAGGAGTGGATCACTTGCCTGATGATTCGGAAAAGGAATTCTTATTAGGAATATTTGTATTTGAAACCCGGCAAATGATTGAACAGTTGGAACAGATGGTATTAAACGGTGAAGAGGCAAGCGGATTTACTTCTTCGATTGATGAAATTTTCCGGATCATGCATACCATCAAGGGTTCGGCAGCCATGATGTCTTTTGAGAACCTTTCGGAACTGGCCCATTCCCTGGAAGATCTTTTTGCTTTTTTACGGGAATCCAAATCGGTATGTCCGGATTATACAACATTAAGCGACCTCCTTTTCGAGGCGATTGATTTTATCAAAAAGGAAATTACCAAAATCGAAAATGGCCAAAAAGCCGACGGAGAATCCGGCCTTTTAATCCAAAAAATCAAGGCTTATTTGGAACCATTGCATCCAATGGCCCCTCCTGTAAATCCAACTTCTCAACAGATTCAAGCTCCTCGTAAACTTCTAGCGCCTTTGAATTTAGAAAATTTAGGTCAAAGTAGTAAAAAGAATAAATTTAAGGCAGTTGTTTTTTTTGAGGAAGACTGTCAAATGGAGAACATCAGGGCCTTCTCCATTATCAATGATTTAAAAGAGAAGGCCGATACCGTCTGCTTTATTCCGGAAGACATTATCGATAACCCCGAGAGCGAAGAGATAATTCGCCGGGAGGGTTTTCAGATTTATTTCAGTACGGACTTGGACGAGAGCATGACCAGAGAATTTTTCGCTCACGTTCCGCTGGTTAAAAATCTTCAATTATCCGAAATATCCCCGGAATTGATTGCTTCCAAAGAGTCCCGGAAATCTGAAATTAAGCCGCCCAATAAGGCCCTAGATCAGGAAACGGCTATGGAAAATATAAATGTAGCAACCAAACAGAGCTTTATCAACATGAATGTTGCAAAACTTGATCTGCTATTAGATTTGGTCGGTGAATTGGTAATCTCCGAGGCGCAGGTAACCCGTAATCCCGATTTGGACGGGTTGCAATTGGATAATTTTTCTAAGGCCGCCCGGCATCTGCAAAAAATCTCCAACGAAATCCAAGACCTGGTCATGACGATGCGGTTAGTACCTTTGGCCCCTGTTTTTCAAAAGATGCACCGGCTAACGAGAGATTTAAGCCGTAAGCTAGGGAAAGAAGCGCATTTTGAAGTTATCGGCGAAGAAACCGAAGTCGATAAAAGTATTTCGGAATATATTTCCGATCCTCTGATTCATTTAATCCGCAACGCGCTGGATCATGGCATTGAGTCGCCAAGCGAACGGGTAGCCAAAGGGAAGCCAGAGAAAGGGCTTATTTCCTTGGAAGCAAAAAATGAGGGCGGCGATGTTTGGATTGTTATCAAGGATGACGGCGCCGGTTTAGATCGGGATAAAATTTTTAAAAAGGCCTGTGATAAAAAGCTTATTACCAAAGGTGAAAATGAATTCACGGATCAGGAGATTTTTTCTTTTATTTTCCTACCTGGATTTTCTACCAAAGAGACTGTCACCGAATATTCAGGGCGGGGAGTCGGAATGGATGTTGTGAAAAGAAATATTGAAAAGATTCGTGGCAGCATTTTAGTGGATAGCGCTCCCGGCAAAGGAACGACAATCACAATTCGAATTCCTCTCACCCTGGCTATTATTAATGGAATGAACATTACTGTCGGGGTTTCCAAATATACGATACCGATTACTTCGATTGTTGAATCGCTTAAAGTCAATGAAGCCGACGTTACAAAGGATGAAAAGGGAGAGGAAATTGTTTTCATCCGGGAACAATCTTATCCAATCATCCGGCTTCACCGTTTTTATAAGGTCAAAACGGATATAACTCAAGTTTCCCAGGGTATTGTGATGATTGTCCAAGATGAATCCAAGCAGTTTTGCTTATTTGCAGACAGTATTTTAGGGGAACAACAGGTCGTTATTAAGCCTTTACCAAAGTATATTGAATATGTCAAAGGGATCAGCGGTTGCACCCTACTTGGCGACGGCAGTATCAGTTTAGTATTAAATGTTGAAGCGATGTTGGATTGAAGATCAGGTTTTTATTCCGCTCCCGAAAGTTTTCAATCGTGATCTTATGGAAGATGTTACAGGGGGAATTTTAGGATGGAAGATCAATTAAAAGACATACCATTGGAAGAAGATACCCAGTATGGTAAATATTTAACCTTTCATCTCGGCAAAGAAATCTTTGCTTTGGAAATTAAATATGTCACTGAAATCATTCAAATTCAAACCATTACCGAAATACCTGAAATGCCGGTTTTTGTGAAGGGTATTATCAATTTGCGCGGCAAAATAATTCCAGTTATCGATGTGAGATTAAGGTTTAAAAAAGAACCCAAAGAATATAGCGACCGCACATGTGTCATTATTACAGACATTACTGAACAGACTATTGGATTTATCGTTGATCAAGTATTTGAAGTTATTTACATTCCCGATGAGGAGATCGTTCCACCGCCTACGGAGTTAACCGGCTATCAGGCTCAATACATTAAAGCCATTGGGAAAGTCGGCGAAGATGTAAAATTAATTCTGGATTGCGAAAAAGTAATCTATGAAACTGAGGCAAGTTCCATAGCGAATCCATAATTGAACTCCTTAAAGGATTGCAGTGCAAATCGTCAAGGATGGTGACAAAGAATGAAAATGAATTTAAATGTGCGTACAAAGTTGTGGCTAAATCTGGGTATTCCGCTATTGGTCATTTTTATTATCGCTACAATGGTGGTGTTTATGATCAGGGGCATGATAACTTCGATCAAAATTATTCAAAAAGAAGGATTTGCAAGTTCTTCGCTGATTTTAAATGCGGATAGGGATATGTATCAAGCAGTAACCGCTCTTCAAGAAATTGTGGCCCAAAATAATTCCGTCAATATTTCCGGTTCGGATTATAGCGACTTGATTAAGGTTTATAACGAGAATATAATCCAGGCCAGAGACAGGGCAGGCGAAGCTGAGAATTTGTTGAAACAGCATCAAAGCCTGTGGATTCAATATGCAGGAAGAGATGCCGGCGGGGAAAAAAATATTTTTGACCATTTTGCAGATTTTCATGATGACTTTCAAAAATGGGTAGACATTGCGAACGAAGTTGTTCAAGAAAGAGAAAAAGTGGTAAGGGGCAATAGGGAATTTGATGCTGCCCGAGAACAATTAAACACGATTGGTGAACGGTTGGATGCGGGAAATCAGAATGCAATCTCGGCCGGCATAAAACTGATGAATAACACGGTAGTTTCAATCATGCTGATTGGTTTATTCACCTTACTATTGGTAGTAACTTTAGGCTTCATCTTTATCAGCGCAACGATTAAACCATTGAAACAATTGGCTGCCGTAGCTGAGAAACTGGCTGACGGCGATATGAACGTGACGATCAATCCCAATGTCGGCAACGATGAATTGGGCCGGATGATGCAATCCTTTGGCAAGCTTGTGGAAAGGGTCTTTTGGTATGAAGCTTTGTTGGATGCGGTCCCGGTGCCGCTCTCCGTTACCGATATGGGAAAGAACTGGACCTTTATTAACAAGAAAGTGGAAGACTTTCTCGGCGTCAAACGGAAAGAAATGATCGGAAAGTCATGCAGTAATTGGAATTCGGAAATCTGTAAGTTGGAGAATTGCGGTATCGAATGTTTAAAACGAAATATAACCCAAACTCATTTCAATCAGAGGGGCGGTAATTTTCAGGTTAATTCCTCGTATATTCTAAATTCCAAGGGGGAAAAGGTGGGTCATATCGAAATTGTTCAGGATATCACCGCCCAGACAAGAACCAAGCTTTATCAGAATTCGGAAGTGGAACGGTTGGCCAAGAATTTGAAAGGTTTGGCTGATGGTGATTTCAACTTTGATATGGCTGTAGCAGAAGCTGATGAGTATAACGTTGCGGAACGTGAAAATTTTATCAGGATTTATCAAAGTTTGTCTCAAGTAAAAGAAGCCATGAACAGTTTGATTACAGATATTAATGGATTGATTCATTCGGCGGTAGAAGGAAATTTGGCCAGCCGGGCGGATGCAACCAAGCACGGCGGGGAATTCGGCCAAATTGTCGAGGGAATCAATCGTACCCTTGATGCAGTCATCGAGCCGATTAAGGAATCTTCGGAGGTTTTGCAACAGATAGCCCATGGGAACCTAAAGGTAAGCGTACAGGGCGACTACAAGGGCGATCACGCCGAGATTAAGAACGCGCTGAACACTACAATTCATACATTACTGGATTATATCGGCGAAATTTCCACGGTATTGACGGAGATGTCCCACGGGAATCTGGACATCGAAATTACCGCGGAATATTTAGGGGATTTTACGCCGATTAAAGCATCTATCAATCAAATTATCACAACTTTGAACCATATTTTAGGAGAAATTAATAATGCCGCGGAACAGGTTGCTTCCGGCTCCAGGTATGTATCGGATTCCAGTATGGTATTGTCGCAAGGTTCTTCGGAACAAGCAAGTTCAGTTGAAGAGATTACGGCAACGATTACTGAAATAGGCGCTCAAACGAAGCAGAATGCCATAAACGCCAATCAAGTCAGCGAGCTGGCATTAGTTGCAAAAGAACAAGCCGTTCAGGGAAATGATCAAATGAAAGAGATGTTAAAAGCGATGTTGGAGATTAATGAATCTTCGGATAATATTTCCAAGATCATCAAAGTGATCGACGAGATCGCCTTTCAGACCAATTTGTTGGCCTTGAATGCGGCAATCGAAGCAGCCCGTGCCGGACAGCAAGGGAAAGGTTTTGCCGTGGTAGCCGAAGAGGTCAGAAATTTGGCGGGACGAAGCGCCAATGCGGCCAAAGAAACGACTGCGTTAATCGAAGGTTCGGTTAAAAAAGTGGAATCAGGCACCCGGATTGCCAATGAAACCGCGGATGCATTACAAAAAATTGTGGAAAGCGTTAACCGGGTAACGCCACTGGTGGGAGATATCGCGGTAGCGTCCAATGAACAAGCCACTGGAATTGCTCAGGTAAGCCAGGGGATCGAGCAGGTCTCGCAAGTAACTCAGACCAATACTTCTACCGCTGAACAAAGCGCGGCTTCAAGCGAGGAGTTGTCCAGCCAGGCACAGGTATTGAAGGATATGATCCGTAAGTTCAAATTCAGAGGGAAACAACAGGAACAGCCAAATGTCAATTCAACCCAGGATACCACCCAATGGATGGATGAACCTGGAGCCGGCCAGAAATCCGGCAATCCGGCTCGGAAAGAGCTATATAAGCCTTTAAAAGCTGGAAAATCGACTATAGTTCTTGACGACAAGGATTTTGGAAAGTATTCAAAGTAATTGATATAGCACGGTATTCTAAATGCCATAATGTTATGAGACAGGTAACACGATTCGCTACTACGCGCGATTTGGAAGAGGATGAAAATGATTTCCCTGACCGAAAAAGAATTTTTTCAATTAACAGGTTTCATCCGGGGTAATTATGGGATTAATCTGTCCGAAAAAAAGGGCTTGTTGGAAAGCAGGTTGCAGAATCTCCTGACTGAAAACGGATTTAGCAATTTTGACGACTATTTTCATTATGTTTTATCTGATCAGACCGGAGAGGCTATTACAACCCTGATTAATAAAATAACCACCAACCATACTTATTTTTTACGGGAAATTGAACATTTTATTTATTTTCGGGATACGGTGTTACCTTATTTAACCTCCGTGTCGGGGGAGCGGGATTTGCGAATCTGGAGCGCCGGATGTTCGACCGGAGAAGAACCCTATGTGCTGGCGATGATTATCGCCGACTATTTGGGACTGAATCAACAGCTGTGGGATTCGCAGATACTGGCTACGGATATATCGCAAAAAGTGCTTGATATCGCTGCCAGGGGAATCTATACGGAAGAACAAATAAGTACGATTCCTCTCCATTGGAAACATCGTTATTTTAAAAAGGATACGGATGGAAAGCATGTTTTAAAAGCCCCAATCAAAGATCAAGTCATTTTCCGCAGACATAACCTGTTTTCTCCTTTTTTTCCGTTCAAAAAAAAGTTTCAGGTGATTTTCTGCAAAAATGTCATGATTTATTTTGATACTCAAACCAAACATGAGCTGGTGAATAGACTTTACGAAATAACTAAACCCGGAGGCTATTTGTTCATCGGATTGTCGGAATCTTTAAACCGGGAAGCTACTCCATACAAATATATATCACCCGCCATCTATCGAAAGGAATAAGGAATCATGATCATTAAGAAAAAGGTCAGAGTTTTAATCGTCGATGATTCATTACTTTTTCGAGAGGCGCTTGCCCGGGGTCTGGCCAAAGATTTTGGAATTGAGATTGTAGGCGCTGCGAAAGATGTCTTAGACGCTAAGGATAAAATCATTGCCCTCCGTCCGGATGTAATGACCTTGGATATTGAGATGCCGGGAATGAGCGGGATTGAGTTTTTGCAGCGTCTGTTGCCGCAATACCCCATACCAGTGGTAGTGGTGAGCGCGGCGGGTGAACGTGTATTTGATGCTTTAAAGGCCGGAGCTGTCGACTTTGTGGCAAAATCAGATATCACCAATCAGCGAAACTCCGAATGGCAATTGAATGAATTAATCGTTAAACTCAAAATCGCTTCCACAGCAAAAGTCGGCTATTTAAAACATGAAGCGGCCCAGCAACTTGCCGATCGAGCAATTCTATCTGCCGGTCCGGAAGCAGTCGACTGGGTGATCGGAATCGGCGCTTCAACCGGGGGAACTGAGGCGATTGCCGATATCTTAAAGGAATTGCCGGCCAATATGCCGGGGATGCTAATCGTTCAGCATATGCCTCCATTATTCACCCGATTGTATGCAGAGAGGCTCAACAATTGCTGCGCGATGGAGGTTAAGGAAGCGCAAAACGGGGATCGGGTTTTAGCGGGTAGGGTTCTCATTGCTCCGGGAGATCATCATATGAGTATAAAAAAAACAAAAGAAGGTTTCATTGTCGGATGCAAGATGGGTGAGAAGGTGAATGGGCATTGCCCGTCGGTAGAGGTTCTTTTTGACTCCATCGCCAAGGTTGTGGGCCAGAGTGCCATCGGGGTCATTTTAACCGGGATGGGCGGCGATGGCGCAAAAGGTTTGCTGCATATGCGGGAAGCCGGGGCCAGAACCATCGGTCAGGATGAGGAAACATCGGTGGTTTATGGAATGCCGAAAATGGCTTACGAACTTGGGGCAGTAGAGAAACAAGTTCCGTTGGCCCGTATTCCATTGACAATCCATGAGATGGTAAAAAGAAAATAGCTGTCATCATTTAAAATAATTCGGGTATTGCTCTTGCAATAATCCATGTTCGATTTTAAAACCGGTTAAATGGATTTCGATCAGTCTTTCCAATGTTGCAGCGTCTTTTTCTTTAATGGCCGAGAGGATCTCGCGGTGCTCAAAGAGTATTTTGTCTACTTGAAAACTAGTCGTCAATCGCAGCATACGGATCCGATTAAAATGAGTGTTTACCGATTCAATCAGCAGAAAAATCCGTTCTTTTTTGCAGGCTTTAAAAAGGATCCGGTGAAATTGGTTATCGAGCTCCAATAATTTAGGAGAGTTCGAACTGGATAAATAAAACTCCTGGAGATGAAGGTTTTCTTCCAATTCCTCGGTATATGAAGGGGTTAAAAAGTCACAGGCCATTTTGATAATGGCTTTTTCCATTGTTAATCGTAAAAATCTGGCTTCTTCAACCAGATTGAGATCAATCGCTGAAATATAAGTGCCTTTTTGGGGGTAAACTTCCAGTAATGATTCATGGGACAAGACAATAAACGCTTCCCGGACTGGAGTCCTGCTAACGCCCAATTGCGCGGCGATGTCCGTTTCGCTGATATTTTGTCCGGGTTTAAGAGATAAATGAATGATATTATGCTTTAATACCCGGATGATATATTCCCGCATGGACTCACCGGACAGTTTCTCTAAAACTTCCACCTTCAGCAGTCTCCTTTATTAATCGTTAACGAACTATTTATAAAGGCTCTGTTGTAAATTTTCGACAGAGCCTTTATAAAAGTCCTAACGATTTAGTTTTAAGCTTTTTGCGCCATTTTGTCAATAGCTTCCCACAATCCGTTTAGATAGGCAATTCCCAGAGCCCGGTCGTATAAACCATATCCCGGCCTGCCGGTTTCACCCCAAATCATTCTGCCGTGGTCGGGCCGAATATATCCTTCAAAATGAACGTCATAGTAGGCTTTCATAATCTCGAACAAATCAAGTGAGCCATCCGAAGATAAATGGGATGATTCATAGAATTCATTTCTGGAAATAATTTTGATATTTCTGACATGACCGAAATGAATCCGGCCTTTTCCGCCAAAATAACGAATGATAGAAGGTATATCATTGTCAGGGTTGGCGCCCAGGCAGCCACTGCACAGGGTTAAGCCATTGCATGGATTATCCACCAGATTGACAATGCGTTCCAAATTGGCTTTGTTGTTAACAATCCGGGGTAATCCAAAAATTGACCATGGTGGATCATCAGGATGAATGGCCATTTTGATACCAACTTCTTCACATACGGGAACAATGGCTTTCAAGAAATACCCCAGATTTTCGAAGAGTTTTTCTTCGTCGACGCCTTGGTATTTTTCAAACAGCACTTTTAAGGTTTGCAATCGTTCGGGTTCCCAACCTGGCATCTGAAGATCATCCGAGCAGACCTTCATGATTTCTTGGGCGAATTGATTCGGATCGACTTGTTCTACTTTTTTTCCATCATATGCCATGGTATTGGAACCATCCGGCAAGGGCCTTGCCAATTCCGAACGGGTCCAATCAAATACCGGCATGAAGTTGTAACATACGACCTTAATGCCGAATTTGGATAGATTTCTAAGGCTCTGTTGATAGTTCTCGATGTAGCGATCCCGGCTGGGGAGGCCGATTTTGATGTCATCATGAATGTTTACACTTTCGATAACCTCTAACTCAAGTCCGGCTTCGGTTACGGTATCTTTTAAGTGTTTTATTTTTTCAACGGGCCAAGTTTCCCCTACGGGGACATCGTAAAGGGCTCCGACAACCCCTGGCCTTCCCGGTATTTGTCTGATCTTATCCAGGGTGATGCTGTCCGTGTCTCCGAACCATCTAAAAGTCATCTTCATTGTTGTCACTTCCGTTCTATAATGTAATCAAATTTTTTTATTGCAGATATTTTTGCAGCGTTGCTCTTACTGCCCCGTTGCCGGATATCAATTCCCGGAAAATGTTTTCAATTTTTTCTCCGAGCCCCACTTCATAGAGGTTGGAACCAAATAGTCTTTCATTGGATAAAATAGGTTTCAGACTATCGCCGACAGAATCCCTCTTGCCCAATTGAACTCCGGCAAGATAAGGCTTTAGTACATCCAGCATCGGATCAGGGCTTAGCGGCATAACTTCTCCATTGTCATCCAGGCTTAGTAAATAGCGGCACCAACCGGCTATGGCTAAGGGAATATAGGTAAGAGCGGCAGGGTTTAAATCACTCCTTTCGTGGTAGGCTTTGATGGTCTCGCCGAAGCGGATACCTACTTTTTGTGAAGTATCGGAGGCGATCCTTTGAGGCGTATCCGGAATGTAGGGATTGGGGAGTCTCTCCTCAATGACTTCCCGGATAAAATTTTCAGGATGAATAACACCCGGATTTACAACCACCGGTAATCCTTCTTGATAGCCAATCTTTTCAACTAATTTTCTTAATTGGCCATCCTTCATTTCAGCCGCAATCGAAGTATAGCCAAGCAGGCATCCAAACACTGCCAGCGCAGTATGTAAAGGATTAAGGCAGGTACAGACTTTCATTTTTTCAACCCGCTCCACCGTCTGCCGGTCGGTAAATAAGACGCCGGCTTCTTCCAGCGGAGGCCGCCCGCCCGGAAAACTGTCTTCAATCACGAGATATTGAGGACCTTCAGCATTGACGAAGGGCGCGATGTAAGTGTTTTTGGAAGTACATAGAATTTCAGTGTTTTCAAAACCGGCGGCATCAAGTGCAGCTTGAACTTTTTCGGAAGGCCGGGGGGTGATCTTGTCTATCATCGACCATGGAAAAGAAACTTGATGGGGATCGCCGATATATTCCAAAAATTCTTTTTCCACCAGAAGGTTGTCTGCCCAAGCCTTCACAATCGATTCTATCGCCTGATGGAGTTTTTCCCCGTTGTGGGAACAATTGTCCATACTGACCAAAGCAATGGGCGACTTACCGTTTTGATAACGATGGTAGATCAATGCAGCAACTTTAGACATAATATGACGGGGATGGCTGGGGCCGTTTTGCATATCTTGCAAAACATCTTCCAGGTATTCGCCGGAAATCTTTTTAAGACCATAGCCTTTTTCAGTAATAGTAAAACTGGCCATCTGCAGGGAGGGGCCGGCAAATATTTCTTGTAACCGCTGCCAGTCTCCTGGATGGGAAACATCGCCAATCAATCCCTCGGCGATACTGGCGACCACTTTTTTGTTGAGCGATCCATCGGGGTTCATGATAACCAGCAAGCCTAAATTGTCGTAAGGCCGATAGATTCGTTCGATAATTTCAAAATCAAAGGTCTCAACGGCCACAATTCCGGTCGAAGCTTTTCCGGTATTCAGCAATTTTTGCTGCAAAAGGGCGGGAAAACCTCTGAAAATATTGCCGGCCCCAAAATGGATCCATGTAGGAGCTTTCTTCGTTTGGGCCACCATTTTGGCATAATCAAAATCCGGCGCTTCAATCCCTGAATCCAGCCAAGCCTGACGATTTAGAAGATTTTCTTTACTTAATTTTACCATCGCTTAAAAATCCTTTCATTCTAAATATTTTCGCGGATTATTAACAACGACACCATGACTTGAAATTTAGATGGGAAAGAATATTTTGCCTTGTATACTACCATACATGCCTTTTAATACCATTAAAACAAGGATTTGAAAATTAGTCAATTCTTACGGCGAGATTGTAATATATTTTTAACCGATTCGCATGATTTTAGGGTTTCCAATGATAGCGAGCGTAAAGCCAACGGGTTACAGGAGGAATGGGGATCAGAAAACAACCAGTGATGGTATTTGCATTGATGCTTTGGTTGGCTTTCACGCCTGTGAATTTCCGGGTTAATGCCGACAGCGGGGATATACCGGCAGATGAAGGATTGGTGAAATTATTTTTACAGAAGACCACGAACACCTGGATGCTTTTTAAAGGATCAAGTCAATACGGGGACTGTTGTTATTCGGTCACAAACACAATTCTGAGATAATCAATATATTGGTTGGTGATCATTGACGACCATGACGGTATAGAAGGATTTGGTTATCTGAATGCCTTTACAGGCGAGGCTGGCGATTTAAAAGAAGATGAATAAGCCGGTCGCTCTGTCCATATAGAATATCATTTTCAGGAATTCGGATACAACCGGCTTCCTTTTTTAATGCATCAACCATTAATTCAGGTTCGTTTAATTTCAAAGGAATCATGATGGTTAATCCTGGAACATATATATGGAAACTAGGAGAAATTCAATATTTGTTTTCTTTCCAATGGAACAAACTTTTCATCATTGTAAAAAGTGTTTCAGACGAAAAAAATATTCTATGAAAATCAAAAATTACTCATTCAAATGTTAAATTTAGTTTTCTATACTGTTAAAGGAAATAAAATATTATTTTGAAAAGTGTAGCTGAAGATATTTTTAAAAGAAGGAGTGGTTTCAACAAATGGCGGAACTCTTGCGAATGAATAACATCTGTAAACGTTTCCCCGGAGTGATTGCGCTTCAACAAGTCAATTTAACTGTAAAGAGCAGGGAAATATTGGCGCTAATGGGTGAAAACGGAGCAGGTAAATCAACTTTAATAAAAATTTTAGCAGGGGTCTATCAGAAGGATAGCGGTGAGATAATTTTTGAAGGCCGTAAAGTTGAGATCTCCTCACCCCATCGCTCTCATACCCTGGGTATCAGTGTCATTTTTCAAGAGCTTAATTTATTACCGAATTTAAGTGTGGCGGAAAATATCTTTATGGGCCGGGAAAATAGAATGTTAGTTTCTTTTCTTGATAAAAGGAAAACCATCAAACTTGCCGGTTCTTTAATGGAAAGGGTTGGTCTGAATTGCTCGCCTGAAACTTTGGTTTGTAATTTACCGGTTTCTCAAAGGCAAATGGTGGAAGTCGCAAAGGCGCTCTCACTAAAAGCAAAATTGATTGTTATGGATGAGCCCACTTCTTCTTTAACGGAACGGGAAACCCAGTTGTTGTTTGAAATCATTCGAAATTTGAAAGCGTCCGGTGTATCCGTCATTTTTATATCTCACAGGTTAAATGAAATATTTACAATTGCGGATCGCGTGCAAGTATTACGGGACGGAAATAACGCCGGGGAGTTAAGTAAAAATGAATTAACCGAAAGTTCGATCATTCAATTGATGGTCGGTCGGGAACTAAAGAATATATTCGTGAAAGAACAGGTTCCCATCGGCGAAGAAATATTGAGAGTGAAACATATTTCATCTCCGGCAGTACAAAATATCGGTTTTAGTCTCCGAAAGGGCGAAATTCTGGGAGTCGCCGGGTTGGTGGGAGCCGGCCGCACTGAATTAATGCGCGCCATATTTGGTCTGGACCCGCGTTTCGGCGGTGAAATATTCATAAATGATAAACCGGTCCGGATTCGCTCGGCGGAACAGGCGATAAAATGCGGGATTGCTTTTGTAACCGAAGATCGCCGCAATCAAGGTTTGGTACTGGGAATGTCGGTTCGCGAAAACTGTACTTTGGTATCTTTAAGAAAGTTACATACCGCCGGTTTCATTAAATTCCGTCAAGAACGGAATATTGTCCGGGGTTTCGTCGATTTACTAAAGATTAAAACGGCTTCCCAGGAAGCGAAAACCGCCACCCTCAGCGGAGGTAATCAGCAGAAAGTGGTTTTGGCGAAATGGCTGGCGATTAAACCCACTATTTTAATCCTGGATGAACCCACCCGGGGTATTGATGTTGGAGCGAAAGCTGAAATCCACCGGATTATGTCCGAGCTGGCTCGTCAAGGAGTCGCTATTATCATGATCAGTTCGGAATTACCCGAGATCCTGGGAATGAGCGATCGGATTATTGTAATGCATGAAGGCCGGGTCACCGGGGAATTGAGCCGTGATGAGGCTTCCCAAGAAAAAATCATGGCCTTGGCAATCAGTTAAATCTAGAAATAATCGAAGGAGGTTTACACCTGATGTATCAAAATGAAGTGAATCCCCAAGCCGATCTGAAAACAGAAATTTCAGAGAAACAGTCTTTCAGCCAATTTTTGTCAGCCGTAATCCAGAAAATTGCCCGATCCCAAGTTATCGGGATTTTCGGGATATTGCTCGGCCTTTGTATCGTTCTTTGGATCGCTTGCCCGACGACCTTTCCCACTTCGGACAATCTTTTTTCAGTAGCCCGCCAGTTTTCTTATATTGCCGTCACTGCCATCGGTGAGTTAATGGTAATCATTACCGGAGGTATTGATTTATCGGTAGGTTCCATTATGGGATTTGGAGCCATTTTAGCCGGGTTTTCCATGAAAAGCGGCTGTTCAATCCCGTTGGCAATCCTGATCGGCATTATTGGAGGTGGTGTTTTAGGGTTTTTAAATTCCGTGTTCATCACGAAAGTAAAATTACCGCCGTTCATCGCCACTTTAGGAATGTTGAGCATAGGCCGGGGGCTGGCTTACGCCATCACCGAAGGTTATACGGTATCCGTTCCGCCGTTTTTCGCGTTTCTGGGCCAAGGATATTGGGGGCCGATACCTTTCCCCGTAATTTATATGATAGTGCTGGCGATAATTTTTGCAATTTTTTTGGGCCGGACTGTTATAGGACGGCGGATTTATGCTTTAGGTGGTAATGAGGAGGCAGCCAAGGTTTCCGGTATCAACATATCCCGGATGAAGGTATTTGTCTATGTAGCCTGCGGAATGTTGTCGGCAATCGGCGGAATTATTTGCGCCGCCCGGTTGGGAGTCGCCCAATCAACATTGGCGCTGGGTTATGAACTGGATGTCATCGCGGCGGTCTTTATCGGGGGGGCCAGTACTACCGGCGGTTCCGGAACTGTTTTGGGCACGCTTCTCGGTGCCGCCATCATGGGAATCATCCGTAATGGTTTGGTGCTCTTGAATGTAAGTCCTTATTGGGTGCAAACAGCGATTGGATCAGTCATTATCATAGCCGTTGGATTTGATCGGTTACGTTTGGAGTATCAGCAAAAGAAATTGGCGAAGGAGGTGAAATAACTAAATAAATTGGGTGTAGTAACGATTTCAGGATTACAATTTTTAAAGGAGGAAAATGAATGAAAAAGTCTGTCGTTTTAATGGTAGTACTCTTACTTATGGTCAGTGTAATCGGTTTAACTTCAATTTCAGCTAAATCAATCACCATCGCCATGATTCCGAAATCGCTCGATAATCCCGTTTTCTTGGATTCCAAGGTTGGCGGTCAGGAAGAAGCCAAGAAATTGGGAGTTGAATTCATTTGGACAGGATCAAACCAAGCCGATGCAGCCAGCCAGGTAACAGTCATTGAAGGTTTGATTCAAAAGAAAGTGGACGGCCTTGTCATTAGCTGTAATGACGCCGGTGCTTTAAAAGACGTTATTGACCGGGCTGTTGCCGCCGGCATTAAAGTAGCTTGTTTTGACTCGGACTCCAAAGACAGCAAGAGGGCGTTTTATGTTGGAACTGACAACTACAACGCCGGAAAATCTTGCGGCAAAGCCATGGTGAAACTGGTAACCGCCCGCAAATTAAAAGGCCAAATTACCTGTGCCGTTTTGACCGGTGGTTTGGGAGCCCCCAATCTGAATGACCGGGTTAAAGGCTTCAAAGAAGTTGTTTCCGGAGCCAAATTGAACTTGAAATATGTTACCACTTTGGCTTGCGATGATGATACTAATAAAGCCGTTGAATTGATGGAACAATACATTAAGGCCAATCCCAAACTGCAAACTTTCTTTGTAGTCGGCGGCTGGCCGTATTTCTCCGCTCCGGGATCCATGCCGAACATCAAAGCTTGGATCGCCAAAGGTGGGATTTTGGTTTCCATGGATACTTTCTACCCGGTATTGAAAGCTATGAAAGATGGACTGGCCAACGCTTTGGTCGGCCAAGACTTCGTAGCCATGGGTAAATTATCCGTCAGCTCGATGCATGATCTGATCAATGGTAAAAAAGTTCCGGAATTCGTCGGAACCGGCACCCTTGATGTTGACAGCAGCAATTTGGATAAAGTATTATCCGAAACCAAACCGTGGTAATCAATTCCTGATAAATGCTCTCAAAAAAGAGGAACGCCGGTAAAACGGGTTCCTCTTTATCATGGATGGGCCAACTTTTTACCCGGTTTCTATGTAATGGCAATTCAATCGGTTTTTTCTTTGGACCTAAGGCGGGTGTCGCGGTTCTACCTTTTTCAATTTACTTTTTGTCTTTTCATAAACCATTCAAAAATCAAAGCCATCACAATTCCCATAAACAACGAAGTTACAGCGAGAATAAAAGCGGTTTCGACGGGAATAACCGCCAGCCCTTTTACTCTAAATATGGTAGTTAATATATTAATAATAAACCAGGAGCCAAGACCCAGTAACCCGCCTTTAATCCATAAATACCTGCCCGTGGTGATTTGATGATTGACCCAATATGCAAAAAGTACTCCCAACATGCCGGAAAACCCCCAATGGAGCAATAAACCGAAGACGATTTCTGTTACCGTGCGGGGTCTTTTACCAAGAATTAACGTAACGGCAAAATCCACTAAGCGTAAGGTAGTAAATTTAAAAAAATATAATGGAATGCTGATGATAGCCGATGCTATTCCGCCAATTACTCCGGAGGTAAATCCAATGAGAAACCGGTCTGCCATTTTTGTTTTTCACCCGCCTTTATTCATTGCCGGGTAATGTCAAAAATATACGGCAGGGTGATGGCAAAAACAAAATGCACATATTTGGAACATTTTTTTATGGATATTCATATACTGATAAAGTGTACCAATTCACTTTTCAATAGGGGGAAAAATAGATTTGAAATGTCCCGACTGCAATAAAGTCAATCCCAGTTATGCCGAATATTGTTCAAAGTGTGGAGCAAATCTTTATCAGTTAAAACATAAAAAGAATATTGCTTAATGAAAAAACCCCGCTAGTAAAAGGCTAGTGGGGTTTTTTCATTGAAGTAAAAAAATGTAAATCGAAAAGATATTCATACATGGACGATGGTAAAAAACAGTTCTTATGAATTATTTTTTGTTCTTTATTCCCTAATAAATTCTGACAATTCCCGGTTGAATTTATCCCTTTCTTCCCAGAATAATCCATGACCGCTATATTGAAACGGTACAAGTAATGAGTTTTTAATTCCGCGATTTTGCGCAACAGCCAGTGGATATAAACAAACTTTATCATGGATACCATGAAGAATTAAGGTGGGAACCTGGATCGTTTCAAGGTCATAAAATAAGCATTCATCCCGAAGAGAGACTGCCACTTTCGCTGTGGACCAACCTGCAGCTTGAAGCCCCAATTGGAAAAACCAATCAGAGAAAGGTTTCGTAATATTCTGGAAGAAAAACATTTCTCCGAATCCGCGAAGCATTTTGGGGCGATCATTGTATGTTTCCTGAATAAGCAGGGTTACTTCTTCCTTCGTCAACCCATAGGGAAAATCAGAACGTTTCGTAAAGCTAGGAGCCGCAGCGGCAAAAAGGGTAAGCTTGGATACTCCATAACTATTATGGCGAGCCATGTATCGGATGGCAATCGCTCCTCCAACAGAGTGTCCGGCCAGTGTGAAATTTCGTAATCCAAGTGCTTCAACCACAGATCGAATATCGTCAGCTAATCGATCGTAAGAGTAGCCCCCCAAAGGTTTATCTGAATTACCGAAACCTCTAATGTCGATTCCGATACAACGATATCCTATTTGAGAAAGGTGATCAAACTGATATTCAAACAAATTATGATTTGCGGGCCAACCGTGAATGAATAAAATAATTTTCCGGCTCTCCGGATTAAGATCCTCAATATAAAGCTTCACTTCAGGTTCTACTTGAATTTGGTATCCCAAAAGGAATTCCTCCAATTTTGACCGCGGATAACATCACATTATGTTATGGCTTTGGGATTAAGATGGAACCCACTTTCAAGAAAAATTGATTATTTGCCCTTCCCGCTGAAATTCATCAATGAAGAAAAAATCAAGGTATGAGGTAAGATTGAAAAGACACCTCTTGAAATGGGCAGATGTTTATAATTTGGCATCGAATTGATATTGATAAAATAATGTTAACTTGCAGTTCTAAAGCCTCCTTTCGTAGGCTAGTGCGGTGACTTGATTGTAAGAATCATTTTTAAAAGTATATTTCAAAATTAAATCGGCTTTCGTTAGATGATATTTCCCTTGAACCGTAATCATGGGATCAGGGTCATTCTGATATTTTTGATACAAAGCCCCCATACTAAAATTTTTGAGATTTTCCGTAGCGGCGAACTGGTAATAATTTTGGGTGAAATTTTTCCCCAATGCTGCATCGATGATCAAGGATTGAACCTTATAAGTTAAACCGGCGCTGTAGGCATCTTGACTCCCCTGGGACATATAATCGGCTCCCACAACAAGGCCCTTACTCACCTCGTAATTGGCGCCAAGGTTGACAACTGTATCATTGCCTTCCTTTGGCAAGTAAATTTCACCATAAATCTTCATCTTTTTGGGAAATAGTTTAAAATTTACGTCATAACTGACAATGTCATGAATATCTGAATCGTCAATGGCGAGATAATCAAAACTTAATGCCAGATAGCCATTGTCCTTCAACTTAAAACGATATCCCGGGGATAACAGAGTTTCAGTTATGGTGGCTGTTTTTAAATAATTCAAGCCGACAAATAAACCGGAGTCAAATAAATAACTGCCGCCCAAATAAGTCAGGTTTGATTTGTTTATATCTTGAGAAAATAAATCGAAAAAGGTCTGATCGTTCTGATAATATTCTCCTCCGGCTATGGAAAAATCAGGAGATATCTTTTTGGCGTAAATATTGACCTTGGGCTTTTCATTATTGATCGAATACCAGCTATCTGTTTTTGTATACCATGAATCTCCAAGCTGGAAAGGGGAAGAAACCGGTAGTATTGCTCCAAAAGAATAAGTGGTCATGATGAACAATAACCAAGAAGCAAGAAATAAGGCGAAAATTCTTTGTACCATATTTACCCCCTAATTATTTACAAATAATCTATGCAAACTATATAATAGGCAAAAACTTAGTTCAAGAATAAATGAATGGTAATTATGGCAAGTATAAACTCCTATCCATCTCAGTGGTGTTTTAGGATGTTTAAAAATTTCACGCATGAAATTAAAAATTGCCGGGATGAGTTGAATTTACTCTCGAATCACCGGCAATCATTTTTAGGTAATTTACATTCAATAAATAGGTTAACGATTTTGTCTTACCCAATCTTTTCTTGGGAATCTGCCCAGAACTTAAACTGTGCCGTAAATAAACCAAAATACTTGCCCTTCAACTCCAGCAGTTCCTCATGGGTACCGGATTCAATAATCCGGCCCTCATCGATCACCATAATCTGATCGGCATTTTGAATAGTGGAGAGCCGGTGGGCGATGACAAAGGAAGTCCGTCCCTTGAGCAATCTGGCAATCCCTTGCTGCACCAGGCGCTCGGTATGGGTATCGATTCCAGCGGTGGCTTCATCCAGAATCAAAATCCGGGGATTGGAAAGCAACGCCCGGGCAAAGGCGATTTGTTGGCGTTGACCGAAAGAAAGCCTGGAGCCCCGTTCATTCACGTCGGTATCATAACCGTGTTCCAGCTTCATGATGAACTCATGGGCGTGGACGGCTGTGGCGGCAGCAATGATTTCTTCATCGGTCGCATCCAGTTTGCCGTAGCGGATATTATCCTTGATGCTTCCCGAGAAGAGGAAGGTGTCTTGCAGGACGACTCCTAATTGGCTATGCAGGCTCTCCAAAGTTACTTCCTTGACATTAAACCCGTCAATGGAGACCGTCCCCCCGGTGGCATCGTAAAAACGGCCGATTAAATTGACAATACTGGTCTTACCGGCCCCGGTTGGACCGACTAAGGCAATGGTCTGGCCGGGTTTAATTTGAAAATTGATATCCGTGAGTACTTCCTGACCGGTTTCGTAACCAAAAAAAACATGATCAAAAGTTATAGCCCCTTTAATTTGGGGAAGCGGCTTTGCATTGGAATTATCCTTGATTGCCGGCTCGATGCTCATGATATCGAAAATGCGTTCAGCGCCGGACATGTTGGAAATCAAGGTATTGTAAAAATTACTAATATTCATTACCGGCTGCCAGAACATGGAGATATAACCGGTGAAGGCCACCAAAAGCCCTACCGTAATGGTGCCGGTGTTTAGTAAATGGATACCGTACCAAGCTACTGCGATGGTACCAATACCCCAGGACACCTCCACCGAAGGCCAAAAGAAATCGTTTAACCGGACCGCATGAACAAATGCTTTCAACATGTCATGGATTAAACCGTGATAAATCTTACTGGTTTTCTTTTCAGAAGTAAAGCTTTGCACCACCCGGATCCCCGAAAAATTTTCGTGGGTAAACGCATTGCAGGTGGAGACTTTTTTACGATGATTGCGCCAGCGCTGGTGAGATATCACTTGAACCGACCCCAGAAAGATAATGAGAAACGGCAACGAAATCAGGGCTGCCATCGCCAAAGGGGCATTCATCGATAACATAATGGCGGTGACTGCAACCAGTGTGGCCAGATCGGGGAGTAAATTGGTCACACTGTTGGTGAAAAGGTCGTTCAAGGAATTGACATCCCCGATGATCCGGGCCAAAATTTTGCCGACCGGCCGGGTATCGAAAAAATTGAAGGGCAATTTTTGAATATGGGTATAGAGCTCTTGCCGGATCGTCAGCAATATTTTATTGGTAACTCCGGCCATGATTTCAATTCTTTTTCGGGCAGCAAATAAAGCGAAGACTTTAATAACCACCATGGCCAGACCTAACTGAAAAAGGCCGGCAATATTTTTACCCACAATATACTTATCAATGGCTAATTTTAAGAAATAGGGGTTTAAAAGATCGGTCATGATAACAAACCCCATCAGGAATAGGGTAAGCAAAACTTCTAATTTATAAGGTTTCAGGTATGATAACAGTTTCTTTATAATTTCCTTATTCAAGGCTTCTTTCGTATATTCATCATCCCGAAGGCTATCAAAAGGCATATTGGGCCTCCTTCTTTTATTTCAAGGACGTTCTATGGTTACGCATTTCTTAGGTTCAATATGAGGCGCGTTAAGCTTCCTGTTTTTTTAAATCCGAGATCCCTTGGTATTGTTCCCGGTAAATTTCATAATAACGATTCTGGAGCGCTAATAACTGCCAGTGGGTTCCCCGTTCGACAATTGCGCCGTTTTCAATGAAAATAATCTCGTCGGCGTTCTTAACTGCAGAAATACGGTGGGCGACAATGAATTTGGTCATACCCGAACGTTTTTCCAAGGCGCGTTGTATTTGATATTCGGTTTCCATATCCAGATTGGATGTAGCATCATCCAAGATTAATAGGGGACTTTTTTTCACCAAGGCCCTCGCCAGGGCTACCCGTTGTTTTTCCCCGCCGGACAGGCCAATCCCGCGCTCGCCGATGACCGTGTTATAACCATCCGGCAACTGGGAAACAAATTCATCGACTTTGGCATCCTTCGCCGCTGTCATCATTTCACTTTCCTGCGTATCCGGTGAGCCGAATTGAATGTTTTCCAGGATGGTATCGGAAAAAAGAAAAGTCTCCTGCATTACCACGGATACTTGTTCCCTCAGCAACCCCAGAGGCCAGTCTCTAATATCCACACCGTCTAATGTGATTTTGCCGGAACTGCAATCATAAAACCGGCTAATCAAGTTGATGATGGAGCTTTTTCCTGAACCGGTGAGGCCCATAATAGCCACTGTCGAGCCGGGTTTTACATCCAGATTGATATTTTTGAGTATCGTAGCGCCGTTGTATTCAAAATTGACATTTTCAAAGACAACCCGCCCTTGAATCTTTTGGGGTACAATCGGATGCTCCGGACTTTTTATTGCCGGTTGCTCCCGGAATAGGGCTTCGATCTTTCCAAGTGAAGCCATGCATTGGGCCAACATATTGGTGAGCCAGCCAAGCATTCTCATGGGCCAAATTAGCATGAAAAGATAATTGCTGAAAGCGACCAGTGTTCCGATGGAAATGCTTTTGTCAATTACCAAATAACCGCCCACTGTAGTAACCAAAACAATGGCTAGGTTGGTTAAAAACTCGATCCGGGGATATTGCCGGCCCCAAATCCTGGCCTGTTCCATATTAAGTTTGTAATTTTTTTGATTTTGCTCAAAAAACTTATGGATCTCATATTTTTCGCGTCCAAAAGCTTTTACGAGTCTCACTCCGGCCAAATTTTCCTGCGCGGTTGTATTGATAAGCACCGCTTGATCGCTGATTTTATCATAAACGACCCCGATTTGGCTTTCAAGCCGTAAAGCCAGGAAAGCGATGACCGGCATTACCAGCAAAGCGATGAGGGCCAATTTCCAATGGAGCAGAAACAATAGGGTAGAGGCAACTAAAAAATAAATACACTGCTCAGTGAATAACATGAACCCAAAGACCACGGTGCGCATGATGTTGTCGATATCTTCCTTTAACCTTGACATCAATTCACCGGTATTGACCCCATCGAAATAGGAAAAAGAAAGGGTCTGCAAATGATCGAACAGATCTTGCCTTAAATCGGTAACAACCCTTTGTCCGCCGCAGTCAAACAGAAATTCTTTGATATAGCCTAAAATAGCCCGGCTGACGGTAATTCCGAGTAAGGCCAACAAGACTGTGGTCATGAGGCCTAGTTGTTTTCCGATAATGATTTTATCAATGACCACTTTTAGCAAGTGAGGATTAAACATATCCAATGCAATGCTGATAAACATAGCGGCAATCGCAATAATGAAGTACCAGTGGAACCGGTTGATATATTGAAATAAGCGTTTCAAAGGAAACACTCCTATCCTGAATTAATTTTCCCAAAAACATGAATTCGTGCGGTTTTAGTTTTCAAAAGAATGACATAACTTGTTGCCGTTTTGGCGGATTTTTTTGATATTTTTTCGGTCATCCTCCAAAACCCTGGTCCGGGGATCAATATTCCACATTACTCTGGTGTTGAGGCCCGGGATTTGTTTTTTCTTTTTACGATTTATCATGATAATGATCCTTTCCCAGTAACCATCAAGGCGTATGCTCACCCGCAAGGCTATTACCCTGAGATATAAAAATCCCGTAGCCAGCAACCAAGCTACGGAATCCAAGAAACAAAAAAGCACGATAACCTGATTCGTGCCCTTCACAAATACCTCGTTTGACAAATTCATTAAACCGGGTACTATGTTATGGATAAGGCGATGGTTACACTATTTCATGATTATGCAATTAGTGATAAAATACCTCATTAATTTTCATTGTAACGCATTCTCTCCTTTCCTAAAATGTATACAATATACTTTTCTAGTATATGACAAATAAGATTTCCTGTCAACCAGATTTTAGGAGGCAGGATGAAAACGTGATCCCTTTTAGCCGTTGGCAGGGGTGTTGCCGTATCATGCTAAAAATGAAAGATTGTCAAATATCCAAAACAAATCAAACACAATATCAGGGTAAGCGGTAATCCTACTTTGAGGTAATCAAAAAAAGAAATTTTAACCCCTTCCCGTTTGGCGCTTTCAGCAACAATTAAGTTGGCCATTGAACCCGTGAGAGTCAGGTTGCCTGCGATGGTGCTGAAAATGGCCATTCCGGCCCACCATAATTTTCCGGTACCGGCAGGAATCAAGAATTTCAATAACAGTACAGCCGGCACATTACTGAAAATATTGGACAATAATACCGTTAGAATGCTAAAAACCGAAAATTGCTTAAAATTGAGAAAATCCAGTTCTCGAAGAAACCATTTCATGAGTCCGCTGTGTTCAACTCCGCCCATAATGATAAATAAGCCGCAAAATATGACTAGCAGATTGAAATCAATGCTGGCATAGACTTTATTGGGCTTAAGCCGTCTGGTCATTAAAAGGTAACCTGCTCCGAGACTGGCAACCATCACTGTATCCACTCCGGCAAGAAATCCGACGGCAATAACCAACATTGTCAGTAAAGATTTACCGATTAAATATTGGTGATAGCCGCCTTCAAGCGGCGGGCGGGATGGTATGTTTCCTTGAAGTTCCTTGTGAAATATCCAAACAATGAAGTAATAATTGAGGAATAACCCAATAATTGATAAAGGAAAAGCAAGGCGGCAGTATTGGAAAAACTCGAGATGGGACAGACTGCCGATTAGAATGTTTTGCGGGTTACCGATTAAAGTTGCCGCGCTGCCGATATTGGATGCCGTTGCGACGCCGATTGCATATGGTATAGGGTTTATTTCCGCGCGTTTGCATATTAAAATGACGATAGGGGTAAACAATAGACAAACAATATCATTGATGAAAAAAGCGGAAAGCAAACCGGTAATCATGATTACAATAAACAAAAGTTGCTTTTGACTTTTGGTATTTTTCAACAGCATATTGCCGATGAGTTGAAAAAAACCTGCCAATTTCAGGTTGGCGGTTACAATCATCATGGAAAATAATAATACGATAGTGCGGAAATCAATCGATTGAGTTGCTTGATTGAAAGTCAGGATGCCGGCAGCGATAACTGCTGTGGCTCCGATTATTGCCACTCCAGCGCGGTCAACGCGGAACACCGGACTTTTTCCCAGTGTAAACACAAGTAATGTAATTCCTAAAACAATTGCCGAGATAACGATAGGGTAGTCCAAAAAAGTCAATCCTTTCAATTATTTAAAGAGTCCAGATTCATTTAAAAGCTTTTCAGTTATTCTTTGAATTTAAAAGCTTTCCTTTGGGAAAAACATCTTTTAATCAGAATGTAAATTTACCGAAAAATATGAATTGAATGAGTGGAAGGATAATAAAGGGATGTGTAGAAAATAATTTGGATGAATCTTCAGAAAAAGAGGACTTGATTTGCAGAAATATAAACACTACCCGAAAATCAGCTTCGTGGCAGTCATAAACGTACTTTAAAATCAATGAGATATACAATTCATATCAATCAGTGAACGATTGATTGAATGCCCTATTGATATTTTAGTATATCCCAAGGAAAAGGATGAAACAAAATCAGAGCCATTTTAATTTCAGGTTATTTTAAAGCAATGACCAATGCGCCCGCCACGATCAGCAAACCGCCGGTTACAGTTTTGAAATCGGCTTTTTCTCCCAAAAAAATGAATGCCAGCAATATTGCGAAAACTACTCCCAGCTTATCAATGGGCGCAACCTTGGAGGCAGGGCCCAATTGCAGCGCCCGGTAATAACACAGCCATGAAGCTCCGGTTCCTAATGCGGAAAGAACTAAAAAAGTCAATGTTTTGCCCGGTAGTTTTATGGGGTTTTGCCACTGGCCGGTTGCCAAAACAATTCCACCGGCAAAAATGAGGACTACGATTGTCCGTAGAAAGGTGGCTAAGTTGGAATTTATCCCAGTTACTCCAATTTTGCCGAAAAGAGCAGTCAGCCCTGCGAAAAACGCTGAACCGAGCGCGTAATACACCCAGGTGGGGAACATCCGATGCACCTCTTTCCCAAAAATGATTTCGATTCAAACTTTGTACTTCATGATTAATTCAATTTTGGGGGAATAGATCCTTCTTCCGATTTTTATAATGTTTATCTTCGGCTAGACAATAAAATACAGAAAATTATACGTTAATCTTGAAACTTGCAAAAATCGACAGGGAATCCGTGGCAGAATATGTATAATGTAAATACGGACATTGAATCCAGAGTGAGGAGGACTTGTTCATTATCCTGAGTTTTATGGATAGACTCAGGTAATATAAAGGAACTATGCAGTTTATCTACTAGGAAGTCAGCTTGACTTTGTCGTTTAGTTTTAGGATCGAAATAGAGGTTTATTTTGATTGAGCGGGAGGTATTGACAATGCCGAAGATTTCGCCAACCGAAGCTAAACCCGGTATGATACTGGCATCACCCATCCGTCGGGCCAAGGATGGTTTGGTCCTGCTCCAGGAAAACGTGAAACTCAATCCGTTATTGATCAACAAAATCAGGAAGTTGGACCTTGATTCGATTTGGGTGCAAAACAATTCGGTCGACAATGGGTCGGCCGTCCCGGAACCGATTAAGGATGAAATTCGTTTCAACGCCAATTCAATACTTCGGACAACCTTTCACCAGTTGAAGGAAAGCCAAAGGCTGGAAATGGTTAAAATACAGGATTTGGTCAATAACATTCTGGATTCGATCCTTGGCAATTCTTACGTTATCTATAACATCCATCGAATTAACTCATATGATAATTACACTTTTTCCCACTCGGTCCATGTATGCGTCTTATCCTTGTTGATTGGTTCCATGATGAATCTGGGGCGGAACGACCTGGAGATTTTGGGTGTCAGTGCTTTGTTGCATGACATTGGAAAAATTTATATTGATCTTTGGGTTTTAAACAAACCCAGTAAATTAAATCTCCAGGAATATGAAATGATTAAGACCCATACCAGAGAAGGGTACCAAGCTCTCAGGAAAAGTGTCCGGATGAGTTTTTTAATCCCTCACATGGCGTTGGAACATCATGAGCGGGAAGATGGCTCGGGTTATCCGAGAGGGTTAAAGGGTAAGCGGATTCACCGTTTCGCTAAGATTATAGCGGTAGCCGATGTTTTTGATGCGATGACGGCGGCCCGAGTTTATAAAAAGGGGGTTCCGCCATCCCTTGCCATTCAAGAAATTTGTGAAAACACTCCCCTTAAGTATAATTTAGATGTCGTGAATAGTCTTAAAAAAATAATTACCCCTTTTACCAGGGGAAGCGTTTTGGTTTTAAGCAATCATCAAACCGTAGAAGTACTTTCCATTTCACGGTACCAGTGTTTAATCAAGGTCATTGACGGTATCAATCAGGGGGAGATTTATAACTTATATCAAAAACCGGAAATCAACGTTGTCCGGAGAGTTTGCTGAATGAACATGGGTTGATTCTTTTTGTTTTCTTCGGGAGTCCGGTTGGTTGCAGTACCGGCCGGTCCGCTTCGTTTAAACCCCAACCAATATAACTGAATGGATGGTTTTCAATAAAGAACAGCCTGCCATTTACCTCATGGATAATCTTTCATTCCCTGAATTAAAGGGTTTTTTTATTGTAAAATACGGAAAGTAACGGAAAATAGCGATTTTGAGTCTTTAAAAAACGACAAACAGTCACTGAAGTCTTTATATAATAAAACGATGAGATTTAGGAATTAGCGCCTTGCTCCTTGATATTGGAAAAATATCCATAATGTTTAATCAATCATTTTGAAGAGTTCGTTAAGTCTGACCTGGCGGTGCTGTTTATCAAAGCTCCAAAAGGTGAATAAAGGGGTCCCAAACACATTTTTTATCGGAACAAATCCCCAGTAGCGCGAGTCGTAAGAATTATCCCGATTATCGCCCATTACGAATAAATGGCCGTAAGGAACGGTAACCGGACCGTAGCTACGGGACACACTATTTTCATCCATGGTATCGGTGAAACGGGCATAGGGTTCATGAAGAGTTTTGCCGTTGATATAAACGGTTTTTCCATGAATCGAAACTTGTTCTCCGGGTAACCCGATGACTCTTTTAACATAATTCATATTTTCATCGAGAGGATACTTGAAAATGACAATATCACCGCGTTTGATTTTTTTATATCCCGGCAATTTTATTTTGGTATAGGGGAGAAATCCGCCATAAATGGAGGGAAGCGCGATGTAACGGGTGTTGGTCATGATGGTTGGTTCCATGGAACCGGTTGGCGTTTCGTAGCTGGCAACAACAAAAGGCTGAATGACAAAAAATGTTAAACCGAAAATCAATAGTAAAGAACGTAATTCCCACCAGACACGGATGTACCAAGGACTATCGGCAAGAGCATTGGCCGGTTTACCGATGATGAAGGCCAAAACCGGCTTTATCCGGGTTCCAAAAGACATCGTTTCACCCCTTTTGGGTTCAAAAAGAACCGATTTTCCATAATCCACCAGCTAACGATTCCGGTAAGAATATTTGACCCGTGAAAATATCCAACGATGCCGTTTATTTCCATCGGATAAATTGGATAACGAAACCGGTTTGAAAAAGTTTCCAGAGGAACGATTGAATTGAAACAATCGGGGGAGTTCCAAGTGATATTGGATGCTGGGATACTGGGATGCTGGGAAAAAATTGTATCAGCAGGGAAAGGGAATGCCGATCGCGAAAAAAGAAGGACTAAACTATTAAAGTTGGAAATAAAATGCCAAATTTTGTTCATCTGCATGTACATACTCAATATTCCTTGCTGGATGGGGCGGCCGAGATTGGCCTGCTGCTTGAAAAGGCAAAGCAGCTTGGAATGTCTTCCCTAGCCATTACCGATCATGGAGTCATGTACGGTTGTCTGAAATTTTATAAACAGGCTCTCAAGATGGGCATCAAACCGATTCTCGGTTGTGAAGTCTATGTGGCGCCCCGTTCCCTCAAGGATAAGGTTCCCAAATTGGATGAAAACCCTGCCCACCTTGTTTTATTGGCTGCCAATAATATTGGCTATCAAAATTTGCTGAAACTTGTTTCTATCGCTCATGTGGAGGGATTTTACTATAAACCCCGCGTTGATTTAGACACGCTGCAAAAGTACTCGGAAGGGCTTATCGCTTTAAGCGCTTGCATGTCGGGGCAAATTCCCCGCTTGCTTTTGGCGGGCCAGTTTGAGGCAGCTCAAAAGCAACTACGGTGGTATCAAGAAGTTTTCGGCCCGGATCATTTTTATTTGGAATTGCAATACCAGCAATTGGCGGAACAACGCGGTTTAAACCGTAATTTGGCCAAATTGGCCGCAGAGTGCGGTGTTCCTTTGGTGGCAACCAACGATGTTCATTACTTAAATCGTGAAGATGCAGAGGCCCACGACGCGTTGTTATGCATTCAAACCGGTAAAACCGTCGAAGACACCAACCGGATGCGCTTTTCGACCAGCGAATTTTTTCTGAAAACACCGGCCGAAATGGGAGAAATCTTTTTTGACTATCCGGAAGCGCTGGAAAATACTTTGAAGATTGCTGAGCGTTGCAATGTCCAATTGGAACTCGGTCAATTGCATATGCCGAAATTTCAATTACCGGCGGGCGTCACTCCCGAAAACCATCTTGAAACTCTTTGCCGCCGGGCGATTGGTGATAAAAAAATCATCTGGAATGAAGAACAGGAAGAACGATTAACTTACGAGTTGTCGATTATTAACCAAATGGGTTTTCCCGGTTATTTCCTGATTGTCCGGGATTTCGTCCATTTTGCTAAAAAAGAGGGGATCATGGTCGGACCGGGGCGCGGATCGGCAGCCGGTAGTCTGGTTGCCTATTTGCTGGGCATCACCAATCTTGACCCCAATGAACACGGGCTTTTGTTTGAAAGATTCTTGAATCCGGAACGGATTTCCATGCCCGATATTGATATTGATTTTTGTTTCGAACGGCGCGGCGAAGTCATTAGTTACGTACGGCAAAGATTCGGAGAAGACCGGGTGGCTCAAATTATCACTTTTGGCACCATGGCGGCCAGAGCAGCGGTCAGGGATGTCGGTCGGGTTTTGGGAATCCCCTATGGCGAAGTGGATCGGGTTGCCAAACTAATCCCCCGTGAAATCGGAATCTCCCTTGAAGACGCGATCAGCCATTCCCCTGATTTACAAGAAATCATTCGCGGCAATCCCAAAATCGCGCAGTTAATGAAGATTGCCCTTAAAATTGAAGGTTTCCCAAGGCACGCTTCTACTCATGCGGCGGGAGTGGTTATTTCCGATGAACCGTTGACCAAATTTTTACCCCTCAGCCGCTCCAATGAGGATGAAATTATTACTCAGTTTGCCATGGAGGATATTGAGAGTCTGGGTTTGTTAAAAATGGATTTCTTAGGGCTGCGGACTCTGACGGTTTTAAGGGATACCCAGGCTTTAATCGAACAAAACCGCGGGGAAAAAGTTTCCATTGATCAAATACCGTTGAACGACTTGCGAACTTACGAAGAGTTGGCCTCCGGGCACACTTTGGGAGTTTTTCAATTTGAGAGCGCCGGGATTCGCAGGTTATTGACGAGACTCCGCCCGAGAGAGATCGGCGACTTGACTGCTTTGAACGCATTATACCGGCCGGGGCCATTGGGCAGCGGCATGGTGGAGGATTTTATCAAGGCGCGGAACGGCCAAAAAAGCATTAGTTACCTGCATCCTTTGCTGGAACCGATTTTGAAGGAAACTTACGGGGTTATCGTTTATCAAGAACAAGTCATGAAGATCGTCAGCAGCCTGGGTGGATTTAGCCTTGGCCAGGCGGATCTGGTCCGCCGGGCGATGGGCAAGAAGAAACCCGAGGTTTTGGCGGCCTTGCGGGAACAATTTATCGGGGGCGCCACCGGTAAGGGAATTTCTAAACAGACTGCAGTTGAGATTTTTGATTTATTGGAGTATTTTGCGGGTTACGGTTTTAATAAATCCCACTCGGCTGCTTATGCCATGGTGGTTTACCAGACAGCCTATTTTAAAACCAATTTTCCCCAAGAGTATATGGCGGCTTTGCTAACCAGTGTTATGGGCAATACCGATAAAATTGCCTTGTATATCGAAGAGTGCCGCCGGATGGGCATAGCGATTCTGCCTCCGGATGTTAACCGGAGTCAAGCTGCTTTTAGCCCTGAGGGTTCAGGCATCCGTTTCGGGTTGCTTAGTATTAAGAATGTGGGAATTGGGGCCATTGAAAGGATGATTGTTGAACGTAAGTCCGGGGAATATCAGTCTTTCTTTGAATTTTGCCGCCGGGTCAATCATCAGTTGGTCAATAAAAGAGTTTTGGAGAGTTTGATTAAGGCGGGCGCTTTTCATTTCCCGGGGGTTAACCGCAACCAAATGCTTGTGGGGCTGGACAGGGTGCTGGAAAAGGTCGGCAGGCGCAACGCCTCTCATAATCAGCTTTCTTTAATGGATAGTCTGATCACCGAAGCCGAAAGCGGAGTCAAACTACCGCAAGTTCCGGAATTTGCCGCCCCGGAGTTATTGCAGTTTGAAAAGGAATATTTGGGTGTCTATCTAACGGGCCATCCCCTCGATGAGTGGCGGGAAAAATTCAATCAAAACGGCATCGTCCCTATAGCCGAGTTGGAAGAGGAACCTGACGGCAAAGAGGTTCTGCTCGGCGGGGTCGTTGCCGAATGGCGGGTCATTCATACCAAGGCCGGCTCGCAGATGGCCGGATGTAAACTTGAGGATTTGACCGGAACGGTTGAAGTCATTGTTTTTCCTAAACTTTATGCAACCGCTAAGGACCATTACCGGCCCGAAGGAGTGGTGGTGGTTAAAGGCAGGCTTGAACATCAGGATGAAGGGGTCAAGGTATTGGCCTCACAGCTTCGCTGGTTAAATCGGGACTCGGATTGAAATGGGAAGGTTAGGATGGTTGCTTTCTGTAACAATCGAAAGCGGGAGGAATCCATAATATTCCGGAGAATGTTTTTATCGATAAAAGTATGGCAACGGGGGATTCATCCTATACCTAATCGGACTCATACCAATTTAAACAATAAGAGGTGTCAAAATGTTTCGGAAAATCAGCTATGCTGCGATTTTTATTATGGCCTTTATCCTGATGGGAGCTGTTACATATGCCGGCTACGGATATATGGCTAAATCCGATCGCTCCATCATGTCTGTGCCGGACCGGGCTGTACTCGTTTTTATGCGACGCTATTCGTTTGGCTTTTCCAATGCTTCTTCTGTCTTTGATGTATCGGAGAATGAAACCAAACTGGTTGGAATATTGTATAATAATGAGACCAAGATTATGTATGATGTGGCTCCCGGAGAACATACATTTATGGTGGTCGGCGAATCGGCGGATTTTTTAAAAGCCACAGTACTGGCAGGAAAAATTTATTATTCGTTGGTGGAGCCTCGAGTGGGCTTTTGGAAAGAACGGTATTCATTCCGGCCGCTTCGCCAATCCGACCTGGCGAGTCCGGACTTTTCCGATTGGGATCAACATGCGGTTTTAGTCGAAAATACCCCGCGCTCTGAAGAATGGGCGAGGAAAAATTCCCCTGATATTGAAAGAAAGCGGGCTCGCTACTGGCCGACATGGAATGCTTTGTCGCTTGAACTTCGGGAATCAATGACGTTCAAGCCGGAGGATGGACGTTAAGATAACCCTAAATAAGGTTTTAGACATATCAATTTTATCAATAACAAAAAGCCGTCCTCTTTTGGAGCGGCTTTTTTAATGGATGATTCGGCTGACATGATTCATGGAATAGAAAGCGCTTAAAAACTCACTCCAATATCACAATGAGCTATTTTAATATAACTTAAACCGGCATCAAAATAAGGAGTAAATTTGGCATTCGGTATAAACGGCACTCTGCAGCCCACTCTTACATCAAAATCTTTGTTATAAGCAGATCTAAAGATATTTTTTCCAGATTCACTGGTAGCCGGATTATAGTCAACATCTTTAAAAAGAGGGATACCGCCACTGATATACCACCCCTTATTATTGGCTCGATGTTTAAAATAATAAGTCATACCGACAATAGTAGCCGTAAATGATGAGTTATATTTTTCCAGTTTATAATAATCAGCATACCATGAGAGATAGCTATTGATATTATACTCAAATTGTATGTTACCCCTGTCGTTTATTGAACCTCCTTCGATACTATAGGTATTTCTAAATGTGTTTCCAAATGTAGCGACTGTGTTGAAAAAAAGCAATAGCACAGATAACAAAAGAATAGGGAAAAATTTTTTCATTTTGCACCTCGGCGTTGATTCGTTGTTTTTTTTATCGTAAACACCAACCAAGTTATCGGGGATACCATAAAAACCCAATCAGTTGTATTAATACTATAATAATCTGGTAAAATGTGCAAGAAATAGTTTGTATTTCAAAATCAATTACGTTCTTGTGATTATACAATCATCTTTTGCGCCTGGAAAAAATTTATGAAACAAGAAGTTAAGGCAAAATCGAACAGTAATGATTGATGAAATAAAAATAATATAAAATACCCCTTCATTCATTTGATAGAGTGTATTTAAGCCTAAATAAAGGACACAAACAGGATTGAGTATATCTGGGATGAACCATTGAACGGAAAAAATGATTGGAGAAATGCAATCACCCAAGGGAGAAATGAAAAAAATGATTGGAGAAATGCAATCACCCAAGGGAGAAATGAAAAAAATGATTGGAGAAATGCAATCACCCAAGGGAGAAACGAAAAAAATGATTGGAGAAACGAAATCACCCAAGGGAGAAATGAAAAAAATGATTGGAGAAATGCAATCACCCAAGGGAGAAACGGAAAAAATGACTGGAGAAACGAAATCACCCAAGGGAGAAATGGAAAAAATGTTGGATGAAATGATAACGGAAATCGCTGAAGCTGGGGGAATGTTTGCCGTATTCGTGGCCTAAATGGGGATTGCCGCAGAGTCGTCCCCATTTTATTTTTTTATCCACTTGTTCCCCTCAAAATGGCGGATTCAATGCAGCCTACCGAACCCAGCGTCTGTGAAAAGACGATTTGATACCGGGATATAAATATATCCGTGGTTACATAGGTGTCTCTAGGTGGTTTCGGACCGCTTTTTCAACCACGGCGCCTTTCCTAAGCCTTAAGACGTGCGTAATCGCTTGCGGCAGTTCATCCAGGTAATGGGTCACATAAATCAACGTCAAGCCGGTTTTCCAGCAAAGTTGATCCAATAAGTCATTCAAATATTTACGATTTCTTTTATCCAAACCTTGTCCCGGTTCATCGAGAACCAATAAGGCCGGGTTTTTAACCAGGGCCCGGGCCAGCAGGACCAGACGTTGCTCACCCAAAGAGAGGGTGTCGAAAATCTGCCCGGCCAAAGTCTCCATGTGAAATAAAGTAAGCCATTTCATGGCAGTACCGGTCTGCTCCGAAGAACATTCCCGATAGAGCCCGATGGTATCGAAAAAGCCGGAACAGACAACTTCTAAACAGCTAAAGCCTTGAACATAATACATTTGTAACTCCGGCGATACCCAGCCGATTTGACGCTTAATATCCCAAATCGTTTCCCCGCTCCCGCGTTTTTTGCCAAATAAAAAAATTTCATTCGCATAAGATTGGGGATTATCAGCCATAATCAGACTCAGCAGTGTGGATTTGCCGGCGCCGTTTTGCCCTAACACCGCCCAGCGTTCACCCGTTTTGACAGTCCAATCGATATTGGAGAGAACGGCTGTTCCGTTATATACCACCGATGTATTTTTCATTTCCACCAAAGTTTCGGGCGGGGTGGTTTCTTTGGACTGCAAAACCGTAAAATTGCTTGCAGAAATAGTGATCCCAGCCAAAGCTGCCTGGGGTTCTTCCTTGAGTTCAGAAAGGGTGTTTTGAAGCGCGGTTTTTTTCATGCCAATCCGATGATCGGCGACATAAAGCAAATGAGTGATACCTTCAGGTATTTCCGCCGGTCCTGAAGCTACGACTAATACTTTGATTTGGCCGGCAGCAATGATTTGAGACATGACCCTTCGCAACAAGGCCCGGGACTCAGTGTCCAATCCTCCGAAAGGATCGTCAAAAATCAAAAGCTTGGGAGCCTGCATCAGCGCCCTGGCGATTAATACTTTCCGGGCTTCGCCGTTGGAGAGTTGATGGATTTTACGGTTGAGCAGATATTCAATCTCCAGTAAAGCCATAGCCTTTTCGCGGCGCTGCCCGTAGACCGCTTCATCGGTTTTAAAGGGGGTCACTTCATAAGGAGACCGGTGCTCAATGCTTTTACCGGATAAGTAATCGGCCACCAGGGGGATATCGTCTGCTTCGGAACTTTGCCAGCGGGCTTGATGATATCCACCGTAACGGTGCATTAATTCCTGGTGCTGGCTTGGGGAAATGATGAGCACATCACCCCGGTTGAAGAAGGGTTCGCCTTCCGTAACTGCCGGGTTAAAAAAATAACGAATTTGGCCTGCATATAAAGGAATCTGATGGCAGAGGGCTTTTGCCAGTAATGATTTTCCGGAGCCGGTGGAGCCTATGATGGCCCAGTTTTCATTGGCTTGCCATAGCCAGTTGGTATCCTTAAAAAGTAGTTGCTCATTGACATGAAGAGTGACATTTTCGAGTTTGATAAAGGGTTGATCCATCTTTTTTACCTTCAATTCATGGGTGTTTAATATTTTACCGAGTTTTCGACAAGAAACGGGCATTCCCTTCTTTTTTCGATGTCTTTACGCAGTCATCGGGAAACGAAGATGAGATATTACGAATTATTTTCCAGCCTTAGGAACAATTATTATGGAAAGTAAACTTAATATAGTATAATAAATTTATCAATGATAAATGGAGGGGGTTCTCCATGGAATCCGAATTACAACGAATTGGTATCTCCATTGAGGAGAAGCTATTATCGCAATTTGACAATTTGATTGAAAAAAAAGGGTACACCAACCGGTCGGAGGCCATCCGGGACTTGATTCGGGAATATTTGGTCGAAGAAGAATGGCGGCAAGGCGAAGGGGATTCGGTCGGCACCATCACCCTGGTTTATAACCATCACCTACGGGAAATGGCCGATAAAATGACGGATCTGCAACATCAGTACCATGAAAAAATTGTTTCGGTTTTGCATGTTCATTTGGATGC
Organism: Bacillota bacterium; assembly: GCA_023392595.1. Taxonomy (GTDB): domain Bacteria; phylum Bacillota; class UBA4882; order UBA8346; family UBA8346; genus UBA8346. The sequence continues at coordinate 94,996 of JAEVYU010000085.1, read as the reverse complement.
CCATAACTGCCTGGAGGTTATGGTGGTGAAGGGTGAAAAAACCGAAATTCAAGCGATTGCCGGTCGAATGAGCAGCTTAAAAGGAGTTAAACACTGTAAAATGGTTGCGACTACAACCGGAGAAAATTTATGACCGCCGGCGAGCAGCAGGCGGCGATTTTAACTTGAAAAGGGGTCTAGAGATGGCGGGTATTCTTAAAGGTTTACAGCCTGAAAAAGTATTTTATTATTTTGAGGAGCTATCCAAAATACCAAGGGGATCGACTTATGAAAAGAAAGTCAGCGATTACCTTTATGAATGGGCCAAAGGAAAGAATTTTGAAGTCACCCGGGATGAAGCTCTCAATATTCTTATAAAAAAGCCCGGTACCCCTGGATATGAAAACGCGCCCATGGTTATCTTGCAGGGACATATGGACATGGTTTGGGAAAAAAATCAGGATACCGTTCATGATTTTTTCAATGACCCAATCAAGCTTCGGGTTGTTGGAGATTACATTTATGCATCAGGGACAACGCTGGGAGGGGATAATGGCATCGGAGTGGCGTGTGCCCAAGCAATCCTCGACGCAATCGACATTCCGCATCCTCCTTTGGAAGTATTGATTACCACTGACGAAGAAAACGGTCTCACCGGGATGGAAAAATTTAATGCCAAAAAGTTAACGGGAAGAATTTTAATCAATGTTGATAATGAGGAAGAAGGAATTTTTACATCGGGTTGCGCCGGTGGGGGAAGAATTTATTTTCATATACCGGAACGAAAGGTTGCGTCCAAATATCAACAGTTTTATAAATTGGGTATCAAGGGCCTAAAAGGCGGACACTCCGGAAGCGATATCGATAAAGAACGGGGCAATTCCATTAAACTTTTGGGCAGGATTCTTTTCGACCTCAAGGATAATATCGACATCGCCGAGCTTGGCGGGGGAGCCAAGGCCAATGCAATTCCTAGAGAAAGCTGGGCCCTGGTATCGGTAAAAGATGGTTTTGGGATTGAAGAAACTATCCGGGAGTGGAATAAGATATTAAAGTACGAACTAGCCTTTTCGGATGCCGATATTCAGGTAACAATCGATAAATATGACGGTTCCAGGGATGTGTACGACGAGAATATCAAAAAAACCATCATTCATTTGATCAGCATCATCCCGAACGGACCGCTAGCCCGGGATTTGGAACATAATCTGGTGATATATTCCAATAATCTAGGGGTTATGTCCATCAAGGACGATAAAATTACTTTTGAATGCTGTCCCAGAAGTTCAGTCAAGTCTTTATTCCGCCAATTGTTAGGCATTTGTAAGCAAATCGCGGAAATGCTCCCTATTCAGTTTGAAGCCAATTCTTTTTATCCGAGCTGGGAGTATACCCAAGAATCTCCAATACGGGATCTGTTTGTGAAAACTTATGAAGATTTATATGGGGTCAAGGGCACGGTGAACGTAATTCATGCCGGCCTGGAATGCGGATTTTTGGTTGAAAGAATTCCCGGTATCGACGCTGTCTCAATCGGCCCCAATATGTATGATTTACATACCCCCAATGAGCATGTCAACATCAGCTCCGTAGGGAAGACATTTAAGCTTCTGTGCGAAGTGTTGAAAAGGCTAAAATGAAAATGAACGCTTTAACTGGTGATCTCTATTATCTTGGCTGTTTGTGAATTTTCCACGAACTTCATTCCATCTTTGAAGACTGGGCTGTCCTGAAAGTAATTTTAGGCAGCCCTTTCGTTTTGGCGTTTTACAAACTTAAAATGGTGAATACTGGCAATCTTTTTGTGGGTTTTATTTAAAAAAAACAGAAATTGCCAGCATACCTAGAACGAAATTTTAAAAAATATCTATATAAGAATTCTTCTCGCCGGAGGTACTATTGAGAATGGCAAATTCCAAAAAAAAGAAATTAACCCCGGCCCAACAAAAATATCAAACTTTGGCAAAGGCCAAAGAGCCGAAACGCCCTGTTTTATTAAACTCGATTCGGGCCTTTTTCAGCGGCGGCCTCATTTGCGTCCTGGGTCAGTTCCTTCAATGGTTTTTTATTACCTATTTTCAATTTACGGAAGAAACTGCCGGTAATCCCACTGTAGCTGTGTTAATAATGATATCAGTCTTGCTGACCGGTTTTGGAGTTTATGATCATTTAGCACAGTGGAGTGGAGCGGGAACGGCTGTCCCTGTTACCGGATTTGCCAATTCGATTGCGTCTGCCGCCATAGAGCATCGCAGCGAAGGGTTCGTTTTGGGCGTGGCGGGTAAAATGTTTAAATTAGCCGGGGCTGTGATCGTTTATGGTGTATTTTCAGCTTTCACTATTGTTTTGGTGAAAGCAATCATTAAAGCAATGGGTGGTCGTTGAATTGCTTCAAGGAAGACAAAGTTGGCTTTTTGAATCAAAGCCTTTGATTAAGGCCTCTGCGGCTGTGGGTGGCCCATTCGAGGCAGAAGGGCCATTGGCCGGGGACTTTGATAAACTGGAAAAAGATATTTGGCTGGGTCAGGATAGTTTCGAAAAAGCCGAAAAGACCTTACTGGAAAATGCTTGCAAGATCACAATTCAAAAGTCCGACATCAAAAAGGAAGATATCCAGTTTTTCCTTTGTGGCGACTTGATGGATCAAATTATCTCCAGCAGTTTTACGGCGCGAAGCTTAGGAATTCCTTTTTTGGGGATATATGGAGCCTGTTCCAGTTCGATGGAGGGATTGGCTTTAGCATCTTTAATGATTGACAGCGGATTTGCCCAAAATGTAATGACAGCGACCTCCAGTCATAATGGTTCCGTGGAAAAACAGTACCGTTATCCCACGGAATATGGCACTCAAAAACCACCAACTGCCCAATGGACAGTTACCGGCGCCGGGGCGGCTTTGTTAGTGCCGGAGGGAGTTGGCCCCCATGTGACGGCGGCAACCATCGGCAAGGTTGTTGATATGGGAGTTGCTGATCCGCTTAATATGGGCGGCGCCATGGCTCCGGCGGCCGTCGATACGATTGAAGCCCACTTCCGGGATTTACAGCGTTCTCCATCTTATTATGATTTTATTGTGACCGGTGATTTAGGGCGGGTAGGCCATTCTATTGCCACCGATTTACTGGGGCAACATGGAATAAAATTTGCCCCGAATCAGTTTAGCGACTGTGGTCTGATGATCTTTGCAAAAGAGCAACCGGTATTCGCTGGGGGAAGTGGCTCTGCCTGTTCTGCTACAGTAACCTACGGACATCTTTTAAAACGGATGGATAAGGGGGAACTTCATCGGATTTTGGTTGTGGCTACCGGAGCATTGTTATCCCCATTATCCTATCAGCAAAAAGAAAGTATACCCTGCATTGCCCATGCGGTTGCTATTGAGATGTAAGGAGGATTTCATTTTTTGGAAAAAATTTTTTTAGCCTTTTTAGTGGGCGGAGGCATTTGTGTCATCGGTCAAATCATGATGGATGTTTTAAAATTTACCCCGGCCCATACGATGTGCTGTTTGGTGGTGATAGGAGCAATCCTGGGGGGATTTGGGTTATATGACCCGCTTATCAAATTTGCAGGCGCCGGTGCTTCCGTTCCGATAAGCAGTTTTGGCAATTCGCTTGTCAAAGGGGCCTGGTCGGAGTTTCAAAGGGATGGAATTATCGGAGTTATTACAGGTATATTCGAAATTACCAGCGCCGGTGTGTCATCCGCTATTATTTTCGGTTTTATAGGCGCATTATTGTTCAAACCAAAGGGATGACGATCCCCTTTCGGTATTGGGAAATTGATTTTCTGCGGGGAATCGCTATCCTTTTGATGATAGTGCTTCATTTTTTTGTTGATCTTTCAATATTGCGAATATTAGAATTCCCCTTTCGTTGGGCAATTTGGTCTTTTTGGCAAAAAGCGACGGCGGCAATTTTTTTATTGTTGGCCGGGATTTGTTTAATCATTAGTCATCATCATGAAATTCAACAAAATACCGGAAAAGGGCAAAGGTTATTTAAGAAACATCTTAAACGGGGACTTGTCATTTTTGGTTACGGCTTACTGATTACCATTGTTACAAGGATTTATTTAAAAGAAGGTTATGTCGTTTTCGGAGTCCTCCATTTAATCGGTGCGACGATTATTCTAAGTTATCCCCTTCTTACACTGCGCTATTTGAACTTATTCCTGGGAGCCGGTGTGATTATTGTTGGGTTTTATCTGAATTCCTTTCATTTTACTTTTCCGTGGTTACTTTGGGCAGGGTTTCAAAAAAATGGTTTTTACAGTGTGGATTATTTTCCCATTTTTCCTTGGCTGGGTTACGTTTTAATCGGGTTGTTCTTGGGCAATCGGTTATATTCCCCAAAGGGGAGAATGTTTCCGTTGAATGATTGTTCCCGATTGCTATGGGTACGAGGTTTTTGTTATTTAGGGAAGCATTCGCTGATGGTATATTTAATTCATCAACCTTTGTTAGTTATGGCGCTAACTTTTATAAAACACTTTATAAAAAAAGGTTTTTAGCAAAAAGCCGCAATGAGAACTTGTATCTTCACAGCGGCTGAAAAATATTATCATTAACAGATTCGGAAACCTTCTTATCCTTTGACGGCACCGGCCGTTAATCCTTTAATAAATTGTTTTGACATAAGCATATAGAGTAAAAGAATCGGTAATGTAGCAAGCGTGAGAACCACCAAAACCTTGGTCCAGTCCGTCTGATAGGTGCCGAAAAAGTAAGTGACCCCCAAGAGGAGTGTTCTTTGGTCTTCTCTTAAATTGAAGATCAAGGGGAACCAAATGTCGTTCCAGATGTTAATCAGATTGAAAATGGCGACAGTCCCAAGGGCCGGCCGGACTAGAGGTATAACGATGTTAAAATAGGTGCGAAATTTAGAAGCCCCGTCAATGGAGGCCGATTCCATTAACTCACCGGGCAAATCCTGAATAAAGGTGGTAAGGATAAAGACAGCCATGGGGAGGCCCCAAGCAATATAAACCGGGATCAAGCCGTAAACTGATCCCATCATATTCAATGAACGAATAATCTGAAAAATGTTTATTGTTCCCAAACGTATGGGTATCATAATTCCGGATAGAAAAAGCAAATAAATTAATTTGGATCCGAGACCTTTCCAATTGGCCAAAGCATAGGCTGCCAAGGAACCGATGAAGAGAACACAGACAATCGAGATGCTTGTAATCAGTAAAGTATTCAAGCAATATAACAAAAAATTGCTTTCCCGGAATACATAAAGATAACCGTCAAAGCTAGGCGTAATGGGTAAGGCGAACGGATTTTTGAAAATATCCAGCTGTTTTTTAAAGGAATTCACCAGCATTGTCCATACAGGGAACAATGCGACAAGAGCCCAGATGGATAGAATCAGATAGTGACCGATAATAACCTTTCTTTCTCTCATTGAAATGACTCCATTTACTCAGATTTTTTGCGGCTATGGCTTTGAGAAATCATCCAGAAGGTAACACCGGTTAATAAAATAAAGAAGATAACCGTGGCAATACTGGCGCCTACGCCCATATTCGGCTCACCGATGGGATGCTGTCCGGCGATTCCAATCCGGTAAAAGAAAGTTCCCATGATATCCGTAGCATAATCAGGCGCTCCGTTGGCATTTTCCAATCCGAAAACAATATCAAAAGCATTAAAGTTCCCGACAAATGTTAAAATTGAAACCAGTCCCATTACAGGAATTAGCAAGGGGACTTTGATTTTCCAAAAAATCTGACGCCGTGATGATCCGTCAATACTGGCAGCTTCAAACAACTCCTCCGGTATTCCCTGAAATCCGGCTAAAAAAATCATAGTGGGTAAGCCGACCCATTGCCAAGCTGTAACCAGTCCGACAATCACCATAGCGGTTTTGGGATCGCCCAGCCAGGGATAACTGGAGAATTGGGTTAATCCCAACATGGAGAGGACTTGATTGACAGCGCCCCAATTGGGATTGAGAATTAGCCGCCATAAGAATCCGGTGACCAAAATCGATAAAGTGACCGGAAGAAAGATAATCGTGCGAAAAATTGAACGGCCCTTTAGAGAGCCTGACAAGATGTTCGCGAACATTAAACCGAGGGTGTTTTGAATACCCATGCAGATCACAAAAAGAATACAGGTATGCAAAAATGCGCCGATCAGCCGGTCCCGGTATATGGAATTGGTAAATAAATCGATATAATTTTTCATTCCCACAAAATGATCCGGTATAAATCCCGAACCGGTATAAAGACTCAGGCGCATTGAATTAAACAATGGGAAGGCCATAAACCAAATATAAATGACAAGAGCGGGGAGGGTGTAAAAAAACCACCAGTCTCTTTGGCGTCGCTTTTTTTCTTTGGGTGGCGCGGTATTCGCTAAAGCATTTTGCTCCATAATTGACTCCTTCAATTACTGATTTCTCTGTAATCCGAAATGAGTTGCCCCGGAAAGAATTTAATTGCCTGGCATAAAATAAGGAATCCTATGCCAGGCAGATTCTTAAAAAAGTCTTTGGCTAATTATTTAAAATGTTGCGTTGGCGCGTACCATTGGGCCAACCCGGCTTGCAGGGAATCTGCAGCTTGTTTGGGAGTCATTGCGCCTTTGGCTACGGCAAGTGCTGCGTTTTGGGTTAGTGTATAACCGTCGGGCTTGCCTTGAGGAGCATCCATGATAACCGGCCAATCGAAACGCAAATCGGTCTCTTTGCCCTTGCTGATAGCCAGGAATTCGCTGGCGTGTTCGCTCTTAACTTTCAAAGCGCTGCCGTTTTTGGAAAGCGGATAAAAACCGGGAACTTCATCAGCCAGAATTTGGGCGGCTTGTTTGGAAGTCAACCAGTCTAAAAAGATCCGGGCTTCTTTTTGGTGTTTGGAAACTTTGTTAATACCGATACCGCAATCGGGGTGGAAACAAACGATGGTTTTTTTGCCGGATGGCGCCGGAGTGGCCATGATGCTCCAATTGAAACCGGGAGCGGCTTTTTCAAACATGGCGACATCCCAGGAACCGCCGAAGAACATAGCGGCTTTTCCAAGCAGGAAGAGTTGTTGAGAATCGTAATAGGAAACGCCTTCTTGTCCTGCCGGCAGATAGGGGGCGATATCTTTGATGGCCTGGAATGCGGCAACCATTTTTTGGTCGTTAAACGGAACTTTTCCGGTTTCATATTCCAAGCGGGATGCCCTGCCTCCGATAAAGTCCGGAAGGAGATTCATGAAGACGATTTCATTCATATCCCATTGGTCTTTGGAACCGTTGGAAAATGGAATGACACCGGCAGCCTTTAACTTTTTGGCTGCGGCCATTAATTCTTCCCAAGTGGCGGGAACTTTAATTTTATATTTTTTGAAGATATCGGCATTGTAATAAATACCATGGGATACGGCCATGAAGGGTAAACCATAGATAACACCCTTATCATTGGTCCAGGGACTCAAATTACCTTCCGTAAAGTTTGCTTTTAATTTCGGCATCTCGGTAATGGGCGCCAGAAAACCATCCTTATATAAATCGGCGCTAATTTTGAAAGAACGCAGATACATTAAATCGGGACCGGTTCCACCCGTTAATTGAGTGCGGAGAACGGCGTTGTAGTCAGGCGGGTTGGTCGGGTTAAATTTGATGTCGATATTGGGATTTTTGGCTTTAAAGGCCGCCAAAACTTTGTTGACGGCTTCCACATCATCGACCCGCCAGGAACCCAGGGTTAAAGTTACTTTATCTGCACCCAAAATGGTCGCGGAACTTAAAACGCTGACCAATACCAAAGCTAAAACTAAAACCAGCAAACTTGCTTTCTTCAAAAACATACACCTCCTAAATTAGTAAAAAGATTGAAATAAAAATTTCTCTTTGATTAACGAATATCCGGTATTCTCACCACCTTTTCCATTATATTGATTGGAAGACAAAAAAAGAGCTGAAAAGGAATAATCCTTTCAGCTCTTGCCTTTACGTTGCACGCCGATTGAAAATAGTAAAATAAATTTTCACTTGTTACATCTATATTAACAAATCCCATTGCCAATGTCAAGGACATGTAAAGATGAAGATAAAAAAATGGAATCCAATACCTGAATTAGCTATTATTGATTTTTTCGATTAATTCCGTAATTTGCTCGACGGCTTTATTTTCATCTTTTCCTTCCGCCTGGATAGTAAAAGAGTCATTTTGACAAACTCCCAAGCCCAAGAGATCCAGTAAACTCTTTAAATCCGCTCTTTTGCCGTCTTTAACGGCATAAATTTGTGATTTAAATTTTGTCGCCAGTTTAACCACTTGGGCTGCGGGACGCGCGTGTAACCCGGTCATATTGGTGACTTGAACCATGACTTCTTTCATCCTTTACCCACACCCTTATAATAATTTTTTATCGAAAACCTATTTCCAGGCAAGGAAGTCCAAGATTATTCGAGCGATGGATTTTTCATATCAGGCCGGTGAAGGAATGCAACAAATATCGAAACATGATATAATATTTTTATTTCTTAAACCCAAAAATCCTTTATTATTGGATAAATAAACTCAAATTTAATCCGGCAGGCAATGTTCGCATCAATGAAGGGCCGGATACCGGTAAAATGCTTTACGGAATGAATTTTCCGGTATGTTATACTAATGTTACTTGTTCTTATCCTCAAAAGAGGCAGGAGGTTTGGGAATGCAACCAGCCCAATATTTTGTGGTAAAAGTATTCAATAATAATGTGATTCTTGCTAAGTCCGAAAATACCGAAAAAATCCTCATCCGTAAGGGACTTGGATTTGGTAAAAAAGAAGGGGACTTGGTTGGAGCGGATGGCCCTTTTGAAAAAATATTTACTATCGCGAGCTCCGAGGCAAACTCGAAGTTTAACCAGTTAATTACCCAGATTGATGCTCCTTTGGTGGGAATTTGTGAGGAAATTATCGCCATGATCAGCACGGAGACTGGACAGCCTGTGGGAGATGAAATTCATGTCCGGTTTATTGACCATGTCGCTTTTGCCGTCTATCGACTCAAAAACAACGATAAAATAGAAAATCCTTTCATGATTGAGATTGAGACTCTTTATCCCCGGGAAGTGGAGCTTGCCAGGAGAGCTGTTGCCATTCTCGAAAAAAGTATCGGCATTAACTTTCCAGAGAGTGAAGTCGGATTTATAGCCCTCCATGTGCATTCCTTGAAAAATCAGGGGAAACTTTCCAATACCATCAAATACACTTATCTTTGTAATTCGGTAATGGAAATTATCGAGGATGAGCTTGATTTGGAAATTGACCGGAAATCCATCGATTACGCCCGTTTCATCACGCATTTGCGATTTGCGATTGAGCGGATTACCCAGAATATTCCCATCAAAAATGATTTGTTGTCTTCCATCAAAAAGCTGTATAAGGTCTCTTTTAAATTGGCCAAAAAAGTCGCCGGCTTGATTACGGAAGAGACCAATCTAAAGGTTACCGAAGCGGAGATCGGTTATATTGCCATGCACATTGAAAGGCTAAAAAATATTTCCAATTATAATGATAAATAAAACACCCCCATTCGTTTTTTTTGGAATTTCTCAAGTATTATGAGGTGAGGATATTGTCTTATCGGCGCGGCATTCTTCTGAAGTTACAAAAATTATCGAAAGGTTTGATGGCTCCAACGGCGGTGTTGCCGGCTGCTGCCCTTTTAAAACGTTTGGGCGCTCCGGATATTTTGAATCTGCCATGGATGTATGCTGCCGGTGATACTATATTTCGGGATAATAATTTATCGCTTTTATTTGCTATCGGCATTGCCATCGGTATGGCCGAGGAAAATAACGGTATAGCGGGACTGGCCGCCTTGGTCGGCCATTTGGTATTAACTAGTGTGGCCGCAACTTTTGACCCCAATATCAGTGTCGGTATTCTGTCCGGACTTATTGTAGGGTTGCTGGCGGGATTTCTTTATAACCAATATCATTCCATCAAACTCCCGCTTTATCTTGGCTTTTTTGGCGGCAGACGGTTTGTTCCGATTCTGACTTCTTTGATTTCCGTTGCGCTTGGGTTATTGACAGGCTGGCTTTGGCCGCTCTTTCAACGAATCGTGAATTTAATCGGTAATGGAATCGCGGGATCGGGGTATATCGGCGGCTTTTTATTCGGGTTTTGCAACCGGATGTTGATTCCTTTCGGTCTGCATCATGTGATCAACACCGTTGTCTGGTTTCAATTCGGTCAGTACAAAACTCCGGCCGGGAAATTGATTCATGGGGATTTAACCCGTTTTTTCGCGGGAGATCCCAGTGCCGGCACATTTATGACCGGGTTTTTCCCGATTATGTTGTTTGCTTTACCTGCCGCCTGCTTGGCCATGATTGCGGCAGCCCGGAAAAAGCACCGTAAAGCAATCACCGGTATGTTGTTAAGCGTGGCTTTGACTTCGTTCTTAACCGGGATTACCGAACCGATTGAATTTTTATTTATGTTCCTTTCACCGTTGCTTTATGTTATTCATGCAATTTTAACCGGAGTATCCTTAGCGGTTGTTTCCATGCTGGGAATTCGTACCGGCTTTGGCTTTTCCGCCGGAATGATTGATTATATATTGAATTTCGGAATATCGAGCAAACCGATACTGTTGATAGTATTCGGACTTGGTTACGGGATTATCTATTATTTTATTTTTTTCTATGCCATCAAAAAATGGGATATCCCGACTCCGGGACGTCTTGATGAAGAGGAATCCAAGAGCTTGTCGGGATTAAATGCCGAGGAGTTAAAAGAGCGATGCGGGGCAATTTTAAAGGCAATGGGCGGCGCCGGGAACATTGAATCCCTCGATGCCTGTGTTACCCGGATCCGTTTAATGGCCAAAGAAGGATCTTTCGTGGATGAGAAACGGCTGATCCAACTTGGAGCCGCCAACATACTCAAATTATCCGCTAACCATTATCAAATTGTGGTCGGTACCATGGCCGACCCCATTGTATCGCATATTAAAACCATGCTGAAGATGAGAGGGAACTCTTAAAAAATCTTAGGAAAATAAAGATTAGTTTCGGTTTTTGTTTTCCACCATCAATTCTAGGAGGCTTTCATGTTTCGCTTATTTTCACGAAAGAAAATGGTTGACTTCGCTTCGCCGGTGCTGGGGAAGGCCATACCCTTGGCTGTAGTGCCGGATCAAGTGTTCGCCACCAAGATGGTAGGAGACGGGATGGCCTTTGAGCCGGCGGAAGGAATTATTTATTGTCCGGTCAACGGGACTATCAATAGTATTTTTCCCACTAAACACGCGATTGGAATTACTACCCCCGAAGGTCTTAAAGTCATTATCCACATCGGGATTGATACGGTGAATTTAAAAGGGGAGGGTTTTGAAAGCCTGGTCCACAGGAATCAAACTGTAAAAAAAGGCGCTAAACTATTGGTTTTCGACATCGAGTTATTGAGGGCCAATGCCAAATCCGTTATTATTCCGATGATCATCACCAATACCGGCCGGATCGATTCAATGGTTTTTCATTATGGTGAGGCCGATTTAAACACGACCGTCATGACAGTGAAATTAAATTGAGCAATTGAAAAACTTTCCCCATTCTTTGTTTAGCTTTGAATCTCTTTCGGGATAATCTTTTTTGGATCCACCAGGAATAGAAACAATACTCCCGCCAGGATACAGATTCCGGCAGTGGTAAAAAAGATCGGCGGTTTGGAGATTTTCTCGGCCAATCCAAATAAGGGAGGGCCGATGGCGACTCCGAAAAACCTTACAGTGCCGTACAAACAGGTAACCAGCCCCCGTTCGGTTTTGGGAGCCGAAGAAGTGATTAAAGTGTTTAGAGAGGGTAACACTGCACCGGTTCCAAGTCCCAGGATGGATGCGGCGATTGTTAACCCCCATAGGTTTTTAAAGGGGCAAAATAATATCAGGCCGGCGGCGAGCATGAAAAGGCCAATCACCGCCGCCCATTTTAAAATGCGGGTCATCTGTTTCTGCATTACGGTCCCAAGGATATAGGCGGTTAAGGCCATAATCAATACCGGAATACCGAGGATTAATCCCCGCGGGAAGATGGCGATTTTAAATTGTTTTTCCAGCACATCCGAGAAAAAACTCAATAAGCCGAAAAGCGCAAACAAGGCTAAAAGGCCGCTTAGAAAAGCTGTTGCCAAGGCAAGACCCTTGGATTTGAAGATTTTGGCCAAATCGCCCAAATACTTGGGAATGGGTTGGACTTGCTGTTTTAATTTTTTTACATCCTCACTCACTACCCATAAAACTAAAAAACCAATCGGAATCGCCAAAACCCCGTATACGAAAAAAGGCATATACCAAGAAATCATTGCTATGGCGGCTCCTGCCAAAGGGCTGATCACTTTTCCCAATCCGTTGAATGCTTCCAATAACCCCAATATTTTTGAACGTTCGTTGGATTGAATCAAATCCCCGGCTAATGCCATTCCCAACTGATAGGTTCCGCCCGCTCCAATCCCTTGAATAATCCTTGCTCCAATAATCCACGGGAAAGCCTTTTCTTTAAAAAGGATTGCAAAGAGTCCGGCGAGTAATCCCCCGATCCCGTATATCAATAATGCCGGAAACATTATTTTTTTTCGTCCTATCCGATCGGACAGCATGCCGGCAAAGGGGATCACGATCCCTGCCGGAATGGAAAATACCGTAATTAAAAATCCGACCTGAACCAGACCCACGTGAAGCTCTTCTTGAATTTTCGGAAGTACCGGAATCAACATGGAGTTTCCTAAAACCATGATAAAGGGGACCAGACATAGGATGGCAATCGTCGGGTAAAGGTTTTTATTCATCAAAGATGCTCCTGTTTTTGAATAACAGGATTTATGGTTTCCAGATTGCCGGATGCTTATCCCTTTATAATGGGTCCATAGCAATAAATATCATTTTTTAGGTTTTTTCCGGCTTACTGACCGGACTTTACGGCAAATTTGGTCAGGAATGTTTCGTACTTCAGTGCTACAATATAAATACACCCGGGTAGTAACATCACAGGAGGATAAGGATGCAAAGTAAATTTGAGGTACTGCCGATTGGATATGTACACAGCGGAAATGGTTTTTCCCTTCAAATCGAACAGCAATTTGTAGCGGGGTTGAAGGAATTGGATTCATTTGGCTATTTACATGTCTTATACTGGTTACATCTTTTGGATAGTCGGGAAAACCGTGAGATCAAGCAAATTGATCAACCGTATAAAAATTCGCCGGAACGGATGGGAATCTTTGCTACCCGCTCTCCGATCAGACCCAATCCCATAGCACTTTCTGTGGCGCAGGTTTTGAGCATTGACCATGAAAGAGGGCTGATCCGCATTGCCTATATCGATGCAGCGGATGGTAGTCCGATTCTTGATTTAAAGCCTTACCACCCTTCCACGGATCGGATTCGCGAGTCTGCCGTTCCAAAGTGGTGTTCCCACTGGCCCCAATGGTATGAAGATTCGGCAAATTTTGATTGGGAGCAGGAATTTGTCAACGCCCGTTAGGAGTGATAGCAACTCCGGGTCGGCTGTATGGTTATGGAAGGGGCTGCCCCAAAAGATTGCGGAGGTCAGCCCCTAAAAAAATAGGATGGATAATGCAATGTCAAACCAGGATGTTATCGTCAGATCCATACAATTTATTGAAGGAAATTTAAAAAATGACCTCTCGGTAGTGGATGTATCCCAAAACGCGGGTTATTCCCTTTATCATTTTACCCGGTTGTTCCATGGGATTACCGGCCACTCACCCAAAAACTATATTTTACGGCGCAGACTTACTGAAGCTGCTTATGAAATCTTGGATTCCCAGAGGAAGATTAGCGATATTTCTTTTGAGTATCAGTTCAATGACAGCGAGACTTTTAACCGGGCCTTTAAACGGGCATTCGGCTTGAGCCCCACTGAATTGCGCCGCAGTCATGGCAAAAAACAGTTGCCCTTTTTAAGCGCGATTACAGAAGAAAATGTCAGCCATTTCAACAAAATCAAGCACCTTGAACCGGAATTTATCGAACTGGGCGCTATCTCTTTGATTGGCTCCGTCGCATTTGAACGGGGCAGACCGGAGATGATTACCCAATTGTGGGCTCATTTTCCCGCTGAGATTGGTTTGATTCCTAACCGGATCATCCCCGAAAGATATTATCAAATCGTTTTTTGGTCGGACCAATATGATCTGGAGGGTTCTTTTTTAATGTGCGCCGTTGAAGTAGAGGATTTAAACCACATCAACCCAAGCTTGGTGGGAAAATTTTTACCACCAGCCAAGTACCTGCGTTTTATTCATAAGGGATGTTCTTGTAATGTAGGTCTCACTTATCAATATATTTATGAATCCTGGTTGCCCAAGACTGACTATAAATTATCCCTCCCATACAATTTTGAACTTTACGGTGAAAAGTTTTTGGGGCCGGATGATTCGAACTCGGAAAGCGAAATATATATTCCGGTCGAAATCTAGTAAAACGTTCTCTAAATAACTACTCAATGATTGTGAACGTTTTACTTAAGCAGAGCGTATCTTCCCCATTTTTGATTACCGGTTATTTACGATACGCCCTACGAGTAGATAAATAAACAGGCCGGGTTTACCCGGCCTGCCTGTTCGGCGAAAAATGAATAATATATAGTTTCGGCGAATGTGCTAATTTCAATATATTGTTTTTCTTGAACGTTAAATTTCCTTTTGGGCCAGCACCTTTTCCTCCAGCATTTGTTGAACTTGCTTTAAGCCCTTAAACTGCCGGAAGGCCAATTGTTTAACCTCCGCGCTTGGCTCCTTAAGATCCGGAATCAGAACGGGCTTCATCCCCGCCCGGGAGGCAGCGGTAATCCCGGACTCGGAATCTTCCAACACCATGCATCTATCCGGTGAAGACCCTAACTTGAATGCTGCCGTAAGAAATATCTCCGGGTCGGGTTTGGAGTTGATGATCTCGTCCCCACAGACGACATCATCGAAGAATTTAGCCACCCCGGCTTTTTCAATGAACGGTATCGCAATTTCCCGTGGAGAAGAGGTGGCGACGGCTGTCTTGTAATGATGGTCTCTAAGGTAAGCCAGTAACTCCAGCAATCCGTCTTTGATTGGAACCGTATTGGTACGCAGATATTCGGCTCCCAGTCTAAACCGTTCTTTTTTGACTTCTTCAAAAGGAAAATCTTCTCCAAAGGATTCCCCATAGATTTCTTGGGATTTTTCCACCGTTTGCCCCAGAGTTTCCAGGAACAATGCTTCGGTAATCTGATAACCGTATTTGGCGGCTGCCGTTTTCCAACAGGCGAAAGAGAGAATTTCCGTATCAAACATCAATCCGTCCATGTCAAAAATAAGGGCTTCGATCATCGTTGCTACTGGTAACCTCGCTATGAATGAGAATTAATAACTTATGATTGAATGATAAATATTTCATAATCCATATCAGTTTAGTTGGTGTCGCAGCTCATTACAATATGGAATAATACCATAAATTAAGAATTTTGTCTCGGGGTTAGTGAAAGAGGTAAAAAAAATTTAAGAAATAATTATTGTGAAAAATGGTTGAGAGGGGATAAAAATGTCATCGACATGAAAATGTTAAATTATGAAGTCTATTTAACAAAGACTATAAACTAATTGTCTTTTTAGCCGATTCATACATAATATTTAAATAAAATCCATTGGAACTTCTTTTTTATTGGAATGAGTCCCGGATTGTGATCAAGATAAGTAATATTAAATTGGAATGTCAACAAAATCTTCATGAAGGGCTGGGATAAAATTTGTTTCAAAAATTGAATTTAAAAACCAGAATGTTAATTTCCATTTGTTCGGTTATTGTAGGAGCTTTTATCGTCACTAATTTAATTATCATTATAAATGTCGCTCAAAATACCACACAACAGGCGATGGATAGTACGAAGGAAATGTCCGGCCATTATAGCAACGAAGTTCGGGAGACTATCAATGAAGCTTTGGTGGCTGCAAGGACCATGGCTGAATTTTTCGAGGGGATCAAAAAATCCCAAAGCGTGAACCGCGATGTAATGAATCATATGCTACGACAGGTACTGGAGGAAAACTCGAATTTTATATGCGTTTGGACTTGTTGGGAACCAAATGCCTTGGATGGCCAAGACATAAAATATATTAACAAACCGGGCCATGACGGCACGGGAAGGTTCATCCCCTATTGGAGCAGGAATATCTCCGGAGATGTAACCCTAGCACCTTTGCTTGATTATACCACCGAGGGTCCGGGAGATTATTACTTGCTGGCCAGGAATAGCGGAGCAGAAACCATCATCAATCCTTATTCATATGAGATCTCCGGGCGAAAGGTCTTATTGACCAGTTTGGCGGTTCCTATCAAGTATAACGGGCGGGTGGTAGGAGTTGCAGGGATCGATATTGCCATGGATACGCTCCTGCAAAAAATTAACCAGATTAAGCCTTACGATACCGGTTATGCGTCGCTGATAGCTAATAATCTGATCTATGTAACCCATCCTAATCCGGAAAGGGTGGGGGAAAAGGTTGAAAACGCCGAAGAAATTCAGGGATCGAAAATGGTGATCGCATCCAATTCAGGGGAAATTAAGATCCTGAAGAGTACATCAAATACTTTACATACTAAGGTTTATAGGGCTTTTGAGGCAATTCGTTTTGGAAAGGCCACAACTCCCTGGGTATTTGTGACCAACTCCCCGGTAAACCGGGTTTTGGCCAGTGTCCGTCAAGTAATTTGGATTTCCCTCATTTTCAGTATCATAACGTTAGGTATATTGACTCTGGTTGTCTTGGCGGCAACCAACAGAATCGCCAATCCCCTGACGCATGTTATCGTGAGTCTGAATAACGGGGCAGCGCAAATCGCGGCTGCTTCGGGGCAGCTTTCCTCATCCGCCCAGCAGTTATCTCAAGGAAGCGTCGAGCAAGCATCGGCTATCGAAGAAACTTCTTCAACTTTGCAGGAATCCACATCCATGCTGCACCAAAACTCAGTGAATACAAAACAAGCGGCTCAATTATCGCAACTTGCTACAGAGTCTTCCGATAAGGGCAGTACAGAGATGCAGGAAATGATGGATTCTATTCAAGAGATTAACAAATCCAGCGATCAGATCGGCAAAATAGTCAAAGTAATCGATGATATTGCCTTTCAAACCAATATTTTAGCTTTAAACGCCGCGATCGAAGCGGCGCGGGCCGGAGAATCGGGGATGGGGTTTGCGGTAGTCGCGGAGGAAGTAAGAAACTTAGCGGGGCGTTGCGCAGCGGCGGCTAAGGAAACTACCGGTATCATTGAGTCCAATATTGAGTTGTCTGTTAAGGGAGTTGAAGTAGCCGGGAAGGTTCGGCAATCATTGGCCGAAATCACCGATAATACCAAAAAAGTTTACGAATTTCTGGCTGAAATATCGGCTGCCAGCCAGGAACAAGTGCAAGGGGTTGAGCAGGTCAATCGGGCAGTGCAGCAAATCGAATCCGTTACCCAGCAAAATGCGGCCAGCGCCGAGGAAAGTGCGTCAGCGGCTGAAGAGTTAAGCGCTCAAGCCATCAATATGAATCAGATCGTGTCAGAGCTGTCGAAGCTGGTGAATGGGTCTGAAAAAAAGGTAAATAGAGGCTAAGCTCCGGGGGAACTTAGCCGGACCATCATTTTTATCGTGGAGAACATAACATTCATTCACAGAGTTCTTGGTTCAGTCAAAAGTGACTCACTCTGCCCCTTAGTTTATCAATCAAAACACTCCGCTCAATTTTTCCACCGTATCGCCAACCATTTTTTGATCCTGGGCCGAACGGGTCAGTACCTCGGCGGCCATTACGGTTCCCCCTTTGGCTTCACAGCTTTCTTTCAGTTGTCTGAGGGAGCGGTTGCCGCCCAGCCAGGCGAAAGGAAAGCTCATGGTTACAAAAGCGGCAATTGTTTTGCCTTTTAATGATGGAATTCCCGAAAGATAGGCGGCCATAACCGGTGAAAGGGCAAAGGCCCAGACCGGGGCGGCAAAGATTAAGCCGTCATAGGCGCTTACTTCCGGATTGGTTTCCAGCCGGAGGTTTTTAACGCCGGGGTACGCATCGCCTGCGGGGGCTACTTTTTCGATGTTGACCTTAGAAGGTCCGGCAGGGAATATTTTCAGCGGATGCAGGAAAAAACAGGTAGGGATGGAATTTAATTATGAATTGGTGCATGATAATATGATGAATCGGAGAATGGATAGATGTTTCGAAAAATATTAAAACATCATTTTTATCCCATCATTTTGCTGATGACATTGACAGTAACCACCCCTCTTGCAGCCGCCGGCACCAAAGAAGACCGGGAACAACAAGAAGTGAGCGCGATATTGGCGAACTTTGACAAGTTGATTTTTAATAACCTCGGAAAGAATAAAGACATTACCAACCGCTGCGTTTTGTATTATCAAAAAATCAATTCCGGTGAATTAAGCATTGTCGTGGATTACACCTTAGGTCAGGATATCTATGAAGGAATGGGTTTTACTTCGAAATATCTTCAAACCGGATTTCCGGCCATCCTGATTAGCCCTCATTTTTTAAAGGTTTACCGCCAGGGCCATCCTTCCATTTTTTATTCAGCCTTGATGCATGAGATTGCTCACGTGAATGACTTTTTTTCAAACCCCGCTGCTTTTCAAAACGGGGAGACCAATTTGTTGGAGAAATATCTCTATGAGATGGATGCGGCATATATTGAATCGGTATTTATCCGGGATATTTTAAGTCCCAACATGTTCACCCTTACCAAGTATGAATCGTATATGATGAATAGTTTGGCAAAGGATAATTTGGCTTCGTTTTCTTTGAGTTTTAAATCCGTCGATATGGAGTTGATTTATCGTTTGTTAGACATCACCCATCAAGAGATTCCGAAAAAAGAAAAAATCAAACAAGTGGCGGAAGTCGGCCAAAAACTCTTAACCCAAATGAAATATCCGGAAAAGGGCTCCGATTGGGAACGGTATTGCGTTCTGGTACCTCTTCAAAGTTATTGCCTTTATGTGCCGCAGGTGTTGGTGGATATTGAATCCGTCGCCATTCCGGGTTTTGATTACCGGGACTTAAAAGTCGAAAACTATCCGGATATCAAAGAAAATCTTGACCGGATTAATAAGGAAACCGGGAATGCGCATTTTGCGGAAATCCAAAAGTTCAGGCAAAATTTGCTGAGGATGTATGGGAAGCTGTGAGCTTACCGCCTAGGGCCTTAACCTTTTTGAGATTAAGAACCAAAACGCTAGAGAGCTTCCCCTAAGAAGCCGGTTTTATAAGCCTTTTTAGATGGAAGTAACCGCACAATATCGATAAAAATCTAAAACGAAAGGAAATTTTATATTATGAGAAAAGGAATCTTTTTATCCCTCGCGGTGTTGCTAATATGGGTGACAGGGTCTGTTGCTCTTGGCGGGAGTAAGGATATCCCTCTCGCTGCGCCAAAGCTGGGGACGGGTGTTGATTTGTTGGCTGCTTTCAAAATGCGGCAATCTACCCGTGGTTTTGCAGCAAAAGAGGTTTCACTGGGGGATCTTTCGACAGTCCTCTGGGCGGCGAACGGAATAAACCGGGCTGATGGAGGGCGGACCGCTCCGGCTGCGCTGAGAAAGTATTTGGTAACCATTTATGTGTTGGCCGACGAGGGGACTTATCTCTATCTACCCGAGAAACAATTGTTGAAATTTTTTTCAGAGAAGAAACTAAAAAGTCAGGTAGGTCAGGCTGATGTCGGGACCGCTTTCTATGTGCTGCTGTTTACGGCCAAGTTAGATGAATATCCGGCTTTCGTCAAGCGCGGGGAAGGGATCAACTTTGCTTACGCCACCGCCGGATGTATTGGCGAAAATGTTTACTTGATGGTCGGGGCTTTGAAGTTGGGAACCCGTATTGTTGCGGGGATTAAGAGGGAAGAGATTGTTGCCGGGTTGAATTTATCAAAGGATGAAATGCCTTTATTTGTAATGCCGCTAGGTTATCCGAAAGAGTGATGGCGCTGTTTCTATACCGTTTTTTTGTTTCTCCGGAAACGGCCTGTTCTTTTCCGATGATATCGTTCGATTACGGCAGGAAAACACGGCAAAACAGCGAACATTTCTATTTTATGGACAGGCTGTTACAAAACGGAGGGAAATTCCACTAAAGCGGAGGTTTTTGTGGACTAGTAGAGCGTATCATAAATAAATGGCAATCAGAAATGGGGAAGATACGCTCTACTTAAGTAAAACGTTCACAATCATTGAGTAATTATTTACAGAACGTTTTACTAGAACTCCAATCTATCAATGATAAGGAGAAAAAATATGAAACAGGTAAAGAGAATTGTTTCACTGTTTTTGACGGTAATGATGCTGATGGCATTTTCACTGCCGATGACAGGGAAGGCCGAGGCGGCAGACAGTTATGCCGGTGTCGCGGGAACTGTTGCCGAGGTGCAAAAATACGGCAACCTTACGATGGATATTAAACCAAAGGCTCTTTATGATGCCGGTTATCATTTGGGTGATATCCTCAACGTCACGGCGGACGGCAATGTACTGAAAATCCCTTTTTGTACCTCTTATAGTGATGTCGATACGGGAAGCCTTGTAGTACGGGATGACCGGACCAATGATTTACTGGTGGTGGCCATCAACATGGGGAACTTTTCCGCCAAATATAATGTCAAAGCGGGGGATAAGGTAACATTCTCCCTGGCGGAAAAGGGAGGATACCTTTCCGAGTATCAGCTTCGTCAGTTGAAACGGACCAATGTCCGCTCTGATTATGCGACCGATTCGATATTCGCCAATTTCCGCAGCATTACAACAACAGGGATAAACCCTGCTGTTTTATACAGAAGCAGCAGCCCGGCAAATAATGAATTGGGCCGTGCCGCCTATGCCGATGCATTGGCTAAGGCCGCCGGAGTTGCAACAGTGCTCAATTTAGCCGACTCCGATGAAGAAATCAAAGGCTATATCGGATCCAAGGAGTTTACTTCAGGCTATTACAAGGCGCTCTATGATCAAGGCAAAGTTAAAGCTGTAGATATGGATGTTGATATTGCAGGCGCCGACTTCGGGAAAAAACTGGCCGCAGGGCTCCGTTTCCTAAGTCGAAACAAGGGACCTTATCTGATCCATTGCACGGAGGGCAAAGACCGGGCAGGCTTTGTAAGCGCCGTATTGGAATCTCTGATGGGGGCCAGGCTCGACGAAGTCGTTTCCGACTATATGACCACCTATGAGAATTATTACGGAGTTAAAAAAGGGAGCGACCAGTATACCTCCATCGCCAACAGTAATATCGTGACTTCATTAACCACGGTTGTTTGCGGGTATCCCAAGGGAACTGACATTTCCAAAGCGGATCTGGCGGCAGCAAGCGAGAAATATCTGAAAAAATACGGGTTGACTTCCGGTGAGATTAAAGCCCTTAAAAAAAAGCTTGCCGTGGATTCCGTTTACAAAACTCCAAACGTATCGGGTAAAGTGACGGAGATCGAAAAATACGGTCATGCCGTAACGGAAATTTCCATTGAAGACTTTTACAAATTGGGCTTTAAACCGGGAGATATGGTAACAGCCGTCTTTGATAACGGTTTTGTGCTGGAGGCGCCGTTTTTGGACGGTTACTATGTAGATGCCGGTAAACCGCTGGTTCGCGCTTATCCGGGACAAACCAATATCGCAGTGTGTATCAACTATGGAAAGCTCAGTGAGATTGCCCACGTCCAAGTGGGTAGTAAAGTTACGATTATGCTGACCGCCCGCAGCGGCTATCTTACGCAGTATGAGATTCGGAAGTTAAAGCGCACCAATAACCGGGCCGATTATTCATCGGATGAGGTCTTTGCCAATTTCCGCAATATTGCACTGGGTAAGATTGCAAAAGGCGCGCTTTACCGCAGTTCAAGCCCGATTAATAACGAACTGGGCCGTGCTTCCTATGCGGATGGCTTTCTGAAGAAAGCGAAAGTCAATACTGTGGTCAATCTGGCCGATTCAACCGAGAATATCAAGACTTATATGGGGGCCAAGGATTTTACCTCCCCAAGCTATGCGGAACTCTTTCAGAACAACCGGGTGTTATGTTTGAATATGGGCCTGGCCTATACCGGCAAAGAATTTAAGGCCAGTATTGTCAAGGGCCTGGTGTTTATGGCGGAGAATCAAGGGCCCTATCTTTTCCACTGCACGGAAGGGAAGGATCGGGCGGGGTTTTTTGCGGCATTGCTGGAAGCGTTAATGGGCGCATCCAAGAATGAGATCGTTGAAGATTATATGCAAAGCTATATCAATTATTATGGCGTTCAAAAAGGCACCGACAAGTACGCAGTGATTGCCGAGGATGTACTGGCAATGCTCAAGTTCGTTACGGGAACCAATGATTTGGATAAGGCTAATCTGGCGGAAGCCGCGGAGAAATATCTCCTTTCCGGCGGCATGAAGGCTGAACAGATTCAAACGTTAAAAACAAAGCTGTCTACGAAATACGAAACCGCAGAATAAAAAAGACTGATCAGAAAAGCAACCCTATGGTTTGGTGAGAGTTGCTTATTGTAAGAGCATAAATTTTAAAAGTTGTCCTTATATCAATCGACCGGATTTCTGCGCAGATCGCAGAGATCCGGTTTTCATTTTGGCGAGCGTGCCCAATAACGTAGCGGATTCACCCTTCGTTTTAATGATTGCCGGGTTTTGCGGTTGCTTGGTTTTTGGATAGATAAATCATTTCTTCGCAGTATTCCGTATAGGGCCTGAGTTTATCATAATTTCTCGTAAATTTTAGCCGGCCGTCGATTTGTTTTAGCAGCGCATCCGTTGAAGTTTCATTTAGCCTTTTGCATATATATCTTGGTATCAAGCCCCAATATTTTGCATGCCTCCAAAGTAGGACAAAAATTCATGGAATGAAAAACAATCTCCTGATCCGTTTTTTTAATGACCGGTGCTTCATTTGGAGTAATATGAAACCGCTCCAATAACAACCGGTAAGCGGAATAAAGTAAATCATCGGTAATAAAATCAAAGTCGCCTTTATTTTCTTGAAACCATTGGGTTCTACGGCGGACGGAATTACCGTTGAGTTCATTGAGTATCTTATCATCGGCATTCCGGAGATTTTTAATTTCCGCCTCAATGGCTATCTTCATATAGCGCTCCAATTTCATATCCATACCTCCCCCCGATCAATATCGTTATAAAATACCATAAATCGCCAATGAAATCAATAAAATCCGCCAACTTTTGATATATTTCATCAAATATTTTGATCATTGAACTACCTCCATTCACTTTGGGTAAACAAACCGTTTGACTTTCTGTAGACTATCAACTATAATGATTGTTAATTTAATATCTGCATAACGAAGATTTGCGGATTACGCATTTCGGAGTATAAGAAATAAAAGCTGTGAAAAGAAATAGTAGCAATCCGTATACCAGACAGAAAGTTACCGGATGATGAGAGGTGCATGGTTAGCGATTGTGAATACATCTTGGAGCTTCGCACCAAACGGATATACCCATACCCAGTAGGCTGCGACGTGAACCTGCACCCGTTATCGTGCTAAAGTATCTCATCATGAGATGACGTACTTGATAAGGTAGGCAATGTAAATTGCTTATAAATTTAAGGTGGTAACACGAATGGAAACTCGTCCTTTTGCGAAAAGGGACGGGTTTTTTTATTGTCGGCTTTTACCTTCTTATAGACCTTGCTGATGTTAAGAAATAATATTAGGAGGGCATGACATGGTAACACCAAAAGAGCAGATGCGAGTGATCTGCAAGGGGGTGGATACCCTTGTAAATGAAGAGGAGTTGCTGGCAAAACTTGAAAAATTCTACGGGCAGAATAAATCTTTGATTATCAAACTGGGACTTGATCCTTCGGCACCGGATATCCATTTGGGACATGCGGTTGTTTTGCGTAAAATTAGGCAAATGCAAGCTTTAGGACACCGTGCGGTGATTATAATTGGCGACTTCACTGGAAAAATTGGTGATCCCACAGGTAAATCCAAGGGAAGAGTGGCCTTGACAGATGAACAAGTGCAAGAAAACGCCAAAACCTATTGTGAGCAGATTTTCAAAATACTTGATAGGGAAAAAACCGAAGTGCGGTTTAATGGCGAATGGCTTTCTAAACTTACTTTCGAAGATGTTATCAAGCTTGCTGCTACGACCACCGTTGCTAGAATTTTAGAACGGGATGATTTCCAAAACCGGTATCAAAGTAAAACACCAATCGGACTTCATGAGTTTTTTTATCCATTAATGCAAGCTTACGATTCAATTGCGATTAAAGCAGATATTGAATTAGGTGGAACGGACCAAACTTTTAACATCTTAATGGGTAGAAATCTTCAGAAAACCTGGGGGCAAGAGCAGCAAATTGCCATTTTTATGCCTATACTGGAAGGTTTGGATGGTGTGGAAAAGATGAGCAAAAGTCTTGGAAACTACATCGGTGTAAATGAACCTGCAGAGGTGATGTTTAAAAAAGTTATGGAAATTCCCGATAATCTGATCATTAAATACTTTGAATTAACTACGGATGAACATCCTGATGAAATTGATCAAGTCAAACTAGAATTAAATAATGGCGCCAACCCTAGGAATATTAAATACCGTTTGGCGAGAATTATAACATCCCTATACCATACGCCAGAAGATGTTGAAAAAGCAGTTGCGTATTACGATGTGGCATTCAGTAAAAAGGCCATTCCTGATGATATTCCAGTGCTCGTAATGGAAAGGGGAGGGGAACGTATTGCGGACATTATCCCGCTGTTAGTGGAGATGAATTATATAACAAGCAAAAGCGAATTTTTGCGATTACTCAGTCAAAACGGCATTCAGTTAAACGGGGAAAGAATAGCATCCGATGCCATAAATAGGGTCTTAATGAGCAACGATGTTATCAGAATCGGGAAAAAACGCTTTGTAAAAATTATGAAATAGAAGATAAAATAGATAGCCGAAAAAAAGGAGTTGCCGCAAAAAATACTTATTCAGGGCAGCTCCTTTTTTTAAACCTCTCTTTTATACCGGTGCAAATTGACTGTGATAGAGTTTGGCATAGTGTCCCCCGTGGTTTAATAGCTGCTCATGCCTACCGCTTTCGACAATATTTCCATTTTCCATGACCAAAATCAGATCCGCTTCCCGGATGGTTGACAGCCGGTGGGCAATGATAAAACTAGTCCGTCCGGTAACCATTTTTAGAAATGCCTTTTGAATCCGAAGCTCTGTCCGGGTATCGATATTGCTGGTGGCCTCGTCTAAAATAAGCATCGGCGGATCGGCCAGCATGACCCGGGCGATGGTTAGAAGCTGTTTTTGTCCCTGAGACAGGTTTCCGCCATCATCGCTAATCAGTGTGTTGTAACCATCCGGTAAACGTCTGATAAAACTGTGGGCATCGGCAGCTTTGGCTGCGGCAATCATTGCTTCGTCACTGGCTTCCGGTTTGCCGTAAATGATGTTATCCCGGATACTGCCTGCAAACAACCAGGTATCCTGAAGCACCATGCCAAAACTTTGCCGCAGGCTGTCACGGGTAAGCCGGTTGATATTGACTCCGTCAATCGTGATGGCTCCGCTATCTACATCATAAAACCGCATCAACAAATTAACCAGTGTCGTTTTGCCGGCTCCAGTCTGTCCAACAATGGCAATCCAGCTTCCCGGCCCAACCTGGAGGTTGAAATTCGTAATCAGCGGCCGGTTCGGAGAATAGGAAAAATTGACTTGATCAAAGATAATCTTGCCTTGACACTGCTTTGACAGAAGAGCGTCCGGCCTGTCAGGTTGTTCCGGCGTCAGATCAAGTATATCTAAAATACGTTGAGTAGAGGCCCCTGCAGCTTGAATTTGCGTGAATACGGCGGTGATATCGTTAAAAGGTTTCGCAAAGACTGTTGCATAAATTAAAAAACTGGAGATGTCACCTACTGTGACTTGGCCGAGGAGCGCTGCTATGCTGCCGATTACCCCGATGGCGGCATAGGTAATATTATTGACCAGACGGGTAGTCGGGCCGGATAATGAACCATAAAACTGGGATTGGACACCCGATTGATACAAATCATTATTAATTTTGGCAAACCGTTCAAATGAACGTTGCTCAAAATTAAACGCTTGAACCACTTTTTGACCTCCGATCATCTCTTCGATATACCCGTTTAATTCGCCTAAATCTTGGGCCTGTTTTTTGAACAATTGTTGGGAACGTTTGGTAATAAAACGTGCCACGAGAAACGAGACCGGCGCTGATACCAGAACAACCAAAGTTAGCAGCGGACTAAGGCAAAGCATAAATCCGATTGCCCCGATGATCGTGACCAGTCCGATAAGGAGGGTGGACAATCCCTGGATGATGCCGTCGGAAATCGTATCCAGGTCGTTGACAAACCGGCTAATCGTATCGCCATGGGGATGGGTATCATAAAACTTTAACGGTAGGCAATTCAGTTTTTCAAAAAGTTGGTGCCGCAGATCATTTATCGTTTGATAAGCGATCCGATTGGTTAAATAAGTGAGCAGCCACCCAAAGAGGTTGCCGACGGCATAGGTGAACGCCAAAAGGATTAGAATCCTGATGATCGGTGTAAATTCAACCCTGCCGCTGCCGATCATAGAGTCGATGGCTTTCCCGATCAGCCTGGGCCCGATTAAGCTTGCTACTACGCTTAAGATGGCGCATAACACCGACCAACTGGCTAATCCTTGATATCTTCCAATGCATTTTAAAATTTTGGTTAAGTGATTTCTGTTCATCAGCTTGCCTCTTCCATAGAAAGTTGAGAAAGGCATATTTCCTGATATGCCTTACAGTTTTCCATCAATTCGTTATGGCTTCCGCTGCCGGCCAAATGACCATCATCAAACACCAGGATCTTATCGGCGTTCTTGATGGTACTGACCCGTTGAGAAACCAAGAAAACTGTCATCGTGGTGCTGCTTTGCTTAATAGCCCGCCGCAGCGCTGCGTCAGTGGCGAAATCTAAGGCGCTGGCGGAGTCGTCCAGAATCAAAATCGAGGGCTGTGCCACTGCCGCACGGGCAATCGTCAACCGTTGCTTTTGCCCTCCCGAAAAGTTTAACCCGCCCCGTGTCACCTGTGTGTTGTATTTATCTGGCAGCTTAAGGATGAATTCTTCAGCCTGGGCGGTTTTGGCTGCCATCTCAACTTCCTCATCGGTGGCGCTTCGTTTACCCCAGCGGATATTTTCGGCGATAGTGCCGGTAAATAGAAGCGCTTTTTGCGGGACCAAGCCGATTTTCTTCCGTAATTGAGCTAACGGATACGCTTTGACATTTAAGCCATCCACCAGGATTTCACCTTGAGTTACATCATAAAACCGGGGAATTAGGTTAATAAACGTAGATTTTCCCGATCCGGTACTCCCGATTAAACCAATGGTTTCACCCCGGTGAATAGTGACCGAGATGTCCGTCAACGCCATATCGCTATTTTCACTGTACTTGAAGGAAACATGACGAAACTGAAGGACCGGAGTCTTGGGGTCAATTTCACCAGGATCTTCATTCATCAGATTGATTGGATCGGAGATGGATGGGGCCGATGATAGTACTTCACGGATACGGACAGCGGAGGCCGACGCTTTCGTGAAGATGATAACCAGGTTGGATACGACAATCAGAGCTAACAAAATTTGGGTAATATAGTTGACAAATGCGATAATTTCTCCTTGGGAAAGCCGTCCGGAATGGATATGCAAACCGCCAACCCAGAGTATCGCGATGGTTGCGGCATTCATCACCAGAGATGTCAGTGGATTTAACAGTGCTGATATTTTGCCTACCCGGATGGCGGTAGCCGTCAGATCGTCATTGGCAATGTTAAAACGTTTTTTTTCATTGCCGATTTTGGCAAAAGCCCGGATTACCCGCACTCCGGAAAGATTCTCCCGCAAGATGAGGGCCAGCCGGTCCAGTTTTTGCTGGCATTTTCGATAAAGCGGGGATGTTTTACTGATGATAAGGTATAAGACTATGGCGAAAACTGGGGTAACGGCCAGTAGTACCAGCGATAGTTGAAAGTCCAGGAACATCGCCATGACGAGAGCACCAATACAAATAAATGGCGCCCGGATAACCAGACGGATTAACATCGCCACTGCAAGCTGCAATTGATTGATATCGTTGGTAACCCGGTTGATTAACGATGCTGTACCAAACTGGTCGATCTCTGAATAGGAAAGTGAAGCGATATGTTGAAAAATCGTGTTCCGCAAGGTAGTACCAAAGCCCTGCGAGGTACGGGCCGCATAATACTGACAAATCATTGAGCTGCCAAAGCCCAATCCGGCCATCAGGAGCATCGCTCCGCCCATTTTAAACACATACGTTATGTCGTGCTTGGCCACGCCTTGGTTGATGACAAATGCCATCATCGTCGGTAGAAGCAACTCAAAGATGGCTTCTAATAGTTTAAAAACAGGTCCGAGAATACACTCTTTGCGATAGGGCTTTAAAAAAGTTACCAGTTTATCCATGTTTCTTCACCCTTTGTGGAAATTTGCCCCAATGAATTTGTAACACTATATTTTCAAGGTTTTAATGATTGCAACTCATTTGGGTTGCCGGTTGATCCGGTTTCGTTTATAATCGTAACATAGTGGTTATAATATTAAAAATATCTGTTTTATATATGTACTATATGAAAATCATATCGATAGAGGGAGGGCGAGTTTCATGGATCTTAAACAACTCCAATATTTTTTGGCCATTGCCGAGGAAGGCCAGATCACTGCGGCTGCCCAAAAGCTGCATATGGCTCAACCACCCTTGAGCCAGCAGCTCAAGCTCCTGGAGAATGAACTTGGAGTTAAGCTGGTTGAACGGGGTTCACGGCATCTTCAGCTTACAGATGCTGGAAGATTGTTGCAAACTAAAGCCTGGCAGATTTTAGAGCTGGCAGGTTCTACTGTCAAAGAGATGAACGATTTTAGCAAGGGACTTAAAGGGACATTGGTTATTGGAACGGTTTCCTCTTCTGGAGCGGAGCTAAATGAGCAAATCGTCAAATTTCACCGTCAATATTTCGGGGTTTGCTTTGAAATCCATGAGGGTAATACATTCACTGTAGTTGATCTGTTAAATAAAGGGGTTATCGAAGTCGGAATTGTCAG
The DNA here is from genome assembly GCA_023392595.1 of Bacillota bacterium. Taxonomy (GTDB): domain Bacteria; phylum Bacillota; class UBA4882; order UBA8346; family UBA8346; genus UBA8346. The sequence goes on along the minus strand of JAEVYU010000085.1, from coordinate 65,900 downwards.
GACGCCTTTTAACACCGCTGGCTTCGAATGCCGCTATACAAAGCCGGAGCCAATGCTGGCGGTAATGACCGGGGAATATGCCCGGGGTTTTCCCAAAACAGTAATATCTGTCACTGAATTAACGGATAAGCCGTTAATCGTTTATCGTCGTTTTGAGCAGCTTCTTTATGAAACATGTTTAGAGCATGGCTTTGAGCCGGAATTTTTTTGTAAGAACGACGACGCACGCACTACACTTTGGTGGGCCAATGCGGGTTTAGGTGTTGGAATTGTCCCGAAGTCTGCCATGGCCCTGATTAGTAACTCTAATTTAGTTTGCAAAGAAATTGCCAGTGAAACTTTGTGGACGCGTATCGCCGCCATCTGGGTCAAAGATCGTTATCTTTCCACGTTAGCCACTAAGTTTATTGATCTTTTTGATGAAGAATAGAGCAATCGATTGAATCAGGAGGCCCTTCCATGGTCATGGTCTTATACTAACCTTCTATTCGATATTAAGGCTGTTCAATTCACTTCATATTCATATGATAGTGGTATATCCATCAAACCAAATCCTTTTCTAGGCTTTCCTTCTTTATCTAATTGCACTAAAGCAATAACAAATCCAACGTCTGTTGTCACTTTACAGAAATCATAAGTTATTTCAATCCATTCAGCTGGTTCGTCAAATTCTGAATAAAATAATTCAATACAATATAAATCCTTTTTTCTCCACAAAAATTCTTCTTTATCTTCTCCTGACATAATACTATTGCTAATAGTTACGCCTTTTCCATCTGAATAGAATATCCATATCTCATTCATTATGTTAGCAAATGTACCCTCGCAAGAAGAAGTCCATCTTCCTACCAAATCATATTTAAATTTTTCTCTGAACTCTTCTATATTCATTATTTTTTTCATATTAGAAATTTGTACATTTATTTTTGGCCGTTTCAGTCGTTTATTAATTTCATAAGACAATAATATTAAAGTCAAGCAAATGACTATAACCAATACTATTAAATAATAAATATTTTCAATGATATTTTTCATTAGTCCACCTAAACCTAATACTATTATAATTTATTTACTCCAAAGACTTTCTAAAAACGTGAGCCAGGACAGCAAACTCTTTTTCGCTGCATTTCAGAAAACTAGTAGTACCCAAAGTAATTTACTAGTAACTTATTAATCCTAAATTTTACCAGCCGAATTAAATATACAATAATAGCAACCAAAAGACAATTTAAAATTGGACAAGTGCCAATATGTTGATGGTATTCATCACTACAAATTATTTCAACGAAAAAGAATAACAGTATGCCAAATTCGTTTGCCACTTTCCGGTGGCCACTAATAGCAGCATAGAAATTATTCAGCATGCTTTGTATGTTCTGGATGTAATATATGGCCCAGGTTACCGTTACAAGAAAGCTGGCGTTATGGTAAGTGATATTGTCCCAGAAACAACGATTCAAGGTTCTCTTTTCGACAGGGTTGACCGGGGAAAGCAAGCGGAAGTAATGAAAACGATGGATCAAATCAATGACAAATTTGGTAGAGATACAGTAAAACTCGACGTTCAGGGATTTGACCATCAATGGTATTTAAAACAAGAAAAATTGTCGAAAAGTTATACTACCAAATGGAGTGACATTATAACGGTAAAGGCATGAAAGAGAAATGTGTTTTTTTTATGCTCTATGTAAAGAGGCCCGGGATGTCAAAAACCGATATCAATTAAAGCTGCCATTAGGATTTGGACACAACCCGATTTAAACCTTGACTTGACTATGCAACCGGCGAAATTTTGAAAACATTCAGCATGATTACAACGGATACCAATCCCTTAATGGCATGATCCATAATACGAAAAAACGAATGCCGCTGATTTTGCCGAGGGAGTCGGAAAAGAAATGGCTTGATATCAATTTAAGTAACGATGAAATAAAGACACTCATGGTACCATTCGTTGAGAACAAGATGGAAGCTTGTACAACAAGCAAGCTCATTACCTCTCGTACAGGAAACCGTAATGTTGTTGATATCCAAGAAAGCTTCGAATATCTCGAACTAAAAGTATGGAATGGTACTAGATTTTGATTTCATTTTCACTTATAGTAAGATTAAATAAACAGGAAAATGGTGTTTGTTTTTATTGTTTGGAGGTTGACTCGGATGAAAAGGGCTTTGGTGGTGGATGATACCAAGAATATCAGGACCTTATTGACTATGTGTTTGGAATCGGAAGGTTACCAAGTAATAACTGCAGACGATGGTAAAGAAGGTTTGAGCTTTATCCAAAATGAACCATTGGATCTGGTTTTTTTAGACATCAAATTACCGGAGATTACCGGCACAGAAGTACTCAGAAGGGTTCGGGAGAGCGGAATCAATACTCCCATTATTATTATGACAGCTTTTGCAACTGTTAAAAACGCCGTCGAATGTACCAAACTTGGAGCAGTGATTTATTTGCAAAAACCTTTTACGGCCGAGAAATTAAGACGGATATTACATGAAATCCCTCAAACGCATCCTACGTCATTCCAGGAGGTCGGGTTTTATATTGCGAAGGCCAAACAATTGATTTCGGAGGGAAAGTTGGGGGATGCTTTTCGGGAATTGCAAAATTCCCTGGCCGTCAATGCCAATCACGGAGAAACTTATAAGTTAATGGCGGGAGTTTATGAGGCCCAGGGCCAAAAAAAAGAGGCGGAACGTTTTAACCGGATTGCCGGAGAGTTCGAGGAAACTCAATCGCATAGAGTATAAGTATAAGGAAGTGTTTTCCATGACTGCCGGCTTTTTTCATTCCGGAACCAGTTTGCGTTGGAAGATTTTACTGGGGTATTTGATCATTGCCGGTTTGCTGTTGGTAACCGGTATCTGGGCGATAGATAACTTTATCAGTTTAAATCATGCCATTAAAGATATTATGGTAGTCAGTTACCGAAGTGTGGTTGCATCGCAAAAAATGATTGAGGCTTTAGAACAACAAAACAATGCAGCTTCACTTTTCTTATTGATGGATTCCGGTACGGAGAGTACCGGCAATTTTTTGACCAACCAGCAAGAATTCAGTAAATGGTATACCGTAGCCGAAGGAAATGTCGCCTTTAAAGGAGAGAGAGAGACTTTAAAACGGATTCGCCAAGATTACCATTTATATTTAATGTATTTTCAGCAACTCCGGGAAATGTCCTTGAAAGATTCCAACCCCGTGAAGGATTTTTATCTGCGCCGGCTAATACCGCAATATGCTAAAGTGAAACGGGAATGTTACACCTTGCTGAACATCAACCAAAACCATATGGTTACGGCTAACAACCGGGCTAAATCCAATGCCGGGAAAGCCATATTGTCAACAACTTTGGTATCACTACTGGCGATATTCCTTGCAATCCTATTGGCTTACAGAATCTCAGCCATTATCATTACTCCAACCCTGAAATTAACGGAACATGCGAAAAAAATCGGCGAGGGCGATCTCGATCAAAGGATTACGGTTGAAACCAAGGATGAAATCGGTAAACTGGCCGAAGAATTTAACCGCATGGCGGAGCGGCTCCGGGAATATGAGAAACACAACATTGAAAAGTTAATTGCCGAAAGAAGAAGAGCCAATGCGATTGTCCGGAGCATTCCGGATCCTTTAATCGTGGTGGATGCCGATTATCGGATTATTGCGCTCAATTCAGCGGCGGAAAAATTATTTATAATCAAAGAAAAGCAGGTCAAAGGGATCCACGTTCTTGAAGTCATTAATAACGGGGCGATTTTCAGCGCCCTGAAAGAAAGCGCCGAAACTCATTTACCGGTTCGCGCCGCCGGTATGGAGTCGGCATTAACTTTGACGGTCAATCATGCGGTGCGTCATTATTTGCTGGATGCAACTCCGGTCGATGATAAGGAAGGAAATTTAATCGGTATCGTCGTCTTTATGGGAGATGTAACGCAGCTATTAGAGTTAGACCGCATTAAGTCGGATTTTGTTTCAACAGCTTCTCATGAATTCCGCACTCCACTTACATCCATCACTCTGAGCGCGGGACTGCTTTTAGAAGGAACCGTCGGCGCGATCAATCCGAAGCAAGAACAATTGCTTCAGGTGATTCAGGAGGATTGCGGTCGTTTGAACAATCTCGTCAGTGAGCTGCTGGATCTTTCCAGGATGGAGTCGGGTAAAATCGTGATGGTCAAGGAGAGCAGCAATCTCTATCCAATTATTGAAGCTTCGGCCGGACCTCTTCAAATTCAATTGGAAGAAAAGAAGATTAACCTGAAAATCGAACCCCGGATAAAAAGTTTACCCGGGGTTTTTGTGGACGCATCCCGCATCGCCTGGGTATTTAATAATATTATTTCCAATGCCCTTCGTTATACATCCGCAGGAGGGCTCATCGAGATTGATGGGGTCCTTGAAGGAGAGTGGGTTCTGGTTTCGGTGAAGGATAACGGAATTGGTATTCCAAAAGAATATCAATCGACAATTTTTGAAAAGTTCGTCCAGGTTAAAAACAGCGATAAATTTACCAATGGTGCCGGACTTGGCTTGGCAATCGCCCGGGAAATTATCCAAACCCATGGCGGGAGAATTTGGGTTGAAAGCGAGTTGGGTAGAGGCAGTAATTTTAGGTTTACGCTTCCTTTGGCGAATCCTTCCCAAGGAGGTTTCCGGTGATGAATCCAAAAGCAAAAGTATTACTCATTGAAGACGATCCGAACATTTTATTGGTGGAAAAGATCTGCCTGGAAGCAAAGGGTTTTGAAGTTTTGGAGGCCGGGGACGGTATTTGCGGGTTGGAAATGGCTATCAGCCATCAACCGGATCTCATTTTATTGGATATTTTAATCCCGAAGCTCAATGGTTATATGGTATTGGAAACTCTTCAAAACAATAGCGGCACTGAAAATATTCCGGTATTGGTTACCAGCGCCAAGGCGCAAACCCAAGATTTACAAGCGGCTTTTGCCTATAAAATACAGGGCTATTTAATAAAGCCCTTTACCAGCCAGGAGTTGGTGAATAAAATTTGTGAGATTTTGGGAAAGCGCCCAAAGTGATTGGGCCTTGGATGTCACTAGTAGAGCGTATCGTAAATAAATGGCAATCAGAAATGGGGAAGATACGCTCTGCTTAAGTAAAACGTTCACAATCATTGAGTGCGCGTGCGTGCGCACGCGAGTTATTTAGAGAACGTTTTGCTAGTTCTGTTCAATAAAACGCTCCATTAAGCGATAGCCATTTTCGATGAGAAATTTGGTTTGGCACGCCGATTCTTCATCATAGCTCCGATGATTCTCAATCTTTTCTCCGGGAGTATACCGATAAATAACAAACGGCACCGGGTCGGAAACATGGGTTTTTAAAGCCAGCGGAGTAGGATGGTCCGGCAACAGCATAATCTTGAAATCCGTAGTTATTCTGGGCATTTCCCGCAAAAGATACGCCAGTACTTCTGAGTCGATTTTCTCAATGGAAATGATTTTATTTTCAACTTCCCCACGGTGCCCGGCCTCGTCCGGGGCTTCAAAATGGAGATATACAAAGTCCTGACCTTCTTTAAAAGCTTTCAAGGCAGCTTCGGCTTTGCCGCGAAAATTGGTATGCACATTCCCCGTGGCCCCGGGAACATTGATAACGTTTAAACCCGCACAAACTCCCAAACCTTTTGCCAAATCCACAGCGGAAATAACCGCTCCCTTCAAATGAAATTTTTCATAAAAACTTTGGAGCGAAGGCTTTTTGCCTTGACCCCAAAGCCAAATCGAGGTGGCCGGACGCAATCCTTTTTGAATTCGAGCCTCGTTGATCGGGTGATTTTTAAGGATTTGAACACTTTTTTGCATCAACTCCAATAATTGAACTGCCCCTTCGCCTTTGGGTAAATGGTCCGTAATCGGACGGTCGGAAATATCATGAGGAGGGGTCAATCCGCACTGGGTCGGGCCATTATGCCAGACCATTAAATGACGGTAACTGATACCGGGATAAAAGGAGAAGTTCTCGGTATTGAGAGCTTTGGCGATATCTTTCATTAAAACTTCCGATTCGGCGGTGGTTATTTCATCGGAACTATAATCAACCATTATTCTTTCTTGATAGAATGGCGCATCGGATAAGGTGACCAAATTACAGCGAAAAGCGACATCGTTTGGGCCGAGGTCAATACCCATACTGGCTGCTTCCAGCGGAGAACGTCCGGTATAATAAAGGCGGGGATCATAACCCATGACCGATAAATTGGCAACGTCGCTTCCAGGAGGCAATCCTACCGGGACATTTTTGACCATACCCATTTCTCCAAGACTCGCCAACTTGTCCATATAAGGTTTTTTACTGATTTGGAGAGGAGTCTTTCCGCCCAATTCCGGAACTGGAAAATCTGCCATGCCATCTCCTAAAACAACCAGATATTTCATAATGATCCACCATCCATACACGAATATTTTCTTTCATTTCTTAAACTGGAATAATTATACCACCGGAAAAGCTGCTGGAACAAACGATTTTTCATCTCCAATTTAAATATTATGTAAATGAAATGGATATTTCAAAAGGTGTAATCATTTAAGGAATTTGAAAATTTTTTTGTCACTCTTTTTAACTATCATGATGGACGAGCTCTTGCGGGTACTGATGATTTTATCATAGTTAAATTTATTTATTGAAAAACAACACCGCAATTAGATTTTCGGAGATCGGTTGAGATAATTTGAAATGAATATCAGGATTTTCTTATTTTTATCTGAAATTTGTTGTTTTTGATTGCTTTGAAGTTTTGCTTCTCTATCAAAATGATGGTAAATTAAGCAGTATATTTTTCCGCCTAATCTCTAATAAAGAGCTATTCCTAAAGTAATTGAGTTTACTTTCAGAAGCTTTTTAGAAAACGGGGGAACCAATCCCTGGGGTGAATTAAGCTTACTTCACAGTGAGCTTGAGGGGGTACTCTTCAACCCTAACCCGTCAGCTAACCTCGTAGGCGCCGAAGAGAGGCAATGGTTAAATTTAACTTTGTGAAGTTAAAACTACACCATGGGACTCCCGGGTGTAGTTTTTTGTTGAATTGATGAATGGGGTGACTTTAATGAATTGGTTAAAAAGATTATTGATTGGAAAGCCATTGGAGAACGAAGCGCTGAAAGACGAGAAATATAGCGTTTTTTGGGGATTGCCGATCCTGGCTAGCGACCCTATCTCGTCGGTGGCTTATGCCACGGAGGAAACATTACTGGTGTTGGTACCGGCCATCGGAATACTGGCTTTTGGTCCAATGACCTGGATTACGGGAGCTATTATATTATTGCTGGGGATATTGACCATTTCGTACCGTCAAACCATTCAGGCGTACCCAAATGGAGGCGGCGCCTACATGGTTGCTTCCGATAATTTGGGGAAGTATGCCGGAATTACAGCCGGTTCCGCTTTGGCCTTCGGTTATATGTTAACCGTTGCAGTTAGTATCGCTGCAGGGACGGCGGCAATTACAGCTTTATTTCCCATCCTGTTTCATCATAGAGTTGCCATTTGTTTATTTTTATTGGTCTTATTATTAATTGGAAACCTGCGGGGAATCCGGGAATCATCCATCCTTTTCGGATTGCCGACTTATACTTTTATTCTTTCCGTTGTTGTTATGCTTATCTATGGTCTTTACAAGGTGAAAGTCGGTGGATATGTTCCCTCCCAGCCTGTTGTTCACCTGAAACAAGCTATAGAGCCTATTACCATCCTATTAATTTTACGAGCTTTTTCATCGGGTTGTACTGCATTAACCGGTGTGGAAGCGGTTAGTAATGCGGTCCCTAATTTTAGGGAACCTTCTGTGAAGCATGCCCGTTCCGTCCTTTTGTTGCTCTCTTTTTTCGTGCTTCTATTATTTGCAGGGGTTTCATTACTCGCAAACATCTATCATGTGGTTCCGGTTGGGGGCAAAACGGTTTTATCGCAGATTACAGCGGAAATCTTCGGCAGTCATCACTGGTTTTATTATTTTTTCCAATTGACTACCACTCTGATTTTAACCTTGGCGGCTAATACCGCATTTGCCGGATTTCCGTTGCTTTTTTCGGTCATGGCCCGCGATGGTTATGTACCGCGTCAATTGTCCTTCCGGGGTGAACGTTTAAGTTTCTCCAACGGCATTCTTGTATTAACGATGATTGCAGGTTTGTTATTGGTTGTATTCCAAGGGGACACTCACCGGCTGATTCCTTTGTACGCTGTGGGAGTTTTTATATCCTTTACATTATCCCAATTGGGTATGTTCTTTAAATGGATCCGTTCAAAAGAAAAGGGTTGGCTTTATAAGGCAATCATTAACGGAACCGGCGCTCTGGTCACCTTCGTTACCGTCATTATTATCGGGGGAACTAAATTTGTCCAGGGAGCCTGGATTGCAATTTTGGTCATTTTGATTTTAATGGCAGGGATGTTAAAAATCAAGAGACATTACGCGGCTGTGGCCGAGCAGTTGCGGCTCAAACCCGAAGAATTGGCAGCCTTGGATCTTTCCAAAGATACTTACCGGAATCATGTAATTGTCCCTATTGAAAGTGTCAATAAAGCCAGCGTCAGAGCTTTGCGTTATGCGAAAACCATCTCCAATAATGTGGTTGCTTTTAATATTGCCATCAATGAAGAATGTGAAAACCGCTTTAAGGAAAAATGGAATCTTTTGCACACCAATATTCCTCTGATTGTGAAATATTCTCCTTACCGGAAGGTTGTTTCGCCTCTGATTGAATTCATAGAGTCCTATGAAGAACATAACTATCAAAGAGGCGACATGATAACCGTCATCTTGCCGCAATTTTCAGTTCAAGCATGGTGGCAAGTGTTTCTCCACAATCAAAGCCGTCTCTTTATTACCCGTGATTTATTGAGGCATAAACACATCGTTATCGCGACGATACCTTTACAACTCAAACAAGATCAAGCAGTTATTCAAAACGCAAAAAAAGAAAGTTGAATTTTGGGAAAATTTTACAAATAAATTCTATATTCAGGATCAGCTTTTGTTACTACAGCCATTAAAAGGGATTGTCTCAATTTACTTTTGAGAGAGTCCCTTTTTTTGATGCCTTTGTTCATCACTTGCTTCAAAGCCGAGAGTTTAATTTTTTTTAACAAAATCGTTTGATCGTAATGAACAATGCATTCCGGGTGAATAATATAGTAAAAACACACGATCCAATGAGATTTTAAAAAATCCGTTGTGTACGAGCGAGTTATTTTATTATGGCGGGATTGGATATTAAGGATAATTCATTTGTTCATTTTCGGTAACTTTTGCCTCGATAAGTTATTCGTGGTAGATTAAAACATAATAATTTTCCGCCTAATCTCGATAAAAACGTGTCTTCACGCTCAGAAAACGGGGGAACCAATCCTTGGGGTGAATTAAGCTCGCTTCACAATGAGCTTAAAGGGTGCTCTCTAACCCTAACCCGTCAGCTAACCTCGTAGGCGCCGCAAGAGAGGCAATGGTTCAATTTAACTTTTTAAGTTAAAACTACACCATGGGACCCCTGGATGTAGTTTTTTTGTTGAGAAAATATCAATGAGGTGATCCGTATGAGTTGGTTAAAAAGGCTCTTAATTGGGAAGCCATTGGAGAACGAGGCGCTGAAAGATGAAAAATATAGTGTTTTTTGGGGACTACCGATTTTAGCCAGCGACCCCATCTCATCGGTTGCTTATGCCACGGAAGAAATATTGTTGGTTTTAGTACCCGCTATTGGAGTGTTAGCTTTTCATCCGCTTACTTGGATATCCGGAGCCATTATATTGTTACTGGCGATATTGACTTTTTCATACCGTCAGACAATTCGGGCCTATCCCAACGGAGGAGGCGCTTATGTGGTTGCTTCCGATAACTTGGGCAAATACGCCGGAGTTGCGGCAGGTTCCGCCTTGGCCTTTGATTATATCTTGACAGTTGCCGTTAGTATTGCGGCGGGCACTGCGGCGATTACGGCTTTATTTCCTCCGCTGTATCACCACAGGGTGGCCATTTGTCTTGTATTGTTAGTCTTGTTATTTATCGGAAACCTGCGGGGAATCCGGGAATCTTCCAAAATATTTGGATTACCGACCTACGCGTTTATTCTTTCAGTGATTTTAATGATTATCTACGGTATCTTTAAAATTCGAGTCGGAGGTTATGTTCCGCCTCAGCCTGTTATTCATCTGAAACAGGCACTGGAACCCATCACGATTTTGCTGATAATCCGGGCTTTTTCTTCAGGGTGTACCGCGCTAACCGGAGTCGAAGCTGTAAGTAATGCAGTTCCGAACTTTCGGGAGCCGTCCGTGAAGCACGCCCGTTCAGTCCTGTTGTTACTTTCGTTTTTTGTGTTTTTATTGTTTGTGGGGGTTTCTTTGCTGGCGAACCTCTATCATGTGGTTCCCGTTGAAGGCAAAACGGTTTTGTCGCAAATTGCGGCGGAAATCTTCGGTAGTCATCATTGGTTTTACTATTTATTCCAATTCGCCACGACCTTGATTTTGACTTTAGCGGCTAATACTGCATTTGCCGGATTTCCACTGCTATTTTCGGTGATGTCGCGTGATGGCTATGCTCCCCGTCAATTGTCGTTCAGAGGCGAACGGTTAAGCTTTTCCAATGGAATTATCGTCTTAACGACGATTGCCGGCTTGTTGTTAGTGGTATTCAAAGGGGATACCCACCGGTTAATCCCTCTCTATGCGGTAGGAGTCTTTATTTCCTTTACCTTATCCCAGTCGGGTATGTTTGTTAAGTGGTTACGCACCAAGGAAAAAGGATGGATTTTTAAGGCTATCGTTAACGGAACCGGCGCTCTGGTCACCTTCGTTACCGTCATGATTATCGGCGCCACCAAGTTTATCCATGGAGCCTGGATTGTAATTTTAGTCATCCCGATTATTATGGCGGGGATGCTAAAAATTAAAAGGCATTATACGGCTGTCGCTGAACAATTGCGGCTCAAGCCCGAAGAATTGGCTGCTTTGGATCTTTCCAAAGATACTTACCGGAATCATGTTATCGTTCCAGTTGAAAGCGTGAATAAAGCTAGTGTCCGAGCGCTCCGTTATGCAAAAACCATCTCCGATAATGTGGTTGCTTTTAATATTGCCATCAATGAGGAATGCGAAAACCGCTTTAAAGAAAAGTGGAATCTCTTGCATACCAATATTCCGTTGATTGTGAAATACTCTCCTTACCGGAAGGTTGTTTCGCCTTTAGTTGAATTTATTGAGTCCTATGAAGAACATAACTATCAAAGAGGCGACATGATAACCGTCATCTTGCCGCAGTTCTCTGTTCAAGCATGGTGGCAAGTGTTTCTTCATAATCAAAGCCGTCTCTTCATTACCCGTGATTTACTAAAGCATAAACACATCGTTATCGCGACGATACCTTTACAACTTAAACAAGACCAAGCGGTTATCGAAAAAAACGCCAAAAAGAAACGGGATAAGATCTAAAACAAAACATAGTATAGCAGCTATCATCACCCCGGGAATTAAACCTTTTATTGCGATGAATCGGAGAAAACCCCTCAGCCCAAATTAGAGCCGAGGGGATTTTTTTATCTTTTTTGTCAATAATATTTTTGCAACCAAGCATAAATCAGGTGCCTCTGGAACAAAATATGATAAGACTACCTATAAGATGTTTGACTGGAGAGTTTTTTCGGCTTCATGGAAATTCAATCAAGTTAGTATCTTTTAAACAACCCATATTGGTGTCGGTGTATCTTTGGTTTTCCGGAATGGATGGCTCGTCGATCGGCGTGGTGCACGCCGTTAAAGTTATTTTGGAGGAGGGAAAATAATGGTCAAAAATGCTTTCGCAATGAATGCACATATCAGTGAGGACTTTTCCAATAATCATTCGTTACAAAAACTAAAACCCCGTTATACAGATGCAGAAAACGAGATGCTTTTCGAATCGTGGTGGGACCCTCAACAACGGAGGGATTTAGTCAGTAAACTGGGGCGAAAGATGAGCGCCCTTCGAAGTCAATTTTGCCGTTTGTTAAAGGAAAAAAAACTTACCAACCAAGATTATTATAATATGATGCAGTCCAAATATACAAATGGTTCCGGTTTTGTACCACGTAAACGTAGCCGTGAACTTAAAGAAATCGATCGGACTATACTGGAAATTTTTTGCCGACATCAAGCTTTGGGGAATTCAAGGGCTCAGGCTTGTGAAGAATTGCAACAAAAGCTGGGTGCAATTTTTTCTGCAGCGGCCTTAAAATTACGATTTTACCGGCTGGTTAAGCGTTTTCGCTATAATGATAACGACTTATTGAATATCGGAAAAGAGTTGCTTGGTGGGAATAATACTTATGCAGCCCAGTCGAAACTTGGGGTTCCATCATATCAGAAAACAATATCCGTCGATGAAAAAGCCCAAAATGAAAGGATCCAACCGGAGCCGATTTCTATCAATCGTTCAGTGATAATGGATAAGAATAGTAATGCTTCCGACTCCGGAAATATTTCAAAACAGAATTCGGATAACTCCATTTTTTATCAAATATCGACACTCCCCGGGACGATTAAACATTTGGAAGAACGTTTACTGACAATAGAACAAAACCAGCGTCACCAGTTGGATTTGCGAGGCTTTGTTGAACATTTGTTAGCGGTTGAACGGGATATCAAACGGGAAGATAAATTTATGGAAGAAATTCAACACTTAATGGATGAAAATGACTCTATAAAAAGTATGCTGGCAAAGGATTCTGAACGATTAAAAAATCGCGAAGAAGAACTAGCCAATGTCTATAAAATGCTTAATACGACCTTATCAGATTTCATGCGTTTGGAAAGTGTGTCAAAATTGGCATCACTGGGAGACTTTATGCATCGTTTGGAAATTACAGTTGATCAATTCGGGAATGTATTAAAGAGCCGGCGGCTTAATACATAATATTCTAGGTATATTTAAATATCGATTCCTGGTGAATTCCTCAAATAATGCTTGACGACTCACCGTGAAGATGATAAAATAGTTAATGTCGCTTAGAGAACGGGCAGTAGCGCAGCTTGGTAGCGCACCACCTTGGGGTGGTGGGGGCCGTGGGTTCAAATCCCGCCTGCCCGACCATTAAAAAGTTAGTAGTTTCGTTGATTTAAAACGATGAGACTACTTTTTTTATTACCTTTTATTCGGATTGCGCTTGGAATATTGAAGGAAAAATGATAATTGAATTGAAATATTAATAATACGTTTAAATATTTCTAAAGGGGAGATTGGTATTGAATCGACACTTCGGGCAAACTCAATCCCGCTTTTTTATATTTTCCTTCATTGTATTGTTATTTATCGGCAGTTCTTATTCGGCAGTTTTTTCTAGCGGCGCTTTAATGGCAAGTGTTAATCAGGGTGAATTATTGGATTTAAATTCCTTAAATACCCAATGGCTAAATGTTAACGGGCATCTGAATGCTATATCTTTGACCGACGGCAAAATCGTTATGTTTGAACTTCAGGACGATATGTGCAGTTGGGTAAAAACCCAGCAGTTGGTAGCGGATGATAATATTGCGTTTACTACTTTTCAGGTTAAAGATATTAACCAGGATGGTATGGCTGAAGTCATTGCCGGAACCATGGAACCTGGATTTATTTACATTTATCGATTGTCAAACGGGAAATGGGAGGTATTCAATTCCGGTAAATATGTATGGTCCACAGTAACTTATATTGCTGTTGGCAATTTTAGTGGCAGCCCGGGAAAGGATATCCTGGTTCAAAATCAGGAAGGCTCATTGTTTCTTCTAAAACTCGGGGAGAAATCTTTGGACTTGGTATGGAAGTGTCCTACCAATTGGCGTCCGATAAGTTTGGGTTATATAACCGATATTGATGGAGATACCAAAGAAGAAATTATCGTCGCCTATAAGGCGGGGGGTATCGGTATTATTAAACTCGATAGTAATTCTGCGGTTTCTGTCTGGGAAAATTATCTCTGGGGAAAAGTGATGGCAGTAACCTCCGGAGATTTAGATCGCCAAGGGCAAAATGATGTTTTGATTAGCACTTCCCAAAAAGTCATTTATGATTTGGGCTGGAATCCTGAAAAAGGATATCAATTTAAAAAGCAGTGGACAGATCTGGATTTTATTGCAGAAAAACTATCTTTTTTTGTCAGTCGTGGAGAAAGCCGCCTTTTAGCCTCGGATACAGCAGGGAAGACCCACTTGTTACGATACGCTCCAAAGAATCAGGCCTGGTCGGAGGATTATACCGCATTAACAGGACGGATTAGCCAAATCATAGGATTTGATGAAGATACTGGAGATTTCCTGTTATGGGGCTTTAACCGCAAATTGATCAATATGCAGATATTTGCTGCCGATGAACTTCGGATGCGTTACCAACAATCGGATTATCCACTTTCGCCAGTTGCCGTATTTAAAAAAGATATTGTATATATTGCTCCAAGAGGACTGCAAAACATTCCGGATTTGAAAATAACTTATCGGAATACCAAAACTGCTTATACGATAACGCGGGGTAATCAAGTCATCGTGATAACTAAGAAAGATTTGTCGATTAAAGTCAATGGGATTCAGGCTATAAATGGTGATATGCCGATTGTAATGGAAGGTGAATTGTTTTTACCTTTACGTAGTTACGCTGATTTATTCAAGTTAGATTTGACTTTGGATATACCTCAAAGAATAGTTTTAATCAGTGAGGAAACGAACAACGGATAACTCCTTTTTGATAGTGATAAAGCAAATCTATCTTAAAGTCATATTTATCGGTTAACCCCCATACATTGTATTAATATGGGAGGTGTGAACGGATGGATATCGACCGAGAGGAAAGCTTATTTCCGGTCGGAGCGGTAATTTATGGAAGTTTAGCTGCTTTTTTGATGGCATTAATCCTGACAACATTTACAGCCGTTTTTACTGAAATAGGATGGACCGGAACGGTTTCATGGCCGAATAATAGCTTGTATTTGCTGCTTTTTTTCGTTTCGGTTGTCTTCGGTTCGATTATGGCGGGATGGAGGAGCAAGCAAAAGGGATGGGCTGTGGGAATTGGAGTTGCGGTCGTTATTTCTTTTTTATGGTTGATTTTAGCTGCTTGTTTTCATCAATCCATTCATGTAGGAATTTACTTGTTAAAAAGTCTAATTTCCATTATTATCGGAACTTTTGGCGGCATTATCGGTGTCAATGTTTCGGGGGGAAAAGGATAAAATCGGTTTGCGATTAACAAAATTGAAATTGACAAAACAGAGTATATTCGCTATACTATATTAGGAATTAAAACAGGGGAGTGGCTCAACTGGTAGAGCGGCGGTCTCCAAAACCGTAGGTTGCGGGTTCAAGTCCTGTCTCCCCTGCCAGTATTATGTCGGTTAATAACCGCTTTTTTTTATACCTAAATTCAATGGTAAATCAAACCATCACGGAGGCGCTTTAAATGGCTGACAACTTAGTACCTGTCGGAATTTCCAACCGCCATGTTCACCTTTCCCAGGCTGATCTGGAGACCCTTTTTGGTACAGGACATCAACTCACACCGACCAAAAATCTTTCTCAACCCGGACAATTTGCCTGTGAAGAAACTGTTAACCTGATTGGACCCAAGGGAACTCTTTCAAAAGTAAGAATATTGGGCCCGGTTCGAAAAGCAACCCAGGTTGAAATTTCAAGGACGGATAGCTTTCCTTTAGGGGTAACCGCTCCGGTCAGAGATTCCGGTTCAATTGTCGGTTCGGCCGGTATTACAATCGAGGGACCGAAAGGGCGAATTGAACTTAAAGAAGGAGTCATCATTGCACTGCGGCATCTTCATTTGCATACTGATGAAGCTAAAGAACTTGGCTTAAATGATAAAGACTGCATCTCGGTAAAGTTTAACGGCGAGCGGTCCATAGTGTTTAACAATGTATTGGTTAGAGTTAGCCCCAATTTCGCAAAAGATATGCACCTGGATACGGACGAAGCCAATGCAGCCGGTTTAAAAAATGGGGATTTGGGTACCATTATAAAATAAACGGTATCGAGTTTTAATTATTAGTTCTATTTTAATGTGGTGATAATCATGCCAATTTATGAATTTCAATGTCTAGCTTGCAATTATGAATTTGAAGAACTGTGCCGAACCGGGGAAAATGCTCCCTGCCCGAAATGTTCTTCAACAGAAACCAAAAGGAAACTCTCGCTCTTTTCTGCGAAAAGCGTTGGCAACGACGGCTCAACAACCATAGGCGGTTCGGCTCACTCTTGTGGTTCATGCCATAGAGGAAGTTGTGGGACATGCCATTAATGATTATTCATTCATGATTAATCATTAATAATCAGTTTTATGATGCAAGAAGTTAGCTTTTGGTAAACTGTTCCATTTTATCTATCTATTTTTGTTTTATTGAAGAGAATTTAAGATGTATTATTGTCTGATATAATTACTTGTGATATATTATATATTAATTTATTTAGGATTGATTGAGAAGAGTATAGCAGGAGGTAGGTAGGATGGCAAAGATCAACTTTGGTGGAGTTTTGGAAGAGGTTGTTACCCGGGAAGAATTCCCTCTTTCGAAAGCAAGAGAAATTTTGAAGAATGAAGTCATTGCTGTTTTAGGTTATGGGGTTCAAGGGCCAGCCCAAGCTCTTAATTTGAAGGATAATGGCTTTAACGTCATTATCGGGCAACGGAAATCTAAAGATTGGGACCGGGCGGTAAAAGATGGCTGGGTACCTGGGAAAGATCTTTTTGAGTTAGAGGAAGCAGCTGAAAAAGGCACTATGATTATGATGCTTGTTTCGGATGCCGCTCAAAGGCAGATATGGCCCATGGTCAAAAAGCATCTCACTACGGGAAAAGCTTTGTATTTTTCCCATGGTTTTTCCATTGTATATAAAGACCAAACGGAAATTGTTCCGCCGGCTGATATTGATGTATTGATGGTCGCTCCGAAGGGATCGGGCCTCAATGTTCGGCGTAATTTCTTATCCGGCGCCGGAATCAATTCCAGTTTTGCCGTATTTCAGGATTATTCCCAACAAGGGTTAGATCGCTGTTTAGCAATGGGTATCGGTGTGGGTTCCGGTTATATGTTCCCCACAACTTTTGAAAAGGAAGTTTATAGTGATTTAACAGGTGAACGCGGAGTGCTTATGGGCGCTTTGGCCGGAATTATGGAAGCTCAATACGAAGTATTGCGCGAAAATGGTCACTCTCCCAGCGAAGCTTTTAACGAAACAGTTGAAGAATTAACCCAAAGCTTAATTCGATTGGTTGATGAAAAGGGAATGGACTGGATGTATTCCAACTGTTCCGCGACTGCGCAAAGAGGCGCTTTGGACTGGAAACCCCGTTTTAAAGCAGCCGTATTACCGACATTTAAAGAGTTATATCAAAAGGTAAAAGACGGCAGCGAAACCCGTCGGGTGATTAGTTCATGCAGTAAAGCGAATTACCAGGATGACTTAAATGCAGAATTGGCTGAAATCAGAAACTCCGAAATGTGGCAAGCCGGTGCTGCCGCAAGAAGCTTAAGGCCGCATGAACCTGAAAAACGGATTACTGATTCTACTAAAGGCGTTGGCGGACGAAGCGAAGTCTAAATAAATTTTAAATTGGTTAAAATAAAAATCATTTTATTCATAAAAGAATAAAGTGATTTTTTTATTTAAAAACCGAAGATCATGGAGCTACGAGCCAATGTTAACAATTTTTAAATGAAGTTAACATGGACTAGACCTGAGCAAAATTTCAAGATAAACTGACTTAAAGTGGTAGTATTTTGATTGTATGAAATTGTCAAATTAATTACAATTTAGATTGCTATCCGATAATCGTTGAACTAACTTTAATAGCACAGGAGACATCATTTATGAGCATTCATTCTATTCTCGATGTATTTCAAGGAGTTCAAACTTTTATTGCCTCGCCGTTCGCTATCAATTTATCGCGGATTGTCCTGATATTGTTGGGACTGTTCTTGATGTATTTAGGTAGAAAAGGCATTTTGGAACCATTGTTGATGATCCCAATGGGACTAGGCATGGCCACCATTAATGCTTCAGTATTGTTCTTTGATCCGTTGAACCTGCACAACGGGTTGGGCACTTTGTTTGTTGAAGCCCAGGCCGGGGCCGGAATGAGTAAAGTGGCTGCGGCGGGAGATTTGATGTATATCCTCGGGATCGACTGGCTTCAACCCATATATACTTTCACCTTCTCCAATGGTTTAATCGCTTGTTTTGTATTTATGGGAATCGGGTCTTTATTAGATGTAGGTTTTCTAATGGCGAGGCCTTTTCTTTCTATGTTCCTGGCTTTATTTGCAGAACTTGGTACGATTATTACTTTACCAATTGCCCAATTTTTCGGGTATAGCGTTAAGCAATCAGCTGCCATTGCTATGGTTGGAGGAGCAGATGGGCCGATGGTATTATTCACTTCTTTAAAATTAGCCCCGGAATTGTTCGTCCCTATTGCCGTTGTTGCCTATCTTTATTTGGGCTTGACATACGGCGGTTATCCCTATTTAATCAAAGCCTTAGTCCCAAAAAAATTACGGGCCATTCCGATGGATCCACCGAAAAACAAAAGTTATACTGAAGGTCAGAAAATGGCTTTTGCTGCCGTTTGCTGTGTTGTATTGTGTTTCCTTTTCCCCGTTGCGGCACCTCTTATTTTCTCGCTATTCTTTGGAGTTGTTATCCGGGAATCCGGTATCAAACAGTTTCAGGAATTACTCAGCGGTCCGGTTCTTTATCTTTCAACCATGTTTTTAGGACTGATGCTTGGAATCTTATGTGAAGCCAATACGATTTTAGATCCGAAAGTGTTGCCGCTGTTATTACTGGGAATTTTATCCCTGCTGCTTTCCGGAATCGGCGGACTTATCGGCGGTTATATCGCCTACTTCTTCACAAAAGGAAAAGTGAATCCGGTTATCGGTATTGCCGGGGTTTCCTGTGTTCCGACTACGGCTAAAGTGGCTCAAAAAGTCGTCCACAAAGATAATCCTCAGGCAATGATTATGCCGTATGCCCTGGGCGCTAATATAAGTGGCGTTATCACAACAGCAATTATTGCTGGCATTTATTGCACGCTTATTAAATAAGGAGGGCCTGAAAATGAACGGAATGACTGTTGCTGTCGTTAGCTATATTATTGCCATAATTATTTCTTTTTTCGTAGCGGGGTTGATTCAATTAATGGGAAGTATCCTCAATCGTTTTTCCAAAGATACTCCTTCTGAAGACGAAATGGTGAATGCCGAATCATCCGAAAATGCCTCATCTGATGATGCTGTTGTTGCGGCTGCTATCGTAATTGCTAAACAAAATATCTAATCTTTTTTCATTCGACTGCTGTTATAAACTACAGCGTTGAGTTTTTAATAATTTTGCATGTAAATTAAAGCATCAAAGATTGATCCGAGGAGAGGAAAAATTAAATGAAAAAAAAGATTCAGTTTATGTTAACTGCATTTCGCGATGGCTTCCAATCAGTTTATGGAGCCCGGGTATTTTCCAAAGAGTATTTGCCGGTTGTTGAAGAAGCGGCTCAAGCTGGAATTGAGCATTTGGAAGCCGGTGGCGGTGCGATGTTTCAATCACCGTTTTTCTACTGTAATGAAAATGCCTTTGAGGTTATGGACGCTTTCCGCAAAGCTGCCGGAACCAAAGCCAATCTGCAAACATTGGCCCGCGGCATTAACGTAGTGGCCTTGGATTCACAACCCAGTGACATCATTAAACTCCATGCTGATCTTTTCAAGAAACACGGTATGACAACCATCCGGAACTTCGATGCCTTAAATGATGTCAATAATTTGATTTATTCCGGTAAATGCATTAAAGAGGCAGGTTTAAATCATGAAGTAACCATTACGATGATGGAATTGCCTCCTAATTGCGAAGGAGCCCATACTCCGGAGTTTTATATGGACAGACTCAAAAAAATCCTGGAAGCCGAAATTCCTTTTGATTCCCTCTGTTTTAAAGATGCTTCCGGAACCAGCCGTCCCCAAAAAGTATACGATACCATAAAGATGGCTCGCCAATTATTGGGTAAAGATGTGAAGATCGTATTCCATTCCCATGAAACCGCCGGTTCGGGTACTGTTGCCTATAAAGCGGCGATTGAAGCCGGAGTCGATCAGCTCGACTTGTCACTTGCGCCGGCATCCGGCGGTACATGTCAGCCTGATTTAATTACGATGTGGCATGTTTTGCGCGGGACCGATTATGATCTGGACATTGACATTTTTAAGGTTATGAAATTGGAGCAGAGCTTCAAGGAAGCTATGAAGGATTATTTCCTGCCTCCTGAAGCCACTAAAGTTGAGCCGTTAATTCCTTTCTTCCCAATGCCCGGTGGAGCTTTGACAGCCAATACCCAAATGCTGCGGGATAATCAACTGATGGACAAATATCCTGAAGTTATCGCCGCAATGGGTGAAGCTGTTGCCAAAGGCGGCTTTGGAACTTCGGTAACTCCTGTCTCCCAGTTCTATTTCCAACAGGCTTTTAATAATGTGATGTTTGGACCCTGGAAAAAGATTGCCCAAGGTTATGGCAAGATGGTTTTGGGTTATTTTGGTAAGACTCCGGTTGCTCCGGATCCTGCCATTGTGGCAATCGCTCAGGAACAATTAAAGCTGGAACTTACCACCGAAAGTCCGTTGGCTATTAATGACCGGAATCCGGAAAAAGGTATTGCCGCAAGTAAAAAAATGTTGCAAAATGAAGGTCTTCCTATAACCGATGAAAATATCTTTATTATCGCCAGTTGCGCCGAAAAGGGCGTGGCTTTCTTAAAAGGCCAGGGAACGATTGGCGTGCGCAAGGAAGCAAAAAAAGCGGATGTTTCGAAAAGTACTGCCAAAACAGATACTTATACCATTAAATTGAATGGAAATTCCTATACAGTTAAATTGGAAGCCGATAAAGCAATCGTCAACGGTCAAAGCTTTAATTATGAGATCGGTGAAGGCGTTCAGGAAAATGCAAATGCAGTTCAAATTACCGGAGAAGCTCAACCGATTAAAACTGCATTACCTGGATTGGTGTTAAGAATCGATAAAAAAGTCGGCGATATGATTAAAAAAGATGAGCCCGTAATGGTGCTTGAATCGATGAAAATGGAGACTCCCTTAAATTCTCCATTCGATGGGCAAGTGGTTTCCATTCTTGTCAGTCAGGGTCAACAAATTTCAACAGGCGCGGTGGTTGCAACGATTAAGAAACGAGGGTAATCATTAAGTTTTTGAATTTGTTGTAATAAGCTCTATTTTTGTTTCTTAATAGAATCATCCCGGTTGGGATGATTTCTATTTGTTTGCTTGGATATTGCATTTTATTGGGGAACAATTTATAATGAATTTGAAAAATCCGCCTTTTTTAGAAAAGTGGATCTGCGTTTGATTATGAAAATAGGAGTATTCTCAGCTTTGCTAGTAGAGCGTATTAAAACGTTCACAATCATTGAGTAGTTATTTCGAGAACCTTTTACTAGGCAGCTTTCATGAACCCAAATGAAGTACTTAAATTTAAAAAAGTGGGGGACGATTATGAAATTTATTAAGGGTTTTTTAGGTTCTTTAGCAACAAAACAAGGAATTGTGGCAATTCTTGTCATGGTAGTTATTGCTGTGCTATTTATCATTATTAGCAAGCAGAAAAAGGGAAAAGGATTGTCAACTCGGGATGTAGTTGCCATTGGTATTGGGGCTGCCCTTTACGGAGCTTTGTCGATCATTTCTCTTCCTATTGGGCCCAATACATCCTTCCGGATTGCTATGGCTTTGCTGATCGTTTTCGGGGCAATCTTTGGGCCGGTAGTTGGATTTTTGGTAGGATTCGTTGGTCATGCTTTAAATGATGCTCTGATGTATGGTTCCGTTTGGTGGAGTTGGGTCTTTCTTTCCGCGGCAGTCGGGATGTTCGGTGGCTTTGTTAAATTTGATAATGGGTTTGATGTTTTGGCCGGAAAAATATCCTCGAAACATTATTGGCAAATGTACTTATATGCAATCATTGGTATCTTAGCCGGTAGCATCCTTGCCTATATCGGAGATGTTTTCCTTTATGGAGAACCAGCAAACAAAGTATGGCTTCAAATTTGTCTTGCTGGAGTGTCCAATTTCATCGTATTGGCGGTTGTCGGCATTCCAGTCGTAATTGCCTTAGGAAAATTACGTAGTAAAAATAACAACCTGGAAGTTGAAGGTTGAAAGGAGCACAACTTAAGGTGCCCGTTATTTCATTTCGCGATTTTTATTTTCGGTATGATAATTTAAAAGAGCCTACCCTAAAAAATATTAATTTGACGATTGAAGTTGGTGAAAAAGTCTTGATAGCCGGCCCGAGCGGGAGCGGAAAATCAACATTAGCCCATTGTCTCAATGGGCTAATTCCTTTTACTTATGGGGGCAAAATTGATGGTGGTTTGGAAATTAAAGGTTTTAAACCCTACGAAAAAAATATATTTGAAATCAGCCAATATGTGGGGACTATCTTACAAGATCAAGACGGTCAGTTCATTGGTTTAAGCGTTGGGGAAGATGTAGCTTTTGCCGATGAAAATAAAAACGTCGCCCAACCCGAAATGTTGGCCCGAGTGGAACAAGCCTTGCATGAAGTGGGGATGTCCGATTTTATTTATGAAACGCCTCACAACTTGAGCGGCGGTCAAAAACAAAAAATTTCCATTGCCGGAATCCTTACCAATGGAACTGAAATCCTTCTTTTTGACGAACCGCTCGCTAATTTGGATCCTGCCAGCGGCAAACGGGCAATGGCTACAATTAACCGCATTCACCGGCAAATGAAAAAGACTATCATTGTAATAGAGCACAGAATCGAAGATGTTCTGGAATGTGGATTTGATCGGATTATCGTTATGAATGAGGGATGGATTGTCGCAGATGGGCCCCCTGATGAAATCTTGACCACTGATTTACTTTCCAGATTTGGTTTAAGGGAACCTCTTTACATTGAAGTTATAAAAAATTTGAAGTTAAAATTAGCCAAGGATGATCGAGTCTCTAGCATTTCTAATATTATGAAATTTCAAAATGAGGTTGTAAACGCCTATATTCATAGAACGGAATGCCGTAAACCACCAGAGAATGTAGAAATATTAACAGCGAATGCATTGCAATATCGTTATTTTGATGATGGGCCTAATATTATTGATAATATTTCATTTACCATCCGTCAAGGAGAAATGCTGGCGGTCTTAGGAAATAATGGAGCGGGTAAATCAACCTTGTTAAAAATTTTATCCGGAATCGTCAGGCATCAATCCGGCACTATCCGATATAAAGGAGAAGTGATTGATGATTGGTCGGCTCGAAAACGCGGTAAGATCATTGGCTCTGTGTTGCAAAATCCAAATCAAATGATTACCAAACCCATGATCTTTGATGAAGTTGCTTTCGGCTTGCGCAATAACGGTTACCCGGAAGAACAGGTACGCTCTCGGGTTGAAGAGTCTTTACGTATTTGCGGACTTTATAAATACCGGAAATGGCCGATAGATTCACTCAGTTATGGGCAAAAAAAACGGGTCACGATCGCGTCAATTTTAGCAATGCAACCGGAAATCATTATTTTGGATGAGCCTACAGCCGGCCAGGATTATCGAACTTATCGGGAGTTTATGAGTTTTCTGGAGAAAATTAAAAACAGCGGTGTGAGTATAGTTTTAATCACCCATGATATGCATTTGGCCTTAGAGTATGCTGATCGCGGTTTAGTACTTTGCGGCGGCAAAATTATTGCTGAAGATACCATATTTAATATTTTGTCCAATCCTAATGTTATCATTCGGGCGAATTTGAAGGAGACTTCCATTTCCCAAATGGCAACTTTATATCAAATCCAGGATGTAAGCGGATTTCTGTCCTTTTTTGTAGAGAAGTTGAAACGGGGCGAATTGCAATGACACGATCGGGAGCGCTATATATTGAAAGAGATTCCATTTTTCATCGACTTGACGGGAGCATTAAGTTTCTTATGCTAATTACCTGGACCATTTTTATTTTTTTATTCATGGATGCGCGAATCTTTTCATTCATGATAATTCTCGGTTTTTTGATGTTGTACTTTGCGAAATTGCCGTTTAAAGTCCTAAAGCCTTTAATATTGTTTGTGGCCATTTTTACGGTCTTAAATTCTTTGGTATTAATCCTGGTTACTCCGGATTATGGTTCGATGTTGACTCACCGCTATACTGTCGCGATTGATTTGGGTTTAATTCGACTAACCTACCAAACACTTTTTTTTGCATTGACATTATCGTTGAAATATTTGGCAATATTACCTATTACGTTGCTATTTATTTTTACAACCCATCCCAGCTGTTTTGCCAGCAGTCTGAACCGCTTGGGCGTGCCTTATAAAGTATCTTACGCCATCAATATTGCTTTACGCTATGTGCCGGATGTTAATGAAGAAGTTAAAGCCATTATCAATGCCCAGGAAGCCCGGGGAGTTGAGTTTAAAAAAGGTGATGCCGGTATTTTTAAACGGATGAAAAACTATATCACCGTTTTGCTTCCTTTACTGATATTGTCCCTACACCGGGTGGAAGTTATTTCTAACGCCATGGATTTACGAGGCTTTGGCCGCTATGAAACCAGAACCTGGTACCACCAGAAACCTCTTACAGTAATTGATTTTATATTTGCCTTCTTGGCTTTATGTCTGGTTTTGTTGGGAATTTATTTGAAAACTCGAATAAAAACCAGCTTTTGGTGCGTAATTTAAAACTTCAGCTTTATGACAAAAATGATATTGGAAAAAGCTAATGGAAGTATTAATCTTTTGATGATTGATGCTTGTACGTACAACTGGCACGCGGTATAATGGAAATGTATAAATTATGCCAAAAATTAATTGGAGGGGGTATTCTATTGATTAACATTCCACAGGTTAAATTGGGTATCGTAGCAGTCAGCCGGGATTGTTTCCCAATTGAATTAAGTCAAAAAAGAAGATCAGCCGTCGTAAAGGCTTGTAATGATAAGAAAATTGCCATTACAGAAATCAAAGCGACCGTTGAGAATGAAAAAGATGTTTTAAAAGCATTGGAAGAATTAAAAACAGCCAATGTTAACGCTTTAGTAGTATATCTTGGAAACTTCGGACCGGAAGGTCCGGAAACGATGCTGGCTCAAAAATTTGACGGTCCGGCAATGTTTGTGGCGGCAGCCGAAGAAACCGAAAATAATTTATTCGACGGCCGGGGTGATGCCTATTGCGGAATGTTGAACGCATCTTATAATTTGGCCTTACGCCAATTAAAACCCTACATTCCTGAATATCCGGTAGGAACAGCCACTGAAATTGCAGATATGGTCAAAGACTTTGAAGATATTGCCCGGGTTATTCTGGCTCTTAAAAAATTGAAAATTTTCAGCTTTGGTCCCAGACCTCAAGACTTTTTAGCATGTAATGCACCGATAAAGCCTTTGTATGACTTAGGCGTTGAAATCATGGAGAACTCGGAGCTGGATCTGTTTGCTTTCTTCAACCAACACGAGAATGATAAGCGGATTTCGGGAGTCATCAAGGAAATGGAAACCGAGCTTGCTGATGGAAACGGTTATCCCGGGATTCTGCCGAGACTGGCTCAATATGAATTGACATTGCTTGATTGGATGGAAAATAATATAGGCGCCTCCGAGTATGCTATTTTCGCCAATAAATGCTGGCCGGCATTTCAAACCCAGTTTAAAATCGTTCCATGTTATGTTAACTCGAGACTGGCAGCCAGAGGAATTCCGGTAGCCTGTGAGACCGATATTTATGGGGCTTTAAGCGAATATATCATCACCTGCGCCACCAATATGCCTGCCACTTTGCTTGATATCAACAACTCGGTGCCCCGTGATATGTTTGACAACAACAAGGCCAAGTTTAACGGTTATCATCTCGATGATCTTTTTATGGGATTCCATTGCGGCAACACTGCAAAATGTCTTCTGAAGAATGCGGCCATGAAATATCAATTAATCATGCATCGCGGTTTGGAACCGGATAAAGAACCCGATATCACCCGGGGAACTTTGGAAGGAGGCATCCGTCCCGGCGAAATAACTTTATTCCGTTTACAAAGCACTGCCGATGCTATGTTACGCAGTTACGTAGCGGAAGGTGAAATCATCGATGTTGATCCCAAATCATTCGGCGGTATTGGAGTTTTTGCAGTCAAAGAAATGGGCAGATTCTACCGCCACGTTCTGATCGGTAAGCGTTATCCGCATCACGGCGGGGTCGCTTTTAAACATGCAGGAAAGGTATTGTTTGGTGCTATGAAAATGTTGGGCGTAAACGATGTCGCCTTTAACCAGCCCGCCGGAATGTTGTATAAAGACGAGAATCCGTTTAAGTAATATTTTTTCGATTCAAACTCCAATTACAATAATGATCGCTATAAA
Organism: Bacillota bacterium; assembly: GCA_023392595.1. Taxonomy (GTDB): domain Bacteria; phylum Bacillota; class UBA4882; order UBA8346; family UBA8346; genus UBA8346. The sequence goes on along the minus strand of JAEVYU010000085.1, from coordinate 39,479 downwards.
CTGCCGGTTGAAGTTTGCCGGCAGTTTGTTTCATACACTACTAACAAAAGGAGTAGTAACATGCACTTACGGGATGCCAAAGTATCCATTAGAAGATGTGCCGATATTCACCAATTCGAGGCCGTAAAAGAATCCTTGCGCCAGGCGACCGAACTTATTGGCGGACTCGATTCCTTGATTACTCCGGGCGATCATGTCATGATTAAGCCGAACCTCTTATGTGATGCTGATTATAAAACCGGCGCCACTACGAATCCTAATGTGATTTTCGCTGTGGCCGAGCTCTGTAAGGAATGGGGCGCCAAGAAGGTAACCATTGCAGAGGGCGCAGCCATTGGCAACGATACCGATCAAGTATTCGATGCCTTGGGCATCCGGGAAATGGCTCAAAAGCATCAATGTTCACTAGTGAATTTGATTAAGGATGAATTTACTTATTGCCTGAATCCTTTAGGCCGGAATATTAAACGAATCCGCCTCCCGCGCACCTTTATAGAAAGCAACGTAGTGATTAACATACCGGCCATGAAAACCCATGATGCTTTGGCGGTGACTCTCGGACTCAAGAATTTAAAAGGTATGATTCATCAGGCCGACAAAAAGCGCTTTCATAAATGGGGTCTTAGTCAAACGATCGTTGATCTCGGACATTTGGCAATGCCCGAATTGACCATTATGGACGGTACGGTAGCCTTGGAAGGAATGGGGCCGGTTGTCGGGAATCCGGTGCATTTGGGATTAGTGATGGCTTCGACCGATGTGATTGCTCTCGATAGAGTCGCCATGGCGATTATGGGTTTCGATCTTTCGGAAGTGGAATATATCCGGCTTGCCGGAGAACAGGGACTGGGTTGCAGTGATTTAGCGGCAATTGAAATTGTGGGTGAGTCCTTAGAGAATGTAAAAAGGCCTTTTGCCCGGTTAAGTCTGGAACCGGAAATTTTAAAAAAAATGGATATCCGTTTAGTATCTTGCGATGCTTGCAGTGGTTGTAACAATGCCATCAGCGCTTATCTTTACAGTCAATACCTTAAAGGCACTCTGGACAAACTAAAAGGGTGTACTTTGATTTATGGACAAAATCCCTATATTCCCAAAGACAATCGGGGCAAAATTATCCGTTTGGGCGTTTGTACCCGAAATGTACAACTGCAAGAGGGGATTTACGTACCAGGTTGCCCGCCTCATCCGCTTCATATCGATGATTTTCTTAGCGGAAAAGGTTTAGAGAGGAGTTAAAATCATCCGTTGATTTATTTTATCAAGTTTATTTATGTCACATTTTTTCTGCCACCGGGGATATTCATCATCATTTTGCTATTCCTTGCGGGCTGGCTTTTTTATAAAAGAGAACGGGCCATCCCTATTCTTTTACTGGGGATGACCAGCCTTTTTTATATCTGCAGCAATTCTTATTGCAGTGATTTGCTGCTTCACTCATTGGAATACCGTTACCGGCCTCCTGAGACCATCCGGGGGGATGTCGTTATCATGCTGGGTGGAGGAGCCACCCTGGATAGTCCGAATTTGCATCATCAGGGCCATTTATCCGGGCCGGCAGCAAACCGCTTGTTGACTTGCATTCAACTCTATTATCAATTGAATAAACCACTGATTGTATCGGGAGGCAAAGTGTTTCAAAATACCGGCCGGGAGGCTGATATTGCCAAGGCGATTTTGGTCGAGACGGGAATTCCCGAAGAGAAGATACTGGTTGAGAATCAAAGTTTAAATACTACCGAGAATGCTAAATTCATAGCAGCAATCTTGAAAAAACACCAATATCACCATCCTATCCTGATTACCTCCGCATTCCATATGTGGCGTGCTGTAAAACAATTTCATAAATTCGGTATCGAGGTGACACCTTATCCTACGGATTACCGGACGAATCAAAATCTCGGTTTTTATGGTATCAATATGGTACCTGGGGCTGAAGCGTTGAACAATTTCAGTATTGCCCTCAAAGAATACTATGGAATCCTGATGATGAACTGGTACTAAGAAGTTATTGTCCAGAACAAATGTTCGTGTTATAATGAAACCAGAACGTATGTTTGATGTGAAGGGATGGAGCCATGGACGTTCTGGAAAAGGTAAAAATATTAGCTTCGGCCGCAAAATACGATGCCTCATGCGCCTCAAGCGGAAGTGCCCGCAGGAATGATCAAAAGGGGCTGGGCAATGCCTCTTCTTCTACGGTTGGGATTTGTCACAGTTGGGCGGCGGATGGTCGTTGTATTTCTTTGCTTAAAATTTTGTTCTCCAACCATTGCATCAATGATTGCGCCTATTGCGTCAACCGCCGTAGCAACGACATTCCCCGCAGCGCTTTTACAATCAATGAGTTGGTCGATTTAACCATTAATTTTTACCGCCGCAATTATATCGAGGGTCTTTTTTTAAGCTCGGGGATTTTCGTCAGTCCCGATCGGACCATGGAAGTGTTGCTTCAAGTCATTAAAAAATTACGGCGCGAGCAACATTTTAATGGTTATATTCATTTAAAGGTAATTCCGGGAGCTAGCAGCGAATTGATCCGTGAAGCCGGTTACTATGCAGACCGAATGAGTGTGAACATTGAGCTTCCCTCCGAAAGCGGTCTCAAATTGCTGGCTCCGGAGAAAAAACGGGATCAAATATTAAATCCGATGTCCTATATCGGTGCTAAAATTCATCAAAGCCATGATGAACGAAAGCATTTTAAAAAGGCTCCTTATTTTGTTCCGGCGGGCCAAAGCACCCAACTTATTGTGGGCGCATCTCCGGATCCAGATTTTCAAATTTTGCGGCTGGTTGAACAATTATACCGTAAAGTCAATCTTCGCAGGGTTTATTATTCGGCCTATGTACCTGTCAATAATAACCCTTTCTTACCGGCCTTAAATGTATCCCCGCCCCTTAAACGGGAACACCGCCTTTATCAGGCTGATTGGTTAATCCGTTTCTATCAGTTTAAAGCCGAAGAAATTGCCGACTTAACTCAGCCGGTTCTGGACTCTGATTTAGATCCGAAAACCAGTTGGGCGCTGCGAAATTTACACCGTTTTCCGGTCGAGGTCAATCGGGCTGATTATGAGACTTTGTTAAGAGTGCCGGGAGTCGGTTTGAAGTCTGCGGAACGGATGATTGCGGCCCGCAGGTTTGGCGGTTTGCATCTGAATGAGTTGTCAAAAATGGGAGTAGTCCTCAAAAAAGCCCGTTATTTTATCACCTGCCAGGGTAAATTTTTAGAAAGGTTGGACGACGCTTTCCTTATCCGTCAAAAATTATTGGATGCGCCTAATTCTAGTGGAGTGCCTGCCCTAAGCCAACTGCCCTTATTTACAGAAATTTAGTGGAGAATGATAATGATTTGCTATCAATATGATGGAACCTTTGAAGGGCTGCTTACGGTATTTGCCGTCGCTGCGGAAGAGAGCCGTGAAATCGTCAATATTACTTCAAATCGTGAATTTCAGGCCGATTTGTTTACTGAAATTCATCCAATAACCACCGATACAGCTATAGCTGCTGGTTTTTTTCATTCCCTCCAAGAAAACTTTTCCAAGGCAGTGCTTTTGGAGATCGGATATTGCTTTCTTTCGGAGAAAACCGGTTTTGAGAAATTGTTATTGGATTATCTGGAGCGATTGATGAAGTATGGTTTGAGAGTCCAGAAAAATTTAGGGGATCCTGTGGTTTTCCAGGTCAGGCGACTTTGTGACCAGGTTGAACATGAAATTTTAAGGATGCAAGGATTTATCCGCTTCCGTAAGCTGGTCAACCAAGTTTTCTATGGGCCGATTACCCCGGATCATAACATTATTCAATTACTGGCGCCCCATTTTAAAGCCCGGTTTGCCGATCAAAAGTGGCTCATTCACGATGCCCGCCGCCAGACCGGTATTTATTATAATGGCATTCACGTTGAATTCATTCCGTTTATGGAGATGTCCGGGGAACTTCAATCGGTTATGAACCCCTGTAGTTCCAACCGGAATTCTGCATTATTGGATAAAGAGGAGCTAATGTACCAAAAAATTTGGGATCAATATTTTCAGAAAATAGTCATTCTTGAACGCCAAAATAAGCGTCAACAACGTCAACGGATGCCCGAACGTTATTGGCGCTATTTAGTCGAGAATGTTGAAAGATAAATAATCTCTCCACTTCAATTGGGTATTTCTATTGGGGATACGGCTCCAAAGATTAAATTCTCCTACCTCAATCCCTATACCGGTAGATATTGATCAACGGTGAAGGTTTATGATAAGATATATATTGCATTCAAAAGCTACCGGAATTTTCAATTTACTGTTGAAGGATACTTTTTAGAATTAACTATTTTTTGTTTTCGGGGGATTTTATGATTTCCCTTAAGGGAGCCGGTAAACTTGGAGAACATCCTTACTGTTGAACAGATTTTTAAACCGGGTAACACCATTCAACTGATCTTTTCGGAATATTTGGGGCAGATTCAATCTTTTACTGCGGTTGTCAATAACTTTTCGGAAGATGGTTTATTGATATCGACTGGAGTGAAAGACCTTGGTGAATTGCCGGTTGAGAGCCAAGAGATTATTATTCAATATGAGAATCCTGAGGGAACCAAATATTTATTCAATACTTATCGAATTACCAAGATTAAGCAGGACGTTTCAACTTTAATATGTGCCAAACCCTGGAAAATGAATTCCTCAATGCAATACCGATATTTAGGACCTCAAGTGGAAACTCCATGGAAATTTCATACCACATCCCTGCGGCGTTATTTTCGAATGAAAACGGATTTTCCTTTCTTTTATATGCAGGACGAGATAATCCATGTAGGGAGGGTGATGGATTTATCTTTAAGCGGGCTCTTTGCCGTTGTTTATCCAGATCCTCGGCTGATACTTCAAAGTATACTGACTTTTCAAATTCAACTTCCGCAAATGACACCCATTGAGTTAAAGGGAGAAATTGTGCGAAGTCAAACGATTGAGAATACTAAAATGGGAATTGCTCTAAATTTTATCGATGTTCCGGTAGAAAAACGGCAAATCATAGCCAGTAGTATCCAAGACTTATAATAAAGGCTATGACTTGTTTGAATTGATAGATGCGGAGCGATAAACTATGGCAGATAAAACCTTTCGTACAAGTGAGTATTGGATTCGCAAGCTGGACTTGATGAAACACCCTGAAGGCGGTTATTTTGGGGAAAGTTACCGTTGCCCTGAGACGGTTCATTTAAAATCAGGGCCGTCTGTTCTCGAAAGACAATTAGCCTCCAGTATTTATTTTCTGTTGCCCGAGGGGGAGGTTTCCTGTTTTCATCGTTTGCGGTATGATGAGATCTGGTATTTTCATGACGGATCTCCATTAACCGTTTACATGATAGACGGGAAGGGAGAGTTACACCAGCAGAAACTTGGCCTGGATATAGCGGGTGGAGAGTTACCGCAAATTGTTGTCCCCCGAGGCTGTATATTCGGCGCCGCAGTTTGCCGGGATAATTCCTATACCTTGATGGGGTGCGTTGTTTCGCCGGGATTCGATTACCAGGACTTTGAGTTGCTTTCCCGGAAAAGCTTATTGGAACAGTATCCGCAACATCAAGAAATTATTATTAAATTAACCGCCACCTAATGAGATTATTTCTTACAAATTAACATGGTATGACATACCCCAATTCCATCGATACGCTCCTCAATTTCAAGCCCTGCAGCTTTTATAAACCCTTCAAAAACTTTTGAATGGTACATTTGACTGTTACCGTTGGCTATGGTTGTGAAATATAGCGAAATCATCATTAATGAAAAAGCCGAAGCCCTAAATTGCTGCCTGTCCCAAAAAGGCTCAAGTATACAAACCCGGCTGTTGGCGTCCATAACTTTACGGCATCGCATAAGTATGGATATGATTTGCTCATCGGAGAAACAGTCTAGGAACTGGCTCATCCAGATGACATCGTAACCTGTCGGCATAATTTGGCTTTCGTCCAATACATTTGCCTCGATATACGACATCCGTTGATCGAAACCGGCGTTTATTGCATTCCTCTTTGCCATGGCAAGCTGGCCGGGCAGATCCATGATACTTACCTCTACATCTGTTGAATATTCCAGACATTGAAAGGCAAACTTACCGGTATTCCCGCCAATATCAAGAATCTTGCGGGGCTTTAATTTGAAAACATGGGGCAAAATGCTTCCAAATGCTTGATCAGAATAGTAATGGTCAAACTTAAACCAGCTTTCCTGGACCTTTGGCGGCAAATGCGAAAGCGCCTCGTAGACTGTAGACCAATTGCCAAAAACATTCAGTCCTTCCGGTTTGCCGTTCCGAATAGAATCTTCCAGGCTAAACAAACCCTGATAACATACATCATTTATAAAATCGCAGTTCGCATCGGTTAGTTCATCTGAGATGAAGAAACAGCCGGTTTTTGTCAGCAGGTATCTTTCTTCCTTCAAATAAAGTAAACCAATCGCCAGACCAGCCTCGCAAAGTACTCTTGCTCCATAGTGACTAAGGTTGCATATCTTTTCAATTTCAGGCAAACTAAGGCCTTTTCCAGGGTGTTTTTCAATTTCCGTCAAAACAGCAAAATTGCGTAACGCCCTGGTTGCCTGAAAAACAGCAGGAGCGAAAGCGATCCACTGGGCTTTTTCCATTGCCTCAAGGGCTGTAATATCAAGGTCGTTATATTGTATCATATAAATTCCTTTCCTGGTCTTTCCAGCTTTTTTTAAAATTATCATAGTGCAGTTTTATTTAACCCAAAATTAATCTTTGGGCCAGCTTCACCGCCTCATATGCGTCCTTGGCGTAACCGTCGGCACCAATTTCCCGGGCGTAATCTTCATTGACCACTGCCCCTCCAATCATGATTTTACATTGGAGGCCTACCTGCCGTGCCAATTGGATGACTTCTTTCATCTCCGTCATTGTTGTGGTCATTAATGCGGACATTCCAATAATTTCCGCACCGATAGTTTTAGCTTCCGCCACAATCCGATCCTTGCTTACGTCTTTACCCAGATCGTGCACAAGAAAACCATAATTTTTCAACATCAATCCCACAATATTTTTCCCGATATCGTGAACATCGCCTTTTACCGTAGCCAGCACCACTTTGGCTACACCTGACTTACTGCTTTTTTGATCTGCCCCAAGCAACGGTTCAATCTTATCAAAACCCAATTTCATCGTCTCGGCGCTCCGGATGAGTTGGGGTAAATAATATTTTTTGGCATCGAACAGTTGGCCTACTTCATTAATAGCCGGAATCATACAATCATCGACAATCTCTCCGGGCAGGACCGACTCTTGCAACGCCTGCTCGATGAGGAAGCGGATATCTTCCTTTTCACCCCTCAGCACCGCCCGATAGATTTTTTCCCGAATTGACATCAACTCTGGCCCGGGAACATTTCCCGGATGTTGTTTTTCACTTTGTGAAAAACGGGCAATATATCGGAGGCTATCCCGATCTCGGGTGGTCAAGACATCCGAAGCCATTTTGATCCCCATTAACAAATCACTGGAGGGATTAGCGATGGTCAGGGTCAATCCCCGTCCGATAGCCATGGCCAAAAAAGCCGCATTAACCCAGCTCCGTTCCGGTAGACCAAAGGATATGTTGGAGAGTCCTATGATGGAAGAGGAGCCGAATTCCCGGGTGCACCATTCAATCTGGCCCAAGGTTTCGAGGGCTGCTTGTTGATTGGAGGATACGGTCATTACTAAGCCATCCACTACCACGTCCTCTTTCCGGAATCCATATTGATGGGCTTTCCTAAAGACCTCCCAGACAATCTCCCTTCGTTTTTCGTTCGTCTCCGGTACTCCCTCATCACTAACAGGAAGTAATACAAACATGGATCCATATTTAGCGGCAATGGGCAGGAGCTTTTCGATCTTCTCCTTTTCCAGAGAAATCGAATTAATTAAGGCCCGTCCCGGATATAACCGTAAAGCTGCTTCCAGCACCATGGGGGACGAAGAATCAAGGCAGAGTGGCGCGTCGGTAAAGTTGCTTAACAGGGTTGTAATTTCGGCCATAGTCTGCTTCTCGTCAATTCCCGGCATACCTACATTGACATCCAGAATCTCCGCCCCATTTTGGGTTTGTTCCATAGCCAGCCGCCGGACTTCTTGGGTTAATCCGTTTTTAAGTTCCTCCTGAAGCTTTTTTTTGCCGGTGGGATTGATCCGCTCACCCACCACTTTTACAGGATGGTCACTCCCGAAGAAGACGGTTTTTCGGGCAGAAGTTACTCCGCTGAAAACTGGGCTTAACGACACCGGTCTGCTTTGTCCCACAGTTTTGTTTTTTAATTCCCGGATATACTCAGGTGATGTGCCGCAACAACCTCCCAAAAATCTTGCGCCTGCATTGATCAAAACTTGGGCATACCCGGCAAACTCCGGCGCATCCATATCGAATACGGTAACACCATTGATAAGCCTCGGTAAACCTGCATTTGGTTTAGCCAAAAGCGGCACCCGGGCATAGGGTTTCATGAGTGAGATCAAAGCGGCCATTTCCGCCGGACCCGTGGAACAATTGCATCCTACGACATCCGCTCCCAGACTTTGAAGGGTAATGAGGGCCGTTACCGGGTCTGTTCCTGTCAAGGATCGCTGGTTCTGATCAAAGGTCATGGAAACAAGCACCGGAAGAGCGCAGTTTTCTTTCACGGCAATCAGCGCCGCCCTGGCTTCCTGAACATCCATCATAGTCTCAATCACAAAAAGATCAACACCGCCGGCCAACAACCCCTGGATTTGTTCTTTATAAACCGCCACGCATTCCTCAAAGGGCAAATCCCCTAAAGGCTCCACCATTCTGCCGGTTGGCGCCAGATCGCCGGCCACTAAAGCTTTTTCTCCGGCGGCTTTTTTGGATAAGGCAGCTAATTTCTGATTAAGGCCAAACACCGATTCTCCCAGACCGAACTCTTCAAGCTTAACCCGGTTTCCACCGAAAGTACAAGTGTAAATAATATCTGAACCCGCTGCCACGTATTGATTTTGAACCTCTAATAGGATATCCGGGTGTTCCGCTACCCATTGTTCAGGGCAAACACCTTTGGGCATATCCCGTTTCTGAAGTTCCGTTCCCGTTGCTCCGTCAAGTAAAACAAAGCGATCATTGATCAAATGATAGAAAGCTGTTTTGTCCATGGTTTTATGATGACTCCTTTGGTTCAATTCCGGCAATGGCGATGACTGATTTCTCCGGAACTAGCATATATTTCTCCGTAAGTTCCAACCCCAATTTATTTAATTCTAATGTTTCAAAAATCGCTTTTTGGTAAACCAGCGGTAGATCTCCATAACCCGGGCTGTATCGATGTTTGGTAAGTTTCCGGCCTTTTTTGGCGAGGATGCCGTTTAAATATTCCATTATCCAGTCCAATACAGCGTCTGTATTTTGAGAGGCGGCCGCATCGAGGATCAATCCGAGTGCGGCGTCTTTTTGAGTTACTTCATTCATAATCGCATCGACGATTTCATGTCCTATTGTAGCAGCCATCAAAACGGCTTCCTCACTATTTTGCAATAATCGGGACAGAGATGTGCTTTGAAAATGGGTTTCATTTTCAAGTACAACAGAATCCGAGCTTCGGTGAAGGATTTTTAAAGGGAGATATAATCCGGTAGGGTGGCTTAAAATTTTGGCTTGTTTGATCCCTTCCTCCAGCATCCTAAATAAATCGGGGTCTATCGGAGCATTTTTCCGGATTCCCAAACGGATTAGAACACTTTCAATTTTAGGCGCAAGCGGTATATCATAAAAACATTGAATCAACGTACGGGCCATTAAGGATTTCCTCCAGTATACTCTACATGACTTATTTTACTACAATGATGCGCTTACTTGTATATAAAATAATCATGAAATTAAAAAAAGATGAGAAAGGGGGTTGCCCAATCAAGAGGCAACCCCTTTAAAATATTTAAAGATTTGTTTTTGCCGCGAATTACATGACTACTTCCCGGGAATCTTCGAGCATGAGCTAATCCCGGTATTTTTTCCCCGCCGCAGGATTTCCAATCGGAATCGGAGTGCATGCGATAATTCGAAGACGGTCGGATTTTATCATTTACGCTTGTTTCGGTTCAACCTTCAACTTATCCCGTAATTCTTTGGCGGCGGCCACCATATTTTGAAGACTGGGTACGGTTTCTTCCATCTTTCTAGTTTTTAAGCCGCAATCCGGATTGACCCATATTTTTCTTCTATCAATTTTTTGCAGCATATTGACTAAAATTTCTTTGATCTCATCTTTTTCCGGTATCCTGGGAGAATGAATGTCATAAACACCGGGACCTGTTTCCATCCAGAAAGAACTTGTTTTTAATGCATCCAGGATGGAGAGATCGGAACGGGCGGATTCAAAAGTAAAAACGTCGGCATCCAAGGCCGCGATCTTTTGGATAATCGTTTCAAATTCACTGTAGCACATGTGGGTATGAATTTGGGTTTCCGGCCGCACCGAGGCGTGAGTCAAACGGAAAGCGCGAAGTGCCCAATCAAAATAATCATTCCAGTCTTCTTTCCGTAAAGGCAACTTTTCACGGAAAGCGGCTTCATCGATCTGGATGATCCGAATCCCGGCAGCTTCCAGGTCCAAGACTTCTTTCCGGACGGCCAAACCAATCTGATAGGCGATATCCCGCAAAGGTAAATCTTCCCGGGGAAAAGACCAGTTTAAAATGGTTACCGGGCCCGTCAACATCCCCTTGACCGGTTTTGAAGTCAAACCTTGAGCAAATGTAATGATATCAACGGTAATTGGTTTCGTCCGCCGGACGTCTCCAAAGATGATCGGGGGTTTGACGCAACGGGTACCGTATGACTGTACCCAGCCGTTTTCGGTGAACAGAAATCCGGATAAATTTTCACCGAAATACTCCACCATATCATTTCGTTCATATTCACCATGAACCAGGACGTCTAGACCGATCTCTTCTTGCGAGCGGATGACTTTTGCTATCATATCTTTGATGGTCCCATCATATTGTGAGGCGTTAATATTTCCGTCCCGGTAGGAACGGCGCAAATTACGGAGTTCCGGCGTTTGCGGGAAAGAACCAATTGTTGTGGTAGGCAGCAGCGGCAGATTAAGCCGGGCCTGCTGAATGGCATTTCGCTCAGGAAACGCCGGTTTTCTGGTAAAATCATTTTCGGTCAGTTGGGCGACTTGGTTTCGAATTTCCGGTATTTGGCTTCCAAGTTCGGCTTTTTTCTCCTCAATTAGCGCCGAATTTGCGATAAATCTTGAGTCCATCCGGTAATCATCCGAATTCCAGATCAGGGCGATTTCGAGTAATTCTTCCAGCTTCTCTTCGGCGAAAGCTAAGTGCCTCCCATATTTAGGCATTAAACGATTCTCCAATTTTACAGAGTAAGGGAGATGTAATAAAGAACAAGATGTATTTAAGACAATTTGATCCCGGTCCATTTGTCCGGAAAGTTGATTTAAAATTGTCAGAGTAGCATGGTAATCGTTAATCCAAATATTTTTACCATTGACTAATCCGGCAAAGAGAAGTTTAGCAGTTGGGAAACCGTAAGCTGTAATTAACTCCAGATTTCGTTTTCCTTCCACGAAATCAAGGCCAATCCCGTCAAATTCCAACATCATTACTTGCTGATAGATGTCGCGAATATCTCCAAAATAAGTTTGGAGCAAGATATGAAGATTTTGCTTACGATGGAGGAGTCTTTGGTAAATGGTTTCAAACAAATTGATTTCATCCGGCGTCAAATCGCTAACCAGAGCCGGCTCATCCAGTTGGACCCATTGGATGTTCAGTTTTTGGAATTGGGCTAAAATATCCTGGTAAACTCCAGTGATGGCTTCTGCATGATCATAAGCTTTTTTTCGCCCGGACTCAATTTTAGCCAGTTTCAAAAAAGTAAAGGGTCCGATCAATACTGGTTTAGTTTTTATTCCTAGGGCTAGAGCCTCTTGGTATTCGGCAATGGGTTTTTCTGCGTTGAGTTTGAATTCCATGTCTTCTTCCAGCGACGGCACGAGGTAATGATAATTGGTATTGAACCATTTTTTTAACGGCAACGCCTTGACGTCTTGGCCACGTTCTTGATAACCTTTGGCCATGGCAAAATAAGTGTCCAACGGAGTTAGGCCAAGGGCTTGATAACGTGCGGGAATTGCGTTTAATAAAAAAGCAGTGTCTAACATGGTATCATAGAATGAAAAATCATTGGAAGGAACGAAACCAATCAAGTGTTCTTTTTGGCATAGCCAGTTGTGTTCCCGAAGCCCGGCAGCATTTTTTTGGAGCTCTGCGGCGGAAATTTTACCGGTAAAATAATCTTCGCTCCATTTTTTCAATTCCCGCCGGGCTCCGATCCTGGGATAGCCGATAATAGAGAGTTTAGACATTATAATATCCTCCTTATCAATAAACAAAGCCTCCGACCGGAAGGTCAGGAGGCTTTATATGCCCATAAAAAGGCAGAATAAACCTATTGTTGACACCCCCTATCTTCCGTAGAGTTTAGGCGCTTCAGCTTGGGCAGGTCTTCTGACTTCGGATCATCAGCCTTTCAGTCTTCCCGGTAAACCCAGTGACGTTTAGAAAAGCTTCACCAATACAGCGGCGGGACCGTGCAGGAATTTCACCTGTTTCCCTTTTAAGTCAAGTAAAGTCGGAACTTTGCCTGACACCCATGCTGTTATATTTTTAGATTATTCACATCGTATCATATACCTGATATGGCGTCAAGGTAAGGCTGTTTCTTTGACAAAGAAATAGCCTTTCAAAAAATACTCCGGATTTAGATGAACATTTCTATATATTGTATTTTTAATAATTGACAAATACAAAATGTGGTAGTAACATGATAGGCGATGAGTATAAATCATAAACATGGAATCGAAGGACGGTGGGGACTTGCTTACAACAATTATTAAAAGAGATGGCCGTGAAGCGCCTTTTAATCTGGAGAAGATCAGTAATGCCATACAAAAAGCATTGCAGGCTGTGGGAAGCGGCGATGAGAAGCAGGCGCTCGATCTCGCGACCAAGGTGGCCCAACGAGTCGATGCGGGAAAAACATTATCCAATTTTGCGCCTACGGTTGAGCAAATTCAGGATCTTGTTGAGCAGGTATTGATTGATGCCGACCTTTCCAAAGCGGCGAAAGCATATATTCTCTACCGGGCCGAGCGTACCCGGGCGCGGGAAATGAATACCCGGCTGATGAAGACTTATGAAGAGATCACCCATCGCGCTTCTAAAGAAAGTGATTTAAAACGCGACAATGCTAATATCGACTGTGATACAGCCATGGGCGTCATGTTGAAATACGGGACCGAAGGCGCCAAACTTTACAATGGGATTTATATTCTTAAACCGGAGCACGCCAAAGCCCATCAGGATGGCGATATCCATATTCATGACTTTGACTTTTATACTCTGACCACAACTTGTTGTCAGATTGATATTCAAAAGCTTTTTCATGAGGGATTTACCACTGGCCACGGTTTTTTGCGCGAGCCGAACGACATTGCCAGTTATGCGGCCCTAGCCTGTATTGCCATTCAATCCAACCAAAACGATCAACATGGCGGCCAGAGCATTCCAAGTTTTGATTATGGCATGGCCGATGGTGTGCGGAAAACTTTCGCCAGGCGCTATGCGGATAACCTGATTCGGGCTCTGACTCTTTTAAGTGAAGAGAAAGGCGATATCGCCGCCAAAATTAAAAATACAGCCCAGTTTATTTTGAACCGTTTTGGAATCAGGCCGGAAATTGCGGGCCACAATGGCTACAGTGATGAGGAATTCAAAACTTTATCCGATACATTTGAGCCTGGAATATTAAAAAAGTCGCAGGCCTTTGCCAGGAAGCGGGCCATGGAAGAGACCGACCGATCTACTTATCAGGCCATGGAGGCCCTAATCCATAATTTAAACACCATGCATAGCCGCGCCGGCGCTCAAGTTCCCTTTAGTTCGATTAACTACGGCACCGATACCTCTCCTGAAGGGCGAATGGTAATGAGAAACGTTATGTTGGCGACGGAAGCCGGCTTGGGCTCGGGGGAGACCCCCATTTTTCCAATACAAATTTTCAAGCTCAAGGAGGGTGTCAATTACAATCCGGAAGATCCGAATTATGATTTATTCAAGCTGGCCTGCAGGGTCAGCGCCAAGAGGTTATTCCCGAACTTCTCATTTATCGACGCTCCTTTTAACTTACAGTATTACCGCCAGGGCCACCCCGAAACCGAAATTGCCTATATGGGCTGCCGTACGCGAGTAATAGGGAATATTGTCGATTCAACCCGCGAAATTTCATACAGCCGCGGTAATCTTAGCTTTACCTCTATCAATCTGCCCAGGCTGGGGATTGAAAGTGGCGGTGATATCGCCGGGTTTTACTCTCAATTGGATCGGATGATCGCTCTCTGCATTAACCAGATATTGGACAGGTTTGAAATTCAGTGCCGCAAGAAAGCGCGTAATTTTCCATTTCTGATGGGAAACGGGGTCTGGTTGGACTCGGAAAAATTGGGGCCGGATGACGAACTTCGCGAGGTACTGAGGCATGGGACCTTGACCGTTGGATTTATCGGCCTTGCCGAATGTCTTAAAGCCTTAATTGGAGTGCATCACGGCCAATCGGAAGCCGCCCAGAAACTGGGCCTGGAAATCATAGGTCATATGAGGCGGCGGATGGATGAAGCCATGACCCAATACAAGTTAAATTTTTCGCTGATTGCCACTCCGGCAGAGGGGCTGTCCGGGCGTTTTATTGAGATCGACCGCAAACGTTTCGGCAGTATTCCTGGGGTGACCGATCACGAATATTACACCAATTCGTTTCATATTCCGGTTTATTTTCCGATTAACGCGTATGATAAGATTCAATTGGAAGCACCGTACCATCAACTCACCAATGGCGGACACATTACTTATATTGAATTAGACGGCGACCCCAGTATGAATCAGGAAGCCTTTGAAACAGTGATTCGTTGTATGAAGGAAGCTGGTGTAGGCTATGGGTCGATTAACCATCCGGTTGACCGCGATCCGCTGTGTGGTTTTAATGGGATTATTGAGGATTCTTGTCCACAGTGCGGCCGCAAGGAGGAGGAAGGGCCGGCGTTTGAGCGGATTCGCCGGATTACCGGGTATCTCGTAGGCACATTGGACCGGTTTAACAATGCCAAGCGCGCCGAGGTTAGGGATCGAGTCAAACATCTTTAATATTTTTTTGACATTTGGCACGATTCATATTATAGTTAGGATATAAAACATAAATTGAATACTATCTATTGCCAATGGAAGTCGGGTGGAAATCCCACGCGGTCCCGCCGCTGTAATGGGGAGTTATTCTCGAAATGTCACTCTTAACCGGGGAAGACGGGAATAACAATGAACCAGAGCCAGAATACCTGCCATAGATGTTCATTTGATACCTACGAGCGATGGGAGTCAAGAGGAATTAATGCAATCAAAAACCCTTTTGCTACTTAAAGGGTTTTATTTTTTATAAAAGGAACCAATATTTGGATGTTGAAGGATATTTGCTGGACCAAACCGGCCGACATTGAAAAAGAAAGTTTCAAGATCATCGGGGAATTGTTGGGGGAAAGAAATTTTGACCTCTGGCAGGAACCTGTGGTAAAACGGGTGATTCATACCACCGCCGATCTTGAGTACGCCGATTCGCTCATTTTTAGCGAGAATGCGGTTCAACAAGGAATTGCCGCCTTAAAAAAAGGCTCTTGCATCGTTACCGATACCCGGATGGCGGAAGCGGGGATCAATAAGAAGGTTTTGACAACTTTTGGAGGAGAGGTCCGCTGTTTTATGGATAAGGCGGACATTGCCCAAAGAGCCAAGGATTTGGGAGTAACCCGTGCCGCCTTATGTATGGATCAAGCCGTGACGGACTCTCACTGCAAGATTTTTGCCATCGGCAATGCGCCTACGGCATTGATCAGGCTTTGTGAATTGATCGATGAGGGGAAAGTCCAACCAGAGTTGGTGATTGGTGTGCCGGTGGGTTTTGTCAACGTGGTGGAAGCTAAGGAATTGTTGAAAAGGAAACCGGTCCCCTATATTATCGCGATGGGCCGTAAGGGAGGAAGCAATGTGGCGGCGGCTATGGTCAACGCATTGCTGTATATGGCGAAGAATGAATGATTTTTGCTATGAGGCCGGAACGGGGAAAAAACTTCGTAAAGGATATACCACCGGTTCCTGCGCGGCGGGTGCGGCCAAAGCGGCGGTTTACTTCTTATGCACCGGGACAGCCCTTGCTCAGGTAGTCATTGATACTCCGGGCGGGCGGCAGTTAACTTTACCGGTGTCCGATTGCCGGCGCGAGGGCGCGATTGCCAGTTGTTCCATTATAAAAGATGCCGGCGATGACCCGGACGTTACGGATGGGATGAAGATTTTCGCAAAAGTCTGCTTGACGGAAGATAAGCAAGTGTTGATTGAGGCCGGTGAAGGCATCGGCTGGGTGACTTTGCCGGGACTGAAAATCCCGGTGGGCCGGCCGGCCATTAATCCGGTGCCGCTACAGATGATTGAAACGGAGGTACGGCGTGTACTTCCACCAGATAAGGGCGCTTTGATCGTTTTAAGTGCACCCGGCGGTGAGGAGAGGGCTGGAAAGACCTTCAACGCGAAACTGGGAATCGTTGGAGGCATTTCCATTTTGGGTACCACGGGAATTGTCGAACCCATGTCCCAAGAGGCTCTTAAAGAGTCATTGGCCTTAAAATTGAGTGTGATGGGTTCCGGAGGGTTGACGCAAGCCCTCTTTGTATTTGGCAATTATGGCGAAGTTTTCGCCCGGCAAAACTTGGGCGTTCATGGTGAATATGTAGTGAAAATTGGGAATTATTTGGGCTTTATGCTGGATAAAGCCTTGGAATACGGCTTTAAAGAAGTTCTAATCGTCGGCCACTTGGGGAAATTGGTGAAGGTGGCGGCGGGCATCTTTCAAACCCACAGCCGGGTGGCGGATGCCAGAGCCGAAATTCTTTGCGCATATGCCGCATTAGCCGGGGCTCCCCAAGAGGTGGTGGAAAAAATTTATGAATGTCCCACCACAGAAGGCGCAGTTGAAGTCATGGAGCGTTTTGGGGTGCAAATTTTCCCGCAAATCGCCGCCAGGGTTGTCAGGCGCTGCCAAGAATATGTGCGCCAAGAAATCGAAATCGGCGCGGTTTTGTTCAATGGCGCCGACCATTTGCTGGCGATGGACGGAGCGGCGGAGAAAATGATCAAGGAGTTGAAAGCATGAGCGGCGTTTATATCGTGGGGGTTGGTCCGGGCCATCCCGATTATCTGACTTCCGCCGCCCGGGAAGTGATCGCTGGGTGTCAGGTGTTGATCGGCGGCGCCCGAAACCTGTCCTTGTTTCCGGACGGGTGCGGTGAAAAAATTGAAATTGCGGACAACCTCGATTGGATCTGCCGTTATGTAGCAGCTCATTATTTACAAAAAAGTATCGCTGTCCTGGTTACCGGAGACCCTGGACTGTTCAGCATGGCGCAAACGGTTCAAACCAGGTTGCCGGACTGTCCCGTTCAAGTGATCCCGGGTATCAGTTCTTTGCAATATATGGCCGCCAAATTGGGAATGGCTTGGAATGATTGGTCCATCATCAGCTTGCATGGGAAAGAAGCCGGGGATATTCTGCCGCAATTGCTGCGACGTCGCCGGGTTTGCGTCTTTACGGGCGGAAAATTCACTCCGGCAGTGATTTGCCAAAACCTTCTCCGCCAAGGATTTACCAAAGCCCGGGTGTGGGTGGGGGAGAACCTCTCCTATTCCCATGAAAGGTTAATCCATGGCAATGTCGGCGATATCAGCCGGCAGGATTTTGAGGGTCTTTCCCTGATGCTGGTGGAAGTGACGGAGCCCCAAAGCCCGCCATGGCCTTTTCAGACTCCGGGGGTTCCCGATGACTTGTTCATCCGCGGCGATGTTCCCATGACGAAAATGGAAGTACGGGCCCTGTCGTTGGCTAAATTAAGACTCCAGCCCGGGCATTGCCTTTATGATATCGGCGCTGGCACTGGATCCGTGGCGGTTGAATGCGCCTTACAATGCCGGGAAGGACTGGTATACGCCGTGGAGAAAGCGCCGGAGGCCTTGGATCTCATCGCCCAAAATGCCGTCTTCTTTGGCGCTGTTAACCTGCAAACCGTAGCGGGGGAGGCTCCCGAGGCGTTTGAAGGTTTGCTTGAGCCCGACCGGGTCTTTATCGGAGGGAGCGGCGGCAGAATGATGCCGATTTTGGAGCGGTTATCCCGGTTTCATAAACCGTTGCGGGTGGTTATCAATGCGGTTACCGTCGAATCTTGCCATGAGGCTTTGACCGGCCTTGCGGATCACGGGTTCGGTTCCATTGAAGTTACGCATTTATCGGTTGCGCGGGGCAAAAAAGCAGGAGAAAAACATCTATTGCAAGCGCAAAACCCGATTTATATTATTAGCGCCGTCTTCGAAAGAGGCGGTTGTAAAAGTGATTACAATCAATGAGAAATACAATATGTAGCATAAATAATTGGCAAAGCTTTATATATTGTATTTCTCTATCGATAAATCTTATTTTGCAACAGACCCTTTAGGAGAGACGGAAAAGGAGTTTGGGAAATGATTTACTTTGTCGGGGCCGGTCCGGGAGACCCGGAATTGATTACGGTCAAAGGAAAATGTTTACTGGAACGCGCCGATCTGATAATTTATACGGGTTCGCTCGTCAACCCCGCCTTACTGGAAAACGTTAAGCCGGGATGTAAGATTTATGACAGCGCCGGGATGACTTTGGCCGAGGTGATCGCGGTGATGGAAGCCGGTTTTGGGATGGGTGAAGAGATTGTCCGGTTGCATACCGGCGATCCGTCGTTATTCGGAGCTGTGCGCGAACAGATGGATGCTTTGGCCGGGCGGAATATTCCCTACGAAGTTGTGCCCGGAGTCAGCTCGTTTTTTGCGGCGGCTGCGGCCTTAAAGACCGAATATACTTTACCCGGAGTTTCCCAAACGGTCATTTTGACCCGGATGGCGGGCCGGACTTTAGTCCCAGAAAGCGAAAGCATAGAGTCTTTGGCTGCCCATCAAACCAGTATGGTTGTGTTTTTAAGCATTCAGCAAATGGAGGAGTTGGCAGAGAAGTTAATGAAATATTATCCGCCGGAAACTCCGGCGGCTGTGGTTTATAAGGCTTCCTGGCCCGAAGAAAAAATAATCCGCGGCGTCTTGGATACCATTGTCGGGGCGGTCCGTCAAGAGAATATTACCAGGACCGCCTTGTTGATGGTAGGTAATTTCTTGGGTTCTGAATATCAATTGTCCAAATTGTACGATCCCAATTTCAGTCATGGATACCGGAAGGATTCGTAGCTAAGGGAAGGAGTGCCGGAGGATGCGCCTGGCCGTGGTGTCATTAACCAAAAGCGGAGCCGCCGTTGCCGCTGAAATTGCCGAAAAGATGACAGTCGACTCGTTTACGAACCGGGACGATTACGAAGAACCTTTCGCCGCCCTCGGGTTTACCCACGGAAAGTTCAGCGCTTTGGTGGGGAGGCTTTTTGAAAAGTATGAGGGGATTATTTTCATCATGGCTTGCGGGATTGTGGTTCGGAGTATCGCGCCTTATTTACAAAATAAAAAGGTTGACCCCGCGGTAGTGGTGGTTGATGAAAAGGGCAAGCATGTGATCAGTCTGCTGTCGGGTCATTACGGCGGCGCCAATCAATTGGCGCGACAAATCGCCTCGGTGATCGGCGGCGAGGCTGTGATTACCACAGCTACCGACCTTAACCAAGTGGTGGCGTTCGATCTTTTCGCTAGGGAAAATGAGTGTGTCATCGAAAATGAATCCATGCTGAAAACGGTTAGCGCGGCGCTGGTTAATGGCGAAACGGTCGATTTATACACTCCTTACCGGCTATCGGGAAAGTGGCCGCCCCAGGTTCACCCGGGTGTTACTCCCGGCCAACCTGGGAAGTGGGCGGTCGTTTTGGATAATGACTTGGAAAATCAGCCAAGAGCTCCGCAAGTGCTTTTTATCCGGCCGAAGAATTTGATCTTAGGTATCGGCTGTAAAAAGGGAACTACGGTGGTTGCCGTCGCCGCTGCGGTGGATGAATTTCTGCAAAAATGCCGTCGCAGTTTTCTGTCCCTGAAAAGGCTGGTATCCATCGAATTAAAGGCCAATGAAACCGGGATTGTAGAATACTGCCACCGGCATGGGTTGGCTTTTCAAACCCTTTCCGTGGACGAACTGGCGCCCATCCAATCCGGACTTTCAAGTTCGGCTTTTGTAAAACAAACGGTTGGGGTGGGAAATGTAGCGGAAGCTTGTGCCTTGTTAGGCGGAAATCATGCCCGGCTGATTTGCGGTAAGACAGTTTACCCGGGGATCACTTTAGCCTTGACCGAGGAAGAAAGGGAGTTTCATTTCAATGGTGAATATTGAGGTC
Source organism: Bacillota bacterium (assembly GCA_023392595.1). GTDB lineage: Bacteria > Bacillota > UBA4882 > UBA8346 > UBA8346 > UBA8346. Next base: position 19,014 of record JAEVYU010000085.1, on the reverse strand, counting down.
ATCGGCATCAACTTTCGTTCGGCGCCGCTGGAAATCAGGGAGAAATTCCAGTTATCCCAGGAGGAACACCAGGAGTTTCTGGACTTTTTAAAACGGCAGCGGGCGGCAGATGAATGGGTCTTGCTTTCCACCTGCAACCGGACGGAACTGTATCTTTCCAAGGGTGGCTTTGGATTGGACGGCTCAGTTTTGGAAGATGCCATGTGTGAATATAAAAAATTGGAAACCGCCGGGTTGCGCAAATATTTTTATATTTATCAGGGTGTTGAAGCGGTTCGCCATCTTTTCCGGGTGGCCTGCGGCTTGGATTCCCTGGTTTTCGGAGAAGATCAAATCCTGGGCCAGGTAAAAAAGGCTCACCAAACGGCTTTGGCCGCCGGAACCAGTCGGGCGGTGTTGAATACCTTGTTTCGAAATGCCGTGACCGGGGCAAAATTGGTCAAAAGTCAAGCTTGCTTTGGCCAGCAGCCTATTTCCGCGGCCACAGTTGCGGTAGACAAGGTTTGGGAGCTCAGCGGTGAAGGATTGGCCCATCAAACGGCATTGATCATCGGTTCGGGTGAAATGAGCGCTTTAACCGTTAATCGTTTGTTTTCACGGAAAATAGGCCGTGTCTATTTGGCTGGACGCAAGCTCGGCAAGGTTCTTGCCATTGCTGACGGCCGTCCCCAAGTTGAGGCCGTCGCCTACGAGCGGCGTTATGAATATATGGACCGCGCGGATCTGGTCTTCAGCATGACGGCCAGTCCCCACTATACCATTACCTGCGAGGAATTAGCCGGGACGCTGATTACGGCAAAAAGGCGAACTTTTATCGATTTGGCGGTGCCCCGGGATATGGACGAAAAAATCAGCCTGCTTCCGGGAGTCCGCTATTTTAATATCGATACGATCGGCGGAAGTATCCGCGAGGATTGGCAAAAGTGCGCGTTGGATGCGATGAAAGCGGAAAAAATCCTTGATCAACAGTTGAGGGAGTTTCAAAGGTGGTATCAGTCCCGTGAGTTGGCCCCTTTCATCCGCCAAATTGAAAAGACAGTCCGTGAAGGGGTGGACCATAAAATCAACAGCGCCCTGGATAAGGTAAAAGCCCTTGAGGCCGCCGATAGAAAGATGATTGCCAACGAAATGCGGAAAGTGACCGGTTTCATACTGAACCGCTGTTTATATGGCATTAAAGAAACGGCATCCGGCAAAGAAGCCGGGATTTATTACCGCTGTTTAAGCAAAAGCTTTCGCAGAAGTTTAAGCAATAATGCTTTAAGCAATAATGCTGCTTTAAGTAATAATGCTTTACGCCAAAACTTTACGCAGAACGCTGAAGGTGGAAACGGATGAAAATCTATGTGGTGGGAATCGGGCCCGGCGCTAAGGAAGATATGACGCCAAGGGCCGTCCAGGCCTTGGAAAACAGCGATTATATTGTGGGCTATCAGACTTATATCGAATTAATACGGGATCAGTTTCCCCAAAAATTATTGCTTTCCACGGGGATGACTGGAGAAATAGAGCGCTGTGAATTAACTTTGGAAAAGGCCCTCGGCGGAGCTGATGTCGCTTTGATTAGCGGCGGCGACAGCGGCATCTATGGAATGGCCGGGATTATGCTGGAAGTCATGGAGCGCTCCGGTAAAGAGGTGCCGCTGGAAATTATTCCGGGAATTACCGCAGCCAGCGCAGGCGCCGCCCTATTGGGAGCCCCGTTGATGCATGACTTTGCGGTCATCAGCTTAAGCGATCGGCTGACCCCGTGGGAGCAGATCCAAGCCAGAATCGAAGCGGCGGCAGCGGCTGATTTCGTGATTTGCCTCTACAATCCAAAAAGCAAACAAAGGACCGGCCAAATTGAGCAAGCCGGAGAGATTATCCGGCGTTACCGGAGCGGCCATACTCCGGTCGGAATTGTCCGCCGGGCGGGCCGCCCAGGTGAAAGTTACGACCTGACCACTTTGGAACAAATGGCCGGAAGGGCGATTGACATGTTTACCACCGTCATCATCGGAAATTCCCGGACTTACGTCAAAGCGGGACGGATGATCACTCCCCGGGGATACTTTGATGAACGCTAGGAATGAATTGACAAAAACGAAATCCATCCTTATCATTGCAGGCACTGTCGACGCCAGGCTGATTATTGAAAAATTGAGCTTGGAATCCTTCGCGCTCCACGCTACGGTTACGACCGACTTGGGCGCTGAATATTTACGTCATTATCCGGGGCTGGTGATCCATCAAGGAGCTTTGGATTATCCGGGGATGGTGAAACTCTTCCGTTGGATACAACCGCTGCTGGTCATCGACGCCTCGCATCCTTTCGCCAAGGAGGCTTCTGATAATGCTATAGCGGCCTGCCGTGATGCCCAAATCCGCTATTTGCGATTTGAACGGGAAGACACCGCTGCCGAGGGGAACGATATGATTTGGACCGCCGATTTTGAGGAAGCCGCAGCCCAAACCGGGAAGATCCCGGGAAACATCTTGCTGACCATCGGCAGCAATCATTTGGAAAGTTTTGTCCGGCGGGTGGAAGCTTACCGGGAACGGCTGTTTATCCGGGTTTTACCGGTAAAAAAAGTGATTGAAAAATGTGAGAGTTTGGGGTTTCCCGCCTCCCGGATCATCGCAATGCAGGGGCCTTTTTCCACGGAAATGAACTTGGCGCTGCTGCGCCATTGCCATGCCGGATTACTGGTGACTAAAGAAAGCGGTGTTGCGGGCGGCAATCGGGAAAAGCTGGCGGCGGCCAGAAAATTAAAAATTCCTGTGATCATGGTGCGCAGACCCTCCGTAGATTATGGATGGGTCCTCCGGTCGGTGGACAGCGTGGTCCGGACGGTCAGGGAAATATGCGTGAAAATGTAATGTAAGATAGGGGGGTCCTGATGGCATACTTTCCGTTTTATATCGATTTGAAAGGCCGGAAATGCCTGGTGGTCGGAGGGGGAAAGGTGGCCCTCCGTAAAATACAGACTTTGCTGCAATTCGAGGCGGAGGTGAAGGTGATCGGCAGCCAAATTTCCGATGAGATCCGGGGTTTGGCGGAAACCGGCCGCTTGACTTATGAAAAAAGGCCTTATCAATGCGGAGATGTAAGCGGTTTTTTTCTGGCGATCGCCGCTACTTCGGCGCCGGAGATCAATGACCTGATTTGCCGTGATGCGGGGGAATGGAAGGTCTGGGTGGATTCGGCGACCCATCCCGAAAAATGTTCTTTTATCTTTCCGGCAGTGGTGAAAAAGGGAGACCTCGTGATCGGTTTAACCAGTTCCGGGAAATATCCGGCCCTAACCCGGTTGCTCAAACAAAAAATCGCCGCTTTGCCGGTTTTGGCTCGAGCGGGCGGTTTGGAGAAGTGGGCCGTTTGGCGACGAAGAATTCAAAAAGAAGTAAGTGATCCCCGGGAAAGGGAAAGGATCTTGCGGGAGATCGGAGCCGAGATAATCGACCATCCGGAGGCCGATCCCGAAGATTTTATTCCGCGGATTGCTGGGGTGAAACAGAATGAAAAAAATTAAAATCGGCACCCGCGGGAGCCGTTTGGCCGTGATTCAAACCCAATTAATCATCGATCAAATCCGGCGGGTCGTCCCGGACTGGGATTTTGATATCCTTACCATTAAGACCAGCGGGGATAAGATTCAGGATAAGCCTCTAGACCAAATCGGCGGTAAGGGGCTATTTATCCAGGAGATTGAGACGGCACTTTTGACAGGGGTGATCGATCTGGCAGTGCATAGTATGAAAGATTTGCCGGTTCAAATCGCTCCCGGCTTGAAAATTGCCGCTATATCCAAACGGGAGGACCCCCGGGACGTTTTGGTGAGTGTTGACGGAAAAACCCTCCCGGAGTTAAAATCCGGGGCCGTCATCGGCACCAGCAGTTTACGCCGGACTAAACAACTTCTGGCTTTAAGACCGGATCTCAAAACGGAGATGCTGCGGGGCAATGTTTTGACCCGACTGGAAAAGTTGGAGCGCCGGCAATACGATGCCATAATCCTGGCGGCCGCCGGACTGAAACGGTTGGGGCTGGCGGAGAAGGTTAGTCAATATTTTACGGTGACAGAAATGATCCCTGCCGTCTGCCAGGGGATTTTGGCTCTGGAGGTTCGGACGGAAGAATCCTACGATTTCCTTCAAGAAGCCGTTCATGATCAACAAGCGGCCCTTTGCGGGGCGGCGGAACGGGCGTTCTTGATCCGCCTGGATGGGGGATGCAGCATTCCCATCGCTGCCTATGCCGAAATCAACGGAGAGCAAATGAAAATCCGGGGAATGTTGGCGGAAAACGATAGTGCGGCGATTTATAAGGAAACCCTCAGCGGGGCAGCCACGGACGGGGTTGAACTGGGAGAGGAACTGGCCGATCGGATTGCGGCCCAAAGCGGAGGCGGGCGATGAAAGAGCAAATGGAAAAAGGGTTAGTATGGATTATTGGCGCCGGGCCGGGCGATAAAAAGTTGCTCACCGTGAAAGCGGTGGAGTGTATGGAGGAGGCCGGGGTGATTGTTTATGACCGTTTGCTGGGCGAAGGTATTTTACAATACGCCGCTCCGGAGGCGGAACTGATTTTTGTCGGCAAAGGACCCGGCTGTCACCAGGCGGAGCAGTGGCAAATTAATCAGATATTAATCGAAAAGGCTCTAGAGGGTAAAAAGGTAGCCCGGGTGAAAGGCGGCGATCCTTTCGTGTTCGGCCGGGGCGGCGAAGAAGCGGCGGCATTGGCGGGAGTGGGCATTCCTTTTGAGATTGTGCCGGGCGTCTCAGCGGCGATCGCGGCTCCGGCCTATGCGGGGATTCCGGTGACCCACCGGGAATACTGTTCCGCTTTTCATGTCATCACCGGGCATGAAAATCCTGAAAGAATAGAGAGCCGGGTGAATTATCAGGCTTTGGCCGCCTTGGACGGAACTTTGGTTTTTATGATGGGAGTTGGCCGTTTGGAAGCAATCGCCTCCAACCTCATCGCCTATGGCAAGGATCCGGAGACTCCGGCGGCTGTGATTCAGCAGGGAACCACATTTGCCCAGAAAGTGGTTACCGCTGGTTTGAAAGATTTGGCGCTGTGCGCGGCGAAAGCAGGGATTGGTTCCCCGGCGGTGATTGTGGTGGGACAAGTGGTAGCCTTACGGGATCAACTGAACTGGTTCCCCAGGGGTCCCTTGGCCGGTAAGCGGATTTTGGTGACCCGAACCCGGAAACAGGCCGGAGTATTGGCCCGGTCCATTGAAGCTTTAGGCGGAGAAGCCTTGGAATGCCCGTTGATTCGGATAGCGGAGGCTGATTCGCCGGACCGTGAGGAATTACGGAGCGCCCTATCCCGGTTGGGGGAATTTACTTGGATCATTTTTACCAGCGTTCATGGGGTGGAATTCTTTTGGAAAATGTTCCAGGCGGAGCGGAAAGATGTACGCTCCCTGGCGGGCCTGAAATTTGGCGTCATCGGTGCGGCCACGGCGGAAGCTCTATGGTCTCATGGTATTCAAGCGGATTTGGTTCCGTCCGAGTATACTTCGGAGGTCTTATCGGACTTTTTAACGCCTATATTGACTTTCAGCGACAAGGTGCTGCTGGTCCGGGCCAAAAACGCTTCGGAAGAATTGCCGCAGAGATTGGCCGGTGCCCGGATAGGTTATGAAACCGTCACGGCTTACCGAACCCTTCCCAATGAGAGGGCTGGGGCAGAATTGGCGGAATATTTAAAGTATGGCCCGATGGATATCATTACGTTTACAAGTTCTTCGACAGTGCGCTGTTTTATGGATTTATTCGGCGGTAACATGCCGCAATGGCTTGGTCATAGTAAAGTGGTGTGTATTGGTCCGGTTACCGCGCAAACAGCGGCCGAATTGGGGCTACGGGTGGACGCGGTGGCCGGTGTTCATACCATTGAGGGAATGATGGCCGCTATTTTAACAATGGAAGGAAGGACGACATCATGCTGAAACGGCCGCGCCGGTTGCGAACTAGTCCGGCGATGCGGGGCTTGGTCCGGGAAACATCATTGCAAACCGGCCATTTGGTCTACCCGTTGTTTATAAATGAAGGGATCAAGGGGAAAAAGGAAATTCCCTCGATGCCCGGGATTTTTAATCTTTCTCTGGATGATTACCTGAAGGAATTGGAACAGATTGCCGCCCTTGAGATACCGGCGGTGTTGCTTTTCGGCGTGCCGCTGCATAAAGATGAGACGGGTTCCGGGGCTTATGATCCCCAGGGTATCGTTCAGCAGGCGTTGCGTTTGGGAAAAAAGCATTTCCCGGAAATCTTGTTTGTAGCCGATGTCTGTTTGTGCGAATACACTTCCCATGGTCATTGCGGCGTCATTCAGGACGGCAGGATCTTAAATGACGAAACCTTACCGTTGCTTTCACGGACTGCGGTCAGTTACGCCGAGGCGGGAGCGGACATTATCGCGCCGTCGGACATGATGGACGGGAGGGTGGGGGCTATCCGGAAAGCCCTTGATGAACAAGGATTTTCCGATACGGCGATACTCGCGTACAGCGCCAAGTACGCTTCCGCCTTTTACGGACCATTCCGCGACGCGGCAGGTTCCAAGCCGGCTTTCGGGGATCGGAAAGCCTATCAAATGGACTGCGCCAACCTCAAGGAAGCCGTCAAAGAAGTGGAATTGGATTTGGAAGAAGGAGCGGATATGGTGATGGTCAAACCGGCTTTGGCCTATTTGGATGTGATCCGGGAGATCAGTCAGCGGGTTCAGGTACCGGTGGCCGCTTATCATGTGAGCGGCGAATATGCGATGATCAAAGCCGCTGCCGCCAATGGCTGGATCGACGAGCGGGCGGCGGTGTTGGAGGCGACAACCGGCATCCGGCGGGCCGGGGCTCAAATTATCATTACTTATTTTGCCAAGGAAATCGCGAGGTGGTTGCGCCATGGATAATCCCATTTCCAAGGGTTTGTTTGAAAGGGCCGGACGTTGCATTCCCGGCGGCGTCAACAGCCCGGTCAGGGCATACCGAAATGTGGGCCTGAATCCGCCGTTTATTCAAAAAGCGAAAGGCTGCCGGATTATTGATGCCGACGGCCATGAATATCTGGACTATGTTTGTTCCTGGGGCCCCTTAATTTTGGGCCATGCCCATTCCGACGTAATAGCAGCCATTGTGGAAACCGCCCGGGACGGGACCAGTTTTGGCGCCCCCACGGAGCGGGAAATCCTTTTGGCGGAGATGATTTGCCAGGCGCTTCCCGCTGTGGAAATGGTGCGGATGGTCAATTCCGGCACCGAGGCGGTCATGAGCGCCCTGAGGTTAGCCCGCGCTTTTACCGGACGTTCGAAGATCGTCAAGTTTGAAGGATGTTACCATGGACACAGTGACGGTTTGTTGGTAAAGGCCGGGTCCGGCTTGCTCACCGCGGGCCGGCCGGACAGCGCCGGGGTACCTGCGGAATTGGTGGCCGGAACCGTGTCGGCCCCTTATAATGACCCCGACTATATCGAAAATTTATTCCGCCAAAGCGGTTCCGAACTGGCGGCGGTGATTGTGGAGCCGGTGGCGGGCAATATGGGGGTGGTGGCTCCGAGGCCCGAATTTTTGAGGCTTCTGCGGCGTTTGACGGAAGAATATGGAGCTCTTTTGATTTTTGACGAGGTGATTAGCGGTTTTCGGGTATCTTATCACGGAGCGCAAGGTTATTTCGGCATTGCTCCGGATTTGACGACCCTGGGCAAGATTATCGGCGGTGGCCTGCCGGTGGGCGCCTACGGGGGTAAAAGAGAAATCATGGAAATGGTGGCCCCTTTGGGACCGGTATACCAGGCCGGTACTTTATCCGGCAATCCGGTGGCCATGGCGGCCGGAATTGCCACCTTGCGGCTGTTACAAGCGAGTCCCGGACTTTATGAAGAATTGGACAGAAAAACTCAATTTCTGGAGAATGCGTTTGTAAGATCAGCTGCCAAGTATGGCGTCCCGCTTACGGTAAACCGGGTCGGCTCCCTGATGAGCGCCTTTTTCACCGACGGGCCGGTGTTCGATTACCGGACTGCGCTCCGTTCGGATACCCGGAGATTTACCCGTTATTTTCAATTGATGTTGAACCGGGGTGTCTATTTGCCACCTTCCCAATTTGAAGCTTTATTTTTGTCCATGGCCCATACCCAGGCGGATTTGGAGCGGACCGCCGCGGCCATTGAAGAAAGCTTCTGGGATCTGGCCGGGGAGCAAGAATTGAGAGTTTGAAGAATTTTTGAGCCGGAAATAACCGGCATTGAGGTGACGAGAATGGCCATGCCGCGGGTGATCATCGCCGGAGCCGGCAGCGGTTGCGGTAAAACGACGCTTACCATCGGGTTGCTTGCATTATTGCGGCGTCAAGGCCTTAAGGTACAGCCTTATAAAGTGGGCCCGGATTATATCGACCCACTGTTTCATCAATACGCCACCGGACGGCCTTCCTTTAATTTGGATTCCTGGATGTTGGCCGAAGATGTCTTGCGGCATCTTTTTGTTAAGAACTTCGGCGATGCGGATTTAGCGGTAATCGAAGGGGTTATGGGCCTTTTTGACGGGCAGGGGGGTTATTCCCTTTCGGGCAGCACCGCCCAAGTGTCCCGGATCTTGGGAGCGCCGGTGGTTTTAGTGGTGAACGCTGCCGGAATGGGGTTGAGCATCGCCGCGTTGCTTCGGGGTTATCAGCAATTTATCCCCGATCTGCCCCTCCGAGGGGTCATCCTCAACCAGTTGAAAAGCAAGAGCCATTTTTTGCTCTTAAAGCAAATCATCGCAGAAGAAAATGGCTTGAAAGTTATCGGCTATCTGCCGAACATGGAGGAACTGGCGCTGCCTTCCCGTCATTTGGGGCTGGTCTTCCAAAATGAAATATCCGGTTTCGACGGGAAGTTGGAGCGCCTGCAAGAAGAAATGGCACAAACCATCGACCTGGAATTATTAAAAAGCCTCGCCCGGGAAGTGGAAACCGTTGAGTCCGGACCAGCGCCGCCTTTATCCAGAGGGACAGGCCCGGTGAGACTGGCGGTGGCCAAAGATGCCGCCTTCAATTTTTATTATCATGACAACTTGGATTTATTGGAGCACCTTGGGGCGGAGCTGGCTTTTTTCAGCCCGTTGTCGGCGCGGAGCTTACCGGAAGGCATTAGCGGCCTTTATTTGGGCGGCGGTTATCCGGAACTTTTTGCGGCGGGGCTTTCCGCGAACCGCCCGATGCGGGAAAGCGTGCGCGGGGCAGTCCAGGCCGGGCTGCCGGTTTATGCGGAATGCGGCGGAATGATGTATCTTTGTCGGACTTTAGCGGATCAGCAAGGAAAGGTTCATGAGATGTGCGGTATTTTCCCGGTGGACAGCGAAATGACCGATTCCTTGCAGCATTTCGGATATGTGGAACTTACGATGACCCGGGCGACTGTTTTAGGACCGGCCGGCGCCAAAATCCGCGCTCATGAATTTCATTATTCCCGGCTGGTTGCGGCGGGCCCGCGGGGAGAAGAGGCGCCCGGGGCTTTTCAAGTTTCAAAGCGGCGCGGGAGTGGAACAACGGAAAATTGGCCCGGAGGGATGACCTATCAAAACGTATTGGCGGGTTATCCCCATCTCCATTTTTGGGCCAATCCCGAATTGGCGGAGAATTTTCTCCACCATTGCCGGGAATGGGGGAAAGGAACGGATCACCTATGAAAGCGAAACCCTTGATGATTCAGGGTGTGGCCTCCTCGGTCGGCAAAAGTTGGATTGTCGCCGGTTTGTGCCGCATTTTTAAACAGGACGGCTACCGGGTGGCGCCCTTCAAATCTCAAAACATGGCCTTGAACTCCTTTATTACCAGCGATGGTTTGGAGATGGGCCGGGCCCAGGTGGTTCAAGCAGAGGCGGCCGGATTGCTTCCGGATGTCCGGATGAATCCGGTATTGTTGAAACCGACCACCGACCGAAATTCCCAGGTTATTATCGGGGGCAAGGTTTACGGTAATATGTCCGCTGTGGAATATCATGATTATAAACCCCAACTGGCCGGAATGATTCAAGAAGTATACAACTCCCTGGCCGCGGAGAACGAGATCGTCGTTATCGAAGGCGCCGGCAGTCCGGCTGAAATCAACCTGCGGGATAAGGATATCGTCAACATGGGCATGGCGGAGTTGGCCGATGCCCCGGTGTTGCTGGTGGGCGATATTGACAGGGGCGGTGTTTTTGCTTCCCTGGCCGGCACCATGCTTTGGCTTACCGAAAGCGAAAGGCGGCGGGTCCAAGGAACCATTATCAACAAATTCCGTGGCGATGCCGCTATCTTAGAACCCGGCCTTCGGATGCTGGAGGAACGGATTCAAGTCCCGACTCTCGGTGTTGTACCTTACCTGCCGTTAAATATTGAGGATGAAGATAGTCTGACCGAGCGTTTTGGCAGGCGGGGAAATGTTGCGGCGAGAGTGGAGATCGCAGTGATGAAACTGCCCCGGATCTCCAATTTTACCGATTTTAACGTTTTTGAGAATATTGCCGATGTGAATATCCGTTATGCCGAAACGGCGTCGCAACTTGAAAAAGCGGACCTGATCATCCTGCCGGGGACCAAAAATACCATCGGGGATTTGGAATACCTCCGGACAAACGGCCTGGAAAGCGCCATTATCCGTAAGCACCGTCAAGGGGTGGAAATTTTCGGAATCTGCGGCGGTTATCAAATGTTGGGTAAAACCATCGCCGATCCCTACCGGGTGGAGAGCAGCCGGGAAAAAACGGCGGGAATGGGGTTGCTCAATGTTTCCACTGTCATGGAACGGGAAAAAACCACCATCCAGAGCAGGGGAGAGGTTTGTGAAGACGCCGGGCTTTTAGAAGGATTGAAAGGGACCCGCCTGGCCGGTTATCAAATCCATATGGGAGTCACCGCCCCTCAGGACGGCACAGTCCCTTTTATCCGCTTCAGCGGTCATCCGGGCGAGGGTCGGGAGCGGGTTTTTGACGGCGGAGTTTGTAACATTCAGGGGAATGTTTTCGGTACTTACCTGCACGGCCTTTTTGACAATCTTCAATTTACCCTGGGGCTCATCAACAATATCCGGAGGCGGAAAGGTTTTGAGCCAATTCAGGGCGGTTCCGGGGATTATCAAGCCTTCAAAGAAAGTCAATATGATTTACTGGCGGATCATTTGCGCCAAAATTTGGATCTCAAAGGGATTTACCGGATGATGGAAAACTGGAAAAGCCGGTAGGCTTGACTTTAAAATACAGAGAACGGTCCTTTATGCCGGATGATAAAAACTTCGGGTAAAAAAGGAAAGGATGAGCGAAAATTGCAGGGTTTGGTACATATTTATACCGGTGAGGGCAAAGGGAAAACAACGGCCGCGCTCGGTTTGGGCATCAGAGCTTGCGGCGGGGATTTAAGAGTGGCCCTGGTTCAATTTCTTAAAGGGACGGACACCGGGGAGTTGAAGATACTCCGGGGGCTGGGAGAAATATTTAAAGTTTATCGCAATCCGGATAAGGTCAAATTCATCAAAGATATGAATCCCCAGGAATTGCAGGCTGTCCGGTCCGGGACCGGTGGATTGTGGGAAACCGCCAAAGATTTGGGGAGTCGGGGTCAATGCGATTTGTTGATCCTGGATGAAATCATGGCCGCCATTTCCAACGGCCTGCTTCCCCTGGATGATGTCGCCCGATGGGTGCGGGAAAAGCCCGGCGCTTTGGAACTGGTGATGACCGGTAGAAACGCCCCGGCGGATTTGGTGGAACTGGCGGATTACGTATCGGAAATCAAAGCGGTGAAACATCCTTACAGCCGGGGAATTAAGGCCAGGAAAGGAATTGAATTTTAAAGTCAGAACCCCCAAACGCACCCAAACAACGCGTGCACGTGCGGGTTATTATTTTTGGGGTTTATAGATAACATTGTTTCATCAATTACAGGTGCCGGTTAGGATTTCATCATCCATGATAAACCGGTGAAAAGGGAAGTCGGGTGAAAATCCCACGTGGTCCCGCCGCTGTAAAAGCAGAATTCTCCAGGTAAACGCCACTGGAAAACCGGGAAGGTTTGGAGAATATTGACGCTTGAGCCAGAAGACCTGCCTGTAATGATTGAATATCCAACCTACGAGCGATAGGGAGGTGTTGTTTTAAGTTGAAAGCCCATCAAGCCTTTCACAGGAAAGTTCCTTAGCCGGAGACAGTTTAACCCGTGCAGGAAATTTATTTCATTGTTAAATCATTTAAAGGAGTCGAATTCCATGAAAAAAATCATTCGTTGCTTGACGGTTGCGTTTTTGATAACCCTGGGTTTGGAAGCGGTCAACTTTGACGCTTATGCCGCGGAGGGACAAGCCGGAAAAAAAGCGATTCTGGTGGTAAGCTTCGGCACCACCTTTGCGGATACCCGCAAAGTGACCACCGAAGCGGTGGAGAACAAAATCCGGGCGGCTTTTCCCGATTATGAAGTGCGTCGCGCTTTTACTTCACGGATCATCATTAAGAGGCTGGCCGAGCGGGACGGCTTAAAGGTTGATACGGAAAGACAAGCTTTGGAAAAATTAAAGGCGGATGGTTATACGGAAGTTATCATCCAACCCCTTCATATTGAAGCCGGCGAGGAGTATGAAAAGCTGAATAAGGCAGTAGCCGGCTATGAGAAGGACTTTGCCAAAATAGCAGTCGGCCGTCCGCTGCTTTACTACACGGGGCAAGAAGGGGAAAAACCGGATGATTATTTAATCGCCATCAAGGCCATTCAAAAACAGTTGCCCAAACTTGGCCCCCAAGATGCAGTCGCCCTGATGGGCCACGGCGGCGTGAGCCCGGCCAATACCGCCTATGCCGCGCTGCAGTTAAAGTTGGAAGATGCAGGCCTTAAAAATGTCTTTACCTTTACAGTGGAAGGATATCCGACCGTAGAGAATTTATTGGCGAAACTGAAAAAGAATAAAATCAAGACGGTGACCTTAATGCCGTTTATGCTGGTTGCCGGAGATCACGCCAACAATGATATGGCAGGCGATGAAGAAGATTCATTTAAATCTCAGCTTCAAAAGGCCGGATACCAGGTAAAAACTTACATCCACGGACTGGGTGAAAATGCGGGCATTCAAGATATTTATGTCCAACATGTGAAAGACGCCATCGACGGTCAATATACCAAGCGGGGAGAAGACAAGCCTTCGATCCCGGATATCCAATAAACCGGCAATCGTTCCGGATCAATTCCGGCCTTTGTAGGCCGGGGTTGATCTTTAAGCCGAGCGGAAGTTTACTATTGATGAGGAGATCAATCATGGCAGGAGCATTTTATGGCGTCGGCGTCGGCCCCGGTGATCCCGAACTGCTTACCGTGAAGGCGGTGAAAGTGATTGGAGCGGCTGATGTGATCTTAGCGCCCAAGACGGAAAAAAAGGACGACAGTACGGCTTTGGCTATCGCCAAACCTTTTTTAAAAGCGGATGTAGCGATTGTCCAAATGGTTTTTCCCATGGTCTATCATGACCAGACTCTATCAAAGGCCTGGGAGGCAAATAGAAACGTTATTCTTGAATTGCTGGCCGAGGGCAAAAAAGTTGTTTTTCTGACTTTGGGCGACCCGATGTTCTACAGCACCTACATTTATATATTTCACTTATTGGAAAACTGCGGGTACCCGGTGGAAACCGTTCCGGGAGTGCCGGCTTTTTGCGCAATCGGGAGCAAGATTGGTTATCCGCTGGCTGAAGGGGAAGATATATTGAGTATTATTCCGGCAACCATTTCGGAAGAGAAAATGGACCGGATTTTGGAAATTTCCGATAATGTAGTGATGATGAAGGTTTATAAAAATTACCGGCAGGTGGTTGATAAGCTGAACCGTCATGGACAGGCGGAACATGCCGTAATGGTCAGCCGCTGCGGTTTGGACGGTGAACAAGTGGTTCGTGATCTAAAGAATATTGGCGATCAAGGGGTGAATTACTTGTCGACGATCTTAGGGCGCCGCAGTAAACCATGACGGACGGGCTTGCTTGCCTTTATGATTGAATATTGATCGGGAAATAAAGAGGTGGATGGATTTGCAGGGAAATTTACGTTTAAGTGTGATGGGTATCTTCATCGCCGTCGCAGTATTGATAACATCTTCCGGACTCCAGGCCAGGCAATCCGCATCCGGCGGCGCTACGGCGGACGGTTATTTAAAAATAGCGGACGATGCCGGGCGGGCTATTGTTTTGAAGCATAAACCCAGGCGGATTGTGGTACTGTCACCGTCATTTCTGGATCTTTTATATGCGGTAGGCGGGAAAGCCGTCGGCCGTCCCAATTCCAGCGCCAAACTCGGCGATTTACCCGAACAGGGCCGGGAGATCCCGGAAATTGGGTTTGTTTATCATATCAATGTTGAAAAAGTTGTGGCTTTGCAGCCTGATTTGGTTATTGCCATGCAGGGAATGCATGATATGCTGGTTCCGGTATTGGAAAGCAATAATATCCCGGTGATAGTCCTCCAATATAAAACTTATGATGATGTGTTCGCGAAAATCACTTTGTTTGGGAATCTTGCCGGTACCCAGAAAAAGGCCCAAGCTATGCTGGAATCCATGAAGTCAAAGTTGAAGTTGATTACGGATAAGCTTCCCGCCAAAACCACTAAAATCGCCATTCTTCATGCCACTGCCAAAAGCGTGACTTTGGAACTGGAAAACAGTATCGCCGGCAACACGGCAAAATTGTTGCGTTTGCAGAACGTGGTGGCAGGCAGCAAGCCCATGGACAGCGGTTCCGACCTGACTCCCTATAGCCTGGAAAAATTGGTGGCCAGCGATCCCGACTTCATTTTTGTGGTGACCATGGGCAAAAAAGAGGAAATTGAAAAAACCATCCGCGAGGATGTGGAAAATAACCCGGCCTGGGCCGCTTTACGGGCCGTACGTAACCAAAAGATGGTCTTTTTGCCTTCGGAATTGTTTTTGTTAAATCCGGGCCCGCGAATTCCTGAAGCTGCGGAAACCATGGCCCAAATTGTCTACCCAGAGGTTTACGCCGTTGGAAAATGAGAGAATTCCGGTAGGGAACCGTTTTCGTTTTATGGATCGCCGGATTTGGCGGATTACGGTACTGGTTGCCCTGGCCGCCGGGGTGGTCGCCGGGATGACCTTGAGCCTGATGAAGGGCGCGGTCGACATTACTCCGGAGCAAATCATCAAAGCCCTTGGTAATCATCAATCCGGCTTCCAGGCCCAGATTATCTGGAATATCCGACTGCCGCGGACCCTGGTCGGAGCTTTGGTGGGAATGAACCTGGCTTTGGCGGGAGCCATTTTGCAGGCGGTGATGAGAAATCCATTGGCCGATCCCCATGTGATCGGGATTTCTTCCGGAGCCGGCCTGGCCGGAATCATCGTTCTGGTGCTTTATCCGAAAATGCAAACCTTGTTGACGCCGGTGGCTTTTATCGGGGCGATGGGGGCCGCGGCCTTGATCTATATTCTTGCCTGGAAAGACGGCGTGCGGCCGCTGCGGATGATTTTGGCCGGGGTCGCCGTTTCGGCGTTTTTAGGCTCGGGAATCTCGGCCCTTTTGGTGTTTTACAGCGACCGGGTTCATGGGGCCTTGATCTGGATGATCGGTGGGCTGACTGCCAGAAGCTGGCCCCATCTCCAGATCATTTTGCCCTACTCGCTCCTGGGCGGCCTGGTGGCTTTTGCAGGCGCGGGGCGCTTAAATATCCTGAGTCTGGGGGATGAAACGGCCAGGAGCTTAGGGCTTCGTGTGGAGGCGACCCGGCTGGTGATGACCGCGGTGGCGGCCTTACTGGCCGCCAGTGCGGTAAGTATCGTCGGTCTATTGGGGTTCGTGGGTTTGATCGTGCCTCACACAATCCGTCTGCTCCTCGGTTCCGATTACCGCTTTTTACTCCCCGGCTCGGCCTTATTGGGAATGGCTCTGATCGTGATTTGCGATACCTTGGCCCGCACGGTGCTGGCCCCGGTGGAGATGCCGGTGGGAGTGATTATGGCTTTTTTAGGAGCTCCCTTTTTTCTTTATCTGCTCAGGAGGGAAAGGTAATGAGCGCTGTATTGAGGGCTAATCAAATCTCGGCCTGCTTTGGAGAGCGAACCGTCATTCATGGATTGTCCTTGTCCATCAAGGGGCGGGAAATCATCTCCATTATCGGGCCTAACGGTTCAGGCAAGAGCACCTTGTTGCGGATACTGGCGCGCAATTTAAAACCGCGCCAAGGAACGGTGCTGCTTGACGGGAAGGATATCAAGGAATTGAATGGCAAGGAACTTGCCAGGGGGCTGGCTATCTTGCATCAGGCGCCCCATAGTTCCGGCGATCTGACGGTGGGGGACTTGGTTGCCTACGGCCGCTTTCCTCATCAAAGCTGGCGATGGCCGTCGCGTGTAGCCGCCAGTTCGGGCGTGGAAGATAAAACTGTGGTGGAATGGGCTTTGGAGCAGACTGGATTGCTGCCGCTGGCCTTACGGCCCCTCAACACTTTGTCCGGAGGAGAACGGCAGCGGGCTTGGATAGCCATGGCCTTGGCGCAAAAACCCCGGATTTTGCTGCTGGATGAACCCACCACTTATCTGGACCTTTATCATCAGCTTGAAGTCCTTGACTTGTTGGCCCGGTTGAATCAGGAACAGAATATCGCCGTGATCATGGCGCTGCATGATATCAATTACGCGGCCCGTTATTCCGATACTGTGGCGGTGCTGTCCCAGGGAAGCTTGTATGCCAGCGGCCGCCCCGCCGAAGTGATTACCGGGGAAATGCTCCGGGCGGTATTTGGCGTTGAGGCCGATTTTTGGCTGGACCCCAACGGGAGGCCGGTTTGCCTGGCCAAGGGGATTGCCGCTTCGGCAGAAACCGATCGAAAGAGTGGTCATCAAAATGATTGAAATCATGAAATTGACCAAAAAATACGCTGACCGGACAGTCGTTGATAACCTGGACTTATCGATTGAGAAGGGTGAGTTGTTTGGACTGCTTGGGCCTAACGGAGCCGGGAAAACAACGGTGATTAAGTTGCTGACCACATTGACCTCGGCCGACGCAGGCCGGATTATGATAAACGGCTACCGGATTCCCGAGGATGAAAGGCGGATCAAGGCCATGATCGGCGTAGTATCCCAGCATTTCAACCTGGATCTGGAATTGACCGCCAGAGAAAATTTGGAGTTACACGGAAGACTGCACCGGATTCCGGCCGGGACCAGGAAGCGTAGAATCGGGGAACTGCTGGAATTGGTGGAATTGACGGAACGAAGCGACGACATGGTGCAGGATTTTTCCGGCGGAATGAAAAGACGGTTGATGATTGCCAGGGCCTTATTGCATCAACCACAGATTTTATTTTTGGATGAACCGACGGTGGGACTTGATCCGGCGGTCCGGCGGAGGTTGTGGGAATTCATCCGTATGCTGGCCGGTGAAGGTCTTACCGTCTTGTTGACCACCCATTATATCGAAGAAGCCGAAAACTTATGCAACCGGGTGGCTATTCTTCACCAGGGAAAACGCATCGCCCTCGATTCCCCTGCCAATTTATGCCGGGGCTTAGGCGAGTATGTGGTGGAGTGGCGGCAGGAGGAAGATCCCGAAGGGCGGTTTTTTGCGGATCGTTTAGCAGCGGCGCGCTTTGCGGCCCAATTGTCCACGGCGGCCACGATTCGCCGTTCCAATCTGGAGGATGTCTTTATCGAACTTACCGGCAGGAAAGTGGGGGAGTGACGGCTATGGCGATAGCGATGGCGGCGGGACAAATTTGGACGGTATTCTGGAGGGACTGGCTTGTTTTGAAACGGCGGCTGGGCCGTTATATTTTGGCGCGGATGGTTTCGCCGGTGTTATATTTGGTCGCTTTCGGCTGGGGGTTGGGCCGCAATCTTCAAATGGATCATGGCAATTACCTGGATTTCATTGTACCGGGGATTCTGGCGTTAAATTCCATGAATATCAGCTTTAACGCCGTGGGGACGCCGGTGAATATGAGCCGGCTCTATCATAAGACATTGGAAGAATATTTGCTGGCTCCCATTAGCCCTGCTTCCTATGTGGTAGGTAAAGTCCTGGCCGGGGTTTTACGGGGATTGATTTCTTCGGCGGTGATTCTGATGTTGGCATATCTTTTCGGCGCCCACGTCAGGATCGGCTGGCTATTTCTGCTGGCCTTGTTTTTGAATTGCGCTGTTTTTGCCTCCTTGGGACTGGTGGCGGCGATGGTGATGAATTCTCATGAGGAGATGAGTAATTTTAATACCTACGTACTGACGCCGATGTCGTTTTTATGCGCTACTTTTTTTTCAACCGGCCATTTACCGCTCTTTTTGCGCTATATCATTGAGATATTGCCGCTGACTCATGCCAGTTATGCGTTACGGCAGAGCGGCCCCGCGGGAATGGCGCCGGGAGTGTCGATTGTGATACTTATGGCCTATTTGGGGTTTTTTTTGAGGGTCGGCATTCTTCAAATCCGGAGGGTGCGGGTGTAGAACGTTTGCCAAGAAGAACTGGAGGCTATGTTTTCCGAAACGGTTGTGACCTTTTTCTGGATCAAAGGAATCTTTTTCTAGATCCTCTTTCATATATATTTTAGACAACCCTCATTTGCCTCACTGCCCCACAACCCCGGATGCCGTCTTGGTTTCAAGAGTTAGCTCCCCATGGGGAAGGTCTTTTTTAACAGTTGAATTTTGTGGTGGGAGTTTTTTCCCGGTGAATCTTTAAATCCTGCCAATTTCGTGAATCCAGAGCTTTTGGCTGGGTTCCGGTTTTCATTTTTTATACTATCCCTTCGGCAAGGAATCGTTTATTTTCTGAACGCCTCACTCAAGAATTTATCCTGGTACCCTAATCGCTGCCTTCTTTGAAAAAACAACCGGGGTTGACCGGAATGGAACGCCGGGATGTCGATGGAGGGGAAAAACGGACGGCGCGATGAGTGCACAGGCCAGGGCGATGAGTGCACAGGCCAGGGCGATGAGTGCACAGGCCAGGGCGATGAGTGCACAGGCCAGGGCGATGAGTGCACAGGCCAGGGCGATGAGTGCACAGGCCA